>NZ_JAVFKJ010000045.1:0-305 GCF_032667185.1 Neobacillus sp. YIM B06451 | reverse complement strand
GGGTTTCCAGTTTATTCAACAATTAGACAAAGCTTCTTGACGAAGGTGTGACAAACATCACAGTGGGGCTGTTTTTATTCTGGTATGGGGATGAAAGTAGATCCGATGCTGCAGGACTCGTGTAAAACTAAGCTAAGCAAAGCGTGTGAGTGCGTTAGCGCCGTTTAAACTGGAGGAGCCTGGCGGAGTAAATAAAAGAGGCCCTTCCGGTTGGAAGAGCCTTTCTTCATTATATTAAATTAACCTACTCTTGAAGCTGGGCTTCTTTTTTGAAAACAGTCTTGTTGATGAAAGGAAGCACGTAG
>NZ_JAVFKJ010000044.1:0-330 GCF_032667185.1 Neobacillus sp. YIM B06451 | reverse complement strand
CGATTGGACCAATTAATGCAATTACGTTCAAGCGAAACAATTTCCCCGATCCTGCATCCTGTTGAGAACATAAATTCAAACAAGGCTTTTTCCATCGGGCTAACACACGCTTCACGCAGAAGTTCGATTTCTTTTTCAGTTAAGAACTTCGGTATGCGTTTTCCGACTTTAGGTTCCTTTATCTTTGAAGCAGGGTTATGTTGTATATGACCTTCTTCGTGGCACCAACGGAATAGCGATTTCATAAAACGTATCCTGTGTGCCATACTGGATGGCTTTAGGGCCGCCGCTGAATTATTAAGGTATTCCTTCAAATTTTCTGTGTTAAGG
>NZ_JAVFKJ010000043.1:0-364 GCF_032667185.1 Neobacillus sp. YIM B06451 | reverse complement strand
TGCGAATGGGCAATATGTCATGCCAGGAATGATCGACACACATGTTCATATAAGTGAACCAGGCCGGACAGAATGGGAAGGCTTTGAAACTGGATCGAAGGCTTTGGCGGCCGGCGGTACGACGAGTTATGTGGAAATGCCATTGAATGCTCTCCCGGCAACAATCAATAAAGAGGCATTGAATTTGAAGCTTGAAGCGGCAAAAACACAAAACTATGTTGATTATGCTTTCTATGGCGGTCTCGTACCAGAAAATCTGGACAAGCTGGAAGAATTGGCTGATGCAGGGGTTCTGGCGTTTAAGTGCTTCATGTCTGACATCACAAGCGATATCCCTGGAGATTTCACAAATGTCGATGATTAT
>NZ_JAVFKJ010000042.1:0-370 GCF_032667185.1 Neobacillus sp. YIM B06451 | reverse complement strand
AATTGGTAGAGCAACTGACTTGTAATCAGTAGGTTGGGGGTTCAAGTCCTCTAGCCGGCACCATTTTTGAGCCATTAGCTCAGTCGGTAGAGCAACGAGCAAAGCTTCATGAATAAGCCGCGAGTTGCGGAGTAGAACGAAAGTTCTGCGTAGCATCTGACTGACGTTAACATATATTTAGGGAGCATTCCCTGTACGAGCCATTAGCTCAGTTGGTAGAGCATCTGACTTTTAATCAGAGGGTCGAAGGTTCGAGTCCTTCATGGCTCACCATTTTCATATGCGGGTGTGGCGGAATTGGCAGACGCACTAGACTTAGGATCTAGCGCCGCGAGGCGTGGGGGTTCGACTCCCTTCACCCGCATTATTA
>NZ_JAVFKJ010000041.1:0-400 GCF_032667185.1 Neobacillus sp. YIM B06451 | reverse complement strand
GCTCAGTGGTAGAGCAATCGGCTGTTAACCGATCGGTCGTAGGTTCGAGTCCTACCTGCGGAGCCAACAAATGGAGAGCTGTCCGAGTGGCCGAAGGAGCACGATTGGAAATCGTGTATACGCTAACCGCGTATCAAGGGTTCAAATCCCTTGCTCTCCGCCATACATATTTTAATAATGGCCCCTTGGTCAAGCGGTTAAGACACCGCCCTTTCACGGCGGTAACACGGGTTCGAATCCCGTAGGGGTCACCATTTATTTGGAGGATTAGCTCAGCTGGGAGAGCATCTGCCTTACAAGCAGAGGGTCGGCGGTTCGATCCCGTCATCCTCCACCATAGGTTTATATTTTTTACCGTCGCGGGGTGGAGCAGTCCGGTAGCTCGTCGGGCTCATAACCC
>NZ_JAVFKJ010000040.1:0-435 GCF_032667185.1 Neobacillus sp. YIM B06451 | reverse complement strand
AAAAAAACTTATCCATTAAGTGTTATTCCTTCAACATCACATCTTATTTTGTAAAAGTCCATAATCAACGGATGGGTTTCTTTGGTAAATTCCAATTTTTCTAATCTTCTTTTACCTAACCTTCTATCAAACATTGAATATGCCTTAATAATAATATTCTCAGAATTCATCGCTTCATCGATAGACAATGAACCATAATCCATTAAGGGTGAATAGAGAGATGATAACTTTCAAAGATGTTTTGATTTATCATGATTTCTTCAGCATCATCCGATGCCTTTATTAGTTCCTGTCGTTTTTCAGAGTTAAACATTACATCCCAATCTGCGTTATAGGGAATTCCTTTCAGGTTCTTTTCTTCTTTAATTTGTTGATATAGTTTCTCATGCTTTACTGCATATGTAACATCAGAAGCACTTAGTATTTCTTTTTTAT
>NZ_JAVFKJ010000039.1:0-572 GCF_032667185.1 Neobacillus sp. YIM B06451 | reverse complement strand
CTCCGCTGTCGGTACTACATGCGTAGCCGTGTCTATTAAGTTAACCCTCAGCGACCCGACGGGCAGGGTGCTTTGGGCGAGTTGTGTAAGTTTTAGCCGCTTCGTCCACAACGTACTGCACGGCGATTCTGTTCTATATGACAATCACTTTGGGTTTACAGACATCCCCTGGTGATTGCTGGACCCGAAGGTACCAGAAGCTCAGGGCTAAGGCTGCTTACGCAGCGAGANCTCCGCTGTCGGTACTACATGCGTAGCCGTGTCTATTAAGTTAACCCTCAGCGACCCGACGGGCAGGGTGCTTTGGGCGAGTTGTGTAAGTTTTAGCCGCTTCGTCCACAACGTACTGCACGGCGATTCTGTTCTATATGACAATCACTTTGGGTTTACAGACATCCCCTGGTGATTGCTGGACCCGAAGGTACCAGAAGCTCAGGGCTAAGGCTGCTTACGCAGCGAGAGCGAATTCCTGGCCGTAGTTTTCGTCATTGGCAACTATAAGTAGTTGCAACAGTGGATTTACGAGTTCTGTTACCAACTCGGCATGCACCTAAAGTTTCGCAACCGGCGTC
>NZ_JAVFKJ010000038.1:0-595 GCF_032667185.1 Neobacillus sp. YIM B06451 | reverse complement strand
GGCTGTTTATCAGCAAATAACACACGTTTATCGGTAAACGCAACTCGTTTATCAGTAAACGTAACCACTTTATCAGCAAACGAAGGTAGTTTATCAGTATTCCCGGTATTTACCCCTCCGCCCTGCGGAGCCGGCACCCGAATCGGCCGGCCACTCCTTCGCCTTGGATGGCAGTTTGTTAACAAAAGCTAGGCTGGATTAAAAGGAATGCTCTGTAGCCTCGTCTATTGGAATTTGGGGTTGCGAATAAGCGGGTGGGACACGGTATTTGTTTTCGAAAAGGTTGTATCAGCATTTACGGGCTGTCTATCAGCAAATAACACACGTTTATCAGTATTAGCGATGAGTTTATCAGTAAACGCAACCACTTTATCAGCAAACGAATGCGGTTTATCAGTATTCCCGATATTCCCCCCTCCGTCCTGCGGAGCGAGCACCCGATTCAGTTGGTTACCCTTCGCCCCGGATGGCAGTTTGTTAACAAAAGCCGGGCTGGATTGAAAGGAATGCTCTGTAGCTTCGTCTATCGGAATTTGGAATGGTGAATAATTGGATGGTACACGTTAATTTGTTTTCGAAAAGGTTGTATCAGCAT
>NZ_JAVFKJ010000037.1:0-677 GCF_032667185.1 Neobacillus sp. YIM B06451 | reverse complement strand
CCAACAATGCCTTTTTCCAAATCGAAAACGACATTCCCGCGCACGATTGTTTTCGTCACACGGCAGTCAATCTTCCTGCCTTCATATGCACTGTGTTTATTTTTATAGTATAGATCTTCCCTTTTCACAGTATAAGATTGGTTAGGATCCACCAAAATAATATCCGCGTCCTTTGAAACGGCTATTTCGCCTTTATGAGGCAGGTTAAAGCGCTCAGCTGGATGTGTTGCAATCAAATCAACGAACTTATTGACAGCCAGGCCGCGTTGTTTCACAGCCAAATCAAACATGAGGTCGACGTTGTTCTGAGCTCCGCTGATTCCGCCCCATGCTTCCCAAAGGTTTCCTTGCTTCAAGTCCTCAGTACAAGGCGAATGGTCGGAAGTTAGCCAGTCAATATTCCCGTTCAGAAGCTCGTCCCATAATTTTGCTTGATCCTCTGCTTTTCTAATTGGAGGCTGGCATTTTGCCCTAGGGCCAATCTCATCTACTTGCTCGGCAGTAAAGGCAAAATAGTGTGGGCATGATTCAACTGTTACATCTACACCTTCTTCACGGGCTTTTAAAATAGCTTGAATCGCCTCGGAAGTACTAATGTGAACTAAATGCAATTTACAGCCAGTTTCTTTTGCAAAAAGAAGGGCGCGTTGGACAGCATCCACTTCTGTGAAAACAGG
>NZ_JAVFKJ010000036.1:0-804 GCF_032667185.1 Neobacillus sp. YIM B06451 | reverse complement strand
CCCAGGCGGAGTGCTTAATGCGTTTGCTGCAGCACTAAAGGGCGGAAACCCTCTAACACTTAGCACTCATCGTTTACGGCGTGGACTACCAGGGTATCTAATCCTGTTCGCTCCCCACGCTTTCGCGCCTCAGCGTCAGTTACAGACCAGAGAGCCGCCTTCGCCACTGGTGTTCCTCCACATCTCTACGCATTTCACCGCTACACGTGGAATTCCGCTCTCCTCTTCTGCACTCAAGCCCCCCAGTTTCCAATGACCCTCCACGGTTGAGCCGTGGGCTTTCACATCAGACTTAAGAGGCCGCCTGCGCGCGCTTTACGCCCAATAATTCCGGACAACGCTTGCCACCTACGTATTACCGCGGCTGCTGGCACGTAGTTAGCCGTGGCTTTCTGGTCAGGTACCGTCAAGGTACCGGCAGTTACTCCGGTACTTGTTCTTCCCTGACAACAGAGCTTTACGACCCGAAGGCCTTCTTCGCTCACGCGGCGTTGCTCCGTCAGACTTTCGTCCATTGCGGAAGATTCCCTACTGCTGCCTCCCGTAGGAGTCTGGGCCGTGTCTCAGTCCCAGTGTGGCCGATCACCCTCTCAGGTCGGCTACGCATCGTCGCCTTGGTGGGCCATTACCCCACCAACTAGCTAATGCGCCGCGGGCCCATCTGTAAGTGACAGCCGAAACCGTCTTTCAGCTTCCCAACATGTGTTGGAAAGGATTATCCGGTATTAGCTCCGGTTTCCCGAAGTTATCCCAGTCTTACAGGCAGGTTGCCCACGTGTTACTCACCCGTCCGCCGCTAAAGTT
>NZ_JAVFKJ010000035.1:0-1053 GCF_032667185.1 Neobacillus sp. YIM B06451 | reverse complement strand
GTTGGGGCCTTGCCCCTGTGAGAGTAGGACGCTGCCGGGCTTTGAATATTAGGTTAAAATGGAATTTTTATTATTCCGCAGTAGCTCAGTGGTAGAGACGAGCATTCCTACCATGAATAAGCTGCGAGTTGTACACGCCGAGTCGCTTCTTGTGGAGCTTACTGAGGCGGGGACACAGATGCTTTATAAGAGTATGGATATACTAAANACGCTGCCGGGCTTTGAATATTAGGTTAAAATGGAATTTTTATTATTCCGCAGTAGCTCAGTGGTAGAGACGAGCATTCCTACCATGAATAAGCTGCGAGTTGTACACGCCGAGTCGCTTCTTGTGGAGCTTACTGAGGCGGGGACACAGATGCTTTATAAGAGTATGGATATACTAAATATTCCGCAGTAGCTCAGTGGTAGAGCAATCGGCTGTTAACCGATCGGTCGTAGGTTCGAGTCCTACCTGCGGAGCCATTACTTATAAATTTTAGAATAATGCTTCCATAGCTCAGTAGGTAGAGCACTTCCATGGTAAGGAAGAGGTCAGCGGTTCGAGCCCGCTTGGAAGCTTATTTTTATGAAGGCCCCTTGGTCAAGCGGTTAAGACACCGCCCTTTCACGGCGGTAACACGGGTTCGAATCCCGTAGGGGTCACCATTTATTTGGAGGATTAGCTCAGCTGGGAGAGCATCTGCCTTACAAGCAGAGGGTCGGCGGTTCGATCCCGTCATCCTCCACCATTCATTTAATATCATTAATTATGCCGGTTTAGCTCAATTGGTAGAGCAACTGACTTGTAATCAGTAGGTTGGGGGTTCAAGTCCTCTAGCCGGCACCATCTTTTGGTGGGGTAGCGAAGTGGCTAAACGCGGCGGACTGTAAATCCGCTCCCTCAGGGTTCGGCGGTTCGAATCCGTCCCCCACCACCATTTCCTGAATAGGTCCAAACAAAAAGAGCAATACTATGTATGTTCTTTTTAGGTTGTATGGGGATTCCTATTTTGGTGACAATATCATTATTGGGCTATAGCCAAGCGGTAAGGCAACGGACTTTGACTCCGT
>NZ_JAVFKJ010000034.1:0-1225 GCF_032667185.1 Neobacillus sp. YIM B06451 | reverse complement strand
AGAATTCAGTATGAATGGTGTAACACAAAATGAAATTTTAACCGCGTTAAAGGAAACTTTGTTTCTCAATGATTATCCTGTTACTAAGGGTTCGATTCATGAACAAGAGGTATTTTTATTGTGTTTGTTTGCAAATGATGGAACTGTTGAGAAGTACATCCAAAAATTCCCTCAACTAACATTTAAAAGGTGGCATCCATATGTATTGAATGTTTTGCAGGAGGATGTGTCAAAGTCTCTGGCTATCCTGAAAACCCTAGAANGTTCGATTCATGAACAAGAGGTATTTTTATTGTGTTTGTTTGCAAATGATGGAACTGTTGAGAAGTACATCCAAAAATTCCCTCAACTAACATTTAAAAGGTGGCATCCATATGTATTGAATGTTTTGCAGGAGGATGTGTCAAAGTCTCTGGCTATCCTGAAAACCCTAGAATTCTTTGGGATTGATAAATCGGAGGCAATTGCTTTCGGTGATGGGGAAAATGATATTGATATGCTGGAATTTGTTGGCCTGGGTATTGCAATGGGGAATGGGAATGAAAAGTTGAAAAACGTTGCAGATTTTATTACGAAGAAATCTAGTGAAGATGGTATTCATTATGCGTTAAAAGAGTACGGAATAATTTGAAATAACTAATTGATTTAGTTAGTGATTATGCATGCAAGAAGTTACTTATCTTTTGGAACAATCGAAGGATTCGGTTCAAAAAGGATTCTTTATTTTTAGCTCGAATTTAACAATGACGTATGCTTTAGAGCGGATTTATTAGGGGGATGAGGATGAATAGATTATTTCTTTTGATGATTATTTGCAGTATTACAATAATTACAGGTTGTAAAAATAGCGAAGGGGTTGTTAGTCAACTAAAAGAAGAAAAAGAAAAACTAACATTGAGCCTAAGTGAGAGTGAAAAGACCAGAGATGAACTAAATAAAAGAATTGCAGACTTGGAAAAACAGCTTGAGACTAATAAAAAGGAAAAAGAATTGTTTAGTACTATTAGTAACTTATCAAAAGATTTTGTGAAAGCCCATACTTCAGGTGATAAGGAAAAAATCCAATCACTCGTTTCAGATGACCTTTTCATTGAAGAAAAGGAGAATAAGCTTTATATCAATAATAACGCTAATGATCAATGGTTGTTGTATCCCTTCAGTGGTAAGCAATTGGATGATTGGGTAATTCAGGGATTCCAATATAATAGTGATAGTGATACTTATT
>NZ_JAVFKJ010000033.1:0-1303 GCF_032667185.1 Neobacillus sp. YIM B06451 | reverse complement strand
TGAAGTGACCCCTGTCAAGTAGACACTAATAAGAAAGCAAAAATTTATGCAGCCTGAGTCCTGAAATGATATGGACTCAGGTTGTTCAATTTCTTTTGGAAACGTTGATGGTTGTAGAATCTAATGTATTTATTTACTGCGTCCTTTACTTCTTCAGCTGTTCTGAATGAATATAAGTTAAAACACTCGCTTTTGAAGTGACTAAAAAAATTCTCCATGCAGGCATTGTCCCAACAGTTACCCTTCCTGGACATGCTTGCTGTTATTTGATATTTTTTAAGTAGGTTGTTATATTGGCGGGATGTATACTGGAACCCCTGATCGCTATGCAGGAGGACTCCTTTTACATTCCGTTTTTTCTTTGCCTTTTTTAAGGTATCAGCCACTAGTTTCATGTCATTCCTTCGGCTTACATGGTAGGCAACAATTTCATTGTTATATAAGTCTTTTATGGCGGACAGATAGAGTTTTTGGCCGTTAAAAATCAAATAAGTAATATCCGTTACCCATTTTTCGTTCGGTCCCGACGCGATAAAATCTCTGTTTAGATGATTGTCTGAGACCACATATGCTTCCTTCTTTCCGTAATACGGCTTCTTCTTACGGATGACTGCCTGGATACCCATTTCGTTCATGAGCCGCTGTATGCGTTTGTGATTGATGTGAAGTCCGTAGGTCTTCTTTAGCCAAGTCTGGATTCGTCGATATCCGTAAATCCCTTTATATTTCTTATGGCACTCCATAATTTTTTCCTTGATTTTTTCATCCTCTAGCCGCTTTGCACTAGGTGTCTCCTGTCGCTTTATCCATTTGTAATAGCCGCCTCTTGATACTTCGGCTAACTCACACAACAACTCTATCGAATATCTTCCCTTGGACATTTCTCTGATAACTTCATACTTTTTCGGTGTTGGAACTTCATCCATTCCCCCTTTTACATTTTTAAGAGCTTTTTTAGCATTTCATTCTCCGCTTCCAAGCGTTTGATCTTTTCATTAGGATCTTCAGGACGGGTTCTAGGCCTGCCCTTACCAGGTCCTCTTGATTTTCCTCGCTTTTCCTCCAACCCCTCCATGCCTTCAGCCTCGAAGTGGTTAACCCAGCGTCTAACAACTGAGTGGTGAATGCCCATTTCCCGTGCGACCGTTTTATAACCCATGCCTTCTTTAAGATAAAGATCAACAGCTCTTTTTTTAAACTGAATATCGTATGTCTCTCTAGTTTTCCCCATAGAAAAATCCCCTCCATAGTAGACAGATTAAAGTGCTTTCTTTTTTCTGTCTACTATAGGGGGATCATCTCA
>NZ_JAVFKJ010000032.1:0-1495 GCF_032667185.1 Neobacillus sp. YIM B06451 | reverse complement strand
GATAAAGTCCATATAATTGTGTAAAAAAAAAGGTCATCTTCATGATCCGTGTTAAAATGTTTTCGACCAAGAAACCACTTTACGGAGGTATGAAGATGACCCAAATTAATATTACTATAAACCTGGATGATCTCAAAGCGAAAGTCGAAAGCAGTTCCCTGGAATCACCTGTAAAAGCTTCCCTTGCCCTGCTCCTCAATTCCCTGATGAATAAGGAGCGGGATGAGTATATCAATGCCCTTCCTCATGAAAGGACTGAAGAACGCCGGGGCCACCGAAACGGGTTCTACGAGCGTGAACTTCTCACAGGTGTTGGCTCTCTCACGCTTAAAGTCCCTCGCACACGAGATGGCGAGTTCTCTACAACTATTTTTCGAAAATACAAGAGATGCGAACAGTCGCTCATCCTGTCCATGATCGAGATGGTGGTCAACGGTGTCTCCACACGCAAGGTGACAAAGATTGTGGAGGAGCTATGCGGGACAAGTGTGTCCAAATCCCTGGTCTCAAACCTGGTTAAGGAACTCGATCCCGAAATCAATGCCTGGAGAAACCGTCCCCTGAATGCTCATTACTATCCCTATGTCTATGTGGACGCCATGTACATCAAAGTTCGTGAGAACAATAGGGTAGTTTCAAAGAGCGTCCATGTTGCCTGCGGGGTCAACGAAAAGGGACAGCGGGAAATCCTTGGCCTGAAAATAAACCATACCGAATCCACTGAAAGCTGGGGTTCTTTCTTTGACTATCTGAAATCGCGTGGCCTTCAGTCCCCAAAGCTTGTTATTTCCGACGCCCATGGCGGGCTTGTCTCTGCAATCAGGGAAAACTTTGTCGGGACTTCATGGCAGAGGTGTACTGTCCACTTCCTGCGCAACATCGTTGAGTCCCTTCCGAAAAAAGGTTCGGAAGAAGCCCGCGCAGAACTCCGGGACATGTTTCAGAATTCCGATCTCGACGTTGCCAGGGAGCTGAAAGCGCGTTTTATCGAAAAGTACCAGAACGCCAAAGGGTACGGGAAGTCAGTTGAAAAACTTGATGCCGGCTTCGAAGATGCCATCCAGTTTCATTCACAGCCGGTTGGCCATCATGTCAAAATCCGCACCACCAATATGCTTGAACGCCTTAACCGTGAAATCCGAAGGAGGGAGAAGGTTATTCAAATCTTCCCCAATGACCAGTCGGCTGCCAGGCTCATTGGCGCTGTATTGATGGACATGGATGAGGAGTGGTCAAAAAAGAGAAGCTTATACCTATCTATGAAAAAATAGCTCGCCCCTGGAAACAGTTAGGCCTCATTTCGATTTGACATTGAGCCTCCAGCGGGCATGACTTTTCAGCCAGGAAGCCAGATCCTTAAGGACCTGGCTGGCCCTCCAGGCTACCATGCCCGCCTCTCAATGTAAAATCGAAACGGTTTTGTTCACGTATTCAGTATCTTTTAATTCGGTTGAAATCGTGCTTAACACTTTTACACAAAAATATGGACTTGACT
>NZ_JAVFKJ010000031.1:0-2101 GCF_032667185.1 Neobacillus sp. YIM B06451 | reverse complement strand
ATTTAATTATGTTGTTTACACTGTTATCATAATCGGATTTTTAACCTATCGGTAGGGGTTTTCCAGTTTATTCAACAATTAGACAAAGGTTCTTGACGAAGGTGTGACAATGGTCACGATTGATGGTTAGGAAGCGGGAAAGGAGCCTTTTTAACCGAATGCAGGCAGCAATTTACGCCCGCCTTATGCAGCTTTTTACTTTCAATCAAATTTGATGGGGCATCTACTTTTAATCCCTAAACCTCAACAGCAACCTTCCTTATTTTATAAATCACAGCAATGACCGAGGCGGCCCAGAGGATGATGAGCCCAAAATACGTATACTGTGCAATTGACTGCGAAACATCCAAAGCACCGAACAATGTCCGTATGTTCGTGAGGATAATGATGCCGCCAACGAGAGTCCCGAGCAGATTGGTGGGAATGATTTTAACAAGCCAGGCGGCAATAGGAGCTGCGATGATTCCGCCAATCATCAAGGCAAGCACCCACTGGACATTGATCGTTGACCATCCCAATGTCAAAAGAAATCCAAGTGTAGAGGATACCGCAATGGCGAATTCGCTTGTATCGACCGACCCGATAACTTTCCTCGGCTCCATCCGATTGCTTGTAAGCAGGACTGGCGTGGCAATCGGGCCCCAGCCCCCACCGCCTGTCGCGTCAAAAAAGCCCGCGATGAAACCAAGCGGAATGAAGAATTTCTTCCCGAACTTGCCTTTGGCAGGTTTTTTCGAGGGATTGAATTTAAACAGGAAACGGTAAAGGACAAACACGCCAAGCATAAGTAAAAAAACAGAGATATACGGCTTAATGAGATGGCCGGGTATGCTTCCCAGAAAGCAGGCGCCAATGAATGCGCCAATGGAACCCGGGATGATCAGCCGGTAAACAACCTGCTTATCAACATTGCCAAAGCGTATATGCGAAACGCCCGAAGCAGCGGTTGTAACGACTTCCGCCATATGAACGGATGCTGACGCGACAGCAGGGGCAATCCCGAACATCAGGAGCAATGAGGTCGAAGTTACTCCATAAGCCATGCCAAGTGAACCGTCCACAAGTTGGGCGGCCAATCCAATCAGAGCCAGAACAATTAGCCTCCTCAAAAAAATCTCTCCTTTTTAAAAATGTCCTGAATAGACTTATGAAAAAGGGCATTCTCTAATTGTCGACTAATCTAATCAGGTTTGTAACCTACTGTATGTACGGACAAAATTGATGGTTCTAACCAATTGGGAAAAATAGTCCGAATGCCCAGAAGGAGCGTGCCGCAATGAAGCTGTCAAGCAGAGGGGAATATGCGCTGCGGGCACTCATCTGTTTAGGGGGAAATGATCATAAACTCGTTCCGATCGGGGAAATTTCCGATAAGACACTTGTACCAATCAATTATTTGGAGCAACTCCTTTTGCAGCTGAAACGAAATGGGTACGTCCAAAGTAAAAGAGGGGTTAATGGAGGATACAAACTGAGCAAAAAGCCGAGTGAAATTGTGATTGGCCACGTCATCCGCAACCTGGAAGGGCCGCTGGCGCCAATGGGGTGTGTCAGCATCACATCGTACGAAAGCTGCCCGCTGGAAGAAGGCTGCCTGCTGAAACCTTTGTGGGCGCTCGTCAGAGATACGGTTGCAGAATTGCTCGACAGCACGACGTTAAAGGATTTGCTGGATGGAAAAGTAGATCGGAAGCCGCCGGACTCGAGCGGAAACTAAGAAAAAGCATGAGTCCGTGGTGGTTTAGACTGGCGGAGCCCGCAGAGTAAATAAAAAAGGCCTTCCGGATGGAAGAGCCTTTTCTTCATTATTTTAGTATCAGCCTACTCTTGAAGCCCGGCTTCTTTTTTGAAAACAGTCTTGTTGATGAAAGGAAGCACATAGCGGTCAAGGCCGTATTTTCCTGCGTTGGCGCCAGCGACAAGGATGATGAAGCCCATCAGGACGTCAGTTGGGTTGTGGCTTACTGTGCCTGCAAGCATAAAGCTGAAGTTCATTACAAGGCCGAAGAACATTGCCGCAGAAGTGAGGCATCCGAGAATCAAGCCAAGGCCGACAAGGAATTCACCCCAAGGAATCAGGACGTTGAACAGTTCGACGTTT
>NZ_JAVFKJ010000030.1:0-2193 GCF_032667185.1 Neobacillus sp. YIM B06451 | reverse complement strand
AATAAGTATCACTATCACTATTATATTGGAATCCCTGAATTACCCAATCATCCAATTGCTTACCACTGAAGGGATACAACAACCATTGATCATTAGCGTTATTATTGATATAAAGCTTATTCTCCTTTTCTTCAATGAAAAGGTCATCTGAAACGAGTGATTGGATTTTTTCCTTATCACCTGAAGTATGGGCTTTCACAAAATCTTTTGATAAGTTACTAATAGTACTAAACAATTCTTTTTCCTTTTTATTAGTCTCAAGCTGTTTTTCCAAGTCTGCAATTCTTTTATTTAGTTCATCTCTGGTCTTTTCACTCTCACTTAGGCTCAATGTTAGTTTTTCTTTTTCTTCTTTTAGTTGACTAACAACCCCTTCGCTATTTTTACAACCTGTAATTATTGTAATACTGCAAATAATCATCAAAAGAAATAATCTATTCATCCTCATCCCCCTAATAAATCCGCTCTAAAGCATACGTCATTGTTAAATTCGAGCTAAAAATAAAGAATCCTTTTTGAACCGAATCCTTCGATTGTTCCAAAAGATAAGTAACTTCTTGCATGCATAATCACTAACTAAATCAATTAGTTATTTCAAATTATTCCGTACTCTTTTAACGCATAATGAATACCATCTTCACTAGATTTCTTCGTAATAAAATCTGCAACGTTTTTCAACTTTTCATTCCCATTCCCCATTGCAATACCCAGGCCAACAAATTCCAGCATATCAATATCATTTTCCCCATCACCGAAAGCAATTGCCTCCGATTTATCAATCCCAAAGAATTCTAGGGTTTTCAGGATAGCCAGAGACTTTGACACATCCTCCTGCAAAACATTCAATACATATGGATGCCACCTTTTAAATGTTAGTTGAGGGAATTTTTGGATGTACTTCTCAACAGTTCCATCATNTTTTCCCCATCACCGAAAGCAATTGCCTCCGATTTATCAATCCCAAAGAATTCTAGGGTTTTCAGGATAGCCAGAGACTTTGACACATCCTCCTGCAAAACATTCAATACATATGGATGCCACCTTTTAAATGTTAGTTGAGGGAATTTTTGAATGTACTTCTCAACAGTTCCATCATTTGCAAACAAACACAATAAAAATACCTCTTGTTCATGAATCGAACTGATAGTATCAGGATAATCATTGAGAAACAAAGTTTCCTTTAACGCGGTTAAAATTTCATTTTGTGTTACACCATTCATACTGAATTCTTCAGTATAGAAAGACAGACCATTATTCTCTAACTGAGCGAATTCCATGACTTCTTTAATGACCCTTTTATTCATTGGTACTTTGTGAATTACTGTTTCCCCGTGTTTCACGTAGCCGCCATTTGCTGTAATAAAGGTTTCTATGCCTAATTCGTATACTTCCTTACACATTGATAATGGTCTTCCTGTTGCAGCGACAACCTTTATTCCTTTGCTTTTCAATTTTTTTATAGCTTCAATAGTAGAGAACGGAATACTTCCATCAATATGGTTTGTAATAGTTCCATCAACATCGAAAAATACGATTTTATAACCGCTCATTTATAAACCCCTTAATTTTTTTATTTAAAAACAGCTTAGCAAATTATACCAAGTTTAGTAAATTTATTGTTAAAATAATTGATATATTAATTAGGAGGCGGCCATTTTGTTAGATATGTTTTTATATAATTGGCAGGTGAGGGAGGACTGGTTTAAATGGTGTGAATCCCTGCCATTAGAAGAATTTAAAGCAGAAAGAGTTGGCGGTATAGGAAGCATCCTGAAAAACCTTACCCATATCATAGACTGTGAACTTTTATGGATTAATTACATGCTTGATGAACCACAACACTATTCAGAAAGGGATTCTATATCCACTTTGGATGATGTTATTAGGTACTCTATATTTACAAAAACAGTAACAGAAAATTTCCTTCATAATTTGACTAGTGACTATGAAAACAAAGAATTACAAATAAATGGAAAGGGAGACACAACTTATTCATTTACTTGGGGTAAGATTATCCGTCACCTCATCACTCATGAAATACATCATATAGGGCAATTATCAATTTGGTCGCGGGAATTGAAACTTAAACCGATTTCTTCAGACCTAATTGAAAGGCAGTTTACTTAAAAAAATGGCTCCCTTTTCATTTGAAAAGGGAGTTTTATATAGCTTTATTATTAAACTAACCTGCCC
>NZ_JAVFKJ010000029.1:1200-4488 GCF_032667185.1 Neobacillus sp. YIM B06451 | reverse complement strand
TTGGTTAAGTCCTCGATCGATTAGTATCAGTCAGCTCCACACGTCGCCGTGCTTCCACCTCTGACCTATCAACCTGATCATCTTTCAGGGATCTTACTTCTTACGAATGGGAAATCTCATCTTGAGGGGGGCTTCATGCTTAGATGCTTTCAGCACTTATCCCGTCCGCACATAGCTACCCAGCGATGCCTTTGGCAAGACAACTGGTACACCAGCGGTGCGTCCATCCCGGTCCTCTCGTACTAAGGACAGCTCCTCTCAAATTTCCTGCGCCCACGACGGATAGGGACCGAACTGTCTCACGACGTTCTGAACCCAGCTCGCGTACCGCTTTAATGGGCGAACAGCCCAACCCTTGGGACCGACTACAGCCCCAGGATGCGATGAGCCGACATCGAGGTGCCAAACCTCCCCGTCGATGTGGACTCTTGGGGGAGATANCGTTCTGAACCCAGCTCGCGTACCGCTTTAATGGGCGAACAGCCCAACCCTTGGGACCGACTACAGCCCCAGGATGCGATGAGCCGACATCGAGGTGCCAAACCTCCCCGTCGATGTGGACTCTTGGGGGAGATAAGCCTGTTATCCCCGGGGTAGCTTTTATCCGTTGAGCGATGGCCCTTCCATGCGGAACCACCGGATCACTAAGCCCGACTTTCGTCCCTGCTCGACTTGTAGGTCTCGCAGTCAAGCTCCCTTGTGCCTTTACACTCTGCGAATGATTTCCAACCATTCTGAGGGAACCTTTGGGCGCCTCCGTTACATTTTAGGAGGCGACCGCCCCAGTCAAACTGCCCGCCTGACACTGTCTCCCACCCAGATCATGGGTGCGGGTTAGAATTTCAATACAGCCAGGGTAGTATCCCACCGACGCCTCCACCGAAGCTGGCGCTCCGGCTTCACAGGCTCCTACCTATCCTGTACAAGCTGTACCAAAATTCAATATCAGGCTGCAGTAAAGCTCCACGGGGTCTTTCCGTCCTGTCGCGGGTAACCTGCATCTTCACAGGTACTATAATTTCACCGAGTCTCTCGTTGAGACAGTGCCCAGATCGTTACGCCTTTCGTGCGGGTCGGAACTTACCCGACAAGGAATTTCGCTACCTTAGGACCGTTATAGTTACGGCCGCCGTTTACTGGGGCTTCGATTCAGAGCTTCGCTTGCGCTAACCCCTCCTCTTAACCTTCCAGCACCGGGCAGGCGTCAGCCCCTATACTTCGCCTTGCGGCTTCGCAGAGACCTGTGTTTTTGCTAAACAGTCGCCTGGGCCTATTCACTGCGGCTCTTCAGGGCTATGAACCCTAAAGAGCACCCCTTCTCCCGAAGTTACGGGGTCATTTTGCCGAGTTCCTTAACGAGAGTTCTCTCGCTCACCTTAGGATTCTCTCCTCGCCTACCTGTGTCGGTTTGCGGTACGGGCACCTTTCATCTCGCTAGAGGCTTTTCTTGGCAGTGTGGAATCAGGAACTTCGGTACTAAATTTCCCTCGCTGTCACAGCTCAGCCTTCACGGAAAGCGGATTTGCCTGCTTTCCAGCCTAACTGCTTAGACGCACATATCCGACAGTGCGCTTACCCTATCCTCCTGCGTCCCCCCATTGCTCAAACGATGAAGAGGTGGTACAGGAATATCAACCTGTTGTCCATCGCCTACGCCTTTCGGCCTCGGCTTAGGTCCCGACTAACCCTGAGCGGACGAGCCTTCCTCAGGAAACCTTAGGCATTCGGTGGATGGGATTCTCACCCATCTATCGCTACTCATACCGGCAGTCTCACTTCCAAGCGCGCCCCAGGTCCGTCCGGTCCGGCTTCAACGCCCTTGGTACGCTCTCCTACCACGGACATCGACGATGTCAATCCACAGCTTCGGTGATACGTTTAGCCCCGGTACATTTTCGGCGCAGAGTCACTCGACCAGTGAGCTATTACGCACTCTTTAAATGGTGGCTGCTTCTAAGCCAACATCCTGGTTGTCTAAGCAACTCCACATCCTTTTCCACTTAACGTATACTTTGGGACCTTAGCTGGTGGTCTGGGCTGTTTCCCTCTTGACTACGGATCTTATCACTCGCAGTCTGACTCCCACGGATAAGTCTTTGGCATTCGGAGTTTGTCTGAATTCGGTAACCCGATGGGGGCCCCTAGTCCAAACAGTGCTCTACCTCCACGACTCTTACAACGTGAGGCTAGCCCTAAAGCTATTTCGGAGAGAACCAGCTATCTCCAGGTTCGATTGGAATTTCACCGCTACCCACACCTCATCCCCGCACTTTTCAACGTACGTGGGTTCGGTCCTCCATCCAGTGTTACCTGGACTTCAACCTGGACATGGGTAGATCACCTGGTTTCGGGTCTACGGCCACATACTCATTCGCCCTATTCAGACTCGCTTTCGCTGCGGCTCCGCCTCTTCGGCTTAACCTTGCATGGGACCGTAACTCGCCGGTTCATTCTACAAAAGGCACGCCATCACCCATGAACGGGCTCTGACTACTTGTAGGCACACGGTTTCAGGATCTATTTCACTCCCCTTCCGGGGTGCTTTTCACCTTTCCCTCACGGTACTGGTTCACTATCGGTCACTAGGGAGTATTTAGCCTTGGGAGATGGTCCTCCCGGATTCCGACCGGATTTCACGTGTCCGGCCGTACTCAGGATCCACTCAGGAGGGAACGAAGTTTCGACTCCCGGGCTTTTACCTTCTGCGGCAGGCCTTTCCAGGCCACTTCGCCTACCCCGTTCCGTTGTAACTCCATGTAGAGTGTCCTACAACCCCGGAAGGCAAGCCATCCGGTTTGGGCTATGTCCCGTTTCGCTCGCCGCTACTAGGGGAATCGCGTTTGCTGTCTCTTCCTCCGGGTACTGAGATGTGTCAGGTCCCCGGGTCTGCCTTCAATACCCTATGGATTCAGGTAAAGATGCCACCCCATTACGGATGGCGGGTTTCCCCATTCGGAAATCTCCGGATCAAAGCTCACTTACAGCTCCCCGGAGCATATCGGTGTTAGTCCCGTCCTTCATCGGCTCCTAGTGCCAAGGCATCCACCGTGCGCCCTTTCTAACTTAACCTAAAAGGTCATTTCACTCTGTTTACCAGAGAGAAAACTAAAATGGCGATCACTCGGTTCTTCTTGGTTACTTCTTCTTAACATTATCCAGTTTTCAAGGAACGAAGTTCGTCATAAAGACGATTGGTGGAGCCTAGCGGGATCGAACCGCTGACCTCCTGCGTGCAAAGCAGGCGCTCTCCCAGCTGAGCTAAGGCCCCATAGTATAGAACATGAATGG
>NZ_JAVFKJ010000028.1:0-9168 GCF_032667185.1 Neobacillus sp. YIM B06451 | reverse complement strand
GGCATAAGTTTGAGTTCCATACAGGGACGCTAGAGGATCGGCTTGAGTATTATCGTCAAGATAAGGGGGATATGGAGTTTTATGATTAGGATTAGGAAATACAACACACACAGTCAAGATAAAGGCACTCAACGTATGATTGAGTGCCTAATCCCCCCTAGTTTTATAAAAATGTTTTCAATGTATTTTTGATTTTTCTTCTATACACTCGTTAACCAGCCTAAGTAAAACTTTCACTAAATCCATTTGTCTTGCAAAAAAATCTATTGCACTAAGTAAAATGGTCCAAAAAATAAAAAATAGCACTATGTTAATAGAAGAGGTAATGGATGAGATTTCTTTAAAATTTAATAAGGCTAGTATGGTTGGAATAATAATGGCAATCAAAATTGCTTGGGTTGAGTTTAAAATAGAAATATACTTTTGGCTATTAATTCTTAATTCAAGATAATGTTTAAACCCCTTTAAATCTTTAATTGTACTAAATTGTTCTTTTATCTTTTGTTTTACAATTTGATAATTATGATTAAATGCTTCTCGGTTAAAATCTTTTATTTTAGTAAGTTCTTCATATAAATTAACATTTACATTTGTATCCCCTAACCATTCCATTAGAGAATAATTCCTTTGTTTCCTTTTGTCATGCCAATAAAAAAATTTATCTATCACAATATAAATAAACCAAATAAATATATTTATGATTAAAAGAATACCAATTAGAGCAATAAGTAATGATAAAATATTGGACGGTCCAACCTCTTTAAAATTATATTTTACAGCAAAAGTTATAAGGAATAATAAACTCATTATTAAATGGGTCATCCTCTGCATAGTCGAGCCTACCTTCTAACTAGAATTAAATAATATTTTCCCCTTACTGGTCCGTGGAGAATCTACTTGAGTATTCCTTGAAAAAAGATGCTCAACCTTAATGGAAAGTGACCATCTATTAAAAGTCTTTATACCTGATTTGATTACCGATCTAATTAGCATTTCATAGTTTTTATGAAATACTTACCTTTAGGGCAGTTGGCACAATCCTCTATTATGACTAATAACTCCTGGTGGAAATCTAATTGAACATCAACCTCAGCCAATAAGCGTACATTAATAACTTTTAATCGCTAGAATATTAAATCGGTTAGGGGTATATGGAGATTTATTAAAAAGGCCAGCTTACTTACACGTAAGTACAGGAAACTGACCTACAAAATTAACTTATAATAACTGTAAAGCTCTCTATGGTTTCACCAATCTTTATTTTTTGTTCACTCGGTTTAGTTTCCGCGACAAGCTCGCCATGCCGGATGGAATAGAGGGATTTTCTACAAATAACAATTTTTCTATTTATCATCCACAACTAACATTGCTTTTTAAAATTGATAATTTCATTCTTCTTATTAAAAGTAAAGTTGTACTTTATTCGGTTAAAAATAACAGACATACTTAGAGATCCATTGACCTCTTCCAATTCAACAACTTCAAGATTTGAGGGTTGGGTATTTAAGAAATTGGCGGTTTTCATTTTTAAAATTTCGAATCGATCTCTCTTTAAGTTTATTTGTTCCATACCAGGAACTTTTTTAAGTAAGTCATATACAACACCCGACGTAATAGTATCTTTAATAAATAAAATAACTTCATAAAATCCCCCACTAGCACCTTGCTCTGCAATATTCGAATGTTCGTACTCAATATAAAATGAAATGTTATTTTTCGTTAGGTTTTTGATGAAATTTTCAAATTCAAAACTACCCCCTTGACCAGGAACACGATATATTAAAGCCTGAGAGTCAATATGTGGTTGTTTCGGTTTCACTGAAGCCTGTTCTGTTTTACTGTGTTTTATTACGTAACTATTCACTTGATTAATGATATTGTTAAGAATATCTCTATCTGCATCGGAAACATCTTCATTAATAGAATCCGTGAAAAATATAGGTATAAGTGAAACGGTAATACTTTTTGATGTAGTTGTCATATCAAAAGTGCTCCAACCAACTTCCTTTGAAACCGCAATGTAAAAGAGTTCCTGAAGGTCTTTTTTCACAACACTTCCGGATTGAAATTGCCATTCTTTAATTATTTCATTTTCTTCCGGAAAATGGTCTCTAAAAACTAATTTTTTCGCCACTAAAGATATTTTAATATCTTGCACCATACCTATATTCCCACTCTCAAATTTTATTGAATTAATATTGTTTTTCTTTAATAATTATTACTTTACAATATACAAACGAAAGATAAATTATCTATAAACGAAAAGTTATCTAACGTCCCAATAGAATAAGATAGAGCAGGCAATCAACCACATTTAGCAAAAATTGAAGTCTTCGCTAATACCTATCAGTACAATTATCCGGCCTTCTTCAAATAAAGAATTTTTTCAATATGTTGATCTCTATCAATAAACTTAACAGAATTAGACTTGGCCAATTCAATTGCCGCTTTTGTAAAATAACTATTCATAATTACCCAAGCCTACCCTGCGTTGTAATTTGATTGTGCAGCTTTTTTTCTTAGACCGTCTTTACGCCATCATTTTTACTATAACTCTTTGCCTTTATTACAATTATTATTTCATTTTGCTTAAAACCAAATCAGCTCCGAATTCACCACTGGTTTTTGTCAATTTGGCAGTATAGCCTTTGGTAGAAAATAGCTCTATTAAATAGTACTCAAATTAAATGCCATACCAGGCACTATAAATATTATATAAAATAGAGAGTCAGGTTCTTTTCCTTTGTCTTACTTCTACCAATAATCAACCTCTCTTTTTACAATTTTAACCCCCAATCCATAAAGTACCACATTCCCCCCCATTTGGACAGATACGTAAGACATCAAAAAACAGATTAATATTTTCATTTACTTTATGGTTTTGAGCGGTCGATCGCATTTTGATGGAATGCGGTGAGGGCGAAGCTCTTGATGGGGCGGAGTACAGCGTATTTTAATTTGGTGGGAATGAGGCCGGAGTTTGATGGGATTGGTTTAGAGGCTGAAGAATCTGGTGGTGGATATCGATCAGGGTATTACCGGAGAGTAAGGGGTATATGGAGTTTAATTTATAAAAACGAATTCATTTCGAGAATTAATTATTTTCCTTTATTTATGATTAACAAACCTCCTCTGCTTATCATGACTTGGATACCTTCTCCAAAGATGAAAAGACACTACGCTTTTCGGCTAGTGTCTTATGTTTTATTACAGATTTTATTTTTTAACTTCAATTAGCTCTTTGTAAACTTGGAGATTTTCCCTGCTTTCTTTAAGCTTAAACATTTCTGTTTTGTTATCTCTTTCCTCTATATCTAAGACATCATATTTCAAAATTAAATTCTTGAATTTATAATGTTTTCCATATAGAGAGTTTATAAGAATTAATTCCAATTCTGAAGTGGACCATTGAGCACGTAGCATTCCAAAATAATACCTTCTGTCTCCTATTATGGTGTCTCGCCCTGTCTCTTTATAAATGTTTTTTTGTTCATTATGGTCATTTGCTACATTATCTACTATGAATTTTACAATTCTATAGTTAAACCGCATGTAATGACCAATTTCATTACTGTATTTGTCTAGAAATCCTTTAAACATTTCATCAAGTTCAGATTGATTTATATACTTACCATGGGGATTAGAATCTAATATTTTGTCATAAGCCTCTTTGATTCTTTTAAATACTTCTCTACCGGTATAATCAAATGTAGTACCATAAAAAGAACTATATTTCGTTTCCCTCATATTATTAACTATTTGCTGCAGTAAATTAAGCATATTAAAAAAAGTTGTTTCAAATTGCTGTTTTTTCATTGTATCATTAGTTATCTGAGTTTCTTTCCTCGCTTCTTCTGCTTGTTTTACAGATGCTTCAGTTTGCTTAACCAATTCTTCTATACTCTGTTGGCTTATTTTTATTTCTTTACGTTGCATTATAATTGTTGCTAATAATAAAGCTACGCTTGCTGCAGTTAGGAATGCTACTGTTGTGCCCCCAATAAAATCTCCAATAGGCCCTAGTTGTGTTAAATTCTCGTAATTTTGAATTCTACCATCATAATAAATTTTAACGAGAAAAGGCATTATTCCTGCGGTAAATAGCAAGAGTACTCCTAATAGTGTAAAACCCCATATCCCTAAATCTGAAAGCTTTAAATTAACACCTAAATTGACTTCCAAAATAATCAAAAATGTTAGAAAAATTACGAGAATTACACATGAAACTAATAAAAAATAACTCACTCTATCCCCGCCCTGCACCAAGCTTATCTAAATATTATACCAATTTATATGCTAATGGTAATATCATTTTAATTATAATCTTGGAAATTTATTTAGAGTTTAATACTACACTGTGCGGTGAAGGGGCGGAGTACTTCGTATTTCGATTTGGCGGGGATGTGGCTGGCGCTAATGTGGAGAAGAAAGTGCGTCGGAATGAGATTTGGGCGTCGTATAAGCATGTGGCGTTTTCGGTGAATGAGGCGGAGTTTGATGGGATGGTTGAGCGGCTGAAGCGGCTGAGGGTGGAGATTCTTCCTGAGAGGGAGCGGGATGAGCGGGATAAGTGGTCGGTGTATTTCGTGGATAAGGATGGTCATAAGTTTGAGGTCCATACGGGGACGCTGGAGGACCGGCTGGCGTATTATCGGGAGGATAAGGGGCATATGGAGTTTTAATAATCTATTCTGACAATCAAGATAGCGCCAATCAAATTTGATTGGCGCCCGTCACTCCATTATATACCAGGATTTCATTACCCAAATCTAACAATAACAATTTTAACACTAAGGTTAATCGGAAAGTTATTTAGCAGAAACATCCCCCTACAACTATATAAATCCCATTTTACTTAGAAAAGTAGAGGGATACTGATACTTTGAATCCCCCCAAGGCATAATTTTAGATGTAGGATATGTTATATAGCATACTCTTCTTGCCCTTGTTAACGCAACGAACATATTATTGAATTCCTCTTTAAGTTCTTTGTGACTTTTAGCTCTGTAGTCAGGAAAAGTACCTTCATTTAGTCCTATTAAGAATACGATATCATATTCTAGACCTTTTGACATATGGACTGTTAACAATGATATACCTGAATTATTATGTGATTGTGTCTTACCAAGAGATACTTGATTTCTAAAATGGGATAAAGTCCTTTGCCCTGTTACAGATTGACTGCAATATTTCTGCCAATGCTCTCTCCACATCGCAATGTCTTTTTGAATTAAATACTGTTCATTTTCATCTATTTCTTCATCATTAATTTCGTTTTTAACCAAATGTAGCGTAATAACATTTAAAGCTTTTGAAAAATGTTCTTCATCTTCCAATAAAACTTTCCATGCTTTTTTTACAGTATTGAATATATATATATATGCTGAATCCATGTTACTATTGTCTAATTCCATTAACATTTCTAAATAATTCAAATCGCTTGAAGCATTCATTTTTATTTTATACTTAATTAATCCTAAAATTTGATTAAAATGCACATTATCATATTGATTAATAATAACCCTTAAACCAGCTTCGAATATTTTGATTGCTATTGATTCACTTTCAATATTCCTAGAAGAAGCTCCATGATTAATAGGAATATTATTGGCTATTAAAGTCTCTTGGACTTTCGACAGAACATACCTATTTCTAGCTATTATAGCGATATTTTCATAACTAATGCTATTTTCAACCCATTTACTACCTTCAGCCATTAGGTTTTTGATTTTATTTAAAACCCACAATGCCTCTTCCGTTTCATTATGGAATTTGCAAACTGTTAATTCACCCTCTAGAGGATAAACTGCACTACTATCAACATTGTTTTGGATTTTTTTTGCAGCCTCAATGATTTTTCTAGTAGAACGGAAATTTTCAACTAATTTGAATTCCGTTGGTTTATAGTCTCTTTTAAAATGATTTGTCATAAAGTCACTATTCGATCCATTAAATCCATAAATTGATTGTGCCGGATCTCCAACCATCATAATATTTCCAAATTCGCTACATAGCGCTGTTATCACTTTATATTGTGCTTCATTTAAATCTTGTGCTTCATCTACAAAAATATACTTATAAAGCCTAGTATAGGATTTAGCGATTTGTGGTCTTTCAATAAAAATTCTATATGCATAAAAAAGAATATCATCGAAATCGAGTGCCCTTTGAGATAACATCATATTATTATATGCTTCATAAATCTTTGCAAATTCTACTTCATTATCGTTATTAGAATCTAATAAGATTTCGGGAGTAACAAAATTTTGTTTGTACTCACTTATTTGTTTTAAATAGCTTTTTAACATATTGCTTTTCCCACTTGAATTTAATGTTCCATTTCTTAATTCTGTTATTTCATTTGCTACCCTTTTCATGATTTCTAATTTATCAACATCTGATTCAAATATAACCAAACCATTTGGCAAACCTATTAAATTCCCTCTATTCATAACTACATCAAGACAAAAGCTATGAATTGTCCCTACAAGTACGTTATCGTGCAATTCTTCATCTATGTTTTGTTTAACTCGCTCAGATATTTCTTCAGCAGCTTTGTTACTAAATGTTAATGCAAGTATTCTCTTTTTTCCTAAGTTTAATAGGTTTGTGATTCTTTCTGTAAGAACTCTCGTTTTACCACTACCAGGACCAGCAATAACGAGGAGCGGACCGTCAATATGGTTTACAATTTTCAACTGATTATCAGTTAATGGGAAGGCCATTAAATACTCACCGCCTGTTCTTCTTGAGAAAAGATTTTAAAATCATTATTAATTGCGATAAATAAATTTTCTATCATTGGAGGGATTTTTCCTGTTTCACGATTATTTATTATAATATCAGCAATGATGGAGGAGTAGGCAGTTTTATTATCATGTATGCAATCAAGTAAAGCCTGTAATCTACCATCATCATTACTATAATCCCTAAATGATTTTTCGTATATAAATTGATTACAAGTTCCACACTTTTCTCTAGTTGGTCTTGTACCATTAGATGTTTGATCTTTTAATGAAATATATCGTTCTAAAAAGCCATCTCCCAATATTTCAGTCATTGCTATAGAAACTTCTTCGGCATACCCTGAGGAAATCAAATACTTTTCGAAATCATTCTCATTCGGCAAAAACTTAATGCCATTTAAAACATCCTCTACCTTTTCTTCTCCGTAAACTTGTTTTACGAACTTATTTACTTCTTTAATAGTTTTGGCTTCTCCATCGCTAAATATATATACTTTAATATTTAAATCCTTCGCAATTCTTAAAAAGGGTTTATATTTACCAGAACCTCCTACACTAATTATATTGATGCCTGCCTCAAATGCTTCACAGTTGAAGTATTCTTTAAAAAAGATTGGTATTGCCTGCTCCTCTGTTTCTCCTTCACACAATAGAATAGCATTGGCAAAAAGTAAATCTCCTCTTGATTTAAGAATTTCAAATTTAATTTTCCTTAAATCCACATCATTTAAATTAGCAGTATTAATAAAATTTACACTTGATCTCCCATCGAGTTTAGATATATGTCTTATATCATTTATATCAACTTGACCCACTATCATAGGAGAATGAGTACTGACTATTTTTTGTCCAGATAAATCATTTATCTGTTGGAATATTTTCCTCTGTGCTTGGGGATGTAAATGTGCTTCCGGTTCTTCTAATAATAATATTGGATGATAAGGAATTTCTTCTTCTCTCATCTTTTCAATTCTCCATGAAATATATGCTACTACTGTTAGAAAAGTAATCCAGCTTCTTGTCCCCATGCCATGGTTTGATATAGGAAACCGTTCAGAGTGTTCATCTTGAAAAGTGAGATCTATTCCTCTATTTAAGTCTCTGATTTTCCTAGATACCGGATTAATTTTTATACTAGAATCTCGCTTGTTTACGGTTCTTGAAATTTTACTTAGATTATCAGTCAAATGTTTCAAAATTGGACTTTTATGAATAATTTCATTATTTATAGTATCTAAGGTAGTTTCTATTTTCTCAATATCCTCATCATCTAATCCAACATCCCTAACTAATCTGCCCCAATATGACCCCCTATCTTTCATTTCAACTGATATATCTCTTTTAGCATCCATATAGAATACCGGTAATGCCTGTAAAAACTTGTCAGTAATTCGATTTTTCTTATATTGAGAATAAGTTTCTACGGCTTCACTGGCTGGCCAATCTATTAGTGCTTTTTTCTCAATATCATATTCACCTTTTAACGGGTTATAAGAAATTATAGCTCTCAAAGCAAAAAATTGATCTAAGGTAACTGTATCCTCACTTCTTAACTCGCCTATATGTTCAAACCAATTCTCATCAAACTCATAATATCCCTCTTCGCTTTTCTTACTGGGTACAATTAACACGTCAATGATGGCTTTTCTACTTTTAGGTAAAACCTCATTTGTTTCTAGATAAATATCTTCCTCGCTAATTCTAACCCCTCTTAAAAAAGCAACTTGGATAGCTTGTAATAAGGTAGTCTTACCGACATTATTTGCTCCTATCAATACACAATTGTTAGATAAAATTATGTCAGCTGACTTATAGGATCTAAAATTTCTAATACGTATCTCTTTAATCAGGATCCCCAATTTAATATCCCCCCTCTTTACTAAAGTCGGATTCATTTCCATTATTACACATTTCGCCATTCCAACCTAACCAAATTTTCCATTTTTCGAGGATATATTATCTAAATTAACAAAATCACAACCTCTTTAAATGTACGGGGTTAAGTGAGGTATTTTTTCTATTTTGTATATGGAATAATTGAATATTTAAGTTAATTAGGAAAAGAACTAGGTGCTCCATTAATTTTTCATAGTCATAATAATCAAATACTATCTTCTGATACAGCGCTAACTTCAGTCTGCTATGAAATTTCATTTACGACTTCTACCTTCTTCATAGGTGAACAGTAAGTGTGGGGTTAAACAGAAAACCTTTATTGAACGTGTTCTGAACGAGTATCCGCTGAGCTTAGAAACTCTTGCAAGATGAATGAGTGCTGACATGGTTGTAGGGCACCAGCCAGGCATCCGTGTCGCTAATACCATAAAAGGGGGTTGAAGTGTTTGGCAGTTGAGGGGTTGAATCATTTTTTGTTTTGGGTGAGCGATTTGGAGAGGTCGGTGGCATTTTATCAGGATGCGCT
>NZ_JAVFKJ010000027.1:0-14240 GCF_032667185.1 Neobacillus sp. YIM B06451 | reverse complement strand
TGAAAAGGGAGTTTTATATAGCTTTATTATTAAACTAACCTGCCCTTTTAGTTGAACAAGAAAAAGATTCGGCTAATTACGTCCGAATCATAAGTTATTTACTTGTTTACTTATTAATCTATATTCATAACAATTTCAAGACCTGTTGGATTTTCCTTAAAGGGGTCGCTATACTCCCTAAAAACTAGGTCCATATTTGAAATATCGTCAGGTAACGGTGGAGAAACAATGAAGTTGTATGTGAAATGTCCTGTTGATCCTCCCGCTCGCTCTTGGCGGCAATCATATTTTTCTCCTAAATACAATTCAAAAGTATTATGGTGATGAAGGTCTAATGGTATATCCTTTGCTCCATCCCAATCGATATGGAGTTGTATAACACTCGCATTATCATATTGTCTAATAACTGTTACGGAATATACACGATCCCCTTTTTCAATCGATTTTAAAACCGATAGGTGTTTTCTAAACCCAGTCGGTTCAATACGAGGTTTAAATAAATCGTCAATTCTCATTGATCCGAATAGCGACCTTAAGTAATCCTCATACAGATCATACTTTAAAGCCCAGTTAGAAATAACATCTTCGGGTGGAAAACCAGGATTATTATTTGAAATGTCCTTACGTTGTTTTAACAAAGAGCATATATGCTCATCGATTTTGATTAATCGTTCATCATAATAATCTGTTGGTGGCTCAAAAGGCATTCTTTTCATTTCAATTCCCTCCCTGACTACAATAATTTTACCACATATTTACATACGAAAGAAGGAACCTTTCTTCCACTAAATGCCCTGTTTGTTCAATAAGGAATTCAACAAAAAAGTGCCTTAATCCTCCTTGGATCAAAGCACGCATTGGTTGAATGAGTGGCTTTTTATTTTTTCTTAATATTTTCATTTACCCATTTTTTAAAAAAGATAGGAATGTCTTTGTTTGGATTTGAAATGTCATTTTTACTTATTTTTCTCATTAAAAAATTGTTTTCCTTTAATCCTGGAAGTTCCCTTAATGAACCATCTTCATAATACATTTCCCAATAATCCTCGTGTTCGTTTGCAATACCTTCATGGTATATACTATTGTTCTTTATCTCCTCATTTAATCCTAAATAGCAATCAATATGGAGGTGACACCAATCTCGTTCGAATGTCTCCTCAAATGAAATATTTAGCTCCTTACATATATTTTGCAATTTATTTAAGTTTTTAGAAGTTAGTTTTAACTGGAACCCTTCTCCTTCTTCTTGTCCTTCCATATTTGCAATAAAAAAAGGATGAAGTAATCCCCTTTCTTCAGGTTGTCCAAGTATACTGATGAGTGTATTTTTTATTTTTTCAAAGTTGGGATTCTCAAAGCTTAGTTCACAACGAAAATTAATATATTTATCTTCAAATGACATTAATTCTTCTCCTACTCTTAGTTTAAACTCCTCGTAGCTCAATAATCTTGACAATATCTCGCTTCTTAAATCAATGTAAGGGTAATCTGCCCCACTGTCCTTTCATCCTAGTTGCTTGTTTAGCTAACCTGCCAAATAGCACAATAAAAAAATGCTTGAATAGCAGCAACGACTTCTAACCCTTTAGATAGCCCTATAATTTATTCTGTCTATCTAACTTTTTACTCCCACCCTGATTTCTGCCATGCAGCTGCCTCCCCATATATATCCTTATTCATTTTGTTGTTTTAATGTTATTTGCTTTTTATTAGCCGTGAAGATAAAAGCACCGAGTGTCCAATTGTTAATTGGGGAACCCACTGCGATTAATAATATCGGCTCCGGGCAATGGTATGCATTATTTTTTGAAATTTTATTCATTTCCACGATATCATGAATACTGGGTGAGGGAGTACCACCAGGGTGGTAGTGCCACTCACCTAAATAATACATACCCTTCTTGTCCCAGGCTTCATCCAACAGTTCTTGGAGCCCTTTAGTTCCCCTATGAAACCAGGTTCGTCCACATTTTGAGTCAACTGGGGCACCAGTAACAATTTTCACTTCAGCACGATTAAGATTTGAAGAATACTTTCCTATTATTATTCCACCGGTTTCTTTAGGAAATGATTCTTTACACATGTGATAAATCGCGTTAATCTTGCTCTCTTCTATTTCAATTCCGAATGATTCCTTTTCATCCAGGTATAGAATTTTACCCATCATATACCCCCTGGCTAACCAGAGTAACCCCTTTAAACAAATCGCCTTCCCATTGTTGCTCATAGACTAGTAGTGTAGGCTTGTTTACTTTGGTTGTTATTGCTCTTTCCACGGACTTGATTGCAGTCGCCACCATTAACCAGACATCATCACTTCTCGCCGGGAAAATCGGGTGCCAGCAGCCTAGTCCTTCCCGAGGAAATTCGACTTCACGTGTTTCTTTTTGTTCACTCTCAATCCAGGGTCTCATTAAAGACATATAAGCCTCATGACTAAACGCTTTTCCGTTGTAATAAAACACAAATAAACGTTTTGCCCCAAACCCTAGTGAAACGGATAGGAACGTTTTGGATTCTTGAAACTGAAGTAGTGCCAAGTAAAACAAGGTTTCGTCTTCACCCGTACAATCCAAAATAACATCATAGTCGTCGGGTTTAACTGAAAGATTAGTTTGAGATGAAAACCTCTCGCGAATCCCATTTATTTTGCTATGTGGCGAAACCTGGTTTAAACGCTCCGCCAGGCTATCAACTTTGTACTTCCATATTTCTTTCAATGTTAATGTATGCCTAACTATATTTCCTGCCTGAAACAAATCATGATCCATGATTGTTATCTCTTTTTGCCCGCCGCGCACTAATAGTTCAGCAACCATCGATCCAACAGCACCGGCACCTAATTGTAGTATGGAAGATTTCCTAGTATCTTCGTCAATCCTTCCCCTGTTAAATAACTCGTGTTGATGCCAATTTTCAGCATTTAACCAGTTGATCGGTTTTTTCTGTGCGAATATTCTTTTTGTATCCCGATACCAATTGTACTTCTCTATACTGCGAAAACCTGCTAGGTTATTCTTTACGTTGCTAAGCTTTGGTAGGTATATTGGTTGCCAATACACTTGCTTAGGGTTTTCTTGAGCTCTTTCTGGAATGGGAAAGCCAACCAGAAAAATATGTGCCTTACCATCTCGTAACATAGGAACAATTTTACTGACCCACTGCAATAAAGCAATGCCCTGTTCTCTACATACAGCAATTAATTCGCCCCATGTCATTGGCGCTTGCCAAGGGGGGATGATTGGCACATCGTTTAACAGTACCCAACCCGCTAAAACACTATCTGAATTAGACCCGGTTCCTGGTATACCTGCCCCCCAAGCTGGATTATATATTACTTCTCCGGTAACTGTTGCAAATTTTGTTGGGACCATAACATAAGGCTCTTCTTTTTTAAAGAATACTAATTCAGCGAGTCCATACGTCTTCTTGCTATCCTGCCATTGCAAGAAGGTTTCTGGACTTTCACAAAATGCAATTGTGTTTAAGCCTTTATTAAAGTCTGGTAGTTCAAATGGATCTCCGGGATTGACCAGGTTCCCTTCGTTCGCATCCATTAGCCAATTTATCGCTCTTTCAAAATGCCATACTAACCGTTCTTGCAAATCAAATGGCTCAGAGTCCAATCCTAAGTGCCTTAAATTACTGTAGCTGGTGTCTAGGCAAAGGTTCCCTGTAGTCCAAGGCGCTTCCTTTTTTCCTTCGCCGTTGTAGTTCTGGTGTGGGAAAGTGCCCTTTAAACCATCAGTTTTTGCCGGGTAAAATCTAATCATCCCCCAGGGATATGAATCCTCAATATGTACATACCAGTCAGTGGATAGGGGAACGGAACCATTTGATTGAAAATTAGGTGAAAGCCTGCAAAGAAGGACCCATTTTTTTATCAATGGGTCCCACTTTACATCCTCTAGTATCTCTACTTCACTTAAACCTTCCACCATTCTTCTGGCCGTCAGCAACTCAAGGTTCGGTCTTTTCTGTTGCCGATTAAGCAAACCGGTTTCCTCCAATGTTTGTCTTTTCCTCCCGTTCGGTAAAGCCGTTCTTTTTATCTTTAGGCTCTGGCGGTTCAGGGAATTTGCTACCAAACAACTTTCTCCATGCGGTTGCGCTATCGTAAACAGTTTCAGCATCCAATGCCTCTCGCGCTATTTTCGCTGCTTCTTTTACTCTTTCGTAAAAAGCATCATATTCTTCATCTGTTAACCGTTCAAAAACATCGTGTTCCGGTACCCCGTGGTCCGGCATTTCAGGCTTGGTGGGATGGTCATCAACAATTGCTTCAAGTGTTAAGGTTACTCCTTCAGCAACGGAGCCGATACCATCCGGGCAGCACTGACCAATTAAATGCTCCAATGGATAACTCTTTGGATGATTTCCATCAGGATCATCCACTCGACGCCACCATTTTAACGCTTTTACGACATTCACATAATGCTTATTGCAGTTTTTGTTCTTATCCCATGTCCATTTAATCTGTGCCAATGGATCTGTTGGTTCCCATTTTTCCGCTTCTCTATTTGGGATATACAACGGCTCGGTTTTCCAGACTGCTTCGTTTGCCGATTTTTCGAATAAGGTCAACGACTTGGACAATACATCCTCTGAAAGGGAAAACGAACGAGAAATTGCATTATCAAATAAATCCTCAATGGAATAATCGGTAGTAAAGTTTTCATCTTCCAATAATTCTTTTTGACTTTCAGATGGAGCGGACGTTACAACCAAATCCAAATCCACATAAGTTAATTCAATTCCCAGTGATCGCCCTTGAATACGATATTTGTCCTTATAATGCTTGTCCAAAAAAGGAATGAATAAATCATGAGCTTCTTCTGGGGTATACTGTTCCTTATCAAGGTTTGTTACTACGACCACATCGACATCTGACCGCTTACCGCTCTTTGGACGCGTTGCGGTGGCACGCCTGTAGCTTCCCTGTAAAAAGGTGCTGACGATTATCTTTGAAAGATCTTCATCTGCTTTAAGGCGATCACGCAGCGTTGTATGACCAGTGATTAAATCGTCAACCTGATTTTCTGTTAATCGAATTTCTCTAAGAAAATCATTAAAATAGGTTACCAGCTTTCCCATCCCTTTTCCCCCTATTATCCTTTTTTCTTTGGCGGCAATGTTATGGCAGGTTCATATCCTCCAGGTGTCCTTTTCTCAAAATCATATTCATATAATGTGCACGGTCCAAATGCTCTGGCGAATTGTCCTATAAAGAAGTTGAGGGCATTAGGTACAGCCGGAAAGATGTGAATATGACCAAACCTTTCCTTGAAAGGTCTCTCGTTGATATAAGCCGCAATTTTATCTGCTAGCACCCATGCGTGATCCCCATTTTGAATAACCGCTCCTCCGGGTCCACCCTCTATAGTACAATTAATCACCCTTCTGATTGGGAGGTCAACCTGCTCGAGATAATAATTAACTTCATCTATTGTTTTATGCCGAACTCCGAGCGTAATAACGAGTTCATTTGCATCTTCATTTCTCAAATGTTCTTCATATATCCATCCCGGATAGTCCTCATACTTTACTTTTTTGTCAGGCTTCCAAACTTGAAGACCATCAAACTTCTGTATGGGAGCAACTTCGATCCCGGATTTTGAATCCAAAAAGTACCCAGCCGCGAATGAAATCGAATAATGAGCATCCAAATGAAGATGATATGGAACCTGTTCTTTCGTTGATGATGCTATAAATTGTTCGATTTTAGTAACTATCGGTTCGTTCCAGGATGATTTGTCCTTAATGTTTCTGTCTTCAAAGTGCTCCAATAAACAGAGCATGTGCTTTGTATCTTGTTCCATATTGCCGGTACCGCGTCTAAAGCTTCGAATGCCTAATTGAACTGCAGGCTTTTCATTTATTACATTCCCTACCCATAAGCCTTCTCTTTTACATATTTCCAGAAGTGTGTCTTTTGTAAAAACATTTTTGCCTTTGATGAGCAGCCCTTTTATTAGGTCAATATAGGGGTTCCCAATTTTACCGGTATCGACCGGTTTTAGTCCTGCAGCCTTTAAATTTGCATTAAGGAGTTCGTTAATCTGTTTGACGTTATCGGAATTATGCACTATTCGTAAAGGGCGTAAAACAACCTTGAGCTCGTCATCGTTGTTTAGCCCTAGATGCTCTCTCATGGCTTTTCTGATTCTCCCCATTTGGCTTCTGTCACCTCCTGGGGCAAACTTATCCCATTGGAGCTCACCTTCTTGGGTAATAACGATTTTAGCTAGTGGGTCATCCGGATGGATTTGCCAAGGTGAAACCAAATTAAAGCGACAGCCCTTACCCTCAGGAGCCAATTGTTTTTGAGCTGCATGCAACCTCTGGAGGAAAGAAACCGAAGTCGCATTAATGAATTTTGGATCCAGTAGGTTCTCCCATCCAATAGAGCCGCCGTGTGTAACATGATATTTAATTTGATGGTAATCTGTATAAACCGAATCACCGTATGCGTCTATTTCAGGAGCTTCATAATGGACTACCACGTCATCCCATGCTTTCGCTTTGTCATCCTCATAGATAATTTTATCAATGTTTGAATCGTGGGTTAAAAGCTGACATGCTTTAATCCAAAACATATATGCTTGATAATCATCGCCCTTAATCCTTGCGCTAACTGCGTTAGTCAATTTAATCACCCATATTCGAATATTCAATCCAAACTGAATCATTTGACAATTAGTTCCTTATTTATATAATAACTATTTTGTCAAATAAGGTCAAAGTTTTGGAATATGACCGGATTTTTACCAAGAAATAAGTAGCTTTTATTATCATTGTTCCGGCGCTCTTTTCCTTGTACATGCTTCCGCACAAAATAAAAAAAGCCGCCATTATATGACGGCAATTTTGAAAAGCACTTTAATAATCTTTATTCAACATAAGCACCCGTTAGCACAATAAGGGATTAATAAAAAAGGCTTAAATCCCTTTGTGAATAGAAGCCTTCGTTAGTTAGTTCAACATTTATTTTAACAGGCTAAGTGCTATTGGTAATAATTCCTTCTTCACATCAAAATTATCATCTATTAACTCCATAGATACTTCTACAAGGATTTTTTGAGGGTTGCCTTCTACAACGAATAATACCCTTTGTTTTTCCTTATTATATAGAAAATCAGTTCCACGCTCAGTTATCTTAATATATTCTTCTAGGTTTTCAGAAGTATACATTGTTTCAATAGTTGGATTTAAACGAATTGTTACTCCGCCAAAATCTCTTTCATTAATTTTATATTTAAGTTCAACAAAGTTTATATTTGAAGATAGAGTACCTTCCTGTATGATATACTCCAAGTCATTCTTTTTAGCTTCCTTATACAATGCCTCTGCAATGGATTCTGTTTCAGCTTCTGGACTTTCATAGTAGATAGTACCTTCTGAAAAATTGTATTTATTTAATAAGCTGCCGTGTAGACTTAGAGATTCCATTTCACCTGGTACATCCGACATGTTATTTATTGGGGTACCATTAGACAGTGTTAATAGTGTTGTGAGCCCTAATTCCTCATATGCATCAACAGGGAGAAAATAGACAAACTCTCCTTCTGGGATTCCTTTCCTAATTTTTTCTAGGATAAGGTCGTACTTTAACATATTTTCAGTAAACTTTTTATCTGTTTCCATTGGCAAGACTTCATATATTTTTTCTCCATTCGAATTAAATAATCCAAATCCTGTAAGTTGCATCGCGGCTACTGATACAGTTAAAAATACAGAAAGAAAAACTGTAATAAAGGCGGTTCTAAAATAAATCGGTTTTACTACTTTATTAGGTTCCATTATTATTCTTTGAAAGGAATCATTGTAGTGAACGGTCGGGATTTTATGGCTTTTTAATCGGTCTTTAAATTCGTCGTAGTTTTTGATTTTATTCTCCATCAGTATTACTCCTTTCTATAACTTTTTGTATTTTCTCTTTAACTCGCTCAAACCTTTTTCTTGCCGTCTGCTGACTTATACCAAGAATAGATGCTATTTCTGTATAGTCTTTATCTTCAATAATCCTTAAAACAATAAGTGCTCTCTCCTTCGGCTTTAATTTTGACATAATAAAATCTAACTCAAAGTCATCATTCTCAATATTTACGACTGCCATTTTGTCACTTTCGTAAAATGGGAGAAATGTAACAATTGATTTCCGTCTTAGCTTATTTAAGCAATGATTGTAAGCTATTTTATATAACCAAGCGTTACTATTAGTAATTTTATCCTTACTACTACTTTTAAAAGCTCTTAAAAAAACTTCCTGCGTAGCATCTTCTGCATCGTGAATATTCCTTAAAATGTTATAACAATACAAAAAGATTTTTCGATGATATTTATTTAATAACTCCTCAATCCAAACTTCATCTGACTCTGCTACTTTAAAATAGGTAATATTTGTATACACTTTTTTCACCCCCACTTTATGATTTCACTATGTATGACAGTCAATTACCTCATTATGTGACATTTTATTTTTGCTCTTCCCTATTATTTATTGAAATTCAAGCTAAATGTAAATTAAACCCAACCATAGCTCTTAGTTGGTTTTTTAGTAAGCACGCTTCCAACGACATTATCTTCGAAAAAAAATGGCGTTAATCCTCCTGAGATTAACACCTTTAAAAAGATTAATAAATACGTTGGGAGAGTCAGTACCCTTATAACTTTTGTCTTTCAAGCCTTTCTGGTTTGCTTCTTGTTTAGTACACATTCTTCTTCAACTAAACTGCCCTTTAGTACAAGAAGTTCAACAAAAAAGAGTGTAAATCCTTCCTGGATCAACACTCTTTTAGATTTGTCGCTAAAGTGGTTTTCTGAATGAATAACACCATTTATCATAGTCTAATTTTTCTTCGTAAAATCGATGAGCATTAATTCGTTGAAGTCCAGATTCCAATGCAACATACTCTGCTCCTTGCTCTTTTGCCCAACTATGTATATATAATAGTAATTTCTCACCGTATCCAAATGATCGATATTCTATGTCTGTTACTAAATCAAAGATAAAAATGTGTCTCTTATTATAGAAGTTCACTCTCCAACTTAACCCAGCCACTGAAACAATTCTATTATTATTATATAGAGCGAATAACTTGTAACCATCTTTCTGCATTTCCTGAAGTAACTCCAAATAGGATTCTTCGGTTAAATCAGTCCGAAGCTGATTTAGAACTGGAAATGCCTCAATCCATTGTTCTTGTGATGTTAATTCCTGAATGTTTTCGTGCATAAGGAACCTCTTTCTATTAAGTAATATATAAATTATAGCTTATTCTTCTTCAACAAACCTCCGTTTGCTTAAGAAGGAATTCAACAAAAAAGGCGGCTAATCCTCCCTGGATCAACGCACCTGTTTATGAAATAAGAAGTAATCCTGTTATATTAATTTTTTTATTCATACCCAGCCTTTATAGGTCTATCTTTTGGAAAGCCTACTTTTTCTCGATATGCTTTTCTTTCTTCAGTGAAATCAAACCATTGTTTACTACTCTTGGGATTGTTCGCATAGTAAACAACACAACGAAATTGGTCTTCAACACAACTATCTGTCAACACACCTAACTTTTTTTCTAATTGATTAAAAAGTTCAGCACCATTTTTATCTTTGATTTCAGATAATGAGAAAATATTCAAATCAAAAACCAGATTCTCAGCTAATTTAAAACCAATTGAAGGTATAGATTGAAATTCAGCTAATCCCTTTAATATTCTAGCCTTTTCTACGGTAACATTAAGAAACTGGGCTATTTTTTCTACTTCAAAGTGATGAATTTCACTCATTTTTATTTTTGCTCTTCTAAGTTTTAATTTTTCATCACCAGTTAAAGGTAATTTCGTGTTTGAACTCAATAATATCCCCCTTTACTCTTCTTAAACTCTTCTGCCCCGTTTGTTCAATAAGGAATTCAACAAAAAAGGGCGGAAATCCTTCCTGGATCATCGCACCCGTTTGTTTGATTACATTACAAACTCAGTTTAACCATCTTGTTCTTCCTTTTTCTATTGAATATAAAACGACCCTCACTTTTATTGTTGAAGAATTAGAAAGGATTTACCATCTTGAACAAATGGCACACTGTTAAATCCCTCAACACACAATCAAAACTATTCGACAGTATATATCGCCTTACCTGTAATTTCCTTTCCATTTTCAAACCAATTTAAGGATACAATGATGTTATCATTTTCATTTAAAGAATATGCTTTTAACCCAAACTGGGCATCGGAATTAACAAGGTTCACATTACCAGAGTCCCTACCTATTTTAAAAGACACCTTTTCAGCATCAACGTTACTAATGTTTTTGATAACTATGTCACAAACCATTTTGTTATTTTTTAAATAAGGGGTAATTGTTATATCCCATTGATTTAAATTGTTGTCTTTTGAGATTAATTTAACTGGGTGATTAACTGAAGTGTTAAGTTGAGAAGTTCCCTCCGTACTTCCGTTAGGAATTGATTTGATTGAACTAAAATTAATGTCATTTACTCCAAGTAGTGCAAAGATAGCAAGGCAAGTAAACATTGCAATGTATGGTAAAACTCTAAAAGATTTATTGATATGAGTATTTATCCGCGATCTATGCAATTTCTTTTCAATTTGTTCAAAAGTAACACTTGTATAATTATCATGTACCAATTCTTGTAAACCCTGACTAATCATCTTTTCAAATTGTTTCAATGCTATCACTCCTCATATAAGTTTGAAACAAATCATTACCATTCAATTGCTTTCGTAAACCTTTTAAACCTGTATTCAATCTTGACTTACAAGTACCTAAAGGAATATCCAAAATATCCGAAACTTCTTTTAAGGTGAACTGGTTATAAAAGTGAAGGATAATCACTTCACGACTTTTTAAACTTAATTTATTGATTTCTTTTCGAAGTTCCGATTTTACCTCATTTTCATAATATTTATCTTCAGGTGATTCAAAGTTCTTTTCTTCTGGCATTTGTCCTACATATGACAACCACTTTTGTTTCCGAAGAATATTTCTAACTACATTAATAGTAATTTTATAAATCCAAGGTTTAATTGGTTTTTCATTATTGTAAGTATGGTACTTGTTAAAAACCCGAATAAATGTTTCTTGAACAACATCATCCGCTAAGGGCTTTGAATGAGTTAAAAGAAGAGCCGTTCGATATATATACGTTTTATAATCGTTAAATAATTGACGCTTCAATTCTTTTGTTAATTTAACCTCCAAATAAATCCTCCCCCTTTATTTATTCTTTCACTTTATATACACCTTAACTACTAAGTTAGTTCGGTATCAAAAAAATATTATATAAAAAAAGACAACACCCGTTAAGAAGTCTTGTCTTCTACAAATTGCTTCTTCAACTATACTGCCCCGTTTGCTTAATAAGCAATTCAACAAAAAGGGCGGTTAATCCTTCCAGGATCAACGCACCCGTTACTTTAAGTGTAGACCTTCGTGATCTTCAATAAAAGCAAGTGTCTTTTCAAATAATTTAGGTTGAATCTCTAAATATGTAAGGCTTAAAGGGAGGTTTTCAAATAGTTTTACTTCATCAATTTCCGATACTGGCAATTGACCAATTTTCTTTATTCTTGCAAAGAATAACCTCCCAAAAATTTTATTATTGGAATCATCCATTGAATAGTCGCAAATGGGAAATAACTCCACATCTTTGCATCCAGTTTCTTCAAATAACTCTCTTTTAGCCGTTTCATTAATCATTTCACCAGGTTCTCTATGTCCACCANATTTTCTTTATTCTTGCAAAGAATAACCTCCCAAAAATTTTATTATTGGAATCATCCATTGAATAGTCGCAAATGGGAAATAACTCCACATCTTTGCATCCAGTTTCTTCAAATAACTCTCTTTTAGCCGTTTCATTAATCATTTCACCAGGTTCTCTATGTCCACCAGGGATTTCCCAAGAGTCTCGGTCCTTATGTTTAACATAAAGCCATTTCCCCTGATAAATGGCACTTATTACAGCAAATTTTAATTCTATATCACTTACTGAGCCTAAATTATAGAATTCAATTTTCATTTTTCGCACCTCATATTAAAGATAATCCTTGTTAAGCTATCCTGCCCCTTTTGTTTAATAAGGAATTCAACAAAAAAGGGCCGTAATCCTTTCTGGATCTACGCACCCGTTAGTTGAAGAAGAAATCTATATATTCTTCTGTAATAATTCTGTGAGACCATTGGGGTACAGTATCTTCTTTCCATCAATAATTTCTTCTAAGGAAATCCATTTGGTGAATGTTGTTTTACTTCCTTCTACAACTCTAAAACTTTCCTTTTCATATAGATTTTGGTCAATAAATTCCACCAAGTAAATCTGAGTTATTTCGTGACCTATACTTCCTTCTATCCTAAAGATGTTTTCTAAACAGGCAATATAGCGTTTTACCACTATGTCCACTGCTATTTCTTCCCTGTATTCTCTTATAATAGTTTCGCTGGACTTCTCACCAAATTCAATTGTCCCACCAATGGGGCGATAATATGTACCTATTCCCTTTGAATGTACTCCCTCTTGTTCTTCCAAAAGAATTTTTTTATTGTTAATAATTATCCCTAAAGTGTTTGCCCTTGGATACATAGAATCCCCCTTAAAAAACCACAAAATAATGATGTTCCGCATATAAATCGTCTGTTACTAAACTGCCCCGTTTGTTTAATAAAGAATTCAAAAAAAGGGGCTTAATCCTCCTGGATCAATGCACCCTATAGTTTAAGAATAATGTTTCACAAACTCATTTTTGAAGTGAATTAGACACTATATCATAACATAAGAATTATTCCCAATAGTTACACTACAAATTGGAATTTATCTTTCATGCGAACGTAGTTTCTTTTCCATCAATGCATCCCTATTGAATTTAAGTTAGTCATCATCATTTGGCAAATACCACCCATGCTCACGATGTCTTGGTTTTGCGTCAGGATGCTCCTTTTCATATTTTTCATTCATACGGCGAATCTCCTCGTTGTTAAATCGATTCAACAATCCTTCTGCACGTTCGTCTCCTCTACAAAATGCTTGCCGTACTGGTTCTCGCTCGGCATAAAACTCTTCGTCCGACACATTCTCAAACCATTTTTTACTATACTTCGTTTTTTTACCAAACATATTTATTCCTCCCTACAAATTCCCATTTATGAGTATAATAAACAATTACCAGTCTATAATTATCTTGCTGTTGAACATAATACTACTAATGTGCAACACCTCGATTTTTTGCATAACTTTTTTATTTGAACATTAATAATGTTTAATCTTATATTACACTAAAATACCCGTTCCTTATGTGATTTCTTATTGAACAAACCTGCCCGTTAGCACAAGAAGGCTTTTATTTAAATAACTTCGAAATCCAAAAAGAATCCGATGTGTTGAGTAAATTCAAAACCCTTAATGCAACTTGGTTATAGTCACCCTCTGCTTTTGCTTTTTCAAAATTAAACCATATTCCATCTTCTTCTTCAGATTTTGCTCCTAATCTAAATCTTTTATTAATATGGTGAGCTGTTATTTTGTTTGGTGGAATGTGTTCACCCCAAGGCTCTGTAATACCGTCTAACGGGGAAACAGCTAATTCCACTACAAAAGATTCGCCCCATTTATTAAATTGGAAAGTTATTAAATCTATATGATTGTTATTTACTCGTCTTAAATGGGGGAACGAACCTTTAAATCCTTGGCCCCTTAGTATAGGGATAACTACTTTTTTCAACGCATTGTCCATCATTCTTCTGTTATCTGATGGCATTTTCCTCACCCTTTTTGATGTTGGTTGTTAAACAAACCTGCCCCGTTTGTTCAATAAGGAATTCAACAAAAAAGGGCGGAAGTCCTTCAAGGAACATCGCACCCTTTTGTTTAATAAAAGAGTATATTTTAAAGTCTTTTAATACTGACAATTTCATCTTCCACTATTTGATATTCTTCGTTGTCTTCATCCGTGAGAATGTAGAAGAAAACACGATTGTCATATACAAAAACCATATTTTCAACGATGATACCTTTAAATGTCCTATCTTCTACTTCAATAAAATAACTTTGATTCTCTTGAATTTCTATAAACTTACCATTAACCTGTATTTTAAACATACCTACTTTTAAGCCCTCCACTCCAATTGTTATTTATATGTTCACTCCACTTCTACTTCTTCAAGTAACCTGCCCTTTAGCTTAATAAGTCTATATTTCGATAATCCAGGCAATAATTCCTCTTAA
>NZ_JAVFKJ010000026.1:0-23202 GCF_032667185.1 Neobacillus sp. YIM B06451 | reverse complement strand
TCCTTTTAATTTGTCACATAAAAAACTTTCTAATGTAGATTTCGTTTTACTCCATTGCAATACAATCACCATCTCTTTTCAGGTAGTCTCGTTTTCTTATATATTTTATGTTTTTCTTGAACATTCCTGCCCCGTTGGTTTAATAAGAAATTCAACAAAAAAGTGCCTTAATCCTTCCTGGATCAACGCACCCGTTACTTGAATAATGTATTAAAGTGGAACATTTTCGAAGAATGTTCCACTATTAAAATTTTCTGCTTATGACTCTTTCCTTGAATACCTCCATTTAAAGAACGATACAATAAAAAGAAATAAATTTGCTATCCCTAATATCATCAGTAAAATTGTTACCGATTTTCTAAATAAGGAGAAAGATACCCAATTTTCCATTTGAGTTATGGATATTAGTAGGATACTCACTGAAATAAGTAGTTGAGAAACTAACAATCCCTTATTTTGATTTTTCATAATGCATTTACACCTGCTTCTATGATTTTTTCATTAATGAAATTTAATCACTTTATTATTACAAATCCACATCATTTCCTCCACTAAACTGCCCTGTTTGTTCAATAGGGATTTTAACAATAAGATGCCTTAATCCTTCTTGGATCAACGCACCCGCTCCTTTAGCAAGTAATCCTACATTACACAATAGAACCGTATTGTTCATTAGTTAGCTATAGTGTGTGAAGACGTTCCGGCCTGTTTATGATAGAATTACATAAAATTACATAAAAGGCGATAATATGGAAAACAGCAAATTAGTTTGTAAGGCTTGTGGTAATGATTCCTTTACACAAGGTGAATTAGGCGGATCTATGGCAAATGTAAAACCCATTAAGCTCGATATGCTTCATTTTTCAAGTTCACCACTAATTTTGACTATTTGTACGAATTGCGGAGAAGTTGCTTCAATGAAAGTTAAGAAACCTCAAAAATTCAAATAGTCCTTTAGATTTTATATTTAGGTCACTTACAGTCGAGTGACCTTTTATAGTTTCTTTCTGATACGATCTAATAGTAGCCAAATTTATAGCCCCTTTCTATGAACAAAATCAGTCAAATAAGCATTTAGAGTTGTTATCCTTGTTCAACTATCCCCCTTAAGAAGCATAAGAAGGAATTCAACATAAGGGTGCGTTAAGACTTCCAGGATCAAGATAACCGTTTGTTTAGAAAAAATAAAAACTCATTCTGTATTCAACTTTTTATAAAAATATCAGAGAGAATACCTAATAAACCAGTCATTAAAATGAAAAAACCATAAAGCTCGAAACCACCAGAAAATGTATGATAAACACCAATTCCTGCTGTCAAATAAGCAATAGAAGCAATTATAAATCTTCTCATTCTTATCACCTCTCCATTTACATTTTACCGTAAAATCCAATAATCTTATTAAATTATCCTTTTAAAGCCTTGAGAGGAAAACATTACATGGAACATGTCATAAGGAAGCATGGATCGGTAGGAAGAAAACCGTCCCTGCTTCTTTTTAGTTTACGCCCAAGTATTGGTGGAAAAGTCCAATGTAAGAATCAAAACTAATGTATATTACTTCACTGCAAGGTTTAGTGGATAACAGCATCTGGTGAATAAGTGTTTGGAAAACGAAGGGTGGAGTAGGATCAAGCTAGCATATACCCAATCAAACCCGGAGGAGGAATAGGATGCGAGTTCTTGTGATTGGAACGGAAGATTTGGCGGGGGAGCATGTGGTTAAGCTGCTTTGCGAGAAGCAGCATGAGACAGTTGCTTTGGCGGGCTCGGAAAACCAGGAGGAAGGATTGAAGAAACTAGGCGCGAGCGAGGTTGTAAGAATGGATGGGAACGATTTTTCCAACGCTTTCGCAGGTTGTCACGCCGTCATTTATTTAGGCGGTGCAAGCCCCCGGACCGGGGAGAGCAAGCCAATCCTCATCGACCATCAGCTCGTTCTTGATTCTATCAAGTCAGCCAAGGAGCACGGGGTCAAGCGCTTTGTACTGCTAAGCGCTTTAAGAGACGATGAGACAGACACGAGCGGGTCTGGCACAACCGGTGCGAAACAAATGCCGGAAGAGCTGTTAAGGCAAGAAGCCCTTACTTATACGATCATCAGGCCGGGTGAACCTGTGGACAAGCCCGGGAAGGGGAAAGTCGAAGTAGCGGAAACCTTCGCCATGGAAGAAGGGGAGATTCCGAAAGAAGACCTCGCTTCGGTGCTCGTCGAGGCACTGGATGCGGAAAATGTTTTTAACAAAACCATCACAGTAACGTCAGGCGAAACACCGATTCGCCAAGCGCTGACAGAATTATAGAGCTGATGAAAAATAATTATCGAACGAAGGGTGATACGATGACGGAGATGAGAAAGATCCTTCCAGCTATTTTGAAAGGAACCGCCTTACTTGGGGCCGCCGCTGCAGCCGCATACGTGTACCGGAAGGACGATACGCAAAAGCAGCATTCCATCCTCAGGAATTTTCCGATAGTCGGCAGAATCAGGTACATCACCGAGCACATCGGCCCCGAGCTCAGGCAGTATTTGTTCCAGAGCAATCTTGAAGGCACGCCATTCCCGCGAAAGGAATTCGAGGATATCGTCAAGGCGGGCAAATACAAGGAGAGGCTGATTGGCTTCGGTTCGGAACGCGATTTTACAAAAAGCGGCTACTATATCCGCAACAGCATGTTCCCGTTGCAGAGGGAGGAACTGCGAATCGACAACAGCCGGAAAATCAATACGATGGTCTATAAAGTGGATGAGGAAGGCCTGATTACCCGAAAGGAACATCGGGAGGAAAAGCAGGTCGACCCGTATTACCTCCATGATGAGGATGCTGTCATTATTGGCGAGGATACGTGCAGGAAACCCTTTAAGGTGAAGGGGCTTGTCGGGCAGTCGGCGATGAGTTACGGCGCACTTGGCAAACATGCGATTACCGCTCTTTCGAAAGGGCTTGCGATTGCTGGCGGGACGTGGATGAATACAGGGGAAGGCGGGCTTTCCGACTATCACCTGGCAGGGAACCCGGAAATTATCATGCAGATTGGACCGGGGCTGTTTGGCGTCCGAACGCCGGGCGGGGAGTTTTCCTGGGAAGAATTCAAGCGGAAAAGCGAAATCGAACAGGTTAAGGCTTTCGAATTAAAGTTGGCCCAGGGGGCGAAAATCCGCGGCGGCCACCTTGAAGGAGAAAAGGTGACTGAAGAAATCGCGCGCATCCGCCTTGTGGAGCCTGGCAAAACGATTAACAGCCCGAACCGGTTTTACGAATTCAGCAATTATCACGAAATGTTCGAGTTTGTGGAGCGGATGAGGGACATTGGCGGGAAACCGGTCGGGATAAAAATAGTTGTGGGAGACCTCGATTCGCTTGAAGAGATGGCTTCGATCATGAAGGAGACCGGGATGGGCCCTGACTTTATCTCCGTCGACGGCGGGGAAGGCGGAACCGGGGCCACTTACCAGGAGCTTGCTGATGCCGTCGGGCTGCCGATTCAATCGGCGCTGCCGGTCGTTGATGAAATGCTGAAAAAGTATAATGTCCGGAATCGGGTGAAACTGATTGCATCCGGAAAACTCATTACGCCGGATAAAATCGCGATTTCACTGGCAATGGGCGCCGACCTTGTCAACATCGCACGCGGCTTCATGATCAGTGTCGGCTGCATTATGGCAGGCAAGTGCCACACGAACTCCTGCCCGGCGGGGGTTGCGACGACCGATCCGAAGCTCCAGGACGGCCTGGTCATCGAAGAAAAAATGTACCGTGTCGCCAATTATGTCATCTCGCTGCGCGAAGGCCTGTTCAACCTCGCAGCGGCGGCCGGCATCGACACCCCGGTCAAATTCAACCGTAAGCACATTGTGTACAAGGATGAATGGGGAAGGGTATCCTCCGTCGGCGACATTATTCTTACTCCCGACAAAGTCGATGCCATCAGGGACAAGGAAAGAGCCGCTAAATAAAGCAATAAAGCAGGGGACGGCTTCACCACGCCCCCTGCTCATTTATTTCTACTCCTTCTGGCCGAGCACGTGTACCATTAGGTCATCTAGCGCGTCGGACCACCCATCGTACACATAACGATCTCCTGGATGGCCAGCGAATCCGCGCAGGTGGAAGGTCATCTCGGTGCGGTCGTCTTGTTCGGTGAGAGTCAGGGTCACGACAGGGGAGTCCTCGATGGGAGCATCGGGATAACCCCAGGTGAAGACGAGCCTTTCGAAAGGTACAACGTCAAGAAATACCCCTCCGGTGGGGAACTCCTCGCCGGTTTCGTTGTTCACCATCGTGTAACGGTACCTTCCGCCTTTTCGGACGTCGAAAGAGACGGTCTCCAGGGGTGTTGAAGGCAGCCATTCGGCAAGTTCCTTGTCTTCTGTCCAGGCGCGCCAAACGAGCTCGCGGCGGGCATTAAGGGTCCGGGTGATGGTGAACTCAGGTACGGATGTAGGCATGTTCATTCACTTTTCCTCCTTTTTGATCATGGTTTTGAGGTGTTCCTCAAGTTGGTCGAAGCGCTGGTTCCACTCACGGCGGTGCTTCTCGACCCAGGCCGATGCCTCATCGAGAGGCTCAGTCCGTATCGTCAAAGTCCGCCATTGGGCATTGGTTGTACGTTCGATCAGCCCTGCCCTCTCAAGTACTTTGAGGTGTTGGGAAATAGCGGGTGCGCTTATCTCGAACAGTTCAGCGACCTCCCCGACAGTCGCGGGACTCTGTGACAGCCTGGACAGGATATTCCGGCGAGTAGGATCGGCGAGTGCAGCAAAGATGAGGCTGAGTGTATCCTTTGTAGTCAATTAAAAGACTCCTTAATTAAGCATTTTATTAAATATAAACCAAACTGCTTGCCCATGTCAAACTTCCATTGGTTGGTATTGGCGTAAAATCCAGTCCCCACTTTAATAATAATTATTCAAAAATAGTTTAAAAAATAGAAATCGCTTTCATCACAAAGACTCTTAATGTAGGAATTAGACAACACAAGACTGCGAATAGCCAAATGCATTATGGGCAAAAATACAAAAACGGTACTTTAAATATTTGCACAAAAACTAATGTTTTTGGTTAAATTTACATATTTTCCAGAACTGGAAGGGTATATAAAGGTTTCCATTATATTTAGTGTATTTATGTTCAAAATTAGGGTAGTAAATGTGTAAATTCGTGTTATAATTATTTCGAAATAATAATGAAAATGAAAGCGTTAACCCGATGGCCATCGAAATGGACGGTTAACGGCTTGCATAGATGGGAGTTCATCATCATGACAATCTTAATTGGAATTTTAGGGATTATTGCACTCATAGCCACCGCCTGGCTTATGTCAAATGACAAGAAAAACATTAATTTCCGTGCGGTAGGGATCATGCTCGCTGTTCAGCTGTTCATAGCTTGGTTCATGCTCAATACTTCTATAGGGCAAAAAGTCCTGCAAGCAATCGTTAATGTCTTTAACAAAGTTCTTTCATTCGGGAACGAAGGGATCGCTTTCGTTTTCGGTGACCTCGCAGGAAAGAACTATTTCTTCGTTAACGTCCTAATGATGATTATTTTCGTCTCGGCATTGCTTTCAATTTTGACGTATACAAGAATTTTGCCATTGGCGATTAAATACATCGGCGGCGCTGTCGCCAAAATTACAGGCCTTCCGAAAATTGAATCGTTTGTAGCGGTAAACTCAATGGTTTTCGGGGATACAACCGCAATCCTGTCCGTAAAATCGCAGATCCACAAACTTTCTCCCAACCGCCTGTTTATCGTTGTAACTTCGTCTTTGGTTGCTGTATCCTGTTCGATTTTAGGGGCTTACATGCAGATGATTCCTGCGGAGTTTGTACTCGTAGCCCTGCCGATTAACGTCTTCTCAGGTTTGATTCTTTCTTCAATGGTTTCTCCAGTGTCGAAAGAGGAAGATGAAGAAATTGAAATTAAAGAAATGATTCCAGAGAAATCATTATTTGAGGCAATCGGGAACGGTACATTAATCGGAGGAAAAACAGCACTGATCGTTGGTGCGATGCTAATTACGTATACTGGCTTGCTGGCGATGATCAACTATTTTCTAGATAACTTAGTAGGCATGACATTCCAGGAAATTATCGGTTATGTCTTCGCCCCAATAGCATTTATAATGGGAATCCCTGCGTCTGAGATTGTCAGGTCCGGCTCCATTATGGGAACAAAGGTAGCTGCCAACGAATTCATCGCCATGCTTGATTTCATGAAAATCATTCCAGAAATGAGCCCGAAAACGGTCGGAATCGTCTCAGCATTCCTTGTTTCCTTCGCCAACTTCTCATCCATCGGAATCGTCCTCGGAACCGTACAGGCCATCAACGGAGAACAGGCAAGCCGATTAGCCAAAGTTGGTTTGNCCGAAAACGGTCGGAATCGTCTCAGCATTCCTTGTTTCCTTCGCCAACTTCTCATCCATCGGAATCGTCCTCGGAACCGTACAGGCCATCAACGGAGAACAGGCAAGCCGATTAGCCAAAGTTGGTTTGAAAGTATTATTCGTCGCAACACTAGGCTCAGTCCTAACAGGTACGATTGTAGGTTTGTTCCTATAATAATGAAGAAATCCAGCCCTCTTCGGCAAGTTATTGCTGAAGGGGGTTTTTTATGTTGAAAAGATTGACGATAACGCTTATGTACCTAGCTGATCAAATTTGATTTAAAACCGTCTCCATTCCTTTATTTTCTCAAGGAATATCCAGTGTTTCCGACTCAAAATTCCAATATTGTTAGCTAAAGAGTAGATGAAATTAACAATATTTTAACGTTTTACACACCAAAATCTGGTTGTTCTTTGTTAACATGGGGTTTATAGTGTTTAGTTTGTAGAAAGAGGGAGAGTAATGGCAGGAAAAGCATTGGAAGTTCAATCCTTAACAAAAAAAATTAAGGATAAGGTAATTGTCAACGATGTCAGCTTCTCAGTTGAAAAAGGAGAAATCTTTGGACTGCTTGGCCCGAACGGAGCAGGGAAAACGACTATTATCCGTATGATTGTTAGCCTGATAGGGCGTACCAAAGGAAATGTCATTGTAAATGGTTTTAATTTGGACACTCAATTTAAAGAATCGATGAGTGAAATTGGTGCAATTGTTGAAAATCCAGAATTCTATAAATACCTAACCGGATATAAAAATCTAAAGCACTATGCAAATATGGCGAAAACCAAAGTTACCGAAGAGCGGATTCAAGAAGTCATAAAGCTTGCCGGCATTGAACACGCCATCCACCAGAAGGTTAAGACCTATTCACTTGGGATGAGGCAAAGATTGGGCGTCGCACAGGCATTGTTACATAATCCATCATTATTAATCCTAGATGAACCAACGAATGGGCTCGATCCCCAGGGAATCCGAGAGTTCCGGGAATATTTGAGGTCCATTGCAAAAGAAGGCATTTCCGTCCTCGTATCCTCTCATTTATTGTCTGAGATGCAGCTGATGTGTGATCGATTTGCCATTATTGAACAGGGGAAATTGATTCATATTTCTTCAATTAATCAACTCCATGACGAAGGTGAAAACGTACAAACTGTTCTATTCGTGGTTAATAACCTGGAAGCAGCCATGCAGCTTTTGAGGGAAAACGATTTAGGAAATGAAATGAAGATAGTAGGGGAAGACCAATTTTCTATAAACCTAGAAAAAGAAGAGATAGCCGTAGCGAATAGGATATTAGTCACAAATGATATTAGTGTATATGCCATTAACCAAGTCACCGCTTCACTTGAAGATCGATTCCTCGAATTAACTGCAAAGGGAAACAGGAGGTAAAGAATAGTGTCCTTGTTAATTAAGAATGAGATAGGAAAGATTTTTGGAAAGAAATCCAGTTGGATTTATATGGTTATTATCTTAATTGCTGTCGTCCTTGGTGGCATCCTTCAGAAAAATTTCACAGAGGAACCTAGTAAAAATTGGCGTGAGGAAACACAAGCCCGTGTGAACCAATTGGAGCAGGATTTAAAAACGGCACCTGAAGAAGAAAAAGAATGGATGATGGCGGATTTACAGCAACAACAAAAGTATCTGGATGAGAATATTAATCCCAATGCAATGAGCAATTGGCATTTTATGAATCAGACTGTGTATGGCATCACTACGCTTGTTACACTTTTTGCTGTAATCGTCAGCAGTGCCATTGTATCCTCCGAGTTTTCTGATGGGACAATCAAACAGCTGCTAATCAGGCCACATGAAAGATGGGCAATCCTTTTGTCAAAGTATCTCTCAGCGGTCATTTATTCGTTACTGCTTGTTATTGTTCTCATTGTCTCAGGTTATATTGCAGGCTCGCTTATCTTTGGCACCGGTGAGTTCACCGCCAAATTTTTCGAATTTACACTTGAAGGCGGGCGAAAAATAGCTGAAATTGGACCGCAGTTTTTCTTGAAGGTCCTATATTACCTGCCAAGCCTTTTGGTTTTTATTACAATATCCTTCATGCTGTCTACATTGTTTAAAAGCCAGGCCTTGGCGGTTGGAATCGGGATATTTGTTTTGTTCCTTTCTTCAACTCTTGGCGGCCTGATTGTCATGCTGGCAGAAAAATATACGTGGGCTAAATTCCTAATTTTTCCCCACATGGATTTAACTGTGTATGCGCTTCAAGACAAAATTCTTGAGGATGTTACACTGCCAATTTCCTTGCTAACATTATCAGTCTATTATGTAATTTTCATGTTACTCACATTTACCATTTTCCAAAAACGGGATGTTAGCATTTAATATTTCCAGCAAAGTAACACCCGGTATTCAAAAGAAAAGCGGAAGATGAAGAAATTGAAATTAAAGAAATGATCCCCGAGAAATCACTGTTCGATTCAATCGGGAACGGTGCATTAATCGGAGGAAAAACAGCATTAATTGTCGGCGATGCTCATTACGTACATTGGATTGCTGGCAATGATCAGTTTTGTTTTAGAGAACTTGGTAGGCATGACATTCCAGGAAATTATCGGTTATGTCTTTGCCCCAGTCGATTTCATAATGGGAATCCCGGCATCAGAGATTTTCAGATCCGGCTCCATCATGGGAACGGTAGCTGCCAATGAATTCGTCGCCATGCTTGATTTCATGAAAATCATTCCTGAAATGAGCCCGAAAACCGTCGGGATCGTCTCAGCATTCCTCGTTTCTTTCGCTAATTTCTCTTCCAACTGAATTGTCCTCGGAACCGTACAGGCCATCAACCGAGAACAGGCAAGCCGACTGGCCAAAGTTGGATTAAAAGTATTATTCGTCGCAACACTAGGCTCAGTCCTAACAGGTACGATCGTAGGATTGTTCCTATAATAATGAAGAAATTCACCCTCTTCGGCAAGTGATTGCTGAAGGGGGTTATTATTGTTTTGGAAAAAGCCAGCCGTTAAACGGCTGGCGACAACGCACTAAGTCAGCAGCCAACAAGTAGCTGACCGACGCACAACTTGTTCCACACGAATGAAAAAAGAGGCCGCCCAAAAGAGTCGTCGTTAAACGATCTTTTTGGTCAGCCTCCATGAGAATGAGATTATTTCAGTCCAATAACAACTTTTTGCTTTGTTCCGTCATCAAGCGTAATTGTAAGTTGGTAAGTACCTGCAGTTAAACCTTTTGTACTCAAGTTAAATACATATTGATTTGAGGATGAATCATATCTAAAGTTGTTTCCGGAAGTAGCCGCGCTAGTTGATACCGCTTCAAGGTTATCCCCGAAGACTTGGTTACTGCTTTTTGCATAATGAATAGTTGCATTGGCAGTTGAAATAAACTTACCTTGGGCGTCAGTTAATTGGAATTTAACCGGAACGGTGCTGCCCGCTTTAAATATTGAACCATCCTTGATTGGCTGAAGAACCCCGCCAAAATTGTAAACAACGGTATAGCTTATCGTCACCTCTGTAGTATTTCCAGCCTTGTCCGTGACAGTTATTGTATCCGTTTGCGGTCCAACCTTAGACGTATCGATTGTTCCAGTTTTATCTTCGTCTGCAAGTCCGGACAATGTATCGGTTGCTGACCAAGTCACAACTTGATTTAGTGTGTAAGTGCCACCATCTTCAACAGTAATAACTGGCTTCCTTTTATCAATATTAATGCCCGAAACTATTGCAGAACTTGAGTTACCGGCATTATCGATTGCAGTACCTTCTGCTGATCGATTCACACCTTCAGACAGTAACACTTCCTTCGTATAGTCTGCTACTCCTGAGGTTTCATCGCTTGCTGAAAAGCTAACAGTTACATCATCATTATACCAGCCATGTTCATTTGCCTCTCGGTCAGCAGATCCCGAAATGGTTGGAGCTGTTTTATCTAGATTAATCGTAATACTTTTAGAACCCTCGTTTTCGGCTTTATCTCTAGCATACCCAGTAACAGTATGTCTACCATCTTCAGAAACTGTAACAGGTGCAGAAACCGAGCTCTCGTCCAGATCAGAGCCACCTTCCTCATCGGCAGCGGTGAAAGTTACGGTCACATCCTCGTTATACCAGCCCTTAGCATTTGCAGGTCTGTCAGGAGTCGCAGTGACAACTGGAGCTGTCGTATCAGTTACTTGCTTTTTAGTTACAACAAAAGTAATGAGGTCGTCTTTTTCATTATCTAGCTTTGCTCCTGTTTGATTTGTATTTTCAATTTTTACCTCATTTTTTTTGAAGGTAAATGTGTAGTTTCCAGGCTGTAAGTTAGGGTCTACTTGAACTTCTGCGTCTACCTTAACCTCCATATCTTTGGCATACAGGTGTACCTTAGTTAGGTTTTCTTGGGTAAAAGTACCGCTTGCGCTAATAACAAACCTTGTAGGGACAGTAACATAAGCGTCCGTCATGTTCCCATCCGATTTTACTGAAAGTTTGAAGCTCTTGGATGCCCCTTGTTCAACAGATACATCAGTTGATGAAGCGACTAATTCCGCTTTAATTTCTAGTTCCCCAGCAATCGCAAAACTTGTTGGAATAAGTCCGGAAATAGCAAGTACAGTGACCGCGCTTAGTGCTTTTTTGCTTAACACATTTCTGAAGCCAGTTTTTTTCATCATTTTCTCCCCTTAAAAAATATTTTTAAGAGGGCCGGTTACACTAGTAGCTCCATGCAGCCCAAGTGTCCAAATTAAGGCTACACTTCAATGCTTCCCCAAAAATTTGGTTGGTTGAGTCGATAATCCAACTGGATAAGTCATACAAATTTCCACTCATTTCAACCTTATTTGTGACGATGACGGATCATATTTTCGTGGCCACTTAAATATTGATACATCGTCTCTTTCCAGTTTTATTATAATTTAAACAATAGTTGATTGGTTTAACTTCCCTTCGACAAACTTCAAATAAATTCCAACAAAAATCACCAATTTATCCTAAAATCATCTAATTCCGATTCAGATTTCATGGTTTCGTTTTGCTTCATTCGATAGTTTAGTTGCAATAAGAAACCGGCTGGCGACAATACATAAAGGTCAGTATCCAACAATTCGACGGACAGCTGACACAGCTCGCTGCCAATAGCAAAAAACTAATCCATAAAAAAGAAACCCTGCTCAAAAATGTAACGGGTTCGAGTACAAAAACTTAATTCGCACACAAATTAGCAGTCCAATTCGCAACTGAATTGGACTCCATCTTTTTATTGATATATAAGGGATTTTTGTACGTTTTATGGCGTTTTAGCACTCGAATTCGCACCCCTTTTAGCAGAGTGACCGAAGTTATTGCCAACTTGGGAATTCGTATGCTAATTACTATGTGATGGTTTGTTAAAAATAGAAATTAGGTTTTTGGTTATTTATGTTAAAAATAAAGCAAATCTTATTCAACATAAGGGCAGTTTAGTTGAATAAGAAAGGTTGATGAAAACTTTTATTCGATTAAACATATATAATAGGATTGGGAAGGCGAACATTACTAGAAAGGATCTGACTATGAAAAGTGTATTAGAAAGTAGGTTAAAATATTTATATACAGGGGAAAGATTTGCAATAATATTGTTCCTACCTCTTAGTTTCTATATTAATTACACATATCCTGAACTGCAATTATTTTCACTGCTTTCTTTTTGGATTTCCTTTTTCTTATTGGAGTTTATCCTTATGCAAGGAACTTATTATTGGCATTCCAAATGGAAGTGTCTAATTACTGAAAATAAATCTATAACTCCAATCAAAACTGTTAGACTGTTGTGGAAATTGAAAGCAATAAACGTAAGTATAATAATTTTTTCTATCATTTTATTTGTTATCGATATACTTGTTAAATATCCCAGTCTACCAATTAATGGATTGCTGATCAGCGGATTTATTTATATTTTCGCTATACTCGAATTTATTAATTACTTCTACATCCAATTGTCCTATGATAATTTATCTGATATTAGATATTTAATAAAAACAAAGAAATTAAAACGGTCTTCTTTAAGTAAAGATTTTAAGCGTATTGCATAAATGAACATAATAAATTGAATTACTTCTTGAAAAATAGAGACCTTATTGGAGGGTGTGTTTTCTTATTGCTAAAGGGTGCGTTGATCCAGGAAGGATTAACGGCCTTTTTTGTTGAATTCCTTATAGAACATACGGGGCAGCCATTCCTGTAATGAAGAAAAATCGTATAAAAAATACGTAATAAGAATAAAAACAAGATTTAATTAGAGGTGATATAAATGTTTGGAGAAGATCCTAAGTGTACTAAATGTGGTAAGGAAATCAAGGGAGACGAGGTTGTTTTTATAAAAGTGCGTTATCCAAAGCTTAAAGGGATGACTGAAATAAAAGCGTATTTAAAAAACGAAGGAAGTTTCATATGTGAAGATTACTTTCATCAAAACATCAAGTGAACAACTAAAAAAAGACAGCTGTTATGGCAACTTCTTTTTTGTTTCACTAACGGGGCAGGATTGATTAATAGTTGAACTTTAAAATTTCTAATTCGTACATAAAATGCAGAGGTTTATATAACTCGATTAACGGAATATAGAATTCAAATAAAATATAAATAAAGGAGATTTTTAAATGAAACAATCGGCACAAGTAAATGAATGTCCGAAATGTGGCGGAAAAGAGCTAGGAAAAGGTAAGCACAGTGGAACTGGAGTTATATATCCATTCACTAAAGTGAGTACTGGGTCGGAAGTTGAATACATCATTTGTACGGAATGTGGATTTATAATTGAAGCTTATGTAACCAAGCCAAATAAATTTAAGGGGACACTTTACTAAGCTAACGGGTGCTTTGATCTAGAAGGATTAAGGCACCTTTTTGTTGAAATCCTTATTGAACAAACGGGCAGTTTTGTTTAATAAGAAAAATTAATAATTGCTATTTATACTATAGGGGGGTATAGTAATTTTGAGGAGGGGTAATAAATGCTCAAATTTAATGTAGGTATCCTGTTATTTGATTATGTAGATGCTTTAGATTTTACTGGTCCTTATGAAGTTTTTAACTTAACTACTTATAATGATAATGATGTAAAAAAACTCTTCTCTAACAATTTAGAGGATAAACCTTTTATGGTAAGTACAGTTTCTCATGATGGAAAGCAAATAACGGTACATAACGGGTTAAAAGTAAAGCCTGATTATAGTTTTTCTGATGCACCAACATTTGACATCATTATTGTTCCTGGTGGTCCATTAAAAGCATTAAAGTTAGTAGAGAGTAATAAAGAAATAATAACTTGGATTGAAAATTACAAAGACAAAATAGTAGCATCTGTGTGTACTGGAGCATTTTTCTTAGCCCAAGCTGGAATTCTTAACGGAAAAAAAGCGACTACAAATCGGGTAGCTTTAAATTTGTTAGAAAGAAGTTTCCCAGAAGTAGAAGTTATTAGAGGAGTTAAGTATGTAGATGAAGGAAATGTTATTACTTCAGCAGGTATTTCCGCAGGAATTCAAATGGCGTTACATGTGGTTAGCAAATTATTCGGCGAAGAGACGGCAAAACGAACTGCTCATACAATTGAATTAGATTAAGTTGAAAATATAAGGGGTTCAATAAAGATAGAAGTCTTTTTCTTATTGAACAAACGGGTGCTTTGATCCAAGAAGGATTAAGGCACCTTTTTATTGAATTCCTTATTAAGCTAAAGGTGCAGTAATATTGAATAAGGATTTTTGTAACTGACTTGGACAAACTATCCCTAAATATAAATTTAGGGTGAAAGTAAAGATGGGCCATGAAAAAACGGAACAATAAAAAGCTATTAAAATAATTGGAGTTAGAAGAAAAGAAAATGAAGGATATTTTATTTTAAGATGAATAAATAAAGATAAGATTATGAAAAGGAGGGTTAAGATTGGAGGAGAATATTGAAACTGGAATAGGAAGTTTCATCAAAAGAAAATTAATAACGACTTTTGCCACTATGTTGGTTTTTTCAATCATTTTGGCATCTTATGGTTTGTTGCAAGATACTTCGGGTGAAGTATATAAGCCTGGTAACAAATTTTTTCAATGGGTTATTATTTTCCTGTTTTATATTGGGGTTGTTGTCTTGATATACGGAAATATCGTTTCAATTGGCATTGAATTTTTACAGAATAAATTCTTTAAAAAGCATGATTGGTTATATGTTGTAATCCTTGGGATTTTCGGATTAGCAAACGGGCTATTTTTTCAAGAAAGGATGTTCGCTCTTTATGGAATGTTAGCCGCCTTGTTATATGCCATTGTTGATAAATGGTTAATTAAAAGATTTTCAGAAAGTAAAAGTAGCGTAGCATTTATAATCTTACCAATTGTATTATTGTTTCTAATGTGGGGATTTTTCAACTTCATATATTGAAAAAATGAGCACTGTTTTAGTGCTCATTTTTAATGCGATTAACATCATTTATTGTGCTGTTTAGATCCAGCAATATGGCTTTTGTTTCCTGATGATTGGGAAAGATAGAACCCTTGTTGAACTAACGGGTGCGATGTTCCTGGAAGGACTTCCGCCCTTTTTTGTTGAACTCCTTATTGAATAAACGGGGCAGTTGAATAATAAAGGAAGATGTTTTTAAAACGACCATCAAGGTTCCATCTGCAGATTCGAAATTTTGAAGAAACATTCAATAATATGATTAAAGTTATAACAACAATCAAATAAAAACTGCCTGAGAAATGATTCTCAGGTATTTTTTTGTTGATCTTTCAACTAAGGATGCGTTGATCTAGGAATTAATTAATGTACATTTAACTACTATTAGATAACCAAATTTCCTTTTTTTTCATATTATTGGCTAAACAAAATGGGGAAATTTACCGATACAATATATAGAAATAGGTTAAGGGTTGTTCTGCTTTCACTATACGTTACTACTATTGAGGGAAAAGAGGCAAACTTCTATGAAAAAAGTATGGGTTTTAGGCATTGCACTGGTTATGGGCTTAACTGCTTGTTCTTCAGATGACACACAGGTTACAAAAGGAAAAACTAAAACAAAGGACATAAAATGGTCAATAGAGGAAAACTCTAATTTAACGGAATTCGAGAAGAAAAAACTTGCAGCACAAGAAATTATGGTGGACCAAATGGTAGGAAAATGGTCAAACGAAGAAGAATACTATGTTATTAAAAAAGCAGAAGATCGAGTTGTTCAATTCACCAAGCAGCAAAAAGCTTCTACAGGAGAACCTTTCCATTTTAATATGGAAGTAAAAGATTCAAAAGATAATGAGTTGAAGTTATATTTATGGGATGATGAACTGGGAGAAGACTCCTACTTGCGTATTAGCCAAGAAAATGGAGTACTTACAATCAGTCAAGGTGAAGGGCGGAGTTTTCTTGAAGATCCAAACACACGACAATTTAAGAAAGCGACAAAAGAAATGGCCGAGTGGAATAAAGAAGCATTGGATACCAGTAAGAAATTTTCTGCATATTTTAATGACTTAGAAGGAAGCTACCAAGCCATAGATGAAGTAGTGTATTTCCTTGTAGACAATGGAACCGCAGCAAACGGAAAGCCAACTATAAAGGTTTTCAACTCTGTCGATAAATCGTACTTTATAATCGAAGTTGATGACTTCACTGAAACGTATTTTCACGGAATTGTAACTATGTACAAATTAAATAATAGATACTTTGGACAGGAGTTTACGTTCACTATAACAGATAAAGAAAAAGCACAGATGAAAATTGGAGAAATCGTATTTGACAACCTAATAATGATTGAGAGACGAAATTAGTTTTACTATATCTTCCCCCCTTTTTATACATTGATTTCAGCCAGTTGATACAAGCCTGTTTTTTCAACTTTTTGAAAACAGGCTTTTCTAATACAGAGGAAAATTGGCACCTATTAAAATTGCTCTATCCCCCATTACGGACCTTTCTTATTGTGCTAACGCGGTGCGTTGATCAAGGAAGGATTAACCGCCTTTTTTGTTGAATTCCTTTTTGAACATAAGGGCAGTTTAGTTGAACAAGACTTTCATCAGTGTAGAATAAAGGGAGTGGAATTGTGAGAAAATCTTCTTTATTTATTTCTACCATACTAATAGTGTTTTTAATTGTAAGCAGTTGTAATAATAATTCTGTAAAGAAAATTAAAGCAGATTATTTTGATATTACTTTAGGACAGAGTTCGTACAGTGCTTATAATAAAGTGGAAAAAGAAACTGTTCAGTCATTAGTTGATGCCTACAATGACATCAAATATAATGGACAAACCAACCAACAAATTAATTATGAAAAGGCAATAACTATAATATTTATCTATAACGACCAAATTTCAGGAACTTTAGTAATTGACGATAAGGGCATTTTTAATCTTGGTTACGTTGAAAACTATGAAATCGAGCCAAACAATGATATATATAAACAAGCAAAAGAAATATACAACGATTTGAAGCAACAATATTAATATTTCTTGGTAAATTGGATTAATTGGTTTGATAAAGTTGTTTTGTGAGACTCTTCACTTAAACAAACGGGTGCTTTAGTTGAACAACGCACTACTATAAAAAAGCTCGAAGCACCATGGCTTCGAGCTTTTTTTGTGCTAATCACCGCTAAAGTGTTTGCTAATTCAACTGCGAATTTCACTACGAAAAGCACTGCTAATTCGAATTTTGCACTTCAAAACCGAACCCGATATCAAAAATGAGCTGGGTTTTCACATTGAAGGGTTAAGCAAGCTTGGCCACCAAACATATCTTCGTATCGAAGTTGAGCTTTTTCACCAGTTTTTTTCAAGCCCAATGAACCGTCATTTTCATTGCCTACATTATAATTGAACAAACCCATCACTCGTATATTTAATGGGGATGGTTCTTATTTTTGAGAAAATAACAATAAAGAGGATCCGGTTCAGTTCCATGTCAGGTTTCAAAATCTTCAATGATTGTCTGGATAACGTTATACGCTTCTTTTAATTTCATACTATCGGAGTTCTTGTAATCTTCATAGATGATTAAAGCCTTCCACATAGCCCATCCTCTTGCCCGATTCCATGTTCCTTCATCCATCTTTAATACATCCTTGAAAACAGTCCTGCTCTCATGATCAAAAAAGGTCCAAGCCATAGCCGCATCACAGGAAGGGTCCCCGACTCCCAGTATTCCAAAGTCAATTACGGCACTGAGCTTCCCGTCCTGCACTAATAGGTTTCCTGGCGCGATATCTCCGTGAAGCCATACCGGCTCCAGTTCCCACTTGGATGCTAATGCCAGATTCCAGAGCCCTGTCAAAACAGTTTCATCAAATACATCTAGATTACTTTCGATTGCATTTCTCGTTTCATCGTCATACACAGATAGATGCGCGCCTCTGTAAAAATTATGGGCTCCAGCCAAAGGGCCGCTACTCGCGTCAATGGACTGCAATTCAATCAAAAATCCGCCCAAATCGGCTGCGAATTGATTTAGATCCACTACGTTGTCTCTCGTTACTGTCTCTCCATCAAGCCATTTATAAATCGACCAAGGAAATGGGTAATCATCATTCGGAGTTCCTTTTGCAACTGGGGTTGGAATAGGGAATGCAAGCTTTTTAGCTAAAAAAGGCAGCCACTTTTGTTCCTTTTCGACTTGCGGAACATACCCAGGGGCACTCGGCAGCCTGACACTCATGTCATTCCCCAAGTGGAATGTCCGATTATCATGACCGCTCACTTTAACCGGTTTAATTTCTAAATGAGCCCACTCGGGAAATTGCTCTTTTATCAGTTTCGCCACTAATACGGAATCAATTTTGATCTTAACTCATTCCTTTCCCTGAATATTTCCAATTTAATTATAAGCTTTCCGTTCAGGATGTGCATGCTTTAATAAGTAGGGAACTAAGCTGGTTAAAATTTCAAATTCTCCCTTCAATCAGTTTCCTAAATATAGTAAAGTTAATTATAAATCGCCGAAAGTTAAAAAGAGTAAACAAATACTACTCGAATAAGGTGCCCAAATGATGATAATTACCAAAGATCAACTTGAACTTTTGTACCAAACTTTCCATCATAAGTTGGATTTAACAAATATAATAACGATCGATGATGAAGAATTGGAGAAGGTCCTGCATTATTTTTTGATCTTAAACGAATTTAGCCATGAAATAACAGCCGGTTCTTCATTTACCACCGAACAAATCCTTTACAGCCAGTATTATTGGTTTGTGTATTTTAAAAATCGATACTTCTCCATGTATGGATACGATGGCGGTATGGACCAACAGGCATTCCACCTAATTGAACACATAGCGTACGAACTTAATGACGAAGTTAACTGGGACTTCCTTGAACAAATCACCAATGATTTGGAGACTATTCATAAATGTTGAAAGTGTACCTGAAGGATGAAAACCAAACGTATAAGGGGGATATGAATGGAACAAGAGGGGTACGTCACATTATGGGTAGGGGAGTTTAGTACTGCTGAAGAGTTAATGGAATATTTATCGATTGAGTATGACGAAGATGGAGATGCCATTCCTTCCAATTTTGAAAAGGATTTCTCCATTGAGTATTATGACGAGGATTTCCGGGAGGGTGTGTTCCATCAACAACCACTTTCAAGCTTAAACCAATTATTAGCGGGGGCATCTTATGAGGAAGTCATTTTGTCAAAATTCTACGATATGTTTCTGAAAAATGCTCCTGAAAAAGCAAATGCCGTTGTGCTGTTGTATAACTTTCAATACGAGCCAGGAGTAGAAGTGGCCAAGAATGGTTTAAACACGCTGCACTATATAGGGGCGGTACAATATAAATAGCGCTAATCCAATTAAATTTGGTTCGCGCTATTTTTTTCAGTTTAGAGTTAATCAACCTTTATTTATCCCTTAATTTCTTTCGGTAATACCCCACCTTCGTCCTCAGCACATCCTGATTGAAAGCCACCGTCCGTACCAAATCACTCACCGTAACAAAAAAATGACTCAGTCCATTAAGGTCATAAGTATCTGTCCAAATGAAGGTGAATGTGGTATTTTATGGATATGTGGAACAAATTTTTAAAAAGGGGTTAATTATGGCTAGAAGGAAATCCAAAAAGGAAAAAGAACTTGAATCTTTATTTTATCTGATATTTATTGTACCTGCTTTTTTAATTTACTTTGCAACTCAATCTATACAATCAACAGTTTCAATCATGATAGTCTATTGGGTAGTTGCAATCGCTTTTCTAATAATTAGGAACAAGAAGCTAAAGGAACGTCTACGGGCATCAGGAATTAACGAAATTGATAAAATGGATGGTATCAAATTTGAGCACTATCTAAAAGAGTTATATTCTACATTAGGTTATAATGCTAAAGTAACTCCCTCCAGTGGTGATTTCGGAGCCGATTTGATTTTAACCCAAAATGCGCGGAAAATTGTGGTCCAAGCTAAGAGACATAGTAATAATGTTGGTGTGAAGGCGGTACAAGAAATAAAAGCTGCACAATCACACTATGATGCTGGGGAGGCTTGGGTGATTACAAACAGTTATTTCACAAAAGCGGCAATTGAACTCGCCAAGTCCAATTCTGTTAAGCTTATTAATAGGGATCAGCTTATTCAACAAATTCTTGATGTGAAGAAAACTGGATAATTGTAATGAGCGGGCAATATCGAAGAAAATATGGTGAATAAAAAAGAAGATGAACTCCACTTTTTGTAGAGATTCATCTTCTTTTTCGTTTTGAAAGGGGATTTATCCCTTTATTTTAGCGTGTACACCTTATATCTTAATATCAATCTTGGCATTCTTCTTTAATTTTTCAACATGCTGAGCAAGTTTTTCCTGTTGTTTTTGCTGTTGAAGGGATTGTTCGATTTGCGGTTTTACTTCTTCAAGCTTTGGAACTTCTTGTCCAGCACTCTTGCTTTGTTCCGCAAATTGATCATACGTTTTTTGAATTTCTTCATCGGTTATTTTACCGGCCGGCATTTCTTTGTCAAAATACTGCTTAAGTTTAAGATCATCAGCAATTTTGGATTCAAGTGTTTTTATATCCATGCCGGACTGTTCAACAGCTTCTTCGAATTCTTTTTCTGTTTTAAACTGCTTTTTTAGTTCGTCCAGCTGCTTTTTAACATCTTCGTCTGAAGCTTTATAGCTTTTTTTATCTAAGTCTTGAAGGAGAAGAGTTTGAACCACTAAGCTGTCAATTGTTTGGTTTTTCACTAGTTCTGCAGCTTCCTTGGAAGTCGGATCTTGTCCCATTTGCTGCATTTGTCCTTGGATAGAGGCTAAAGCGTTATTATAGTCGCTTCCTAAAATTTCTTTATCATTCACAATGGCAACAGTTATCTTTTCATCTATTTGCTGAGCTTTTAATTTCTTTTGTGTTTCTTCCATTTTCTTTTGCTGTTCTTTCTGATAATCGGTTTCCTCTTGTTTTGCTTTATCATCATTTTTAGCTTCTTTACTTTCCTCATTTCCTCCGCATGCTGCTAAAACAACTGCCAGTAGACCGGTCATGAGTGTAAACATCAATTTTTTCATACTATATCTCCTTACTTAAGCTAGAAGTATAATTTTTACTTTTAAAAATCATCTAGTGCGCATTATATAGGTAATCTTACAAAAAAGAAACAGTATCCGACTTTTTTTAATATTTTTCATAGGATTGAAACATTTGAAATGGGAAACTGTGCCTGTGAAGAAGTAAATTGAAAACGATATTCCGTGAAATAAAATAGACCGCTTCGTATAGATACGATACGGTCTATTTCTATTTACTCAATAGCAGAAAGTGCACCTAACAGCACGACAATCACAGTCAATATTAATGCAATAAGGCTATACAAGAGCACAGCCAAGGAAAAGTTCTTTCTAGGGCTTTCTGGCCCAAATCCCCAAACCAATAATAAAATAAAATTCACAATAGGAATCCCGAGTAAAAATAGAGTCCAAAACCACTTTCCGACAGTCAATTGCTTATTTCCCAATGTATGTTTCTCCTCTTCTAGTAAATCTGATGCGCTTACTTCATAAGCCTCTTTATTCGGGCCTTTTTGTTTGTATTGGCTGTATAGATAAAAGAATCCGCCCACACTAATGAGGAAGGCGACATGGTTAGTCCACCCAAACACACCAATTAGTTTTTGAATCATATTCGTTAATGCGATGGAGGGGCTGCCTAAAACGAGAAAAAACTTTATATCCATGTAGATTGATTGTAATAAAGTGGAAAATGCTCCGATTACAAAAACCAATACAACAGAATTAAAAGCGTCTTTCTTAGTTTTAAAAATTGTCCTTTTCTTATAAAGGATTACTAGTCCAGAAATATAAAAAACAAGGCCAAAATAAACCTTCCATCCTCCGTTAACAAAGGATAACGCGTTACCGAACAAATCGGCCCTGGTAAAAGGATACTCAGGATCAATAGTGGAAAACGACGCATAAAAAATACTTGGCATCCATGATGCCATTAATGCGATACCAAGCACTAAAACGGCTAAACCGATTTTTTCAATAGCGCCTAACGATTTTAAAAAACCTTTCAACTGTCACACTTCCCACTATAAAATATTAACTTTTTAATCATACGAAAGGTATTTAAAACGGTCAAACTAAAATTAATGGAAAAAACCGAATGGAGTATACATTCCTTTTCAGTCTTCCGATCTTCTTCTGTAGCGCATAATAAATCTAATTTTAATAGAAAAGGAGTCATTATGAAGAATTTACAATGACACGGCAAAAATGTACTCATCGATGTCGGTTCGAAGGGAATAGGAATAGTCATTGTCAAGGCGTTTGTAATGGTGGAATGTTGGAATTTTATCTCGGGGGATGGAAGCGGGAAGAACTTGAAACCCCGCCATTATCCAAGCGAAGATTACCAATCCAGAGGAACAAGAGAAACTTATCGATTCTTCTGTTGAAAAATACGGAACAATTGATGGTGTAATTAATAATACAGTCACGATGTAATTTCTAAAGGAATAACGGTCAATCAATTGCCAACTCAAGAAGATTCTTATACCCCAAAATACCTAAAGATATTTCCCAACCTCTTAATTCCAATTTTATGCGAATATATGTCCGTATTTATATGCGTGAGGTGGTATAATAATAGGACAATAGGATAAGTGTGTCCAAGGGTGGCCCGGATACTCCTGGTTGAAAGGGGTGATGCCGGTGACAATATACGAATCGCTGACGCTAATGATTACATTCGCGGGATTCGTTGTCACAATACTGGCTTTTACACAAAATAAATAATCCACCCTTGAGTGGCCACTCGGGTGGATTAACTGCCCCAAAGCCGGCCCCTTGCGAGAACCGCCTATTGGAGACCGGACATGGTACCAGCATGTTCGGTCTTTAGTATATACGTCTAACCAGAAACTATTATACCATATCCTCTGAAATTTCAAACTTCTATAAACTGTTCGACGTTACTTATGTAATTATCCTATTTTCTAAAAATAAAACATGGATGAATAATAATTTCGTCAAACTGTTTTCGTAAATTAAACTAATGAACAAAAATAGAAACACAAGGCTACTTTATGGTCTTGTGTTTCCTATTTAATAAAACTCCATATGCCCCTTATCTTCCCGGTAATACGCAAGCCGATCCTCTAGCGTCCCTGTATGGAACTCAAACTTATGCCCATCCGGGTCAACAAAATACACCGACCGCTTATCCCGTCCATCCCGCTCAAGGCCAGGAAGGATCTCCACACCCAGCCGCTTCAGCCGCTCCACTATCCCGTCAAACTCCGCCTCATCCACCGAAAACGCCAAATGCGTATAGGACGCCCGAATTTCATTCCGCGGAACATCCTTCTC
>NZ_JAVFKJ010000025.1:0-28927 GCF_032667185.1 Neobacillus sp. YIM B06451 | reverse complement strand
TTTGGTGTGTTTAAGACATGTGAATGAACTGCCAGCCATTGAAAATCTGGTTTAACGGACAGTCAGGAGTCGAAATCCGGAATGGTTGTCAGATAAACCATATAAGTGAAAACAAACTGCCGAAATCCCGTTTTTCTATCCCATAAACCCCGTTTAAAGGACAGCCAGGATTGGAAAACCGAAAAGGTGTCGCATAATCGGTGGATGGCTCGGATCAATCCATCCGTATAAAACTACTTTATTTTGTGAAGAATCTGATTTCAGCATTCAGCTATTAGTAAAAGCACCCAATAAGGCGAACGATGTACAAATATCTTATTTTAATGTTCGTTTATTGTTGACTCGCATTTCCATAGCTGTTATGATGGAAGCGACAAAGGAAATAGCAATGCCCTCGTATAATCATGGGAATAGGGCCCATAAGTATCTACCCGGTGACCGTAAATCGCTGGACTATGAGGGAAAGTAGCGCGGTTGAGGGGTATGGTGTCTTTATTTTTCCATACTTCTATTTTGCAACTGTATCAGGACTTTCTATAGCCCTGGTCAGACTGCTTTCTCTTGTAAAAGGAGAAGCTTTCTGGCCGGGGCTTTTTATTTTGCCGAGAAGGATGTGGAGCTGGATGGATGTGAAGGTTGCTGTCATTATGGGGAGCAAATCGGATTGGGAGACGATGAAGCATGCCTGCGGGATGCTGGATACCCTTGAGGTTCCTTATGAAAAAAAGGTTGTTTCCGCCCATAGGACACCCGATTTAATGTTTCGTTTCGCGGAAGAAGCAAAGGAGCGCGGCCTGGAAGTAATTATTGCCGGCGCTGGGGGAGCCGCCCATTTGCCCGGGATGGTTGCAGCTAAAACAATTGTCCCTGTTATTGGCGTACCAGTTCAGTCGAAGGCGCTGAATGGGCTTGATTCGTTGCTTTCGATTGTTCAAATGCCTGCAGGGGTTCCTGTTGCAACTGTTGCAATCGGGGAGAGCGGAGCGAAGAATGCGGCTCTTCTTGCAGCCCAAATACTTGCGGCAAAAGATAGCACGCTCGCCGAGAGAATCCAAAAATTGAGGAATGCTGCAGAGGAAGCAGCAATCGAAAGCAGTGGCTACCTTGAATAGGAAAGTGATTTTGCCGGGCCAGACAATTGGAATTATAGGCGGCGGGCAGCTAGGCAGGATGATGGCTCTTTCTGCAAAGGCGATGGGTTACAGGATAGCGGTCCTTGATCCCAATCCGGATTCACCGTGCGGGCAGGTTGCGGACCATAAGATTATCGCGCCTTACAACAGCGGCCAAGCAATGGAAGAGTTGGCGGCAATTTGCGACGTCGTTACATTTGAATTTGAAAATATTGATGAAAATGCACTGGAGCTTGCAGCCAATCGAACATGGGTGCCCCAGGGAGTTCAATTGCTCAGTATAGCAAAAGACAGGATTAAAGAAAAAAACGCGATCATGGAAGCCGGGTTGCCAGTGGCACCCTATAAATCAGCCAGTACAACGAACGAGCTTGCCGAAGCGGTGAAGGAGATTGGTTTCCCGTGTGTCGTAAAAACAGCAAGAGGCGGTTATGACGGAAAAGGGCAACTTGTTTTAAAGAGTGATAGAGAAATAGAAACAGCGGCAGAACTGCTTAAGCATGGATCATGTGTCGTTGAAAAGTGGGTCTCATTCGAAAAGGAGATATCGGTTATTGCAGCAAGGAATTCGAGTGGAGAAACGGCCGTATTCCCGGTTGCTGAAAATATTCATAAAAACAACATTCTCCATCAAACAATTGTACCGGCCAGAATCGGCAATGAAGCCCGGGAACAGGCGATGCAGTTGGCAGTCCGGCTGGCGGACGCTTTGGAAATGGTTGGAACGCTTGCCGTTGAAATGTTCCTAATGGGGGATGGGTCGATATTTATTAACGAAATCGCGCCAAGGCCGCATAATTCAGGGCATTTTACAATCGAAGCTTGTGAAACCTCCCAGTTTGCCCAGCATATCAAGGCTGTTTGCAATTTGCCTTTAGGAAAAACAGAACTTTTACGCCCAGTTGTTATGGTCAATGTGCTTGGTGAGCACCAGGAGCCGCTTCTTGCAAAACTTCCGGAACTACGAAATTGGAACGTTCATCTTTACGGAAAAAACGAAGCGAAGGCCGGCAGGAAAATGGGCCATGCAACATTGATTCGCGATTCGGCAGACCAGGCACTATTGGAAATCGAAGAATCCGGGATTTGGACATTGAATTCCATGTCTGCAATTGGCAAATGAGAGGAGACGGGACAGATGGGTGAACTGTTGTATGAAGGGAAAGCAAAACGGATTTACAGTACGGCTGACGAACAAGTAGTCCTTGTCGATTACAAGGACTCCGCTACCGCTTTTAATGGGGAAAAGAAAGCTGAAATAGCCGGTAAAGGCCAGCTCAATAACGAAATCAGCTCCCTCCTTTTCAAAAAGCTTAATGAACACGGAATAGAGTCCCATTTCGTTGAAAAGGTTTCTGCAACGGAGCAGCTTGTTAAAAAGGTCACGATCATTCCGCTTGAAGTGGTTGTACGGAATATTGCGGCGGGAAGTATGGCGAAGCGCCTTGGGCTTAAGGAAGGCAGGCCGCTTCTAAAGCCGATAGTCGAATTTTATTTCAAGGACGACAGTCTTGGCGACCCGTTAATCACAGAGGACCATATCCTTGAGCTACAGGCCGCAACGCCAGGTGAGATTGAAGTTTTAAAACAAAAGGCGCTTGAAGTTAATTCGTTCTTAAGTTCCTTCTTTGAAGGGCTCGGAGTCAGGCTCGTTGACTTCAAGCTTGAGTTTGGCAAGGACGCTTCCGGCCAACTTCTGCTGGCGGATGAGATTTCCCCTGATACATGCCGTCTCTGGGATATGGAGACAAATGAAAAACTTGATAAAGATGTGTTCAGGCGAGATCTTGGCAGCATTACCGACGCGTACGAAAAAATATTGGTCCGATTGGGAGGCTAAATCATGGTCAAAGTAAAAGTGTTTGTCACGTTGAAGGAAAGTGTTCTGGATCCCCAGGGAAAGGCAGTTTCAAATGCCCTGCATTCACTTGGATATGAGGAAATCGCCGATGTGAGAATCGGAAAATATATGGAATTGTCGATTGATCCCGCTGGCAGGGATGTCGAGACGGTTGTACGGGAGGCGTGCGAAAAGCTGTTGGCGAACCCGGTTATTGAGGAATACCGCTATGAGCTTGAGGAGGCTGTGATCCGATGAAATTCGCTGTCATTGTATTTCCTGGATCAAATTGCGACGCTGATATGTACCATGCGATCAAGGATGAACTTGGTTCCGAGGTTGAGTATGTATGGCATACAGAAACAAGCCTGGATGGTTTTGACGGTATCCTTCTCCCGGGAGGGTTTTCATACGGCGATTACTTGCGCTGCGGGGCGATTGCCCGGTTTAGCTCGATCATGGGAGAAATCATCAAAGCGGCGGAAGCCGGAAAACCAATCCTCGGTGTTTGCAACGGGTTCCAAATCCTACTCGAAGCAGGCCTCCTGCCGGGAGCGCTCAGAAGGAATGATAGCCTGAAATTCGTCTGCTCCCCGGCAAGAATCACGGTGGAAAACAACAACACACTCTTTACAGCCGGTTATGAAAACGGGCAAATTTTGTCCATCCCGGTTGCCCATGGGGAAGGGAACTATTTCTGCGACCCGGAAACACTTGTGAAACTAAAGGACAATAACCAGATTGTTTTTACCTATACAGAAAACATCAATGGCAGCCTTGAGAATATCGCTGGCATCATCAATGAACAGGGGAATGTTCTAGGGATGATGCCGCATCCTGAGCGGGCGGTGGACAGCCTGCTTGGCAGCGCTGATGGATTGGCGCTGTTTCAATCGATCGTGAAGCAATGGAGGGATTCACATGTTGTTAAAGCTTGAACCATCGCCGGAACAAATCAAATCCGACAGATTGTACAGCCAAATGGGCCTATCCGATGAAGAATTCACGAAGATTGAAGAAATTCTCGGCCGCCTACCGAATTATACCGAAACGGGTCTGTTTTCCGTTATGTGGTCAGAGCATTGTTCGTATAAAAATTCTAAGCCGATTTTAAAAAAATTCCCAACGAAAGGGGAACGCGTCCTGCAAGGCCCTGGCGAGGGGGCAGGTGTCGTTGATATCGGCGATGGGCAGGCGGTTGTTTTTAAAATTGAGAGCCACAATCACCCATCTGCAATCGAACCGTACCAGGGAGCTGCGACCGGGGTTGGCGGCATCATCCGAGATATTTTTTCGATGGGTGCAAGGCCGGTTGCCCTTTTGAACTCACTCCGCTTTGGCGAGCTCGATTCCTCACCTCGCGTCCGCTATCTTTTCAAAGAGGTCGTTGCGGGGATTGCCGGATACGGAAACTGTATCGGAATTCCGACAGTCGGCGGTGAAATCCAATTTGATGCTTCCTATGATGGCAATCCGATTGTAAATGCGATGTGTGTAGGTCTAATCGACCACAAGGATATGAAAAAAGGGTTGGCTAGCGGTGTTGGCAACACAGTCATGTATGTTGGCGCGAAAACGGGCCGGGATGGTATTCATGGAGCAACTTTTGCTTCCGAGGAACTAACGGATGATTCCGAAGAGAACCGCCCTGCGGTCCAGGTTGGCGATCCATTCATGGAGAAGCTGTTGCTTGAGGCGTGCCTCGAGCTTGTAAAATCGGATGCCCTTGTCGGCATACAGGATATGGGAGCCGCGGGGCTGACGAGTTCAAGCGCCGAAATGGCAAGCAAGGCGGGATTTGGGATTGAAATGAATCTTGACCTCGTACCGCAGCGGGAAACAGGCATGACCGCTTATGAAATGATGCTATCGGAATCCCAGGAACGTATGCTGATTGTTGTTAAAAAGGGCCGTGAACAAGAAATCATCGACCTTTTCTCAAAATATGAGCTAGAGGCAGTTGCGGTTGGGGTTGTTACGGAAGAGAAAAAGCTGAAGCTGATGCATAACGGCGAGGTTGCGGCCGATGTGCCGGTTGATGCGTTGGCGCTTGATGCGCCGGTCTACCATAAGCCTTCCGCTGAACCAGCTTATTTCCGTGAATTCCAGGCAATGGATCATGCGGCCCCTAAGGTGGATAACTATGAAGATACGTTAATCCGCCTGCTGAAGCAGTCGACCATCGCTTCAAAAGAATGGGTCTATAACCAGTACGATTATATGGTCCGGACTAACACAGTCGTGGCTCCGGGGTCTGATGCCGCGGTCATCAGGATACGAGGTACAAAGAAAGCATTGGCGATGACGACGGATTGCAATTCACGCTACCTCTATCTTGATCCGGAAACAGGGGGAAGAATTGCTGTATCGGAGGCGGCCAGAAATGTTGTTTGTTCGGGTGCCGAGCCAATCGCGATTACCGACAACCTGAACTTCGGCAGCCCGGAAAAGCCGGAAATTTTCTGGCAGATGGAGAAAGCCGCGGACGGGATCAGTGCGGCGTGCATTGCATTGAATGCGCCAGTCATCGGCGGGAATGTATCGCTATACAACGAGACGAATGGAAAAGCAATTTATCCGACGCCTGTTATTGGCATGGTCGGATTGATTTCGGATATCAGCCATATTACGACCCAGGCATTCAAGGAAAATGGAGACCTCATTTATTTGCTTGGTGAGACGAAGGATGAATTCGGAGGTTCCGAACTGCAGAAGCTCATTCACGGCGACATTTTTGGAAAATGCCCGGAACTTAACCTTGAAACAGAAGTGAAACACCAAAAGTCGGTCCTAGAAGCAATTCGGGCCGGGCTCGTCCAATCCGCGCATGACCTGTCGGAAGGTGGCCTTGCGGTCGCGCTAGCCGAGTGTGTGTTTGGAACTAGTGGCCTTGGTGCCGCGGTGGCACTGGAAGGAAATCCGGTGTCAGCTCTCTTTAGCGAAACACAATCCAGATTCCTTATAACTGTGAAAAAAGAAAACCAGGAGCTGTTCGAAACATTGACTGGAGCCAGGCTGATTGGCCAGGTTACCGATGAACCTGTTTTACACATTTCAGTAAATGGCGAAGCAGTTGTCGATGAAAAAGTAGAACGTTTGGAAAGTGCCTGGAGAGGAGCCATTCCATGCTTGCTGAACTAAGAGGCTTGAACGAGGAATGTGGAATATTTGCTGTTTGGGGACATGAGGATGCGGCAAGGATTACGTATTACGGGCTTCATAGCCTTCAGCATAGGGGGCAGGAAGGCACTGGAATCATTACATCTGATGGAAAACAGCTCTCCGGGCATAAAGGGGAAGGGCTTGTTTCCGAGATGTACAATGAACAGGTTCTCTCTAAATTGATTGGGAATGCTGCAATTGGGCATGTACGGTATGCGACAGCAGGCGGGGGCGGATATGAAAATGTCCAGCCCCTTCTCTTCCACTCACAAACAGGGAGTATGGCGCTCGCCCATAACGGCAACCTTGTCAACGCCAACCTGATTAAGTCAATTCTTGAGCAGCAGGGGAGCATCTTCCAGACGAGTTCGGATACTGAAGTGCTGGCGCATTTAATTAGAAGGAATAGCGGCTGGCTTTTGAAGGATCGTGTCAAAAGTGCGCTTAAGCAAATTGAAGGCGCCTTTGCCTATGTCATTTTAACAGAAAATGAATTAATGATTGCACTTGATCCGCAGGGCTTAAGGCCGCTTTCACTTGGGAAGCTCGGCGACGCCTTCGTTGCTGCATCAGAAACATGCGCGTTTGATGCCATAGGCGCGGAATTTATCCGCGATATTCTGCCTGGTGAACTATTAATCATCAACGACAATGGTTTGCATTCGGAATTCTTCACGGAAAGCAGGGATGAGGCCATCTGTACGATGGAATACATTTATTTTTCCCGTCCCGACAGCAACCTTCAAGGAATCAATGTCCATACCGCGCGTAAAAATCTCGGGAAACGGCTTGCCATGGAGGCGGGAATCGAAGCGGATGTTGTGACCGCGGTCCCAGATTCGGGCGTTTCGACGGCCATTGGCTATGCGGAGGCATCCGGCATCCCTTATGAACTTGGCCTCATCAAGAATCGTTATGTCGGAAGAACCTTCATTCAGCCTTCCCAAACTCTTAGGGAGCAGGGGGTAAAAATGAAGCTATCCGCGGTAAGGGGCGTTGTGGAAGGGAAACGGGTGATCATGGTCGACGATTCAATCGTCCGAGGAACGACGAGCAAGCGGATTGTCTCTATGCTAAAGGCCGCTGGCGCGCTTGAAGTGCATGTTGTTATCAGCTCACCGCCCATTAAGTATCCATGTTTTTACGGAATTGATACGTCGACAAAGGAAGAATTGATTGCTCATGGCCATACGCCAGAGGAAATCAGGCAGCTGATTGGCGCAGACTCGCTGACATTCCTTAGTACTGAAGGGATGCTCGAGGCGATAGGCCGTCCGAATACATGGAAAAACTGCGGACAGTGCCTTGCTTGCTTCACGGGTGAATATCCGACTGAACTGTATCCAGATTCACTCCAATACTACTACCAAAAATAACTTCGGGATAGACGGACGAAGGATGTGGAAGGGAGAACGCCATGTCAAAAGCGTACAAGGAAGCAGGCGTCAATATAGAAGCCGGCTATGAAGCGGTGGAAAAGATGAAACGCCATGTCAGAAAAACAGCCCGGCCGGGAGTGATGGGAGGGCTAGGAGGATTTGGGGCGATGTTTGATTTATCAGCCTTGAATCTAAAAGAGCCGGTCCTCATATCGGGTACGGACGGAGTTGGGACAAAACTTATGATTGCCTTTAAGACGGGCCGGCATGACACAATCGGGATCGATGCGGTCGCAATGTGCGTTAATGATATTGTTGTCCAGGGCGCGGAGCCGCTTTACTTCCTTGATTATATCGGTTGCGGAAAAGCGGACCCGGACAGGATTGAAGCGATTGTAAAAGGGGTTGCCGATGGATGCGAACAGGCAGGGTGCGCATTGATTGGCGGTGAAACAGCCGAGATGCCTGGCATGTATGCGCCTGAAGAATATGACCTTGCTGGTTTTGCGGTTGGGGCATGTGAAAAGGCGGCTATCATTGACGGAAGCGGCATACGTGAGGGGGATGTGCTCGTCGGTTTGGCGTCAAGCGGGCTCCATAGCAATGGCTTCTCGCTTGCAAGGAAGGTTTTTTTTGAAAAGGCAGGCCTGGATGTCGATGAATACATTCCGGAATTCGGCTGCACTCTTGGCGAGGAAATGCTGAAGCCGACGAAAATTTATGTAAAACCTGTTTTATCATCATTGAAACAATTCCCGATTAAAGGAATGTCCCATATTACCGGGGGCGGTTTCCATGAAAATATCCCGAGAATGCTGCCAGAAGGCCTTGGTGCTGAAATTTCCGTAGGTACATGGGAGGTTCCTCCAGTCTTTTCAATGCTCGAACAGCTTGGGAACCTTGACCGGGAAGAAATGTACCATGTCTTCAATATGGGCATCGGCATGGTGATCGCGATTGATGAAGCGTCTGCTCCGGCGCTGATCAGGCATCTGGAAGCAAGCGGTGAGCGGGCATCCATTATCGGCCATGTGGCAGATGGGGAAGGGATTCGGATTTCATGAAAAATGTCGCAGTATTTGCGTCCGGAAATGGCTCCAACTTTCAGGCAATCCTTGAGGCTGTGGGGAACGGCAGGCTTAAAGCAAACATCCGCCTGCTCGTTTGTGACCGGCCTGGTGCATTTGCAGTGGAAAGGGCAAGGTCGGCGGGTATTGAAACTCTCGTATTCAACCCAAAGGAGTTTTCGGGAAAGGAAGCGTATGAGAATCTCATTTCTGAAAAATTGTCCGAAGCGAGCATTGATTGGATAGTCCTTGCCGGCTATATGCGGCTGCTCGGCCCAGTCCTTTTATCAGCCTATGGGGGCAGAATTGTGAATATCCATCCATCGCTTCTTCCGGCCTATCCTGGAAAGGATGCTATCGGCCAGGCGCTTGCCGCGGGTGCAACGAGAACAGGCGTGACAGTCCATTATGTTGATGAAGGAATGGACACCGGACCGGCAATCAGCCAGGTTGAAGTACCAATTGCCGCAGGTGAAACACACGAAAGCCTGCAGGCGAAAATACAGGAAGTGGAGCACAGGCTATACCCGGCTGTGCTCCAAACGTTACTAAAAACGCAGGGGGAAAACGAAAATGGCACAAAAGCGGGCATTAATCTCCGTTTCAAATAAACATGGCGTTGTGGAATTTGCCGCGGGGCTCTCAAAATTGGGCTACGAAATCGTTTCTACAGGCGGAACAAAGCGCGCTCTAGAACAAGCTGGCATCCAGGTCACTGGTGTTAGTGATGTTACAGGATTTCCGGAGATTCTTGAGGGACGGGTCAAAACCCTTAATCCAAAAATCCATGGCGGGCTCTTGGCAAAATTGGATAATCCGTCACATAGGCTGCAACTTGAAGAGCACGGCATTGAGCCAATTGGGATTGTTTGCGTTAACCTTTACCCATTCCGTGAGACTATCTCAAAACCCGGCACCACAGTAGAGGATGCCATCGAAAATATTGATATAGGCGGCCCATCAATGCTCAGGGCTGCGGCGAAAAACCATCAGGACGTAACCGTAGTTATCGATCCGGACGATTATGATGAGGTATTGCGCCAGCTGAAGGATACAGGTGAAGTTGACGGGTTGACAAGGAGAAGGCTTGCCGCTAAGGTATTCCGCCATACAGCTGCCTACGACGCCCTTATTGCCTCCTATTTGACGGATCTGGCCGGAGAGGATTCCCCTGAAAGCCTGACTGTTACTTATGAATTGAAGGACAGGCTCCGTTATGGCGAAAACCCGCACCAGCGGGCCGCTTTTTACAAAAATCCACTAGGGGTAGGCGGTTCAATTGCCGAAGCAATCCAGCTTCACGGAAAAGAATTGTCCTATAACAATATCAATGATGCCAATGCGGCGCTTCAGCTTGTGAGGGAATTTATAGAGCCGGCGGCCGTGGCGGTCAAACATATGAATCCGTGCGGAGTAGGGACAGGTGAAACAGCCCTTGCAGCCTTTTTGCAAGCATATGAGGCTGACCCGGTTTCCATTTTTGGCGGTATAGTCGCATTTAACAGGGAAGTTGACGGCAGCGCAGCGGAGAAGCTGTATGACATTTTCCTCGAAATTATCATCGCACCATCGTTTACGGACGAAGCGCTTCTCGTATTGCAAAAGAAAAAAAATCTCCGCCTTTTAACCGTTACGGACAGGGGAGGAAGCAATACGGAAAAAAACCTCATCTCTATTGAAGGCGGCCTGCTTGTCCAGGATCCCGACCTCCTTTCTCTAGAGGATGCCAAAATCGTGATTCCGACGAAGCGGCGGCCTAGTGAGGAAGAATGGAAAGCTTTGAAGCTCGGATGGAAAGTCGTTAAGCATGTTAAATCAAATGCGATTGTCGTTGCAGACGGGACTCGGACTGTTGGAGTAGGAGCAGGCCAAATGAACCGGATTGGAGCCGCGAAAATCGCCCTTGAGCAGGCGGGTGAGCGGGCAGCAGGAGCAGCCATGGCCTCGGATGCCTTTTTCCCCATGGACGATACAGTGGAAGCGGCGGCCCGCGCGGGGATAACGGCCATTATACAGCCGGGGGGATCGGTCCGCGATGAGGACTCAATTAAAAAAGCTGATGAATACGGAATCGCAATGGTATTTACGGGCGTACGGCATTTTAAACACTAGGGAGGCAAAGCGATGGATGTATTGGTGATTGGGCGTGGCGGGCGTGAGCATGCGATTTGCCGAAAGTTTGCGGAAAGTTCTTTAGTGGAAAATGTCTTTGCAGCACCGGGAAATCCCGGGATGGAGGATGCAGCAACCCTTGTGCCACTGGAAGAAACAGACTATGAAAAGCTTATTTCCTTTGCAAAAGAGAAAGGAATAGGTTTAACGATCATAGGGCCTGAACTCCCCCTCTTAGCGGGGTTGGCTGACAGGTTCCGAGAAGCTGGCCTTCAAGTGTTTGGTCCCGGCAGTAAGGCCGCCCTTATCGAAGGAAGCAAGGCATTCGCGAAGGATTTTATGAAAAAGCACAGGATCCCAACAGCAGGCTATGAAGTGTTCACCTCTTTCGAAAGTGCTAAAGAATATATTGAACAGATGGGTGCCCCGATTGTTATAAAAGCTGACGGCTTGGCGGCGGGAAAGGGTGTTACGGTAGCCCTTACAGAAGCTGAGGCCATTGCTGCGGTTGAGGAAATGCTCGTTGGAAGAAAATTCGGTGAATCGTCTTCTTCCATAGTCATTGAAGAATTCCTCGAAGGCGAGGAATTTTCCCTCATGGCGTTCGTAAACGGTGAAGTCGTTGTTCCTCTTGAAATTGCCCAGGACCATAAACGGGCATTCGATGGGGACCTTGGACCGAATACAGGCGGGATGGGGGCCTATTCGCCGGTACCCCATATTCCTGCAAGCGCGGTTGGCATTGCGGTTGATACAGTTTTAAAACCGGCGGCAAAGGCACTGGTTGAAGAAGGAAGGAGCTTCTGCGGAGTTCTGTACGCCGGGCTTATTCTAACAAATCAGGGTCCAAAGGTGATTGAGTTCAATGCGCGATTTGGCGATCCGGAAACACAGGTGGTCCTTCCAAGGCTGAAGTCCGATTTGGCCGCGGCTATCCTGGAGATTCTTGGCGGGAACGAGCCTGTGCTGGAGTGGGAGGAATTGTACACGGTCGGCGTTGTCGCGGCTGCAAAAGGGTACCCCGAACATCCTGAAAGGGGTGCACTTGTCGAAGGTCTTGAGATGGTTGCCGGGAATACGGCCATCTACCATGCTGGCACGAAAAGGGATAAACTCGGCCGTTATTATGTAGATGGCGGAAGGGTTATTCTTGCCTGCGCCAAAGCCGAATCCCTCGGGGCCGCCAGGGAAATTGTCTATCAGGAACTTGAAAAGGTAAAATCAAACGGAATTTATTACCGTACCGATATCGGTTCAAGGGCACTGAAGGCGGCGGCTCTCCTTCAGGCCGGCGGTTAAATGGCAGAAAATAAGGAATGGACTTTTTTCCTGGGTTATTTTCAAAAAAGACTGGATGAATGGATAATCGCGATTGGGCATCATCTTGACCGCTTCACCCCACCATTCCGTTTCATATCGCGCTATCATACTCAAGTTATACAGGAGCAAGTAGTGTGCCATCAGTTCCGGAAATTGGGACCGATGGCTTTTCTTTAAAGGCATCATGAAGTGTTTTTCATAATAATCGAACTTCAGGAAAGTGTTCGAATTTGGAGAAAATGGGCTTGGTTCTTCCGAAAGCCTGGCCATCCCACCCTTCATTTCTTCCATGGCAATGCCTGAATGTGATAGAAAGTATTCCCTGAACCTCGATTCAGTCATATTGTACAAATCGAGGGCTTTGGACGATACGAACCAGCTGCCATCCCGTTTCAGCAGTGGAAAGAAATTGGCCTGGCCTTCCAGTTGCCAAAAAAGAGTTTCCAGCTCAGGAATCATCCTTAATAACGATTCCATTGTCGCTTTGTCGCCCTCGTCCTGTTTCATGTGAAACAATTTGTCGGATAAATGCGGAAAAAGCCCGTTTTTCTGGAATTTCACTTCATCATGGAAAAATTGGTACTGCTGTTTTTTACGCTTCCTTGCCGAAACCCCGTGGGCCAGGACAGCTGTCGTTTCGGGATAAAAAGGATCCTCGGTAAGGATGCATGCTTTGGCAAGATGGACAAGGCCATAAAAAAGGAGAATCGGCTGCAGGATGATCGGAGCCTTGGCAGCCTGGGTATAATAAACATTGCCATGCTCAAGATAATAAAGGAAAGGGTAGCAGTTTTCAAAGCTTCTTTGATCTGGGGCGGGGCAGCCAAGTGCTTTATATCTTTTCTGGAGATAGGATTGTGCATATTCAGCTGAAAAAAAGAACGAGAAGCTTTCCCAGCCTCGGTAGCCGCGCCACATAAGCAACCTCCTTTCCTTTAATGAAAACAATTTTTTAATCTGTTTTTGGACCGTGATTGAATTATCTGACTTCTAAACGTTGCCTTGACAGTATATTGCCCAATTGATACTCTACTAATAATATTTTCGGTTTGGAGGGACAAAAAGATGTGGGAAAACAAATTTGCAAAAGAGGGTTTGACATTTGATGATGTTTTGCTCGTTCCAGCAAAGTCTGAAGTGCTGCCAAAAGAGGTCAGCCTCCAAACTGAACTGTGCGAAAACATAAAACTGAATTTGCCAATCATTAGTGCCGGGATGGACACGGTCACTGAAGCGGAAATGGCAATCGCGATGGCAAGGCAGGGTGGCCTTGGCGTCATCCATAAAAACATGACAATCGAGCAGCAGGCTGAGCAGGTTGATAAGGTAAAGCGCTCGGAATCGGGGGTTATCTCTGATCCATTTTTCCTGACTCCTGACCATCAGGTTTACGATGCGGAACATCTAATGGGAAAATACCGGATTTCAGGAGTTCCGATCGTGAACAATGAGGAGGAGCAAAAGCTTGTCGGCATCATCACGAACCGCGACCTGCGCTTCATCCAGGACCATGATTTCTCCAAAAAGATTTCCGATGTTATGACAAAAGAAAATCTAGTTACCGCTCCAGTTAACACAACGTTGAAGGAAGCGGAAAAGATTTTGCAAAAGCATAAGATTGAAAAGCTTCCACTCGTTGATGACAAAGGCATCCTGCAGGGACTAATCACGATTAAAGACATTGAAAAGGTTATTGAATTTCCAATGTCAGCAAAGGACAAGCAGGGACGGCTGCTAGCCGGAGCCGCGGTAGGTGTTACCGGCGATACGATGAAACGTGTTGAAGCACTTGTAAGAGCAAGTGTTGACGTTATTGTCCTCGACACGGCCCATGGCCATTCGAAGGGGGTCATCGACACTGTCCGCCAAATCCGTAATGAATACCCGAACCTCCCGATTATTGCCGGAAATGTGGCAACAGCGGAAGGCACAAGGGATTTATTCGAGGCTGGCGCCGACGTCGTCAAAGTGGGCATTGGCCCTGGTTCGATTTGTACGACCCGGATTGTTGCTGGTATAGGCGTACCGCAAATTACCGCGATCTATGATTGTGCAACGGAAGCCCGAAAGCACGGCAAAACGATTATTGCCGATGGAGGCATCAAATACTCAGGGGACATTGTTAAGGCACTTGCGGCTGGTGGAAATGCCGTTATGCTCGGAAGCCTGCTCGCGGGCGTCACTGAAAGCCCGGGCGAGACAGAAATCTTCCAGGGCCGCCGCTTCAAGGTATACCGCGGAATGGGTTCCGAAGGCGCGATGGAAAAAGGCTCCAAGGACCGCTACTTCCAGGAAGACAGCAAAAAATTTGTTCCTGAAGGCATCGAGGGCCGCCTTCCATATAAAGGGCCTCTTGCCGATACGATTTATCAGCTTGCCGGCGGCTTAAGGGCCGGAATGGGCTATTGTGGAACGGCAAACCTGCAGGAATTGCGTGAAAACAGCCAATTCATCCGGATGACGGGTGCCGGCCTGCGCGAAAGCCACCCGCACGATGTCCAAATTACAAAGGAAGCACCAAACTACTCATAATAATGGAACAAGAGGCAGGGGCAAATTCCCGCCTCTTGTTTTTATAAAGAGTGAAGGCAACTGGCTATCATCAAAGACTTGAAAATGTTGGAAGGAAGATAGGGCGAACCTCTGTCTATCCAACATTCCGCATGTATGTTAAGATAGTAAACGTGTATAAAGTGAAACTTCCGCAAGGACCAAGGCGTCCGTTAAGAGTGGGAGAATATCGTTGGAGGGCGTAACAGTGAAGAAAAGGATTTATCAGAAGTACATAGCCATCGTTCTTGCAGTGGCCGTTGCAGCAGGGCTGTTTACTGCACCTACAAAGGCAGCCGGCGAGACAAATTTAAAAATCAATGCCGCCGCCGCCATTCTTGTTGATGCCGATTCGGGTAGAGTTTTATTTGAACAGAATGCAGACAATGTCCTTGGTATTGCCAGTATGACGAAAATGATGACCGAATACCTTCTCCTTGAGGCTGTTAAAGAAGGAAAGGTGAAATGGGACCAGCAATATACGGTAAGCGATCCAGTCCAAAAATTGTCGCATGACCGCAGTTTGTCCAATGTTCCGCTCCGGGCGAATGGAACGTATAACGTGCGGGAACTGTATGAAGCGATGACAATTTATTCCGCGAACGCCGCGACTATTGGGATTGCTGAGGTCATTGGCGGTTCGGAAGGCAATTTTGTGAAAATGATGAATGATAAAGCCGAAAAGCTCGGTTTAAAAGATTATAAGTTTGTGAATTCCACAGGATTGAACAACCGCGATTACAAAGGGACGCATCCTGAAGGCACAGGAGCCGAGGATGAAAACGTCATGTCTGCAAAGGCAACCGCGAAGCTCGCTTTCCATCTCTTGAAGGATTTTCCGGAAGTACTTGAAACAACCAGCATTCCAAGGAAGGAATTCAGGCCGGGTACCGATGACGTCATTAAAATGGAAAACTGGAACTGGATGCTTCCAGAGCTTGTGTTTAAATACCCTGGGGTTGATGGCCTGAAAACCGGGACGACTGACTTTGCGGGTTACTGCTTCACAGGAACGGCAAGCCGTGATGGCAAGCGTTTCATCACAGTTGTAATGGATGCGAAGAATGCTTCGGGCAAAGGGGATTATAAGGCCCGTTTTGATGAAACAAGGAAAATGTTCGATTATGCTTTTACAAATTACACAAAAACAGAAATCCTCCCTGCAGATTATGCGATAAAAGGGAAGAAAACCGTTAATGTTATAAAGGGGAAGGAAGACAAGGTAAACATCCGGACGAAAGACCCGATTTCGTTGATTATCAAAAACGGTGAAAAGGATAATTACAAACCTGTTCTCGTCCTCGACAAAAAGAAAGTAAATAGCAAAGGTGAAATGACCGCCCCTGTTAAAAAGGGAGAAGTCGTCGGCTATGTGACCCTTGAAGCGAAGAATGGCAGTAAAGCTACCTTCCTTACAGACAAAGGGCAAGGCAGCGTAATCTCCCCGGTCATCGCGACTGAAAATGTTGAAAAAGCAAACTGGTTTGTCCTGATGATGGGCGGAATTGGCGGCTTCTTCGCTGATTTATGGGGAAGCATTGTTTCCGGCATTAAAGGGTTATTTTAGGCCTGCAGCCTTGGCAGTTTAGAAATTTGGAAACAGATGGAGATAGGTTCTTGTCTTGACAGGAGCCTATTTTTCATAGATTATTTTAATAATAAGGACTATTCCAATCGATATAGTCTCTTTTAGGAAATATATTACAATTCCAGGGGGAAATGACAGTGAATACAGGTACTGACCGTGTTAAAAGAGGTATGGCTGAAATGCAAAAAGGCGGCGTCATCATGGACGTTGTCAATGCGGAACAGGCAAAAATTGCGGAGGAAGCAGGCGCTGTAGCTGTTATGGCCCTAGAGCGTGTACCTTCCGATATTCGCGCTGCAGGCGGAGTTGCCCGTATGGCGGACCCGCGTATTGTTGAAGAAGTTATGAATGCCGTTTCAATTCCGGTCATGGCAAAAGCACGTATTGGCCACATCGTTGAGGCGCGTGTCCTTGAAGCGATGGGCGTGGATTATATTGATGAAAGTGAAGTTCTGACTCCGGCAGATGAAGAGTTCCACTTGAATAAAAGGGACTACACCGTTCCATTTGTCTGCGGCTGCCGCGATCTCGGAGAAGCTGCGCGCCGGATTGGCGAGGGAGCATCGATGCTCCGGACAAAGGGCGAGCCGGGAACCGGGAACATTGTTGAAGCGGTACGGCACATCCGCAAGGTAAACGCCCAGGTCCGCAAAGTCGTGAACATGAACGAAGACGAACTAATGACAGAAGCAAAGCTTCTTGGCGCGCCATACGAGCTGCTGCTTGAAATTAAGCGCCTTGGCCGCCTGCCGGTTGTCAACTTTGCCGCCGGCGGTGTTGCAACTCCCGCGGACGCTGCTTTAATGATGCAGCTTGGCGCTGACGGGGTATTCGTTGGTTCAGGTATTTTCAAGTCCGAAAACCCTGCGCTTTTTGCAAAAGCGATTGTCGAAGCGACTACCCACTACCAGGATTACAAACTCATCGCAGAATTGTCGAAAAACCTCGGTACTCCAATGAAAGGGATTGAAATTTCTTCCCTTGCCATGGCTGACCGTATGCAGGAACGCGGCTGGTAATATGGTTAAGATCGGTGTATTAGCCTTACAAGGCGCAGTCAGGGAGCATGTCCAGTCGGTCGTTGCATCCGGCGCGGAGCCTGTAGAAATTAAATCGGTAGACCAGCTAAAAGATTTGGACGGCCTGATTCTTCCCGGCGGCGAAAGCACGACGATGAGGAAACTCATTGATAAATACGGATTCATGGAAGAGCTGAGGGCCTTTGCGGCTTCCGGAAGGCCGATGTTCGGAACATGCGCCGGGCTAATTCTTTTGGCAAAAAATATCGTCGGATACGATGAGCCCCACATTGGCGTGATGGATGTAACGGTTGAGCGGAATTCCTTTGGCCGACAGCGTGAAAGCTTTGAAGCCGACCTTGAAATAAAAGGGGTAGCCGATTCGTTCACAGCTGTGTTTATCCGAGCTCCGCATATCGTTGAAGTGGGTGAAGGGGTCGAGGTACTTGCTACTCACAATGATAGGATTGTAGCTGCAAGGCAGGGACAATTTCTGGGCTGTTCCTTCCATCCAGAGCTGACGGAAGACCATAGGCTCGCCGCCTACTTTATCAAAATGGCGGAAGAAGCGAAATACAGACAGCCTGCATAAAGAGTGGGAATAAAGTATTTGCAATAAGGCGATAATTGTAGTACATTAAAAAGTACAAATTTACAATAGTGGAAAAGCGTTGAGAGGAAAAAGTAACGGGAATCCCACTCTTAAGAGAGCCGGTGGCAGGTGAGAACCGGTGTGTGGCGCCTGTGAATCCGTCCTTGAGCAAAGCATGGAACGCCTTTTGGCAAGTAAGTGCTTTCGGGTCAAACCGTTATGAAATTGAGGTGGGCTGCAGTGTGCGGCCAACCAGGGTGGCAACGCGGGTTAACTCCCGTCCCTGTTTTGGGGACGGGAGTTTTTTGCGTCCAAAAAAACAGCCCGGCCTCAACTGAACAAAATAAAAAGGAGTGTTGGAGCATGCTGGATATTAAAGTGTTACGCGCGGATTTTGAAGGAGTGAAGAAGAGGTTGCAGCATCGGGGTGAAGACCTCACAGACCTCGGGAAGTTCGAGAGCCTGGACAGGAAAAGGCGTGATTTGATTGTCGAGGCCGAACAGCTGAAGGGAAAGCGGAATGAGGTATCCCAGCAGGTTGCCGCTTTAAAGCGCGAGAAAAAAGATGCGGACCAGTTGATTGCTGAAATGCGCGAGGTCGGCGACCGCATTAAGGAACTTGATGACGAGCTTCGCGGGGTTGAGGAAGAGCTCGATATGCTTTTATTGAGCATCCCGAACTTGCCGCATGAAAGCGTTCCGGTCGGAGAAACGGAAGACGAGAACGTAGAAATCAAAAAGTGGGGGGAAGTACGGGATTTCGGTTTTGAGCCTAAACCGCATTGGGATATCGCCGACAACTTGAAAATCCTTGATTTCGAGCGTGCCACAAAGGTGGCCGGCAGCAGGTTTGTCTTTTACAAAGGACTGGGTGCAAGGCTTGAACGGGCATTGATGAACTTTATGCTCGATCTTCATGTCGATGAGCATGGCTACAAAGAGGTGCTCCCTCCATACCTGGTCAATCGGACGAGTATGACAGGTACAGGCCAGCTTCCGAAATTTGAAGAGGACGCCTTCCTGATTGAAAGCGAAGATTACTTCCTGATTCCGACTGCCGAAGTCCCAGTAACAAACCTTCATAGGGATGAGATTTTGAATGGGGACCAACTGCCGGTCCGCTATGCGGCATACAGCGCCTGCTTCCGTTCTGAGGCTGGATCTGCCGGACGTGATACCCGCGGGCTTATCCGCCAGCACCAGTTCAATAAAGTGGAACTAGTGAAGTTCGTAAAGCCGGAGGAATCTTACGATGAGCTTGAAAAGCTTACTGCTGACGCGGAAAAGGTACTTCAGCTTCTCGAGCTTCCATACCGTGTCCTAAGCATGTGTACAGGAGACCTTGGCTTTACCGCCGCCAAAAAGTACGATATCGAAGTTTGGATACCAAGCTACAATACGTATCGGGAAATTTCTTCTTGCAGTAATTTCGAAGCTTTCCAGGCAAGAAGGGCGAATATCCGCTTCCGCCGCGAACCTGGCGCGAAACCGGAACACGTTCACACTCTGAATGGTTCCGGCCTCGCTATCGGGCGTACAGTCGCCGCGATCCTTGAGAACTACCAGCAGGAAGATGGAACTGTCACTATCCCTGAAGTGCTAAGGCCGTACATGGGTGGACGGACAGAAATTAAGCCTGACTAAAGAAACCAGGACGGGAGAATATCCCGTCCTTTTTTTAAAAACAATGAAGGTTTCCAGTTGACATGAACGTCCACACTATAGTAATATAACCTTTGTCGAAACGGAGGAATACCCAAGTCTNAGCCTGACTAAAGAAACCAGGACGGGAGAATATCCCGTCCTTTTTTTAAAAACAATGAAGGTTTCCAGTTGACATGAACGTCCACACTATAGTAATATAACCTTTGTCGAAACGGAGGAATACCCAAGTCTGGCTGAAGGGATCGGTCTTGAAAACCGACAGGCGGGTTAAACCGCGCGGGGGTTCGAATCCCTCTTCCTCCGCCATTTATTCGATTATGTATGACCAACGCGCATAAAATCTGGAGACAAAATCCGCCGCAACGCGAAACGCCTGCGGCGGGTTTTTTATATTATTGAGTAGATTAATCCTTTAATTGCATGGTTAACTCTTCAATCATTTTATCGGCATCTTCCGCGGTGAACCCCCCGGTTAAAAAGAACTCAAGATAATAAGAACCTTCTTTTGTAAAAATCAGGGCATGGTAGAAGTCTCCTGCCGGCTTGCCGGAAAGCAGATTGTATTGAACGTCAAATCCATTAACTTTTCTTGCAGTCGCGCCTTCCAGTGTAGGCTTTAACTCATTGTAAGTAATGCGAAGGATCGGTTTGCCTGTATATGGCCCATAAAGGAGATGACTCTCATTCGCTTTTTCCCATTTTTGAATGTCTTCTTTATTGCTCATTCTTGGGTCCCGTTCGCCCTGTGCCAGCGCGTAACTAACAGATAAGTCTTTATGGCCGACTTGCTTTGGATCATATAAAGCCGCAAAGGTTATTGGATAGTTTTTAAACTGCGGAACAAGGACCTCGTGGCTGAACAATTCGCTTGCCTCCTTTTCTATCTCCGCAATGCTGCCGGAATCGGTATAAAAATTGGTAAGCGGTATCGCTAACAGCACAAGCAAGGCGGCCGCTGCAATTCCAGCTATCGCTGCCTTAAAGGAGGAGGAGCCCTTTTTCCGGACTGGTTTTGCGCTTTTAATACACTCAATAAATTCCCGTTTTTCCTTCTCCTTCAGTTCAATCTGCTTGAATTCATATATATCGAGTGCTTCTTTTACATTATCCTTAAACGTATCCATCAGGAGCCATACCTCCTTTTGATCAAGTCCCGGCCTCGTGCCAGCCTTGTTTTTACTGTATTTGAATTCATATTAAGAAGCCCCGAAATTTCCGGCAGGGACAAGTCATGATAATAATAGAGAATAATGATTTCCCTGTATTTTAGCGGAAGAGCCATGATCGCCTTGGCGAGCTCCTGTTTTTCGAGTCCTGCGATTGCCTCGGTTTCGGCCGTACTTCTGCTGCTTTTTTCCTGAAAAAATTCAGTCAGGACCAAATGCCGATGGTGCCAGCTTTTTAAATGGTCCTTACATTTATTAATCGCAATTTTAAAGAGCCATGTTTTCGCTGAACTGTCTCCCCGGAAATTATGATATCCCTGATATGCTGACAGGAAAACCTCCTGGGCCAAATCCTCTACTGTCTCGCCATGTTTGACATAGGAATAAATCAATTTTCTAATGTCATTTACATAGGTGAGTACGAGAATATCAAAATCCCCAATTTCATCGCGAGAAACTTTTTCCTTCTTACCCTCCATTCAACCACCCCATTTCTCCTTATACATAACTGACGATGCACAAATGCTTTACGGCTCACTTTTTTCCATTTTATAAAACTTAATGAACCGTTACGCGGAATGAAGCCCAGATGTATTCCCTGCTTCAACTAAAAAACGCATACCAGCTAATCAGCCGGTATGCGTTTTAGTAAAAAGGATTTCGTTCAATTTATTATCAACTTCCCTGCACACCCGTGCGGCATCTTCGGGGCGGTTGACAATATCGGTTACATCCATGTCGATGACCAGCACTTCACTGGCTTTATAGTGGTTAAAGACCCATTCATCATAGCCTTTCCAGACCTCGAAGTAGTACTCCTTCAACTCTGGGTTGATTTCAAAGCTCCTACCGCGTGACATAATCCGTTCAATAACGGTATCAAAGGAGCCTTTCAAGTAAACCATAAGCTCCGGAGCCTTTTTTGGAAGTTCATTGATTTCTTCCATCATATTGTCGGCAAGGTCTTCATAAATCCTGAATTCAAGCTCGGATATCCGACCGAGTTTTTTATTCACATAGGCAAAATACCAATCCTCATAAATCGACCTGTCCTGGATTGTATAAAGAGGCTCGTGCCAGCTAATGCATTCCTTTACCGTTTTAAACCGTTTATTCAAAAAGAATAGCTGAAGAAGGAATGGAATCCTTTTTGCATCCAATTCTTCCGGGGTCAATTCATAATAAAGTGGGAGAATCGGGTTATCATCCACCGTTTCGTAAAATACTTTGCTGTCTATTCCCTTGCTTTGATAGTGCTCATTCAATAAATCCGCCACACTTGTTTTGCCAAGGCCAATCATGCCGCCGATTACGATACTCAAATAGTTTCCCCGTCCTTATAATGTATTGGTCCAGCTGCTTTTTGCCAGCGATAATGAGAGGTCGGAAAGAATGGTGTCCAAGTCCTCTTCGTTTTTAACGAAATCCATTATATCGCCGTTGTAGCGAAGAACCGGAATTTCGGGATGCTGCTTCTCAAAGGCTTCCATTGCCTCTTCATAGTCACGCGACAATTGTTCTAGATAGAGAGGACTGATATTCTTTTCGACCTCGCGCCCCCGCATCGCAATTCTGGCCAGCAGGGTATCAAGGCTCGCATTTAAATAAATGACAACGTTTGGTTTTGGCATATCCTCGGTGAGGATTTGATAAATTTTAAAATACTTTTTGTACTCCTCATTGTTCAGGGTCCTCTGGGCAAAAATCAAGTTCTTGATTATATGATAATCTGCAACAACAGGCTGATTTTTAGCCAAATAATGGGTATTGATGTCACCAAGCTGCTTAAAACGGTTGCAAAGGAAAAACATTTCCGTCTGGAAGCTCCACTCTTCAATGTTTTCGTAAAACTTGCCGAGGAAAGGATTTTCATCCACGATTTCTCTTAACAAAGCAAATTGATAATGATCGGCAATTGCTTTTGCAAGAGATGTTTTTCCAACACCAATCGGCCCTTCAACAGTAATAAAGGGAGTTTCCCCCATTGCATGTCCTCCTTCTCCGCTCACTAACTAGTTTGTATACGCCCATATGCCAGTTATGTAAGAATTAAAAAAATAAGAAATAAGTAGAATTATGTCGTAATTAGACAAATTGTATTTTACCATAATCGAGCCTAATACGGATATGGAATATTTATGGGTGGATAGAATTGTCCATTCCATGCCTTGATTTTACAGGATTTAGGGATAAAAAAATATTTCTGAAATCATATTATTGAGGGCAAATCGAAAAAAGAAAAGGCCGCCTAAAAAAGGCAGCCTGAGTTATTTTAGGAGGTAGTCCGCTTTGTCACGTTGAAATTCTCTGTTATAAGGAGCCAGTTTTGCGGGAAGGAAAGGCCAAGCTTCCAATAACTCATTCCTCGTAAATTAAGCTCTTTAATCAAATCGAATTTCGCCTGTATGGAGCGGGCGTCTTCAAACCAGACCTCATGCTGGCGCCCATCTCTGGTGTACCTAAAGAAAGGGGCCTGGGCGGTTGCATCATACTGAATAGGAACGTTGTTTTCTGCTGCGATCCGGATTGCCTGCTGCGGGCTAACCGCCTTCGCTACGGTTCCCTGGACAAAAGGGAGAGTCCAATCATAACCATACAGATTCTGCCCCATCATGATTTTAGATCCTGGCATTTCGGTAAGGGCGTATTCAAGGACGCGGCGTACCGGGCCAATAGGGGAGACTGCCATGGCAGGCCCGCCGCTGTATCCCCATTCATATGTCATAATGACGACGAAATCGACAATCTCGCCATGGGCCCTGTAATCATGGGCTTCATACCATCGGCCCTTTTGTGTTGCGCTTGTCTTTGGAGCCAGGGCGGTAGAAATAAGCCAGCCTTCCCGTTTGAAGAGGTCCCTTGCCTTCCTGAGGAAGGTGTTATAAGCTTCCCTATCAGCAGGCCGCAAATACTCGAAATCAAAGTGGATGTCCCTGAATCCGAGCCTTCTGGCGGTGGCGACGATATTGTTTAAAAAACGATCCTGTATCGTCATATCATTGAGCAAAATTCGCCCAAGTTCATCACTGAACTGGTCATTTTCCTGATTTGTTATGACCATCATCAACACATTGTTATTGGCACGGGCAATTTGGGGAAAATTGTCCAGTAGAGGCTCACGTAACGTACCATCCCTTCTGGCCTGGAAGCTGAAAGGAGCGAGATACGTTAAATAGGGTGCCGCCTCACGGGCACTCGCTGTAAGAGCGGGTGCAACGGTTGTTCCCCTAGGCTCCACATACGCATTGAAGTCACCTGCACGTTTCGTTCTTGGCGGGATATACAGGCGGAACCCGACACTTAATGGCTGATTGACCCGGATCCGGTTAACCCGGGCAAGTTCCTCGGGTGTAGTTCCAAATCTTCTTGCTATTGAATAAAGCGAATCCCCAGCTCTGACAAAATAAAAGCTCCCGACAATCGGGATGACCAACGCTTGCCCGATTACTAAGTTGTTCGGGTTTGGCAATTCATTCGCTTCGACAATATCATTCACGGGCGTTCCGTATGTCCGGGCAATGGTCGTCAGGGTTTGTCCGCGTTCCACAACATGGATTTGCATCTTCTTCCCTCCTTGCGCAAAATTAACGCTATCTCCATTCTATGAGAAGGAAAGTTTTTTCATGTTATACTATCTTAAATGCCCGGGTTACATTTTTATAAAAAGGAAGTGTTGGGATGGTACAAGTCCCGGACAAAGACGAATTTTTTATGAAGGAAGCCATAATAGAAGCCAAAAAGGCCGCCGCGATGAATGAGGTACCGATTGGCGCCGTCCTTGTCATGGGCGGGGAAATTGTCGCCAGGGCCCATAATCTTCGTGAGTCCAGGCAACATGCATTAGCCCATGCAGAACTCCTTGCCATCGACGAAGCTTGCAGGAAGGCCGGGAGCTGGCGGCTTGAAGATGCGGCCCTATACGTAACGCTTGAGCCATGCGCAATGTGTGCGGGTGCAATTGTCCTCTCAAGGGTGGACCGTGTTGTTTACGGGGCGGCCGATCCAAAAGCGGGCTGTGCCGGAACGCTAATGAATTTGCTGGAAGAGAGCCGTTTCAATCATCAATGCGACGTCATTTCCGGGGTACTTGAAGCCGAATGCGGCGGCATGCTTACGGAATTTTTCCGCTCGCTTAGGGAGAAAAAGAAAGAAGCAAAAAGGATTGCCAGGATGGCTGCGGTGGAAAGCGAGACAGGAATTGACAGGTAAAGGCCATTGATTTTTCCCTTAAAACTCTGTATACTTAAAAGGCGCTCTAAAAGCGCCATACGATTGGTTTCAATTTTGCCGTGCTAGACGGGGAGGTAGCGGTGCCCTGTACCCGCAATCCGCTCCAGCGGGGTTGAATCCCTTCCTGAGGCTCCCACTCTGTAGGGCCTGCCTTAAGTAAGTGGTGTTGACGCCTGGGTCCTGCGCAATGGGATTCCATGAACCATGTCAGGTCCGGAAGGAAGCAGCATTAAGTGGATGCTCTCATGTGCCGCAGGGTTGCCTGGGCCGAGCTAACTGCTTGAGTAACGCTTATGGATGGCAGTCGACGGAAGGTGCACGGCAGTTATATTAAATATCCAAAACCCATCCTTTTCCAGGGTGGGTTTTTTGCTGTCCAAAGAATAGAAGGACTTTAAGCCTTTTCAATAAACAGACGCGGCGAGCGGAAATAGAGGTGAAAAGCCCATTACGTTCAATGTCCTGGATTACACTTTACATATAAAATACGGTATAATAAATAGATGGGGATAATTGCCCGTAGTTCCCCGGCAAGCCGAAAAGAGAATGGAAAGGGGGCATTGCCAGTGGCCTATCAAGCACTTTATCGAGTCTGGCGCCCGCAGCAATTTATCGATGTCGTGGGCCAGGAACACATAACGAAAACATTGCAAAACGCACTGGTTCAGCAAAAAACCACCCATGCCTACCTTTTTTCAGGACCGCGCGGGACCGGGAAAACGACTGCTGCCAAGATTTTGGCAAAAGCAGTCAACTGTGAAAATGCACCTGTTGCAGAACCTTGTAATGAATGCAGTGCGTGCCGCGGCATTACAGACGGTTCGATCCAGGACGTCATTGAAATCGACGCCGCTTCCAATAACGGTGTCGATGAAATCAGGGATATACGCGACAAAGTGAAATATGCTCCAAGCTCCGTAAAATATAAAGTTTATATTATAGATGAAGTGCATATGCTTTCAACCGGGGCATTTAACGCCCTCCTCAAAACGCTGGAGGAACCCCCAAGGCATGTCATGTTTATTTTGGCGACAACTGAACCTCATAAAATTCCGCTAACCATCGTTTCCCGATGCCAGCGCTTCGATTTTAAAAGGATAACGGCAAACGCGATCGTCGGAAGGATGAAGTTAATCGCAGATGAGACAGGCGCTTCTTATGATCCCGCTGCGCTGCCTATTATCGCCAGGGCGGCGGAGGGCGGTATGCGTGATGCTTTGAGCCTGCTTGACCAGGCGATTTCATACAGCCAGGAACAGGTTACAATAGAGGATGCACTGACTGTCACCGGTTCGGTTTCCCAGGGGTTTTTGGCGAAAATGGCTAAGGCCATTCACGGAAAGGATGTCGCGCAGGGTCTTGATATCCTGAACGAATTGCTCTTCCATGGGAAAGACCCGTCCAGGTTCATTGAAGATTTTATTTTGTTTTTTCGGGACATGCTTCTTTTCAAAACTGCCCCTTCCCTTGAGGAGTCGCTTGAAAGGGTTATGCTCGATGAAGGGTTTCGGGATTTGGCGGGCAAGTTTTCAACGGCGCAAATTTATGATTTAATCGATATGCTGAACAAAACCCAACAGGAAATGCGCTGGACGACCCACCCGCGAATTTTTCTTGAAGTTGCGGTCGTCAAGCTATGCCAACAAGAAACCCCAATTCAGGCAACCACCGCCGAATCTTCTCCACAAGTGGCTGTACTGCTGAGCCGGATTGACAAGCTTGAGGAAGAGTTAAGGGAACTAAAGAAACACGGCGTTCCTGCCTCTGCAAATGAACCGTCAAGCTCGGGCCAAAAACCGGCGCAACGCATATCCAGAAAAGGGTTTCAGGCACCAGCCGGGAGAATAAACGAAATCCTGAAAAATGCCACAAAAGCTGATCTCAATTTGCTAAAAGGCAATTGGGGAGAAATGCTTCGCTCATTAATGAAGTCCCATGCGGCCTTATTAAATGAAGCCGAGCCTGTAGCTGCCTCATCAGGCGCATTTGTCATTAAATTTAAGCATGAAATCCATTGCCAGATGGCAATGGACAATCCGAAATTTATAGAGGCAATTTCGGATAGTTTAAGGGAACTGACTGGAAAAACCTTTTCCATTACAGGAGTTCCCGAAGACCAATGGGTAACAATACGGGAAAAATTCTTATCAACCCATCAGCCGGACGGCGGGGAAAGCCAGGAAACAAAAAAGGATGAGGAAGATCCACTTCTTGACGAAGCCAGAAAATTGTTTGGCGGCGATTTAATCGAAATTATTGAATAAAACTGGAGGATGAATGAGATGAAACGTAAAATGCCAGGTATGGGCGGAATGGGCAATATGCAAAACATGATGAAGCAAATGCAGAAAATGCAAAAGCAAATGGAAGAAGCTCAAAATGAACTTGGTGAAAAGACAGTCGAAGGAACCGCAGGTGGAGGCATGGTAACAATTGTTGTAACCGGCCACAAGAAGGTAGTCGATGTTAAAATCGATCCAGAGGCGGTTGATCCGGAAGATGTTGAAATGCTTCAGGATACCATTCTTGCTGCTTTGAATGATGCGATGGATAAAGCCGAAAAGTTGTCCGAGTCTACCATGGGGCAATTTACTAAAGGGATGAACCTTCCCGGCTTGTTCTAGGAGGAGAGAAAATGCATTATCCCGAACCGATATCCAAGCTGATCGACAGCTTTATGAAATTGCCGGGGATCGGCCCGAAAACGGCCGCTCGTCTGGCTTTTTTCGTCCTTAGCATGAAAGAGGACACGGTCTTGGACTTTGCCAAGGCTCTCGTAAATGCTAAACGGAATTTAAGCTACTGTTCCGTTTGCGGCCATATTACCGACCAGGACCCTTGCTATATTTGCTCCGATGAGAGGCGCGATAAAAGCATTGTTTGCGTCGTTCAGGATCCGAAAGATGTTATTGCCATGGAAAAAATGAAAGAATTCAATGGCCTTTACCACGTCCTTCAGGGTGCAATTTCACCGATGGAAGGGATTGGCCCCGAGGATATCAATATACCCGATCTGTTAAAACGGCTCCAGGATGAAACCGTCCAGGAAGTAATCCTTGCGACCAACCCGAATATCGAAGGGGAGGCCACTGCGATGTATATATCAAGGCTTCTGAAGCCATCGGGCATAAAGACAACGAGAATTGCCCACGGCCTGCCGGTTGGAGGAGACCTTGAATACGCTGACGAGGTTACCCTTTCAAAAGCATTGGAAGGCAGGCGTGAAGTATAAAAGGATGGAGGGTAAAGAAAATGTTCTTTCGGCGAAAAGGCCGGCTGCGCCAGGAGTCCAACGAGAAATTCCTCAACCTGCTAAATGACGTCAAGGCTGACCGGCAGCGGCAAAAAACCCTTCTCGAAAAATCATTTGATCCAACTGAAGAAGTGATTTGCCAGGCAAGGATGGCAGAAGCGAAATACTTCTTCCTTTTAAAAGAGGCAAAGTATAGAAAAATCACATTAAGGCGTTAAGTGAAGGAACTCCCGGTCTTTTTTGTGGAACTTGTACATATAATTAAGTACGAGTTTCCCGAAGAAGGGGGAGTTTTTTATTGGAACCGATTTATGTTATTTCCATATTGGGCGGCTTGATTATCCTGCTCCTTATAGCAGGGGCGCCGATGAGGCCGGCCAGGCTGCTGGGGCAGACAGCGATAAAGCTTGTGATTGGTGCTCTTCTTTTGTTTTTTTTGAATACAGCCGGAAACCAGTTCGGTATTCACATTCCAATCAACCTGTTTACAACATCCATTGCGGGATTCCTTGGAATTCCGGGCTTGGCAGCCCTTGTTGCGGTTGATATAATTGTAATTGGCTAATAAGAGCTTTATAAAAAAGAAATCCATAGTAAAAGGCGGATTTCTTTTTGTGTTTTTTAACGGATTTAAATGGAGTTATTTTCCGGGAATAAAAAATAAAAAAAGGGTTGACCAAATTTGCTAAACCCTGTAATATAGTAAAAGTCGCCGCTGAACAAAACGGCGTAATCAAAAAAAGTTGTTGACTTTTCTTGATGAGAAATGTTATACTAATATAGTCGCTTTTGAGCGATGTGGCATGAAATTGCTCTTTGAAAACTAAACAAACAAGCGTCAACAAACAATA
>NZ_JAVFKJ010000024.1:0-49367 GCF_032667185.1 Neobacillus sp. YIM B06451 | reverse complement strand
TATTGTTTGTTGACGCTTGTTTGTTTAGTTTTCAAGGAACAATGTCGATTAAAACAACTATTCTAGTATAACATTTTCAAATTGCTTTGTCAACAACTTTTTTTCAAAACCTTATCAGCTTTGAAGTTTGCTGATTAAGCAACTTTCTTAGTATACCTGGCAACCATCCGACTGTCAACCATTTATTTTTTACAAAACAGTAAACAGCGATAGCCGCTTCGGTGTTTTATAATAATATCACCGTACTTTGCATTCGTCAACAAAGTTTATGTTTCCAATTTATTCCTGATAATTTTTCAACAGCACTGTTTCTCCGCTTTCTTCTATTGTATATCAGTGCATTCAAAAAGGATTGGCCGCACGGGCCAATCCTTTTCTAGAGTCCCTATTCTGTAAGGAACATAAAATATAGAAGGAAGATGACGAAAAACACGTACATGACTGGATGTATGTCTTTTCTTTTGCCTGCAACAAGCATTGTAATCGGGTAGAAGATAAATCCTGCCGCGATTCCTGTTGCAATGCTATAGGATAGCGGCATTGTAATGATTGTCAGGAACGAAGGAACAGCGATTTCAAACCGTTTCCAATCAATATTCCCAATGGATGAAACCATCAGGACGCCGACAATGATCAATGCTGGAGCTGTTACCGGCGCTGTTACGATCGATAGCAGTGGATAAAAGAAGAGCGCCAGGATAAAGCACCCCGCAGTAATTAGTGCTGCAAATCCGGACCTGGCACCTGCTGCAACCCCGGCACTCGATTCGATGTAGGACGTTGTGGTTGATGTACCAAAGATAGATCCAACCATTGATGCAATCGAGTCAGCAAACAGAGCGCGGCCAGCGCGGGGAAGCTTGTTCTCTTTCATCAGACCGGCCTGGTTGGCGACAGCCACAAGCGTACCAGCGTTATCAAAGAAATCAACGAAAAGGAAAGTCAGGATTATACCGAGCATTGCGGCTGTATAAAACGAACTATCATTAAAGGAAGTGAACAAAGCGCCGAATGTTGGCGAAATGTCCGGGACCGCATCGACAATTTTCGAAGGAGGGTCGATAAGATTAAATGCAATACCTACAATAACGGTAACGATCATTCCATAAAAGACCGCCCCATTAATACCTCTAATCATCATCACAACAGTAATTAATAGGCCGAAGATTGCCAAAAGCGTCTCAGGATTTCCCAAGTGGCCAAGGCCAACGAGTGTTGCATCATTTTTAACAATGATTTTTGCATTTATTAAACCAACAAAGGTGATGAACAATCCGATACCGGCACCAACCGCGTATTTGAGTTCAACTGGTATGGCATTGATGAGTTTTTCACGCCACCCAGAAATGGTCAGCAATAGGAAAAAAACACTTGAAATGAATACAGCGGCCAGCGCGTGCTGCCACGAAGCTCCGTGCCCGAGGACTACCGAATAGGCAAAAAACGCATTAAGGCCCATCCCCGGCGCGAGAGCTATCGGGTATTTTCCGATCAAACCCATGATAATCGAACCTACAGCAGCTGCAAGGGCAGTTGCAACAAATACTGCTCCATGGTTCATTCGGACTTCATCAGGAAGCCCATCAACATTTTGGAGTGTTAATATCAGTGGGTTGACTACAAGAATGTAAGCCATTGCCAGGAATGTGGTTAATCCGCCGATAATTTCGCGGCGATAATTCGTTCCAAGCTCCTCAAACATAAAATACTTCTTCATATAAATCCCCCTAGATAATTGGTTTGGCTTTTCGCAAGCTCTCTCTAAATCCAGGAACACAAAAGCGCCCCGGCACAAGTTGCCGGAGCGCTGACATGAAGCATGCATGAATAAACGGACGGAAAAAGCCCTTTATTCTTACACACTTCGTAGTCAAGCTATTTACGGCAGCTCGGTAGAAACTTCTGGGCCATATCCCCAGTATTATACGAAGCAAAAGAAAATATACATAATCATTACGTTGTCATTTTAACAGCTGCAAATCCCAACGTCAACACAAAACACGAACATTCGACAAAAATTTTGGCGCTTCGTTCGACCAATTCACCCTTTTATTCCCACTCGATTGTAGCAGGCGGCTTGGATGTAATGTCATACACGACGCGGTTCACATGAGGGACCTCATTTACGATCCTTGTTGAAATGGTCTCAAGTACATCCCATGGTATACGTGCCCAATCCGAAGTCATCCCGTCAATGGAAGTAACGGCCCGAATGCCGATTGTGTAGTCGTATGTCCTTGTATCTCCCATAACCCCGACGCTGCGGATATTCGGAAGGACAGTGAAGTATTGCCAGATTTCGCGCTCGAGTCCGGCATTTCGAATTTCCTCACGCAAAATCGCATCGGATTCACGAACAATTTCCAGCTTGTCCTCTGTAATTTCGCCAAGGACACGGATGCCGAGTCCCGGGCCAGGGAACGGCTGCCTCCAGACAATTTCATCCGGTATGCCAAGCTCGGTGCCCAATGCGCGCACTTCATCCTTAAAGAGGGTACTTAGCGGCTCAATAAGCTTAAACTGCATATCCTCCGGAAGGCCTCCGACATTATGGTGCGATTTGATTGTTTGGGCAGTTGCTGTACCACTTTCGATGATATCCGTATAAAGGGTTCCTTGTGCAAGGAATTCAATGCCTTCAAGTTTATGCGATTCATCATCGAACACATAGATGAATTCATTGCCGATAATTTTTCGCTTTTGCTCGGGATCTGAAACGCCACTGAGCTTCTCCATGAACCGATCACGCGCGTCCACTTTAATAACATTCATATGGAAACCGTCGGCAAAAGTTTTGACAACCTGCTCGGCCTCGCCTTTTCTCAGCAAGCCATGGTCAACAAAAATACAGGTAAGCTGGTCTCCAATCGCTTTATGGATAAGAACTGCGACTACCGAAGAATCAACACCGCCGCTCAGTGCGCAAAGGACTTTTTTGTCGCCTACTGTCTGGCGAATTTTTTCCATTTCGATTTCAATGAAGTTTTCCATCGACCAGTTGCCGCTGCAGCCGCAAACTCCGAGGACAAAGTTCTTTAGCAATTCATTCCCATGGACCGAATGGCGTACTTCCGGATGGAATTGAACACCATATAATTTTCTGCTTTCATCACTCATGGAGGAAATTGGGCATGAAGGACTGTCTGCATCCGCCGTGAAACCAGCCGGAACAGCAGTAACGAGGTCGCCATGGCTCATCCAGACGACCTGGCTTTCAGGCAATCCTTTGAACAAAGCTGTTTCATTTAGGACAGCGATTGCCGCCTTGCCATACTCTCGGTTTTTGGCCTTTTCGACTTTTCCGCCGAAATGGACGGCCATCAGCTGCATGCCATAGCAAATTCCGAGTACAGGAAGGCCGAGTTCAAATATTCTCTCATCACAGCGGAACGAATTTTCATCGTACACACTGTTCGGGCCTCCGGAGAAAATAATCCCCTTCGGATTCATCGCCTTGATTTCTTCCGCTGTAATGGTATGCGGATGCAGTTCACTGTACACGCCAAATTCCCGGATCCTTCTCGTAATCAATTGGTTGTACTGGCTCCCGAAATCGAGAACCACAATCAATTCCTGTTCATGAAGTTCTGTTTTACCAGACAAGTTCTCCACCTCTTTCTCATCTATTAGTATATACATAAAACTTTTTCGCAATAAAAAAAATCGGACTTGCCCCTTTTCCACAAAAAAGAAGGCAGAATTCCGATTTTTAAGCAAAACAACTCCCGAAATTGCTGCCTTCATAGTCGGGCCATTTACGGCGGCCCGGTAGAAACTTTCGATCCATATTATCGAGGATATATGAAGGGTTTGTACAGATTCGTTATTTTATTATCTTTAGATTTTACCTGTACGCAATTTACTGGTCAAGAGATTGTTTTTTTAATTAAATTTTCCCACAATTGTTTTGTTTCTTGCCACGTTCCTTCAGGCATTTCCCTTCTGTAAAGGAAATGTTCGTACTTTGATGTAAGCTTCCCCATTTCCTTTGTCGAGAAGAAGGAATCTACATAGCCCGCGTAATTCCTAAGCGTCTGTCCGTCCTTCCTCGGCAGGCCGTACCGCTGAAGCTGTTTCAAAAGAGTTAGATATGCTTTTCCGAATTGCTCATCTTTGCGGGTGAGCTTGTATCTGTATATTAAATAATACGGAAGCCACCTTCCACGCTTGCTGTATGCGGCCCAAATCAAGGCAACTAAGGCTAAGACGCCAACGGCAAACTTTTTCCATTCATTTTTGAAAAATAGTTTAATTTCCTTCAAAACATTTGTTTCCGTTTTTTGCTGGTTCGGGATTGGGTCAATCTCTTCCAGTTTATTTGGGCGATCCGGCTGGTTCGGGTCATTTTGCTGAGAACCAGGTGTAACCGGATTGTTTGAAGGGTTGTTTGTCGTTTCATAATCGATTTGAATATTATTTGAAAACCCTTTTGTTGGCTCAAACGGAATCCATCCCAAATTCGGGAAGAACACTTCGACCCAGGAATGGGCATTGTTGTTGGTTACTTCATAAAGCTTTTTCTTTGAGTCCCCATCACCGACTGACTTCAGCTCCCCGTGCGTATACCCCTTTACCCACCGGGCCGGAATGTCTAGGCTCCTGAGCATGACGACCATTGAAGTCGAAAAATTATCGCAGTATCCCGTTTTTGTATCGAACAGGAACTGGTCGACATAGTCTTCATTATTGCCCGGTACCGCAACATTTTTCTGGTCGTACGTAAATTCGCTGCGGTCGAAATAATTCTCGATGGCCCTTGCTTTGTCATACCAATTTGTCTTTTCTCCAGCTATCTCATTAGCAAGTTCCTTTACCCGTAACGGCAGCGATTCCGGCAGCTGTGTATAACGCTTAATGAATTCCTCATCGACTCCGCCATAATCCGATCCGTCCGCCCATCTCAATTCATCCAATTTAAATGCGGGCTCATCATAAATAAAACTATAATTTTCAAGGATGGCCGGCTCGTTCCACGGTTCCATCGCCTGGATTTTTTCTGTAGCGGTATTGAGGCGGAAGGTCACCTGTCCTTTCGCCATTATTTTTTTGATTCCTAGAGGATAAACTAAGTGAGGGTATTTTAAATACGTAAAAACTCTCTCAGTATATTCCTCTTTCTTCACACTTTCCGGATACCCCTCGAGGGGAACTGGGTCATCGTATGTAAAGCCGATGCCCCCATTTACGATTTGGGACAGAATCCATCCTTTCCCTGTATAAACGTCCTTCGTTTCCACACGCCAATAATGGCGTCTTTCAGCATCCGCCCGGAAGACAACCGTATTATCCGGCAAAAAAGGGCCTCCGAGTCGGGAATCATTCTCCCCGTACCCGATTCGCGAAACGCCGCCTGTCCCGCTTCCGGCATTTTCATTCAACGATTTTAAGAATGGCACAGGATCAGGCCAGACCGGGGCCGCTTTTGGAGCGGCAAATCCTACCGCTGTGCTGAAAGCGATCATCCCCGCCAGCGCAACCGCCCATTTCCGGGTATGCCTATTTCCTTGTCTGGACTGTTCACTGCCTATAAGCCGGAAAAATGTCAGCATCCCCATAACGGCGAATCCGGCAATCACTGTCCTGACAATTGCCCCATCCCCTTTATATGTCGTGAACGTATCCAGGACTGTGATATAGATAATTGTCATCAAAAAAAACACAAAAATCCGGCGCTTGTTCAACAGCCAATATTGAATAAGGTAAACCATGAGCCACAGAAGGATGAAGAATAAAATGGTCCGGAAGACATTGGTCAGCTGCTGGTAATCCTGGCTAAAAAGAAGTCCAACATTCACCTTTATATCAGCGGCCAAATCCCCCAGCCAACCAACACTGAAAAAACTGCCGTCAAAATAAAACCTATAAATGGCATATAGGATATAAAAGCCTTTAATAAAAAATTGCAGTATTCTCCCAAGCTGGAAGATTGATGATGCAAACGCGATGACCAGGAAAATAATGAAGACTTCCATATTATCCGTATCCGTCAGTTCATCAAGCGGCCTGAGCCATTCCCAAATGAGCAGGAAACCAAATCCGTAGAGGAGCAATGCGCTCAAGTCAAGTTTAGCCCTCTTTTCATTCATCGCAGGCTCACCTCCGAGAATGCCGAATCAAATTGATTCTCATGCACAAGTATGATCCTTACACCGCGGGTGATCCCCATTGCTTTCAACGCCAGTTCCTCATTCGTCGGGGATTCTTTTTCATCTTTAATCAAAAACACCGTGACCATCCCCTTCTTATGGCCAAGCATGCCGGCTTTCTCTATCAGTGCCCTAGTGAGGTGTGAGGTTACAATCATCATCGTCATATTCTGGCCCGAAAAAAATGTTTCCGCCTCGAGAACGGTATCAATCGCAACTGGACAGGCCGGCTGCACTTTTGCCAGATGGTAAAAGATTTGCTGAAGCTGAGTTTCCCCTCCCCTGACCGGGAACGCTATCCTTTCTTTGCTGACCGAAAGCAACCCCGCCTGCGCCCCTTTTTTCAAAATGGCCCTGGAAATGGAAGCTGTAAAGGCAACGATTCCTTCAAAACGGCGGTCCGGGACACAATCCATAACAATAAGCACGTCGTGTGACTGCTTTTGCTCAAATTCCTTTGTCATGATTTCATTCCGTTTTGCCGAAGCTTTCCAATTAATCCATGAAAAGCGGTCGCCCGGCTGATAATCCCTGACTCCGATTGCCATCGTCGTATCCCGTTGGACCCTTTCTCTAGAGGCGGCGGCTCCCTGGTCATAGTGATTTTCAAAAGGGCGGTATACTAACTCCGTGTATGCCGGATAAACAAGTATTTTGTCTTCCGAATCGGAGTTTTGTTCCTTTTCAATCAGGCCAAGCAAGTCCCCGGTTTTGAGCTTTATTGCTTGGAACGCATGCTCGCCGCGGGGCAATTCATCAATTGTATAGTCAAATACGATTTCCTTGGAAAGTCCCGGAAAAAGCAAAGCTTTGGTTTTCTCTTTTGGGACGGCATGCCTCAGCGAACCGCCAATCTGTTCCTCTGCAAGCAGGTAGAAGAGCGGGAATGCCCTTTCCCTTTTTAAAATGGTACGTACTTTCAACGGCTCGCCCGCAACAAATTCCAGCTTTGGCAATCGCCTTTCCGCTTTAATGCCATCCTGGACCGGATAAAAAGCTACAGCTAGCGAATAGGCGGCGAAAGGAAGAAAACTGTAGAAAAGAAACCAGCTGACAAATCCCCCCTGAAACATTGCGTAGCTGAACGCAATGGCGATAAGAAGGATTAGGATAACCAGCTTCCACATATGTTTAATTGCGCGAAATTTTTCCTTCATTTACTTCACAAGCCTTTGAACCGGCACCGGCACCCTTGCGACAATCCGGCTGATGATTTCCTCAGCAGTTATGCCTTCGAATTTCGCTTCAGATTTAAGGATGATCCTATGGGAAAGGACATACGGAGCCAGATATTGGATATCATCCGGAAGGACAAAGTCACGTCCGCATATAAAGGCGTATGCCTGTGCTGCCTTCATGAGGCCGATGGAGCCGCGCGGGCTTGCCCCAAGATAAACGTTTTCGTGGATTCTTGTCCGATTGGCAATATCCACGATATACCGCTTGATTGTATCCTCAACAAACACATTCTTAATTTCGTATTGGAGCGCCCTTAGTTCTTCAAGGCTGACAACTGGCTCCAGTTCTTCGATTGGAGGGGTTTTTTGCGCACGGTTGAGGACTTCCATTTCTTCATGAATTTCCGGATACCCCATTTTCATTTTAAGCAGGAACCGGTCAAGCTGTGCTTCCGGGAGCGGATAGGTTCCTTCATATTCAATCGGATTCTGGGTCGCCATAACGAAAAATGGTTTCTCAAGCCGATGGGTAACACCGTCGATGGTGACGCTGCTTTCCTCCATTCCTTCTAGTAGGGCGGACTGGGTTTTCGGCGATGTCCGGTTAATTTCATCCGCGAGGATAATATTGCCCATAATCGGACCCGGCCGGAATTGGAATTCCAGTTCTTTCGGATTATAGATCGATACGCCCGTCACGTCCGATGGCAGCAAGTCAGGAGTGAATTGAATCCTCCTGAATGTGGCTCCAACCGATTTTGCTAATGCCCGGACCATCATCGTTTTCCCTACCCCCGGCACATCCTCTAGCAGGACATGGCCCTCTGCAAGCAAAGCAACAAGGCTTAATTCGGCGACCTTCCTTTTCCCAGTCATGACTTTCTCAATATTTGCTAATATTCTTTCAATATTAAGGTTCATAATATCACGCGACATTTTCTTCCTCCCGCTTTCATAGATTGAAGTTTCTCAAGACCTATAGTAAGTTTAACATATAAAAACAATTCTATATATTCTGTCAAATACCTGTATTCTAACTAAATATGTTAGAAACCCCGTCATTATTTGACGAAAATGAATGGTAAAAAGTTTCAAATTATTTAAAAAAAGTTAAAGAATTGGGAGATAAATAGCATGGACCTAATAATTAATAAAATGAGTGAGGAGTATGCCTCCCAAATTGCAAGCTGGAAGTATGAACCTCCGTATGATTTTTACAACAGTTCTGCTTCTTCTGAAGGAATAGAGGAGTTAATGGAACTCCCTTATTACGCTGTATTGAACTCGAATGGCGAACTGATTGGATTTTTCTGTATAGGAGAGTCGGCACAGGTGCCAGCGGGGGCAGAAATGGGAGCTTATTCCGACGGCTTCATTGATATTGGACTCGGAATGAAACCTGAGTTGACTGGAAATGGGTTCGGCTTCGCCTTCTTTACACGTATCCTTGGCTATTTACAAGTTAAGCTTCACGGGGTACTCTTCCGACTAACAGTGGCGGCTTTTAATGAAAGGGCTGTCCGCCTTTACCGGAATGTGGGGTTCGAGGAATCGATGCGTTTTTACAGGGGAGCCATTGAATTCATTGTCATGGAAAGAGCTTAAGAAAGTCGGGTATTATGAATCTTTTTAAAGAATTGATTCGTAAAGAATAGTTAAACAAATGGAAAGAGGGGAAACAAAAGTGAGCACTTCAACCATCTTAAAATGGGTCACTGGCGGCCTTGAGGCGCTGTTGGGAATTCCTTTCCTCGGTGGCATTATCATTGTTTCAACGTCCTGGACGCCTTTATTTCTGATGGCCATCCTGCATATTGTCACGATTGTGTTTGCGGTCAGGGAAGATGAAAGCAAGACAGGGAATATTATTGGTTTTATTACTTCGGTGATTGGATGGATTCCGTTTGTCGGCATGGTCATGCATATGATTTCCGCCGTCGTCATTTTGCTTGATGCCTACAGGGCTAGTACGAGAACCAACCATCAGCATTATTAAAATAAACCAGGCTGCCCGGCAATCCCCTGACAGCCTGGTTCGTTTATTTTTTATGTTCTGGGTGCCCATCCCTTTAATTCTGCGAGACATTTTCCCCATAAATACTATCGATTTGCTTTAAAGTCGTATCCAAATCCTGTTTGGTGGACTGAATGAGTGTTTTCTCCAATTCATCTACAAGCTCAATCTCCTTGTTGAAAAATACCTTTGCCCGCTCAAAGATTCGATAACTTTGACTATTTGTAATTTTACCTTGCAAATCCAGTTCTACGAGAGAAAACTGGACTAAATACTGTTCTTGGCGGATTTTTGCTCTCCATTCATTCGTAAGTCCATAAATATCGAGCATTTGATTATTCGATTTGGTCAGCGCATTTAGCGATTCTTTACTCTTCCAATTAATCCAATCCAATGACTCTTGAATTGATTTTTGGAACTCATTCTGAAGCTGGTCCTGGTTTTGAACATTCTTATATACACCGCCAGCTGCTTTTGCAATGCTCTGCAGCTGATGGGCATCTTTTGCATTCACGTCGAACCCGATGATATTCACTACCGGGTCAATTCCAGAAGCCTTCAGGCTTTCCGCGGCTGTAACCGGGTTCCCTCCGCAAGTTTCAATTCCGTCACTGACAACATAAATGATGTTTTTATTCTCTTTGCCTTTGTAGGCTGCAAGGTCATTTTGGGCCGCCTTGATTGCCCCGGCAAGAGGCGTCCACCCAGCTGGCTTGAATTTTCCAAGCGCTGTGTCAAGTTCGGATGCATTGAAGGATTGCGGGCTGTAAACCAGCTCATTGGAATCACAGGAAAGCTGTTTATCTTTTTCGGCCCCTGTTCCTTTATGCCCATACACACGGAGGCTGATATTGGCTTCCTTCGGCAGGGATGCGGCGAACTTACGGATTGCTTCCTTGGCCAGCTCCATCCGGGTTTTTGATCCCATTTTATTTGCCATGCTTCCGCTGGAATCGAGAATAATTTCAACATTATATACCCTTTTTTCACCCGCAGCACCCTGGGAAGCCGGCATCGCACCAACCTGCAGGGCCTTTAACACTTCCCTCGGATCGTTATAATCCCTCTTGTAAAGGGAATACAGATACTTGATGAGCTTATCGTATTGTTCCATATCCGCATTTTCAGGGAGATTCGGAACTGTACTTAATTCAGATTTAATCTCCTGATCCAAGTCCTGGGCTTTTTTGGCAGAAAATTTCCCAGCAGGATACTTGAGGGCTTCTTCAAGATTGGCAGGTAGTTCGGGAACATCTGAACCAAACTCACTATCCTTTACATCTGGCTGCTTGGGGGTTTCTTTTTCCTCCGCTTTTACCGTCTGTTCTTCCTTGGCCGGTTTTTTGGCTTCTTTCTTATCCTGCTGGCAGCCAGTTAATACTATGAAACAAAACATAAAAGCAGCTAACTTAAAGTAGTGTTTATTCATTAAATCTCCCCAACAAACGAATAAACCTTCGAGGGCAGAATCTACCTGTCGAAGGCTTCGTATTTTTTTTCGATGGCCACAAGCTGGAAGCGGGCGTGAATGATGCCCACGACGATGAGCATAACTGCGAATCCGACCGGGCCGGCGATATGCACGCCAATAGTCTGGGTAGAAATATAGCCAATCATTGCCCCTACACCGCTTCCGACAGTTCCAATCAAGATAAGCCCTTTACCAAATTTAGTCTTGGGAGAATGGATTTCATCCAATAATGTTTCGGCAAATTTATGGCTTAATACAATTACGGTCAGCATTAGTAACAGCAATAGTATGCCGGGAAGGAGTTTGCCGTAGGCCCTGGCGATAGTCAACGCAAAGAAGAGCATCATGGAATCGGTGAATAACAGCACCATTCCCAACCGCCAATTGAGATAATATTGGAGTTTCTTCACTTTCGTAACTACAGAGGCGGCAACCATCACCAATCCGGCGATGATGCCGACTATTACAGCAGTATCACTTTTATCCGGATAGAACATAAAGGAAAAAATACTGATGAGAGGAAATATTGCAAATGGGATGACATTGTTCGCAAGCGGGTCCTCCCGGTACGGTCCTAAATTCATTTCGGCACCTCCAGAAATAGTCACGATTGTAATAGTTTATCATCATTCCATCTTGTTGATTTTATGCTGCAAGTACCAAATGGTGAGAAAAAAGGTCAAGATGCCATTAATTGATTCATCCTCCATCTTTTCCATCAGCACTTCTCTTATTCTAAAAGAATACCAGATAATGCACGAAACCCCAAAGACAGTAATTAAGTTATCGATATACTCATAAAGCATGATGGCAATTTCATTAAGGAAAAACGGTCCAATCATAAAAACCAGCGCGGAAACAGAATACAAAATTAATACGAGCCATGGAGCCCATTTATGTATGATTTTTTTTCCCGCAAGCCTATTCACCTCGTCCCCCCTGTTAAGCAGCCAGTAAGGGAAATAAATTCCTATGGTTAAGAAGCTTAAGAGAACAGTCAGCCATACTGGAGTCATGCGGATACGCGGCCTTAAGAAACTCCCTTGATAAAGCTCCTCATCTTCCACCGCTGGATAGGTATTTAATGCCATGCAGTGGCCCCCTCTCGTTTTCTCTTTCTACTTTTAAAAAACAAGGCACCCAGGTTGCAGAACATAATGGCCAATACGAGAGAGAGGCCAAAGATGTCGGGGGTGAAAATCATATCCCCCGCCACGAGAAGGACCATGAAAAAATAATTGAATAAACAGACCACAGCTCCCGTAATCGTGGCTGCCATATAAGGGCCCGAGTCCCAAGCCCAGGCACTGAGCAGCCCGGCGGCCATATAAGTAGCCGCCAGGCAAATCACTACCCCAAAAAGATTATTTAAAATCGGAAGATAAAACGCAACCAAGCCAAAACCGGCTGAAAGGAATATTCCAGTACAAATCGCGACAAACAACCTTGATAAACCCATGATAGACCTCCTGAACTGGATTGGGTGTTGGAGCAGGGCTGCAATTAACCACCAAACCAGCCCTTGACCATTGACCAGCCTTTTTTCGCCAGGGAAACCCCTGCGTCTAATCCTTTTTTCAAATTTGTACGGACAAAGTCTTTGACTTTCCTGCCCACATTGGTTTCAAGCGCAATTCCTATGGCGACACCTGCTACGGCACCAACAATCGTTCCGACAATGGGCACCGCAGATCCTGCCACCGCACCAGCTGCCATAGCTCCGAGGGCGGAACCCGCTGCGGCAGCACCAACGCTGAAGGCAGTTTCCGTAATGGCTGTTGCTGCAAAATCGGTATTCCCAAAGCCATGCTGCTTATAGGCACCATAGATGGCAAAACCACCATTGATGGCCCATCCGCCCGCTTTTGAAAGGGTATGCTTAAAAGCAGCCCCCGGGTTTACATAATGGTTTTTTACCGGAAGCACCCTTAATTCTTTCTTACCCGGCAGCAGATTAAATGTCTTTTTGACAGAGGCATCCTTCACCTTCTTGCCTTTTCGGCCTATATCCATCAGGAAATTCTGTACAGGCACGGTCGCTTTTTTATACCAGGGAGCATTGGCCGGAACCGTCAGTTTGTTCGTTCCGGTTACGAGATAGTTTGTCGTTTGTCCTGTCGCGCCGTCTATAACTCTCAGCAAACGATGGCCATTTTTATAAGCTAAAAAGCTGGTTGCCGATGTGAAACCGATTCCGCCAATTTTACCGGCATAAAATTGCCAGCCCTCTAGTTTGCTCTGTTGGTAGGGGCTGTTGGGGCCAAATTCGGGTATTCCAGGAGCCCCTGGTTCCTGGCCGGGAGCCCAAGGCCCGTTCCCTTCAGGACCATCGCCATTTTGCCCAGACGTCCACGGGCCTGTATTTCCACCCGGAGTCCCGTTAGGATTGTTCGGATCCACTCCACCCGGTCCTGTTCCTCCAGGATTGGCTGAATCTTGGCCATTCGGCCCTGTGCCACCAGGATTTGCAGGGTCTCCATTGTCCCCTGCCCCATTGCCGCCTCCCTTGGGATCGGGAGTTTTCGAGTCTATATCGTCCCAACCGCTTCCTCCAGGATGTTCACCTGGATTACCTTCCCATGTTTCCCCTTCCCACGGGTTCCCTTCCCAGGGGGTACCTTCCCACGGGTTCCCTTTCCAAGGCTTCACTTCAGCAAAAGTAGCCACTGGCATCATTCCAATAGCCAAAATTAAGGAAATGGACAATACAGCAGCAATCCTTCTCAGGCGTTTGTGCACACCACAACCTCCAATCCTTCTCTAAATATTATTTTACTGGGCTAAAATAGTCGGGCTGTCCATATATGCAGGAGAAAGCTTGATACCGGGGAAATCAAGCTTCCTCTCTTCTTCTTGCGTTAAATTTGATTCACGTTATTATTCCGAATTCATCTTGCCTCTCCACACCTTTTAATGAATTGGGGTTTCATAACCGTCGTATCCAGGGAATTTTTCGAGAAATTTCACTTCTGGGCCGGCAGATTCCTGGAAAAGCTTTTCCTTTAAATCACCGAAAAACTTCCCATATGCTGTCCCTTCCACGGTATTGGACGCTTTTACATGAATCTGATTATTTTTTATGAACAGCTTAGCCTCCGATGTATTTCCCCCATTGGCCACTATAGTTTCTCTAACAGCATCTTCCATTTCACTTAAGGCATATGGCAGTTCTGCTTCTATTTTTGGTTTCAAGAAAATTCTTCCTTGTGGCTTTTCCAGTTCCTCTGTTACAACCTGGTCTATCGCTTCAAGACGGATTTCATTTCCGCTGAATTTTGAAAAGCGTGGGTTACTATTCAAATCTAGTATTCTTTTATCCACTTTTTCTTCGATGGATTCTAAAATAACTGGCACAGGCAAAGGCACAGGGGCAGGCACATCCGAATGGTCCTTGATCTTTTCCCAAACCCTGTTGTAGAGAACAGAGGTTGCTGCGAGGCTTGCCTGCTGTGCAGTCGTGTTTGCCTGTTCCTTTACGGCGAACACCTGGGCGAGGTTGAAGACAAAGACGAACATGATCATCAGGATTCCAATCATCCCAATCAGGAAAAGGGCTGTATTGCCGTCCTCCTGCTTGAGCAGTTCTTTTACCCTACTCATTTAATCACCCGGCCTGTGGCTTCAGTTGTATAGGTGACCGAAGGAATCGTGCCGCCAAACAGCTTCTTCGGAAGGAACACGAGCTTGATGTCGACATTCACCTTGGCTGTAAATTTCGGATCATAGTCTCCCGTTCCTTCAATTGGCGCTCCCGAAAGGCTTAAATACCCGCTTGCCGTCGAAACGATGTTTTCGGCGGCTTTGCTCGCTTCCACTGCATCCTCTGTAATGGAATAGACTTTTGCCGCTTCATTGACAGCCGATTGGGCAACTACCACCCCATGAACACCGACAATCATCTGCCACATAACGGATAGGACGATAATGACAATCGGCAAGATCCCGAGGAACTCAATGGTCGACGATCCCCTATCTTCTTTCAGTATGCTGGCTGCCCGGCTTGAATAAATCGAGTCTCTGATGATGCTAGTGAACTTCAGGAGCAAGTTGATGCCCCTCCTTCCAGGACAGATAGTAGTAAGCTATCCAAATGCTGAGGAATGGAAAAAAAACGAGGTTCAACAGCATTTGCACAGTGATCTGGGCGAGCAGCGAGGCCGTGACGGAATAAATCACATACATGCCAATCCATCCAATGATGATTTCCACTAGAGAAATCAACAAAATAATGGAAAGCAGCGAGAAGAATTTCTTCTTCGCAAAAGCGAAAGAGGGCTTTATTGATTTCCAGATTGACTTGCCACTCATAACAGCTTCATAAGGTGCTGTAAAAAAGAAAACCAGCAGGATGAGGCCCGGAATGATAAAGAAAATAGTTCCTACCGTTGCCGCTAAAGAAACCGCGATAGCAAACAAGAAAATGGAAAAGGCGGTAGTGAAGAATACATAATAGATATTCCTATACTTATATTCTCCCTCCTCAGCATAGCTCTTCACCATCTCGATGAACGGAACTTGAGCAATCATCAGGACTGACAAAGTGAGGAAGATGTAATAAAAATCGGCAATCGCAGAGGTAAATTCGTCAAACACAAAAAAGTAAACAATATTATTCAAATACCAAATGCCCAGCAATAGCGGCAAGACGATGGTAAGGGAGAGCAGCAGCACTCCCTCGAACCTTCCTGTATATAACCTGAACGCATCTTTGAATGAAAGAATCATCTTAAATCCTTCTCCTCAACTGCCGCTTTCTTGTCTTTAAACTTCTTGCCATTCAGCTTCTTCTGAAGCCTCCGGTTTTCTTTATAAATTTCTTCTTGTTCGAACGATCGCAGACACATGTATGCATAACCTTTCTAGGAACCTTTTTATTTTTTTCTGCAAAATCAAGTAACATAAATTCTGGCGTTGTTGCTCAATAGAAGTCAGGAAAACCAGGATTTCAATTTCCTCCATCCATTTTTTGCTTTATTCGCCAGATTCCCAGGAGCATTTTTGATTGTATTCCAGTGTTTCACTACATTCCCTCCTGCCCATAGGGCAGCCCCGGCAGAAATTAATGCACCCCCAACGACCTGTCCGCCAGGAAACACGGCAATACCTGTCCCTACAGTCTTCAGAAATTCACCTGAACTCTGGTTCAAACTGGAACCCGCCGTTAGTTTTTCTGCTGAATTTTTCGCTTTTTGTAAATCCCAAATGTTTTTTCCTGTATCGATTCCAGAAAATCCTGCACTTACAGCAGAAGAGACAACATTTAACTTTCCTAAAGGCGCTAGATTCTTAAATTGAGCTGCTCGATTAAAAGCTTGTTGTCCTGCCGTTAGGATTTGACCTCTTATTGCTGCTAGGTTGGTGTCTTTGAATTTATTAATAACATCCTGGGGGTTCGCTAATCCCAGCGCAACTTTGTTAAGCTCAACTCCATAGGCGGTATTTGCATTACTTAAGTTAGTTTTGTAATCCAAGAAAGTCTTTGGCACATCGAGTCCAGCAGGTCCCGCTTCGAGAAAGTCTATATCTTTAGCGGAAAATTTATAAGAGGATTTTAATAGTTCCAGATAAAAATCCTTTGATTGGGGACTTGATTTCTTTAAATTGGAAAAATCGATTTGTTGTTCCTTCATAAGTAAATAAGAGCCAGAGCCGACGTCTTTTATGCCGAATTTGAACCAGTCATACCCACTGTAAGGGCCTTCACCATTCTTGCCTGAAGGATTTGGCAGTGTATATGGCATGAATCCGGCATTATTCCTATCCACAAAAGGAATAGGGGCATTCCCTGTGTTGGCCCCTCCGGGATTGTTAGGAGACACATTCCAGCTGTTTCCGGACCATCCGCCGCCAGTTCCCGGAATATTGCCTTGCCATCCATTTGCGTTCCAACCATTAGATGTCCAACCGTTGGCGGTCCATCCGTTTGCATTCCAGCCATTGGCTGTCCAACTGGCAGCAGTCCATCCATTTGCGTTCCAACCATTAGCTGCCCAGCTGTCAGCAGTCCATCCATTTGCGTTCCAGCCATTAGCCGCCCAGCTGTCAGCAGTCCACCCATTTGCGTTCCAGCCGTTAGCTGTCCAGCTGTCGCTATTCCATCCATTTCCATTCCAACCATTAGCTGTCCAGCCCTCTGCAGACCATGGGTCAAGATACCATGGGGTGCTGGACCAATCTGTACCAGCCCAAGGGTTCCCAGGATCTGTAGGATTTCCTGTCCATGAATTCCCTTTTGTACCTTGCCCCTCCCACGGGTTACCCTCCCATTTCAGTTCGCTTCCACTCCAGGGATTTCCCTTCCATGGGTCCCCTGTCCAAGGATTCCCGCTCCACGGTTTGATGGTGGCCGCTAGGATTGGAACGGAAAACGATTGAAAGATCACGATAGCTATCGCAAAAATGGCAGCCAGTTTACCTATTAGCTTTTTTTGCACTGTCCTCCCCACTTTCACCACATGTGCAGTAAATTACTTAGAAGTCCTCACTTTGTGTTTTTTCTTAAAAAGAACAATCAGTTGATTTCTAACTGCAAACCTCAAAAACATACCCCAACAGGCTTCCTTCCCGATCATTTTCTTAGTAGAACTGTAACTTGAATCGTCCACGGGGGAGGAAGGCAGAAAAGGATTGGAAAGGAACGATGTGGACCACGCCAGTCAATCTGGTATGCTGCCACATCGAAATCCTAATTTTGAGTGCTAGAATTATATTTTTCATTAATCTGCTTCTTCAGCTCTTCTATACTCTTAAGGTTAAGCTCCTTGAGAGTCTCATTGATTTCATCCTGAGCATTTTGAACGAGTTCATCGTGCTTAAAACTAATTCCTCTCAGTTTTTCCATCTGGTTGTGAGTAATTTTCTTTTCATCCTTAAGAATATAAAGCAAATGGTTCACGTTCAGCCTTTGGGTATCCTGTTTGTAGCCCCAATCGTTGGAAAAGCCTAAAATATCGAAATTGTTGTCTACCCTTTGAGCATCTGCATCCCTTATTGAATCGTTTTTCCATTCCTCCCATTTTTCGAGGACTTCCTGTGCACGTTCAAACTCTTGCTCCAGTTGCTCCTGGCTATTGACCGTCGTATATATGCCATTGGCGCTTTTCGCTACATCTTTCAGCTGCTGTTGAGCTTTTTGATCAGCTTCAAATCCGATGACGTTGATGATGGGGGAGATATTGGAATCCGCGAAGGATTTGGCAACTGCCACAGGGTCGCCATCACACGTTTCAATGCCGTCTGAAACCAAATAAATCAAATTTGTGTTTATTTTGCCATCGAATTTTCCAAAGGCTTTCTTAGATGATTCCAGGGACTCTGCTACGGGTGTCCAGCCGCTAGGCTTGAATTTGTCCAACGCAGCCGTAAAACTTCCTGCATCGTACTTTGAAAACCCATAGACCTGTTCTATCGCTCCGCAAGAAGCCGCTTTATCCGAATCTTTTCCCGTGCCTTTATGCCCGTATACCCTCAGTGAAACATTGGCTTCCTCAGGCAGGCTTGAAAGGAAATTTGTGATCGCTTCCTTAGCGAGTTCCATCCGGGTCTTCCCGCCAATCTTTTGTGCCATACTGCCACTTGAATCCAAGATTACTTCTACATTGTAGTTTTCTTTAAATTGATACTTGGAATTCGGCATATCTGGATTCCCGGATGCCGAAAATTCCCATTTGCTGATTAAATCCTGTGGATTGTCAAAGTCTTCAGCTACCAAGGAATAAACATACTGAAAATATTTTTGATAATCTTCCTCCGTTGCTTCTTCTTTAAGAGGAGGAAGATCTTTAATTTCTTTAATTACCTCAGCTTCAACCTCATCCGACAGGACTTCCTTCGTGGCAAATTTGCCTGCTGGCTGATGAATCAGCTCGGCAGTCGTTTCTGGAACCTTGGGCAAGTCCGCAAAAAATGAGTCTGCTTCCTTCCCTACTGCTTCATCTTTATCCTGTTTGCTGGCCGACTTTGCCTTTTGCTCGGCAGGCTTTTCATTTTTTGTTACGTTATCTTCTTTATCAACACATCCAGTTAATGATATAGATGCGGCGAAGAGAATTAGCATCAACAACTTTTTCACTATTTAGAACTCCTTTTGGGAACTGATCAAGGTTAATTGTAGGTGAATGACTCTTTCCCCAGTGGCTTATTTTCCGCCGCCAATTTGGTCAATCATGCCTGTGAATTTCTTGAGTACAGATTTTCCGAATTCTTTATCTTCTCCAAATGCCGTTGAAATAAGCCCGACTACGATTACGACAACTGCTGCAATTCCAATCCATTCCAATGTCTGGGAACCACGCTCATTACGCACCATGCTTTCAAGCTTCGTTGATGCCGCTACGTACCATTGTGTAAGTTTTTTCATTTTCATTACCTCCATATAATTAAAAATTAAATAATTTAAAAATACTGTTTTCTCCATAAATCAAGTTCAAAAGCATTAGGCCAGCAATCATTAAGATGGAGACAGGGGCTACAACAAATGTGGTAACCAAGGTTACTTTCGGGGATGCTTTGGCAGCAAGCTCCTTCACTTGCTCTTCTCGCAGCTGCCTCATGTCCTCCGCTTGAACCTTAAAGGTCGTCGCAATAGGCACTCCTAGTTTCAGGCCCTGTAAAAGCGACTTAATCAGTCCCTGAAATTCTTGATTATCGTTTCTTTGAAGCAGATTGCGGTAGGCGGTTTCCCTTGGAACACCAAGATCGATTTCATAGTTGAACCGCGAAAACTCTTCCCTTAACGGTCCGTCGAAGAAGCGGATCACCTCCCTTAATGCTTGATCCAGGCTGACGCCCGCCTGAAGGCTGGTACTAATGGTATCCAGGAAATCCGGCAAATCCCTCCGGAGCGCTTCCTGCCTCTTTTTAGCCTGCTGGCGAATGATAAGGATCGGCAAGAAATACCCAATAAGCGGATTGAAAATAACTGCATACTGCGAAAACGGAAGTCCGATAATTAAGGAAATCATGCCGGCAAAAAAACCAACAACGAGCAGGAATAACTTCAAGCCTTGAAAGCGTTCGACTGTAAGCTGATACGGATTGCCTGACTTACGGATCCACTCCGCCACATCGGCATTCTCGCTGAAAAAGTTGATTCGCTGACCGAGGTCCGAAAATTCATCGGCGTATTTCGTCATCTTCTGAAACCAGACTGCCCGCCTGCTTTTCTTCTTCGCCTTCTTTTCGAAGGCATCTGTGTAGGTGACGTTCGAAATGTGTTCGATCAGCACTCTTTTCTCCCGGATGTACAATGAGTAGTGGCGGAGAGAGAGCCCAAACATGAGCCAAAACAGAATGACAGCTAATATGATGTATGCATCCATAATTTACACCTTAATGTTCGTGATTTTTCTGATCAGGACAAAGGAGATCAGAAGCCCTGCAAGAAAGAGGACCAAAATGATCAATCCCGGCCCGGTCCAAAGGGGATCCGTGAAGCCTTCAATGATGTTATTCATCATGAGCAGGATAAAAATGGGCATCGCCGGGATAATGAGCGAGATGTAGCGCTGCTCCGAGGTCATTGTTTTGATGGTCTGTGCCAGTACTTTCCGATCTTCAAGCGTGTGTCCCATTGATTCAAGTGTCGCTGCCAGATTTCCGCCTGTCTTTTTCTGAATCAGGATGGTGGCGATGAAAAGCTGGAATTCCCTTGACTTATTCCGCTTTTGGACACTCCTTAATGCGGTTTCAATCGGAACGCCCAGTTTAAGCTCGTTCACAATCCTACTAAATTCCGGTCCGGCAGGCGCCGGTACTTCCCTGGCGACTATTTCGAGCCCCTGGTTGATAGTGAGGCCTGACCTCGCTGCATTGCCGAGCAAACGGCATATTTCCGCAAGCTGCTCGTTGAAGCGCTCTTCATATTTATTTTTCCGAATGAAAAACAGCAAGTAATGAGCAATGTATAAAATCAACAGCGAAACAAGCATACTGACAAACGGCGGGACACGAAAAATGTTGAAAAGCAAAACAAACAGGGCAAGGAAACCTAAGATGTGAATACCGACATACTCTGATGGGAGCAGGGCCACATTGGCGTTCTGCAGTTTATGTGCAAGCGGCTCTGCCGATTTGGATTGGTCGAACTTGTCGCCGAGAACACTGATTTTACTTTTCCTTCTTTCTTCAGGAAACCACTGATTAACCCGGTGTTTCCACTCCCTTTGCTGAGAGCGGTAGCCTAGAAAGAAGTAGCCCCCCCATAATCCAAGCAGGACGGCAAGACTATAAAGTATAGCTATGCTTGTGGTCAATGCCTGCACCTCCTTTCGGATCGAACATGCTGTCATCAAGATTGATTCCATATACACGCAGCTTATCGAGGCATCTTGGGCGAATCCCGGTAGCTGTATGGATTCCGAGCACTTTGCCCCCTTCCCCAATTCCTGTTCTCCTAAATTCAAAAATTGGGCTGACCTCGATTTTTCCCGCCTCATTTACAAAGACTTCCGCGATATTCGTAATTCTCCGGGAACCATCGCTCAAGCGTTCTGCTTGGATGATGAAATCAAGCGCACCGACGATGTATTCACGAATGATATGTATTGGCAGATCCATCCCGGCCATGACGACCATCCCCTCGACACGGTTGATGGCATCCTGTGGCGAGTTGGCATGGACAGTAGTCAGGGAACCTTCATGTCCAGTGTTCATTGCCTGAAGCATGTCAAAGGCTTCTGCGCCGCGGACCTCCCCGACGATGATACGATCCGGTCTCATCCGCAAAGCATTTTTGACCAGTTGGCGAATCGTCACTTCACCGGTGCCCTCTACGTTCGGAGGGCGGGCCTCCATCCCTACCACGCTTGCGCGATTAAGCCGAAGCTCCGCGGAATCTTCAATCGTGATCACACGTTCATGAACAGGAATGGCTTTTGCCACTGCATTGAGCAGGGTGGTTTTCCCGCTGCCTGTTCCTCCTGAAATCAAAATGCTCATTTTCGCTTCCACAATGGCCTGCATGAAAATAGACATTTCTTCAGTAAATGATCCGAAATCCATTAAATCCTTCATTTCAAAAGGCGTTTTTCGAAATTTCCGGATAGATATGAGCGTACCGTTCAGGCTGATGGGAGGGATGACCGCATTGACACGGCTTCCATCTGGCAGCCGTGCGTCAACCATCGGAGAGCTTTCATCGACACGGCGTCCAAGCGGAGCAACCACCCGATCAATAATATGCCGAACATGAGATTCATCACGAAAGGATACATCCGACATCTCGAGCCGCCCATTCCTCTCAATGAAAACTTCCTTAGGGCCATTCACCAGAATTTCAGTAATGCTGTCGTCATTCAAAAGAGCTTCAAGCGGGCCAAAGCCGACGCTTTCATCAATCAGGCGCGACAGCAGTGTATCCTTTTCATGGCGGGGGATGACGACCTTTTCCTCAGCCATGAACTGGTTAATCAGCCGTTCAATCTGAAGGCGTTTTTCCCCTTCGGTCAAGCTTGTTAAATGTTCGAGGTTTGTTTCAGTCAAAAGCCTCGTCTTGTAATGCTCTACCAATTCGTCGATATAAGGATTCACATAGGATTCTACGACTTCCGGTACTGCCTCAAGCCTTGGCTTGGCTGTAGATTTTCTTTGGAAAAGCGACATCATCTCACCTCCTTAANTGTTTCAGTCAAAAGCCTCGTCTTGTAATGCTCTACCAATTCGTCGATATAAGGATTCACATAGGATTCTACGACTTCCGGTACTGCCTCAAGCCTTGGCTTGGCTGTAGATTTTCTTTGGAAAAGCGACATCATCTCACCTCCTTAACAAAATGCGGAAGCGCCTTGGGCAGCCCCGACCAGCATAAGACGGGGCCCGCAGGACGGGCCTGCCCTCCGGAGGGAACCGGCTTATGACCTCGAGGGGCTAGGCGCTGTAGCTGGATTAAAAAGTCATATTCCTTTATTTCAACATGGAAACGACCCATTTTTGTACATCCTTTGCTGCTGGTATCAGCTTCTTCTCTTTTGGTTCCTTCCGGACAGGTCTCCCTTGATTCACGGCAGCTTGCACACCCTTATGATCGCGTCGGACCTCTGCCCGAACGGGATATTTCACAAACCTTTCGATGTCTTTCTTGGATAGCTCGTTTTCCTTCCCTGTTTCATTAAGGATAATTTCCAGCCGATCCTCGGTGATGATGCCGAGACGCTGGAACAATTCCTCGACGTGCTTAAGCACCTTGATGGAAGGGGTATTCAAATTCATGACATAAAAGATTTTATCCGCTTCTGTCAACACGGCATAGCTTCGTTCATCCATAGCCGACGGGATGTCGACAATAATAAAGTCGTAACTTCTACGGCAGGCCCTAAGCAGGCGGATAATATATTCTTCATCTACGGACTCTGCCAGTTCTGCATCTTTAGGGCTAATCAAAATTTCCAACTTAGAGAAGCCTTCTTTCTCCGAGACATTCCGGATATGGTGTTCGTTGATCTCGTGAATGACCGGCTTCAGGTCAATGAGTGAGCGATTGCTGTCGATTCCCAAAAAGGTCTCTGCCCCGCCGTATTGCAAGTTCAAATCAATATAAATGACTTGGGCGGTTGATTCAAATTTCAATGTCTGAGCAAACGCGGTGCTGAGGAAGGTTTTGCCGCTTCCCCCTTTTCCGCTGTAAAAGGCCAGCACCTGTCCTCTCCCCCGTTTAAAGCTTCCCGCAGAAGCAGCAGCTTCTGTCTTCGTCCTTGTCTGGGCTGCAAGGCCCCGAACCCGGTCTGTCAGGACATTGATTTCGTCTGGAATAACAAGGTAATCCATGGCGCCTGCCCTTGTGACATCACGCAGCAATTGAAAATCCTGCAAGTCATGTATGAATAAAATGGACACCGCCGGAAATTCCTTTATTAAGGAGTGAATTAAGTCCACTGGCGACTCAAAGCTATTTTTTAACACAATCGCTATGTGCGGTTCATGCCTTTTCAGCTCCGCCAGGTAATTCTGCGCTTCGATAAAGACAACTTCAAATTCCGTCAACGCTTCTTTCACCGTACTGTATAAGCCATTCTCTTCACCGATAATGAACAGCTTTGTCTCTTTACTCATACCGTCTCCTCCGTCACATGCTTATCTATGAATATAGAACCCTATCTTAATTCCCCTTAAGTTCCGGGAGGCTTCTCGCCAGTTGCGGGTTTTTCCTGGGAAGGAGGCTGATTCGCGGCAGGCTGGGCTGGATTGGCTGCAGGCTTCTCCTGCTGAGCGGGAGGCTTCTGCTGTACCGCCGGCGGTTTAGCCGGCACCTGAATCGTATCTTTGCCATCCGTCGGTTTTTCCCCTTGTGTTCCACCTTGGTTCATTTCTTCCTTGCCTACGTTCGCTTTGATGATTCGTACGCTATCCGAATAATTCTGCATATGTATCAGCTCAGGTGCTTTTTCAAGTGGCACTTCGACCTGTACCCCTTGGAACTCATTCTTCCGCTTCGCTACACGAGCGACTTTGACATCCTTCATGAAAATTTCCGTCTTCTCCTCACTATCAAACGTATGAGAAACAACGATGTCTACCCGATCCAAAGCCTCAAGAGGCTCATCAAAAAAGACCCTATCCGAACTCATGAGAGTTATTAATCTATTATTCTCTTCCACAACTGCCGAGGATTGCTTCAGGACGTTTTTCGTAATGATGTCTCCTTTGGACAAGGGCACCACAGAAACTTTATTTTGTAATTCCTTAACATCTACAACATGATAGCTTCGAAGGTACTTCTGTGGGATTTCTTCCTTCTTAATGTTGTTTGGCGTAATGAGCGTTCTTGAGCTAATATCTTCTCTCGCCACGAATACCTCGGCCATGGTTCCAAGGTCCGAATTGAGCGCCTGGACCTTCTTCAAAACAAGGAATCCAGCAATCAAGGCCAATAATAAGGCTAAAACAAAAAATATAATGGCTCTTCTCTTAGACTCTAACATTCTGCATCTTCTCTCCTACCCCAGGTTCTTTTTTCTTATATTAATTAAAATTGGATATATTTACCTCTCTCATTTACCGCTATTTCATTGCAGGCAAACATAATTTCAACTGTTTTTTTAATTTCCACTACTAATTTAGTATCATCTGTTCACAAAGCTGTCAATTTTATCCCCTTTCCGTTAAATAACGCCTATGATTATTTGACTATATAAAAAAACATCCCCTACGGAAAAACAGGAAAATAGCCCTAAATCTGAAAGTTTTTTTATCTGGATTAGGACAAGCGAAATTCACAAAATTCACTCCTTTAGTCCCGTTTAACGTAAAAATTGTAAAGTTTTTTAGAACTTTGTAATTATTTTTCTAATAATTGTTAACTGGAAAATTCAGCGGATTTTGTTTAATAATTTTGTATTACGGGTATTAATTCATTCATTTCAAAGGACGATATCTCCGATTCTCTATATCTTAAATAGATTGCAAAATTGGGCACTGATTTTCATAATGGAAATTTACAATGATGCCGATGGGTTGTGCGCTCCACCGGAATATCATCATTAGTCTGGCAGTAAAGATGCGAAAGTTGAGCCATTTATAAAATTTGGGTTGTTAGTCCTAATGGGAACGCCTTGTCCACCCGGCCAATTTCCGCATACTCTATAGGAAATTGAAGAAAGGGGGAAGAACATGTCCAGGTTTACTTGTAGAGATTTCCGCAGGGAACACCGTTTCTTCTGCAACGAGTTTGCTCCGATTTTGGCCGAGGCTGAAACAGAAAACAAGCGTGAACACGGCAACCCTATTAAGAATCGGGAATTCTCCAAATGCTGCCGCCAAAGCAATGAACGCGGCATTCGCGAACATCACCGCCGACACCATCACCACCACTGCAGCTGAGGCTCGAGCTGACTAGAGCCAATCCACCTGCCACACCTCACTTTCACCGTATATAAAAATAAAAGCCGGCTTCTTTTCCAATTAGGAAGAGAATACCGGCTTCTTTTTAACTCGCTCTATGTTGATTGCCTTTCAATCAGCTGGACAGGCAATTTATAAAAGTGCTCCATGTCAGGCTGCTGTTCGATTATTTTTACAAGAGTGGCCGCCGCCAACTCACCAAGCTCATAAATCGGCTGGGCGACCGTTGTCAGTTCAGGTGTCGTTGACTCTGAGAGCATAATACCGTCAAACCCCACAACCGCAATATCTTCAGGAACCTTTTTGCCAAGTTTGTGGATTGCCTTAATCGCTCCTATCGCGCTCAGGTCATTCCCCGCAAAGATTGCATCAATTTCCGGGTGCATCATTAGGAGCCGGAGCGTCGATTCGATGGACGTTTTCATATCATAATTGCCCTCTGCGATATAGCTCTCCTCAAACCACGGCTCATGCCCCACCTCTTCAAGATACCCGGCGCAGCGTTCAACTGCATTGGGAATATGCATCGGCCCGCGCAAATGGGCAACCCGCTTCCGCCCTTTTTTCTTCAAAAAGCTGACAGCCATGTTGGCGCCTTCCTTATTTTCGACCATAATGCTCGGCAGTTCTTTGCTGATTTCCCGGTCAATGCTAACCAGCGGGATATTGTACTTTTTCACCTGGGTGGCGCTAAGCGTATTGGATACGACAATCATCCCATCAATGTATTTTTGCATCATCATTTCAAGGTAGCTCTGCTCTTTCTCCTTCCTTTCATCCGTATTGCACAAGATCACCGTGTAGCCGAGCCGGGACAGTGTATCCTCAACCGCCCGCGCGAGTTCCGGGAAGAAGGGGTTCACAATATCCGGGACAAGGAGGCCAATTGTTTTGGACGTTTTTTTAAAAAGGCTCCGCGCTACCGCATTCGGCCGGTAATCCAGCTCGTCAATCGCCTTTTGCACCCTTTTCCGGGCATCCTCGCTCACATATCCTTTATCATTCAGCACCCGGGACACAGTCGCAACCGACACTCCCGCATGTTTCGCAACTTCTTTAATAGACGCCATTTTATCACTTCCATTTTTGTGTAACCGATTACACAAAGTTTACATTTACTTAGAAATGAAGTCAATTCAATACTATCAGGACAAAAAGGCCTCCGCCACTCTGAATGAATGGAGGCAGGCCTTTTACGTTTTATCTATCTCTTTCCTTTGTCATAAATTTCACCTAATGCTCTCGGAGCGCGATTTGATTTTGAGAAAAAGATTAATAACAATAACGTTAATACATACGGTAAAATCATGAACAAATCGGTATAACTGCTTGGCAATGCCATTGACTGGGCAATAAAGGATCCCCCGGATTTTGCAAAACCAAATAAAAGGCAAGCGGCTAATGTAGGGAGAATCCTCCAATTGCCGAAAATTAAAGCAGCAATCGCCAAGAATCCATAACCCATATAAATATTGGATGAAAAATTGGCCGAAATTGAATAAGCGAAACACATACCGCCCAGCCCTGATAATAGACCGGATATTAGAACCGCGGAAAACCTGATTCTCGCTACATCAACACCCGCCGCATCTACCGCATGAGGATTTTCCCCGCTCGCTCTTAGGCGCATGCCGAATTTTGTTTTATATAAAAGATACCATGCAAAAAAGGCGATTACGATGATAATCACTTGGAACGGATACACATTCGTAAAGAAAGCGCCAATCACTGGTATATCGGCTAAACCTTCAATCGTAAACCGCTCGGATACACCTAATCGAAACTTATCTGAAGCAGATCCGAATACAAGGGCATTTATTTGTGTCGTTAAGAAAGTCGTTAGTGCCAACGCCAAAATATTAATCACAACGCCACTAATTACTTGATTTGCCTTAAATTTAATACTTAGTACAGCATGAATAACGGAAAACATCATCCCGCCTATCATCGAAAACACAAGTGCGACGTAAACGAGGCCTTCAATATTTGTGCCAGATGCATTCGCGATTAAAACAGCTGACAGCGCTCCGATGAATGCCCCGAAACCCTGAAAACCTTCAAGCGCCAGATTGGTAACACCGCTCTTTTCACTATATATTCCGCCTATTGCAATGATAAAAAGAGGCAGAGCAAAGGATAATCCATCAATAATTATTGTATTCATTAGGATTCAATCTCCTTTCGTTCTACTTCTTTTTCCTTTAGGCGCCTTACTTTCTGCTTCAAGTATTCGCCACAAGCACTTACCAATAGGATTAATCCGATGATAACAGAAGCAATTTCTTGTCTAATTCCAGACTGTGAACTCATATATGTGCTTCCCTGATCAATAACGGATACTAAAAAGGATGAAAAAATAACACCAATTGGATGGGAGTTTCCTAATAGTGATACCGCGATGGAATCAAAACCGATACTTGATAAAACTTTTGGCTGTATGGAAGAAAAATAACCTAAATAATACGTCACACCCGCAAGGCCAGCCAAACCTCCCGACATACCCATCGCTAGGACTGTATTTCTTCCAACATTCATGCCTGCATATTTTGCTGCATTACGGTTGGATCCTACCGCTTTAATTTCAAACCCAACTACTGTTTTGTCCATGACAAATTTTAATAAAATAGCTGTAATGATTGCTAAAATAAATCCTAATGGAATATCCATTTTCAAGTTGGCCAGCTCGACATTTACTAACGTTAACCTTGCTGCCTCCCCAATATATTTTGATTGCCTTGAAACAGGATCAATATAATACATGTGAATAAAAAAGCTTATGACATATTGGGCAATATAATTTAACATAATCGTCGATACGACTTCATGAATGTTGAATCTATATTTTAGCCACCCTACTAATCCTCCCATTAGTCCACCGGCGATAAATCCGATTAGCAAAACAAGCGGCTTTGCAATTATTGCATCCAAACCACTGTAACCAACTAGAATTGTCGCCAAAAAACCAGAGACGAGCATTTGCCCGGAAACCCCAATATTAAATAAACCCGCTTTTAAAGCAACCGCAACTGCAAGGCTAGCAAAGACTAGTGGTGTCATCGCATTTAGCAAGCTTAAAAAATCAGTTGCGATGCCCTTATAGCCAGCGTAGGAAGGTTTCGGTAATATGCCGGATCCTTGGAGTAAGTTGTAAAAAGCCTGCATGGGATTTTTGCCCATTAAAAGGATAACAAGTGCCGCAGCAATAAAACTTATTAGGATGGAGACAACTGGAATCGAGATAGGCTGCCATTTCTCATTACTTAATGGCCGAATAAGACTATATCGTAAGTTTTTTCTATTACTATCTTTACTCATGCTTCGCCCCCATCATATATTCACCAATTTCATTCGCCGTTACTGATCCACTGCCGGCAATTTTTTGAAGTTGGCCATTATATATAACTCCAATCGTATCCGCTACATTCATAATTTCATCTAACTCCAATGACACAAGTAAGATCGCTTTTCCCCGATCTCGTTCCTGAATCATCATTTTATGAATATTTTCAATCGCACCAATATCTACTCCGCGTGTTGGCTGAACAAAAATCATCAGCGGCGATTGCAATTCGATTTCGCGTGCTATAATTGCTTTTTGCTGATTTCCGCCACTCATCGAACGGACTTGCGTTTTTGTACCTTGTCCACTTCTAATATCATATTTATCAATCAGCTTACCGCCGAATTGCTCAATTTCATCTTCATCCAAAATCCCCTTACGAGAAAAGGGCTTTCTATAGTACTGCTTTAATGCCAAGTTAGTAGATAAATCAAAATCCAATACGAGCCCAAAGCTTTGTCGATCCTCAGGAATATAAGATATTCCGGTTTCGGTTCTGTTTCGAATGCTTTCATTCGTAATATCCTTACCTTGGAGGAATACTTTTCCGCCACTAACACTAGTTAATCCAGCAATGGCATCCGCTATTTCAACCTGGCCGTTATCAGCGACTCCAGCTATAGCAAATATTTCGCCGCTATGGATGGTAAAGGACACGTCTTTTACTACTTCAAATCCATCTTCATTTTTAACAGTTAAATTTTCTACCTTCAATACTTCCTCTTTAAATACAGCAGGAGTTTTATCAGATTCAAAATTCACTTCCCGTCCGACCATGAGCCGGGCCATATGCCTGGTAGATGTTTCTTTCACATCCAATACATCCACTAATTTACCTTTGTTCATTACAGCACAGCGGTCGGCAACTTTCTTTATTTCCTCAAGCTTATGTGTAATTAAGATGATTGTTTTTCCAGCATCTCGTAAACCTTCAATAATATTGAGCAAGAAGTCAATTTCTTGTGGCGTTAAGACCGCAGTTGGTTCATCAAAAATAAGGATTTCAGCCTCACGATACAGCACTTTTAAAATTTCTACACGCTGCTGCATGGAAACAGTAAGATCAGCTATTTTTTTCGTGGGATCGACTTCTAAACCAAAGTTTTTAGACAGTTGTTCAATTTTTCGATTCGTATTGCGAATATCCACGTATGGAAAAAGACCCGCAAATTTATTGGTCGGCTCGACTCCTAAAATAATATTTTCTGTAACCGTATAATCAGAGACTAATTTAAAATGCTGATGGACCATTCCTATATTAAGTTTTGCGGCATGATTGGGTGAACTAATGTGTACCTTCTCACCGCGGATATAAATTTCTCCTTCATCCGGTTCGTACATGCCACTTAGAATACTCATTAGAGTTGATTTACCTGCGCCATTTTCTCCAAGCAGGGCAAATATTTCCCCTTTTTTAATGCCAATCGATACATTATCATTTGCCACTATTCCCGGAAAACGTTTGGTTATATGTTTCATTTCTACAATATAATCAGACATCTTTCGTCTCCTTTTTTAGGAAAAATAAGAAGTTCATCATTCCCTGGCTGTTCTTTCACCAGGAAATGATAAACTTCTACTATTTCAGAATGTGTTTCTATTGAACGTTATAACCCTGGAAACTTTTCTGGAGTATGGCCATTAAAATTAGATGCAGGTACGATTGTACCGTCTTGTACTAACTTGTAAGCTTCATTCAGTTTAGCAAGTGTATCCTCTGATAATTGGTGGCGGCCTTCTTCACTAATAAACCCAGTTGAATCTGTATCTGCATGAAGAACAACATTTCCACCTTTAAAGCTTCCATCAACAACAGAATTTAATGTCTTTTCAATATTCATAGCCATGAATTTTACCGCAGATGTTAAAATGATATTTTCAGAGCCATTTTTACCGTCATCAAATTGGTCAACATCGACACCAATTACTTTCACGTCACCTTTGGCTTCCTTAACTGCTGTGAAAACACCATTGCCAGTACCACCAGCGGCTACAAAGATGATATCTACCCCTTGTTTGATTAGCGCATTTCCAATCACTTTTCCAGTTGCTTCATCGGCAAAAGATCCTGCATAGTTACCGCCAACATCCTTACCTTCTACATCAGTCCCTGCATAACCGGATAATTCAACAAGTTCAACATTTTTTCCATAAACCTTATTAGCGTAGTGTACACCCGATTCAAAGCCAAATTGATAGTTTACATTTGAAGGATAAGCGACACCATTTACAACCGCCACTTTGTTTGTCTTTGTTTCAAGTGCTGCAGCCAATCCCGCAAAGAAACCACTTTCTTGTTCAGCGAAATTCATCGCATAGATATTATCAAATTCGGTTTGCCCATCTACAGGAGCTGGCTGAGTGTCATTTAAAATAAAGATTTTATCCGGGTTTTCTACAGCTAGGCTAGAAACCCCAGCAAATTGGAACCCAGGCGTTACAATTACATCATAATCTGCCACAATATCAGCAACAGCCTGTACAGCAGCGGCAGGATCACCTGTTTCTTCTTTAATCGCCTTCACTGTTGCATCTGGATGCTTGTCAATAAAACTCAAAATACCGTTATAGTTATCTTCATTAAAGCTGCCATCATCAACGCCTGAAGGGCTTGTTACAATGGCAATTTTCAACCCGTCTTTATCTGTTCCAGCCTTAGCTTCCTTTTTGTCGGCTGCGTTATTTCCGCACGCTGCCATTACAACAGTTAGTAAAGCAATGAATAATACCACTGCTAGTTTCTTTGTGCCTTTTGTCATTAAAATGACCCTCCCTGTTTTTCTTGGTGAATGATTGTTTGTGTAAAAATTAAAAAAAGCACCGAGTGAAATACCGGTGCTTGACATCAGGAAGGTAGATAAAGGAAATAAAAACAGACAGATTTATCTCCGTTATTCTATACACAACCTCGTAGTCAAGCTATTTACGGCAGCTTGGTAGAAACTTTCGGGCCATATCCCCAATATTATACGAGAATAATATTTAATTTTTACTCACTCATAGTATCATCAGACATTCCAACTGTCAATATGGAATTGTATTTTTTATACAGTAGGAGTTGTTTCCATATAATTATATTTCAATAGCTTCTTTTACCATTTAAGGCTTTATTGCTAAATTCCTCTGCCATATTTCTTACATCAGCCCCAGATGGATTCTGGAATACTCTAAGGCCAAACTCTGGTGCAACCGCAAATAAATGGTCAAAGATATCAGCTTGTACAGTTTCATATACTGCCCACTGTACGGAATTCGTAAAAGCATAAATTTCGAGAGGCAGTCCGTATTCACTAGGTGCGAGCTGTCTAACCATTAACGTCATATTCTGATTGATTCCAGGGTGGTTCTTCAGATAATTGCTGATATATGCCCTAAAAACACCGATATTGGTCAGGGCCCTCCCATTCACAGGATTGTTCCGGTCAATTTGATTCTTGACATTGTACTCCGTAATTTCCCTTTCCTTTTGGACAATATAGTTTGATAGGTAATGAACCTTCATAAACTTCTTGATCATTTGTTCGTTGCAAAACGTAATACTACTAGTATCAATATACAAGGAGCGCTTGATACGTCGGCCGCCCGAACTTTGCATCCCTCTCCAGTTGATAAATGAATCGGAAATAAGGGCATAGCTTGGTATCATCGTAATCGTTTTATCAAAGTTTTGAACCTGCACGGTATTTAAGGAAATATCAATAACATCACCGTCTGCTCCATACTTCGGCATTTCAATCCAGTCACCAACCCGAACCATATCATTGGCCGTTAACTGAATTCCTGCCACCAGCCCTAATAACGAATCTTTAAATACTAACATCAGCACTGCCGAGAGAGCACCAATACCACTTAATAGAATAAGAGGACTCTTCCCAATTAGGTTCGCGATCACTGATATGATCCCTATAGTCATGATAATAATATTAACCACCTGAAGATATCCCTTAATCGGCTTAACCTTGGATATTTCAAAGGTTTGATAAATATCATTAAGTGCATTAATTAAGCTTTGAATGACCGCTAACCCTACAATAATGATATAGGTAATCGCCAATTTTTCGATCGTTGGCTCATAGGTCGGAAAGGTTGAAGCAAACGAATAAATGATGATTGCAGGAACAATGTGGGATAACTTTCGAAAAACCTGTCTCTCCAAAATGATCTTACCCCACTTGACCTTGGAGTTTGTAACGATACGAGTAATGATTGTGATCACAATTTTCTTTGAAAAAAAATTGGCCGCGATACAGATAACCCCGATTATCAGAATCTTGATTATAATCGCAAGAGGTTTTACTAATTTAGGATCCAGTTCCATATTCAAAAGTAGATTATTAACGAATTGCATGTGTTTTCCTCCGTGTAAAAAATGAAAAAAAAAGAAGCTTCCCATAAGTTGGCTCAACTTATGAGAAGCCTCTATTATAATCCTCTTTGTTAACAAAATGTTAGCAAAACACTCTTTCATTACTTTATTTAGTCACTAAAAACACCCCAAAAGAGCAGATTTAACTCTAAGATTTGGGGTGCAGTACACTTTTAGGTGTGTCGGTAATACGCGATGTGTATCATTTCCAAATTCTTCAAATGACCCTTCAATTAGATGTCCACTGGCTGTCATTCGATAAATCATTCATTCGATCATTGGGGTTAACTGAGGCATCGGGGTTAACTGAGATATATACATTTTCAATATCAGGGTCAATTGATTTTGCTAAATCCGCTATTTTCTGTGCAACGTCCTTGGAAAGATTCTTATTGTTATTTTTGAGCTGTGCAGTTACATAAGCATTATTATTTTTTATAGTAACATTCGACTGGTCAACTTCATTCATTGAAACAATTTTATCCTCAATTTGGTCTGCAACCTTCATCCCTTGTGTATCATTGTTAACATTATTTATATTAGTACGTCCATTGTTATCATTCGAGCCACCATTATTAACACCACAGGCTGAAAGGACCAAAGCTGTTAATGCAACTGAAACTAAAGCTATTCGTTTCATAAAAACCCTCCTTTGTTTTACACTTTTTTATATTGCCATAATGTATTCGTCAATATACATGTGATTTTCCTATACAAAAGGGAAGAAATATTAAGGAAAAACAGGGGAATTCTGTGAAGGAAGTTCCTACTTTTTTATTTGGAAAGAAATATAAATTCAATGATCACTTTTCACCCATAAACGCTGATATATCAATGTTTATGGGTGTTTTTTGTTTTCCGAAAATACGTTAGAAAACGAAATGAATGGATTTTGTTTTCCATTTCATTTTTTAATTTTAGAAATGGAGATGTTTAACGAATTATTTCAAAACTAAAAGACATTATAGATAGAAAGGGAAAAATTTCAAAACTAACGCACTACATACAACAGTAAGGGAGATAGTAAGATGATAAAACGAACGATTACAATTTTTTTGACAGCAATACTCTTCATGTCTACGGTCGTAATTCCTACTTTTGCGGAGAAAGGTGGAACACAAGGGAACAAGCCCTGGATGAACACCAAGCTCTCTGCTGAGAAGCGCACCGAGCTGCTTCTCGATGCGATGACGATCGAACAGAAGATGCAGCAAATCGTCATCTCGCGCTTCAATGAGAACAACACCGGTGAGACGATCGTCATCAACAGGCGAGGTACCAGCAAGTATATGAACGGAGTATTCGAACCCCAGGGCACTTTGCCCGGATGTGAGTGGCAGGACACCGGCCGGCAAATCCGTGGAATCGATGAACTTGGTATCCCCACAATCCGCATGACCAACGGTGGTACGGGTGTGAAGGGCGGATCGTGTCACAATGACCCATTGGCGACGGGCCTGCCGTCCACTCTGGCCATGGCTGCGACTTTCAACCGTAAGCTAAACAATGAGGCCGGTCGGATCCTTGGAAAGGAGACCCGGGCCTTTGCACATCACGTGATGCTCGGGCCGGGCATGAACCTCGTGCGTCATCCGTACAATGGCCGGAACTATGAGTACTTCAGTGAGGACCCATACCTCACTGGTACACTAGCGACCCAGCAGGTCAAGGGAATTGAGTCCCAGGGGGTGCAGGCCCAGCTTAAGCATCTAGCAGGCAACGAGCAGGAAACTGAGCGATGGACGATGGGGGTACAGGTTCCCTCACGTGCCATGAACGAACTGTATATGCTGCCCTTCGAGATGGTCGTTAAGGATGCGAATCCAGCCTCTGTGATGTGCTCGTTCCCAGATGTTAATGGCACCTTTGCCTGTGACAGCCCTGAACTGCTTCAAGATGCTTTACGAAGAAACTGGGGCTTCAACGGTTATGTCATGAGTGACCGTCGCGCAATTCATAACACGGTCTCCGCTATTAAGGCGGGAATGAATGTCGAGCTCGACTGGGCACCGCAGTACTACACCCAGGAGAAAATCAAGAAGGCCCTTGATTCGGGTCAGGTCACCGAGAACGACATCGACAATCTGCTTCGTCCACGGTACATCAAGATGATTGAATTCGGCCATATGGATAAGCCTTTCAACAAGTTCATGCCGGAGATCGTCGATGCGAAGGCCAATGGTGCGAGCGCTAGGAGGATGGCCGAGGAAGGGGCCGTGCTGTTGAAGAACGATAACGGCTTCCTGCCACTGGATGGTAAACCGAAGTCGATCGCGCTGATCGGCGCCGAGTGGTTCGCCGGTATAGCCAAGATGTCCCCGCGCTCTATTCGGGCCGACAATGAGAACGTCAAAACCCCTTACACGGTCACCCCACGGCAGGGGTTGGAAAACGTTATTAAGGAGCTGGGGTACAACACCAAAGTGACGTACAACGATGGCCGTGACCCGCAGGCTGCTGCCAAACTTGCCTCACAGTCTGACATCGTGCTGCTCATGGTCGGTGACAACCCGCATGAAACTGCGGACCGCGATACTCTTGGCTTCCCGACTATCATTCAGGTGAAGCAGGAGCCGCTGATCGATGCGGTCCTGAAGGCAAACGCGAAGAACACTGCTGTGATCCTGAAGACCTCTGGCACGGTGCTCATGCCGTGGCTGGATCAGGTTCCTGCCGTACTCGAGGCGTGGTTCCCGGGCATGGAAGATGGCAATGCTGTCGCCAATCTGCTCTACGGGAAGGTCAATCCTTCCGGAAAGCTGCCTATGACGTTTGGTGCTAAAGCTCGAGAGGCCGCTTTCGCAACCGAGAAGCAGTACCCGGGAACTCGTCAAGACACCGGCAAGATTGGTGGCCCAGGCCCGTACGGCAACGGATCCAAACAGTTGATTGCCCAGTACACCGAAGGCCTGCAGATGGGTTACCGCTGGTACGAGGCCAACAATGTAAAGCCCGTCTTTCCTTTCGGATACGGTCTATCGTACACGACCTTCAAGTATGACGCCCTCAAGGTGAAGAGGGTTCGCGGCAACAAGGGCTCGTTGGCCGGTCTTGACGTGACTTTTACCATCACGAACACTGGTAAGGTTGCTGGTAAAGAAGCAGCCCAGGTCTACTTAACCCTTCCGAATGAGACGGGTGAGCCGGCCAAACGGCTTGTCAACTTTGAGAAGGTCGACCTTAAGCCAGGTGAGAGCAAGAGTGTGACACTAAGGATCAACCAAGCAGACTCCAACCACCCGTTCTCCTATTTCATTCCGAAAGAACCAGACAACTTGGCGAACTGGGCTGATGGCGAGTGGGCAACGGTTGACGGAAAGTACCGCGTACATGTCGGTGGTTCATCGGCTGACACTCCGCTTGAAAAGGACATTCCGTTGAACTTCAAACTCAACAAGTAACGGAAATGGCAACAATAAGGGCAAGGGGAAATCTAAGTGATAGGCCTCTGGTCATGGGATGATGCGGTCGTCCTACAGAGGTCGACGAAACATCCCAAAGGCGGTGAGCGAGGAGGCTCACCGCTTTTCTCCTTGTCTCCATGGGCGACGAGAGGGCTGAAAAATTTCCAGTAAGGATGTGAGATGTTTGATGAAGAAATCAGTTCGGAACAGCCGGAGAGGTTTGGCGAATTCGTGGGGGGTGGCTCTTGGCCTGGTGGTCCTCTTGACCTCATGCATCGTGGAGGAACCTGACAAGCAAGTCGAGAGCAATGAAACTGGGAAACCAGCCCAGTCCGAGCGCGGCGACTGGCAGGTCCCTGGCTTGGTGGACCGGTCTGGCAAGCCAATCAAGGTGCCGACGCCTGGTCGAACCACAGGCAGGACTCTGGATGTCACGCACTTCGGGGCAGATCCGGATCCGGACTCAAAAGATGACGCAGCAGCCATTAGAAAGGCCCTGGACGCGGCCGAACCGGGTGACGAGGTCTTGTTGCCGGCCGGGATGTATGACCTGCGCACCACCGATCCGGCCGACGAGTCGGCGAACATCGTGCTACGCAGCGGCGTGGACCTGCGGGGAGAGGGGCGGGAGAGAACCGTGCTGCTGACCTCCTTCGACGGTGAGGATGACAGCCGGGTGATCCGCGGCTCCGGTGTCCACGACGTCATCATCGCTGATTTCACCATTACCTCCCGTTATAAGGGACCACTCGGCGATGACCCCGAGAACGGCGATGCAGGTGGAGGTCCTATGTTTGGGATCTACCTGGGAGCCAACGAAGGGAAGGCCAGCTCCCGGATCCTTGTGGAGAACCTGGGCATTCGCAGGTTCAAGCGACACGGAATCTCCGTCAAGGCCAGCCGTGAAGTGACCCTTAGGGGAAACTCTGTAAGCGAAGCAACTGCCGTTGGCCCCGGGGGACAGGGATATGGAATCGCTATCGAGGGCTCAGCCGATCAGCACGACCCAAATGCCGCCAACGATTCCAGGCATAACATCGTCATCGGCAATACCTTCGATGGCAGGCATTTGCGGCATGCCATTCTGCTGCAGTTCCCTACGCACAACAATCTCGTGGCGGAGAACACCATCACCGGCAGCATCCTCGATGCCATCGACCTGCATGGCGAGGGTGAATACCTGAACGAGGTCCGAGATAATACGGTCGTTGGCGGGCAGAAGGCGGGCATCGCGCTCGGGAATTCCGGCGGGGCTAAGAACAAGCATGATGCCTCAGGTCCTGGAAACTGGGTGCACTCCAACGAATTGATTGGAAACCGTCAGGGAATCCTCGTCATTCTGGGAACTCCTGATACCCTTATAGAGGACAACAGGATCACCGCTGGAGATGATTCGCGGGTCGGTATCGAGGTCCGAAATGCGCCAGGCACAAAGATACACGGTAACTACATCACTGGAGGGACTGACAAGTTCTCGGCCATCCGCCTCATCAAGGACCGCGGTGCTGACGGACGGGGCAAAGGAATCCCGTCAGGCATCAGGATCAAGGGCAACGTCATTCGACAGGCGGCCAATGGCATCAGGATTGATGCCGGGAAGAATCTTTGTATAAGGGAAAACGTTTTCGACGGCATTGAGGGAGACGAGTTGAGGGTGGCCGGCGGGATAGAGGTGAGCAAGTCTTGTCCCTAATCGACAAAAAGTTTAACAGTTGTGGCATCTCCCAGTGGCATCAATGGGGTCATGAAATTAAAAATAAGATGTTCATTACTAAGTATTAATTGAGTTAAAAACTTCCCACAAAGGTTACTCTATAATCTGGCCCTTAAATGGAAAAAGAGCGCTGATCCTTATTCAAGGATTGCGCCCTTTTCATGAATTCTAGATTTCGAAACAATATTATTAACGAACCTTCTTATAATATGGAAGAAAAGGCCTCCCAACAGTTTAGCAAACTGATGAAAGACCTTCTCCTATAGTTAGCTTTTTGTCGTAGGTTTCCATGTTTTTTATAAAACGAGGACAAATCCGAGGACAAGAAAAGCATATTATCATTTTAGACGTTGATATAACAAGGTTCCAAAACCCTAATTACATCATGCCGCCCATTCCGCCCATGCCCATGTCAGGCATGCCGCCACCTTTGTTTTCCTCAGGCTTGTCGGCAACAACTGCTTCAGTTGTCAGGAACATAGCCGCAACGGATGCAGCGTTTTGAAGCGCGGAACGTGTAACCTTTGTTGGGTCAACGATACCAGCATCAATCATGTTCACCCATTCGCCAGTAGCAGCGTTGAAACCAGTGCCGATTTCTTCACGCTTCAGGCGGTCAACGATGACAGAGCCTTCGAGGCCTGCGTTTTGCGCAATTGTGCGAACAGGCTCTTCCATAGCGCGAAGTACGATGTTCACACCTGTTTGCTCGTCGCCTTCAACCTGGATTTCAGCCACTTTGTTGTAAACGTTCAAGAGGGCGACGCCACCGCCGGAAACGATTCCTTCTTCAACAGCAGCACGTGTTGAGTTCAGGGCGTCTTCGATACGAAGCTTGCGCTCTTTCAATTCTGTTTCAGTTGCAGCGCCGACCTTGATGACAGCTACGCCGCCAGCCAATTTCGCAAGGCGCTCCTGCAGCTTTTCACGGTCGAACTCGGAAGTTGTTTCTTCAAGCTGAACGCGGATTTGGTTTACTCGCCCAGCGATTGCAGCTGAGTCTCCAGCGCCTTCAACAATTGTTGTGTTCTCTTTGGAAACAACAACCTTGGAAGCACGGCCAAGAGATTGGATTGTTGCGGATTTAAGGTCACGGCCAAGCTCTTCTGTGATAACTTCGGCGCCAGTAAGGGCAGCGATGTCTTCAAGCATAGCTTTGCGGCGGTCACCGAAGCCAGGAGCCTTAACAGCAACAGCGTTGAATGTACCACGAAGCTTATTAACTACCAATGTAGCAAGTGCTTCACCTTCAACATCTTCAGCAATCAGCAATAGCGGTTTGCCTTGCTGGACAACCTGCTCAAGGACAGGAAGGATTTCCTGAATGCTGGAAATTTTCTTGTCAGTAATCAGGATATACGGATTATCAAGTACAGCTTCCATCTTATCGGAATCTGTAACCATGTATGGAGATGCATATCCGCGGTCGAATTGCATACCTTCTACTACATCAAGTTCGGTAGCGAAACCTTTTGATTCTTCAATCGTAATAACACCATCGTTGCCAACGCGCTCCATTGCTTCAGCGATCAATTGGCCGACTTCTGGGTTGTCAGCGGAAATCGCCGCAACCTGGGCGATGGATTCTTTTCCTTCGATTGGCTTGGAAATTGCCTTCAATTCTTCAACGGCAACCTTTGTCGCTTTTTCAATGCCCCTGCGGAGGACCATTGGGTTGGCGCCTGCGGTTACGTTTTTAAGGCCTTCACGGATCATTGCTTGCGCAAGGACAGTCGCAGTTGTTGTACCGTCACCGGCAACATCGTTTGTTTTGCTTGCCACTTCGGCAACAAGCTTGGCACCCATGTTTTCGAATGCGTCTTCAAGCTCGATTTCTTTCGCGATTGTAACACCGTCATTTGTGATAAGCGGTGAACCGAATTTTTTCTCAAGAACAACGTTGCGCCCTTTTGGCCCAAGCGTAACTTTAACAGCATTTGCAAGAGCATCTACACCGCGAAGCATTGAGCGGCGCGCGTCTTCACTGAACTTAATGTCTTTTGCCATAGTTCAAAAACCTCCTCAAGTCAGATAAAATTAGGTATGTGCCCTGAGTTCAGGCAATTATTCGCCGATGACGGCGTGAATATCGCTTTCACGAAGGATTAGGTATTCAGTTCCCTGGTACTTCACTTCTGTGCCGGCATATTTTGAGAAGATGATACGGTCGCCGACAGATACTTCCGGAGCTACACGCTCGCCGCTATCGAGAACACGGCCGGAACCTACTGCTACAACTTTGCCCTCCTGCGGCTTTTCCTTTGCAGTGTCAGGCAAAACAATGCCGCTTGCAGTCTTTTCTTCAGACTCGACAAGCTCAATGATAATGCGATCGCCAAGTGGTCTTAACAATTCAAACAACCTCCTCAAAGGGTTTTATGTAGTCGCTTATTAGCACTCTGTTCAGGTGAGTGCTAACACAATTATTATAATAATGAAAACCGGTTTTTTTTGCAAGCACGAACCATCATTTTTTTTAAAAAAAATCAACCTTATGAGTATGTCCGCTTTGGCTAAGGCTATACAGGAAGGTTTCCTGATTGAAATAAGTTTGCCTTTGTGAGTAGAATGAAAAGTGATGCAAAAAGTATAAAGGAGCTTGCCATTTTGAAACGTGAATACGGTTGGATTCTTATTGTATATATCGTCATGCAGCTATCGAGCCTGGTAGGGGTCCCCCTTTTGGCAATCGTCCTTGCCGGTGCGGGGAACAGTCCCCAGGAAACGCAGATGTATGCCTTAAATTACTGGCTGATAATCAGCTTTGTGTCGGCATTCCTCATTACGTTGTTTCTCCTACGAAAAGAAATGGCCAGCTCGCTTCAAAACAGGAACGCGGCCAATTTGCCACAGTCCATCTCATGGGCCGTCGGCGGAATTTTCCTCGCCCTTTTCGCGCAATGGGCCGCTGCCATAGTGGAGCAAATGCTTGGGATTAAAATGGGTTCGGATAACACCCGTTCAATCATGCGGATGATTGACAATTTTCCCGCGGTTATTCTCATCAGTTCGGTCATCGGCCCCATCCTTGAGGAAATCGTGTTCCGAAAAATCATTTTTGGCAGCCTTCACAAGCGGTTTAATTTCTTTGTTTCCGCATTGATCAGTTCCGTTATCTTCGCAGCCGCGCACATGGAATTTGAACATATCCTGATTTACTCGGCAATTGGATTCACATTTGCTTTCCTTTATGTCCGGACAAACCGGATCATTGTTCCGATCATTGCGCACGTCACAATGAATACACTCGTTGTTTTGATGCAGAGTATTTACCGTGAGGAAATTGAGAAATTCCTGCGTGAAGCAGAACAGATGCAAAACTTTATCGGAGGGTTTTTATGAGGCAATCACCATTGTTTTCCGGCATCGTGTACCTCTTGCTCGGAATTTTGTTTACGTATTTCGCAGTTGGGAGCGTAAGGGACGAAGGCTGGGGATTCTTTTCCTATCTCCTCGTTATTTTGGCCACCTTTGATTTCGGGGCGGGCATAAGGATGATAAGTCTACATTACAAGCTAAAACGAATCCAAAAAAAGTGAGCCCCTTTTAGGCTCACTTTTTTGCTTCTTCTGCTTCTTCGGAAAAGTCCACTCCCGGGTAATTTTTCAGGAAGTAAATCAAGGACTGCAATTCCACCGCCAGGTCGATATGATGGACCCGGATGGAGCGCGGGACATTCAGCCTCGCAGGCGTGAAGTTTAAAATCCCTTTCACATTTGTTTTAACAAGCCTGTCTGTAATCGGCTGGGCAACGGAAGCAGGTATGGTCAAAATCGCTACCGTAACATTGTCATTGTTCAGGTACGCTTCAAGATCATCCAGGCTGTGGATTGGGACGTTGCCAATTTTCGTCCCCACTTTATCGGGATCAACGTCAAAGGCTACTTCTATTTTTGTATTATTGTTTTTCAGGAAATTGTAGTTCAAAAAGGCAGTCCCGAGGTTTCCGACCCCGATAAGAGCAACCTTTGTAAGTTCATCCTGGTCAAGCGTCTTCCGAAAGAACCCAAGCAGGTAGTTTACGTTATAGCCATAGCCCTTTTTGCCAAGGGCTCCAAAATAGGAAAAATCCCTTCGGATTGTCGCCGAATCGACTTTAACCGCTTCGCTAAGTTCCGCTGATGAAACCCTCTGCTTTCCGGAGGAATGCAAATTCTTTAAAAACCTGTAATATAACGGCAGCCTTTTGGCGGTTGCCTGCGGTATTTTCATTGTTTCACTCACCATTGATCCCCTGCCCCGGTTTAATTTTTCTCGCAGGCCCCTGGCCATTCGCGGGAAATCTTGTTTACTGGACCTCTTGTTCTCGTTTAAAATCGCCATGCTTGCCGCCTGTCTTTTCAACAAGATAGGTTGGCCCGATTACCATTCCTTTGTCAACGGCTTTGCACATATCGTATATGGTCAATGCACAGACGGAAGCTGCAGTTAGCGCTTCCATTTCCACGCCAGTATTTCCTTTCGTCTTAACTGAAGCTGAAATCATCAGCTTATGGCCTGCTTCTTCCTCTTCCCACCTGAAAGCGATGTCTACCCCTGTCAGCGGGATGGGGTGGCACATTGGGATTATTTCCCATGTTTTCTTTGCTGCCATGACAGCGGCTACCTGGGCCACCGCCAGCACATCACCCTTTTTCATCTTATTATTCGTTATTCTTTCATAAATGTCTCGATTTACCGTTATGCTTGAACGGGCGATCGCCGTCCTGGCTGTTTCCGGCTTATCGCTGACATCAACCATTTTTGCTCTGCCTTCTTCATTGAAATGCGTAAATTCAGCCATCCTAAAAACTCCTTTCCCAAAAACGGAACATCCTGGCGGATCGACCCCGTTTTCCCGAATGGGAACCTGGCCGTTTTTTTAACCTTTTCCCTATAGTTCAGTTCATTGAGTTATAAAAATAATACACTATTTTCAGGTAATTGTGTATGCTCTTTGTTCCATGTTTCACATATGTTCCATTGTTTTTTAGCTTTTAATGAGATTAAGCCCCATTTTTTTAAAAAAATTGTCATATTTAACTCCTTTTCCCCTAGCATATGTGCTTTAACCCTCAGCAGAAAACCATTCCTCGAGGATGGCTCACTCATTGCCGAGCAACCCCTTATGGGTTACACTCTAAATAGTAATGGGGTGAAAAGAATGATTTTGCTTCAAGTGAACAACCTTGAAAAATATTACGGCGCTGAATTAATTTTATCGAACATAAAGCTCGAACTCCAAAACAGGGACCGCGTTGCCCTAGTCGGCAGGAATGGCGCTGGGAAATCGACGCTCCTCAAAATAATCGCCGGCCATATCGGACATGATGGCGGCGAAATCATTAAACCGAAAGATGTTACCATCGGTTATCTCGCGCAAAATACGGGCCTCGAATCATCCTTGTCGATTTGGGATGAAATGTTGAAGGTTTTCGAGCCAGTCCGTAAGCTTGAGGCTTCGTTAAGGGAACTGGAAGGACAAATGGCGGACCCGTCTATTATCGGCGATTCCAGTAAATATGAAAGAGTTTTAAAGGACTATGACGAACTGCAGGTCCGATTCAAGGAGATGGGAGGGTACCAGTATGAGGCGGATATCCGGTCCGTGCTCCATGGACTCAACTTCCAAACCTTTGATTATTCAACTAGTATATCAAGCCTGAGCGGCGGCCAGAAAACACGCCTGGCGCTCGGGAAACTGCTGCTAGGGAAACCCGACATCCTTATATTGGACGAGCCTACGAACCACCTTGATATTGAAACACTTTCATGGCTTGAATTGTACTTGCAAAATTATCATGGCGCAATTCTCATTGTTTCCCATGACCGATACTTCCTCGATAAGGTCGTCAATCAGGTATACGAACTGTCCCGCAGGCAAATCCACCGGTTTGTTGGCAACTACAGTTCCTACCTTGTTCAAAAGGCTGAAAACTATGAACGTGATATGAAGCAGTTCGAAAAGCAGCAGGATGAGGTGGCTAAACTCCAGGACTTCATCCAGCGGAATCTTGCCAGGGCCTCAACGACAAAACGCGCCCAAAGCAGGAGGAAAAAGCTTGAGAAGATGGAGCTGATGGACCGGCCCTCGGGAGATGAAAAATCCGCAACCTTTTCTTTTGAAATCGAGCGGCAAAGCGGCAATGACGTTTTGCGCGTTGATGCGCTTGCCATCGGATATGAGGATCCAGTCGCCGAGGACCTTTCCTTTTCCATCACCAAGGGAGACAGCATCGCGCTTGTCGGACCTAACGGAATTGGGAAATCAACCTTGCTCAAAACGATTATAAAAAGCCTTCCGGCACATGCGGGCTCAATCCATTACGGGACAAACGTCATGATAGGCTATTACGACCAGGAACAAGCCAACCTACGTTCGAATAAGAGGGTTTTGAATGAACTTTGGGACGATTACCCTCTGAAAACCGAAAAAGAAATCCGAACAGTTCTCGGAAACTTCCTTTTTTCCGGAGACGATGTCCTCAAGCCCGTTTCCACTTTAAGCGGCGGTGAAAAGGCGCGCCTCGCCCTGGCCAAGCTGATGCTGCAAAAGGCGAATTTCCTTATCCTCGACGAACCGACCAACCACCTTGACCTTGATAGTAAGGAGGTTCTCGAAAATGCGCTTATCGATTACCCCGGTACCATCTTGTTCGTCTCACATGACCGTTATTTTATCAACAGGATCGCAACAAAGGTTCTGGAACTGAATACGGATGGCTGTGTGGAATATCTGGGCGATTATGATTATTTTCTCGAAAAGAAACAGGAAATGGCTGAGCTTTTAGCGATGGAAAAGGCATCTGCATCGGTTGCTGAAACTCCCGCCGCCAAAAATACGTTCCAGCAGGATAAGGAATCCAAGAAACTTGAGCGGCAGCGAAAACGGAAGCTGGAAGAGATTGAAGCCAGAATTGAAGAACTCGAAGCGCTTATTGAAGAAAATGAATCGCTTCTTTGTAATCCAGAGGTTTATCAGGACCACGAAAGGGTACTTGTTATTAACACTGAAAATGATAAAGCCCGCCAGGAACTAGACCAGTTAATGGAACAATGGGCGGAACTTGCTGAATAAAGCGCAGGGCTTCCCTGCGCTTTTCCACATTTTTATACACAATAAAATTGCTGTTATATCAGTTATCAACGGACTTATCCACTTTATCCACAGAAGCCGTCATTTTTATCCACATTATCAACAGGAACACCCGTGCTTATCCACAAACCGGTGAGTGGGAGAAAATTTTTTATCCACAACAAAAAGGGCTGCGAAATATTCTCGCTGCCCAACACCGTCAATTGTATTTTTCAATATCAAGGCCCGGGTTTGCATTTAAAGCCAGGCTTCCCCGAATGCCTTTTTCAAACATAACGCTCCCCGCGGCCGCAATCATGGCTGCATTGTCCGTGCAAAGCGACAATGGTGGAATGACAAGCTCTATCCCTTCACTTTTGCCAAACGCATCCTCAAGAGCCTTCCTCAGCCCCTTATTGGCCGCCACGCCTCCGGCAAGCAGTACCTGCCCAACACCATATTCCTTCGCAGCCCGGATTGTTTTTTCAACAAGAACCTCAATGACACTTTCCTGGAAGCTGGCTGCCAGGTCTTCAGGTGCGATTGACTCTCCACGCTGTTCTGCATTATGAACAGTATTGATAACGGCCGATTTTAAACCGCTGAAGCTAAAATCATACGAACCTTCTTCAAGCCATGCACGCGGCAACGGAATGACAGCTGTGCCTTCATGGGCCAGCCGGTCAATATGAGGCCCTCCAGGATAAGGCATATTCAGGACTCTGGCCACTTTGTCGTAAGCCTCGCCTGCTGCGTCATCCCTCGTCTCTCCGATTACTTCAAAATGCCCATGGTCTTTCATATAAACAAGCTCGGTATGCCCGCCGGATACAACCAGGGCCAAAAGCGGGAATGTCATTTCCGTCAACAGCCTGTTCGCGTAAATGTGGCCCGCAATATGATGGACAGGAACAAGCGGCTTTTGGTGGGCAAAAGCGAGTGCCTTGGCCGCATTTACACCAATCAGCAGAGCGCCGACAAGTCCAGGGCCTTCTGTAACAGCGATGGCATTGATGTCTTCCATCTTCACTTCTGCCTGTTTAAGAGCCTCTTCAAGGACGATTGTTATTTCTTCTACATGGTGGCGAGAAGCAATTTCAGGCACGACCCCACCGAAACGCTTATGGCTCTCAATTTGAGAAGCTACAACATTCGCGGCGATTTCCCGGCCATTCCTTACGATTGCTATCGCTGTCTCGTCACAGCTTGTCTCAATTCCCAAGATCAATTGATCTTTACTCATAATTTCACCCACATAACGATTCCGTCTTCCTGGTTGTCGGTATAGTATTTTTTCCTTATACCGCCTTCCTGAAAACCCATTTTCTTGTATAATGATCTGGCTGGCGTGTTGGATACTCGAACTTCAAGGGTTGCAGTCTCCGCGCCACTCTCCCTTGCCACATCAAGCACCTTTTTCAAGAGAGCTTCGCCTAGCTTCCTGCCCCGGTATTGAGGTAAGACTGCTATATTGGTGATATGCGCCTCATCCAGCACAACCCAAGCCCCGCCATAGCCAATGATTTTGCCCTCATCTTCAAGGACAATATACACAGCGTATTGATTGTGGTGCAATTCATTGTAAAATGCCTCCCTGCTCCAGGGCAGAGTAAATGATTCCTGTTCGACAATCATGATTTGGTCGATATCTTCTTCCCGCATAAACCGGAACGTAAATAATCCATTGCTGTCGGCCGTGTGGTTACTCATGCGATCCGCCCCTTGATTCAAGCCATTTTGCTTCCGCTTCCGCCAGTCGAATATAATTAGGGACAAACGAATGGACGTCGGCATAAGGTTTACTTTTACCAAGAAGCGCTAGTTCGGACGGACGCGGATTTCTTTCGGTTGGGGCTGAAATAACTGCCTTTTCACCCATTTTACTAGTGATTGCTTCTAAATGCATGGAAACATCGTTACCGACAAACAAGGTTTTCTCCCGTAACCCAGCGAGGTTGTCCGCCCATTCACTCATCAAAACAAGGCGGTCGGATTCGACTACTCCCAATTGGCCGTTTTCAAATTTATATAGCCCTGTATATACCTGGCCTCTGCGGGCATCAAAAACAGGGGCAATATAGCCATTGAAATACCGCCCAGCCATCGCAAGCACCTCAAGGCTGGACACCCCGGAAAGCGGGATACCGAGTGTCCACGCCAATGTTTTGGCGATCGTCACGCCTATCCTCACCCCTGTATAGGAACCTGGCCCCTCGGCAACGACAATTTTATTTAAATCGGCTGGCCTCAATTCAGCTTCCTTCATAGCGGAATCGATGGCAGGCATGATCCTGACCGAATGGTTCCGCTTCACATTTGTGATGTATTCCGCGACGACTTTATCCCCGTCGACAACAGCAACGCCAAGCGGATAATTGGACGTATCAATTGCCAAGATCTTCATAAAAAAACTCCTCACATAATCTCTCGTATCTGAAACCCTTTGGCTTAAAAAGGATTCTCCTTCCGCCATTCGGTTCATGATTTAGCTGAATCTCCAGCCGGTTTTCGGGCAGCTGATCCCTTATTAAGTGTGCCCATTCTACAACTGTAACCCCCTCGCCTTCGAAATACTCATCAAAACCGAGGTCCTCGCTCTCATTCGTAACCCTGTAAACATCCATATGATACAATGGCAGCCTGCCATGATATTCCTTAATGATTGTAAACGTCGGGCTGTTGACCATCCTCTTTATTCCAAGCCCTTGGGCAAGACCCTTGGTGAATGTCGTTTTTCCCGCACCAAGATCGCCTTCCAATGTTATAACATCGCCCGGCTCCAGCATGCCCCCCAGCCTTTTGGCCAAACTAACTGTCTCCTCCATGGAGGAAGATTTATATTCAAATACAAGTGGTTCCATTCGATCACCTTTTAAAGGAATGTGTTTTGTAAATCTGTATATGCAACTACGTAGTTAATTCTGGTGGAAACACAGGATTCTTTTCGAAGAATTTTTTTGGGAAATCCCAGAGTTGTTTCCAATACTCTGCTTTCATCGGACGTTTCAGGTAAAACCCGGAATCTGTCCAATATCTTAGAAAAACCCTTAGGAAGGCTCCTAAGGATTTTGTCTACATTATGTAGTTTACATGATTTTTGGAGAATGGGCAAAAGTGCCTTGGAATGGAGAGTTATCCATAGGATACTTTCATTCAGGTATTTTCCTGCACTTGGCAAGGTTTATAGTAATTCCTATTATTCATTTCGCTAACCTGAGTGTCTTCACGGATTAGTGACAACCGAACCGAATTATACCCCTTCGTTGTCACGCAAATGGGGGTTGAGTGACATCCTAACCCGGTTTTGCCTCTTCAATGTCACGCAAATAGAGGTTGAGTGACATCCTAACCGAGTTTTGCCCTTTCAATGTCACGTAAGTGGGGATTGAGTGACATCCTAACCCGGTTTTCACATTTAATTGTCACTAACAGATATGATAATGAAATAAAAATTATCCAAAATGCTTACTTGGGTTATTCTCTCCAAAAAAAAGAAATGACCACAGCCAATGACCGTGGTCTACACAAATTTTATACTTTTACATATAAAAAAAGACGAAACCTGGTTTCGTTTTTTTCATAAAAAACTATGAAACTAAAATGGCGGTCCGGACGGGACTCGAACCCGCGACCTCCTGCGTGACAGGCAGGCATTCTAACCAACTGAACTACCGGACCATATTGCGGGGGCAGGATTTGAACCTGCGACCTTCGGGTTATGAGCCCGACGAGCTACCGGACTGCTCCACCCCGCGACGATAAAAAAGTATTGTGTTTCTATATACCAAAAAATATAAGGTATAGCCCGGCAGCGTCCTACTCTCACAGGGGCAAGGCCCCAACTA
>NZ_JAVFKJ010000023.1:0-55067 GCF_032667185.1 Neobacillus sp. YIM B06451 | reverse complement strand
TGTTTGTTGACGCTTGTTTGTTTAGTTTTCAAAGAGCAATTTTTGCCTTGTCGCTCAAAGGCGACTTTATTAGTCTATCAGGTTAGCAACCTGAAGTCAACAAGTTTTTTTAATTTCTTTCTTGTTGGCTTGCTGCCCTCAAAGCAACCTCATTAATATATCACCTTTAATGTTACCTTGCAACAGTTTTTTTGTTTTAATTCACATAAGATTAAATTGCCAATTTTACTTCACTCGGGACTTTATGGAGAACTCATATAAGCCCAAGTTGTTGTAAATAGTAAAACGCCAGCTTCCGGGAAAGGAAACTGGCGTTATCGATTTTATTTATGCCTCATAAGCGGGAATAGTAGAACATCACGGATGGATGGTGAATTGGTCAGCAGCATAACCAGCCTGTCAATCCCAATTCCAAGTCCGCCTGTCGGCGGCATTCCGTACTCAAGCGCTTCAATGAAATCTTCATCCATTTCATGCGCTTCATCATTCCCTTGTTCGCGCTCTTTCAGCTGTGCTTCGAAACGCTCCCTTTGGTCAATCGGGTCATTCAACTCTGTAAAGGCGTTCGCATGCTCGCGGGCAACAATAAACAATTCAAACCGATCCGTAAAACGCGGATCTTCATCATTCTTTTTCGCAAGAGGGGAAATCTCCACTGGATGTCCATAAATGAATGTAGGCTGAATAAGCTTTTCCTCAACCTTTTGCTCAAAGAATTCATTAACAATATGCCCGTATTGCATATGTTCAGTAATTTCAACGCCGTGTTCTTTCGCTAGCGTACGTGCTTCTTCTACACTCATCTCTCTCCAGAAGTCGGCCCCTGTGTATTCCTTAATGGCGTCGACCATATGAAGCCTCTTCCATTCCGGTTCAAGATTAACCTCGTAATCGCCATACTTGATAACGGTCGTTCCCAAAACATCCTTGGCAACATGGGCAACCAGGTTTTCGGTTAGTTTCATGATGTCCTTGTAATCAGCATAGGCTTCATATAATTCAATCATTGTAAATTCAGGATTATGCCTTGTTGATACTCCTTCATTCCGGAAAACGCGGCCGATTTCATATACTTTTTCCAGGCCGCCGACAATTAGCCGCTTCAAATGAAGCTCAATCGCTATCCGCATAAACAATTCCATATCAAGCGCGTTGTGGTGGGTGATGAACGGGCGGGCAGATGCTCCCCCCGCAATTGAATGCATCATCGGAGTTTCAACCTCGAGATAGCCTTTTTCATCAAGGTAGCGGCGCATTGACTGAAGGATTAGGCTTCGCATCACAAAGGTTGCTTTACTCTCATCACTCATAATGAGGTCAAGGTAACGCTGGCGGTAGCGCTGTTCAACATCCTTCAGGCCATGGAACTTGTCAGGCAATGGACGTAGGGCCTTAGTCAGGAAGGTGTACTCCGTTACTTTTATGGATAGCTCGCCTACCTGTGTTTTGAAAAGGGTGCCTTCAACGCCAATGATGTCCCCAAGGTCAGTTGAATTGAATAAGTCATATTGATCGTCGCCGACTTCATCCTTCCGGACATAAATCTGAATTTGGCCTTTCAGATCTTTTATATGTGCGAATCCAGCCTTCCCCTTTCCGCGTTTTGTCATTACACGTCCTGCCAGGGAAACGGATACTTCTTTCGCTTCAAGCTCTTCCTTTTCCATCTCGCCGTACTGTTCAATCAACGACTTAGCATTTGCATTACGTTCGAATTTTTTGCCGAATGGGTCTATTCCCTTCTGGCGCAATTCGTTCATTTTTTCCCTTCTGACCAGCAGCTGGTCGTTTAATTCCTCTTGGCTCATTTGTTATCAGCTCCCATTTATACAGTGCGGCATGGTGCCGCGCTAATTTTAATCATTAAAGTACCTTTATGCAGTTTAGACATTTTTGCATAAAAAGAGACATTAGTACCATTGTACACAAACTTCCTGTAAGGGACATAATAAAAATATCAAAAATACAACAAAGACTGCCAGATTTTTCACTGGCAGCCCTCACTCCTCGGCCGGTTGCGGATTTTTTCTCCGGCTTTCCATCCTCAAGCCTTTGTTAAAGCTGTTTAACCGACGATTGCCTGGATTTCTTTTTCCTCAGCTTCTGCTGCTAGGCCATTTAGAAGCATAACGAGGTCTTCCCTTGTATTGCACTCGTTAATCGCATTGCGGACCTTTGCATTTCCCTTGACTCCTTTTAAATACCAGGCCGCGTGTTTGCGCATTTCGCGGACAGCGACATACTCATTCTTTAAGGCAATCAGGCGGTCAAGGTGAAGGATACACACATCCATTTTTTCGCGAACGGACGGTTCGCCCATTAGTTCGCCAGTCTCAAGATACTTGACGGTCCGATAAATCATCCACGGGTTCCCCAAAGCAGCGCGCCCAATCATAACGCCATCGACACCTGTTTTTTCCAGCATTCTCTTTGCATCCTGAGGGGTCTGGACATCTCCGTTCCCTATGACAGGGATGTTAACCGACTGTTTTACCTCACGGATGATATCCCAGTTAGCTTTGCCTTCGTACATTTGGACCCGGGTACGGCCATGGACAGCGACGGCCTTGCCGCCGGCTCGTTCGACGGCGCGGGCATTTTTAACAGCAAAAATATGCTCTTCATCCCAGCCTATCCTCATCTTGACTGTAACCGGCTTTTCTACAGCATCGACAACAGCGGATACCATCTCATAAATTTTGTCCGGATCAAGAAGCCATCTAGCCCCCGCATCACATTTCGTGATTTTCGGGACAGGGCATCCCATATTGATATCAATAATGTCAGCGTTTGTATTTTTGTCAACAAATCTTGCGGCCTCGACCAGCGTGTCTTTCTCGCCTCCGAAAATCTGGAGGCTGAGTGGCTTTTCACGCTCATCTATATAAAGCATGTTCATTGTCTTCTCGTTCTTGAAAAGGATGCCCTTGTCGCTGACCATTTCAGCGCAGACAAGGCCGGCGCCAAATTCCTTTACGGTTAGCCGGAAAGCCGAGTTGCAAACACCGGCCATAGGCGCCAGAACGACTGGATTCTTCATGACAATATCGCCAATTTTCAACATTGTACCGGCCTTCCTTTCTAAAAATATGTTTACTCCTTGGGGGGAGCTAAATCTTCAATGCTTACGTGCAAAATTTGCGAGGCTCTCCTTATTAAATCAGGAGGCGGCATCCGGTTGCCTCTCTCTATCTCACCTAGTACTGAGACCGACACTCCAAGCTCTTTCGAAAAACTGTCCTGGGTATATCCTTTCAACTTTCTGAAAGCCCGAATCCGCCTTCCCCATTTATCTGCTTCCATATCCGTACTCCTTTTTTATCAGGCAAACGATCCACCAACGCTTCAAGAGGTTCGCTTTTGCCTGGAAGATGAATATTTCCGGCAACCTCATACAGAGGCACAAGCACAAATGCACGTTCCGCCATCCGGGGATGGGGAATAAAAAGCTTCTCTGTTTCAATATTTTCTTGGTTGTAAAGGAGAATGTCAAGGTCTATTGTACGTGGTCCCCACCTAATTTCCCTTTTTCTCCCAAGAGAAAACTCGGCCTTTAGGCATGCATCCAGCAAATCTGAAGGTGACAATGCCGTCGTTAGATGAATCACCATGTTTAAAAATAGGTCCTGGTCCTCGTAGCCGACCGGATCCGTTTCATAAATGGAGGAGCATTTTGCCACTTTTATGGAAGGGTGGCTATTCAGCAGGCGGACGGCTTCCTTCAGGTTTTGCAAGCGGTCGCCGATATTTGAACCGAGTGAAAGAAATGCCTGATTTTCAACCATTATCTTCTCCTTGTAACTTCAGCCGCAACCGACTCGTAATGTCCGGGTATAGGAGGATCGGGCTTAATGACCTTGACTGTAGCTTCCTCAACTAGCGAAAATTCTTCAAGAATTCTTGATGCGATTCTTTCGGCAACCGCTTCTATCAACTTATATGGCTCACCTTCAACGATTTCCTTGGAGACCCGGTATAGGTCTGCATAGTTAACAGATGCTCCTAGTTCATCCGTCTTACCGGCCGTAGCTAAATCGAGGCCGACCAAAAGATCAACGATAAATCGCTGCCCCAATTTGGTTTCTTCAGGAAAAACGCCATGATACCCGTAAAATTCCATTTTATTTACGTAAATCTTATCCATCCGCATTCCCCTTCCCCATTAAAGCATCCATCATTTTTGCCATCCTTGCCATTTCCTTCACATCATGGATGCGGATTATCTGGCAACCCTTCTGGATTCCATAGCAAACGGTTGCCCCCGTTCCTTCCATCCTGTCTTCAGGCGGCAGATCAAGGACCGTACCGATAAATCTTTTGCGTGATGTTCCAAGCAGGACGGGATAGCCCAATGCCACAAGCGTGTCAAGGTTCTGCATCATTTCAATGTTTTCCTTTAAGTCCTTGGCAAAGCCAATCCCCGGATCAAGAATGATCTGTGAATCCTTTACCCCTGCTTCTTTCGCAATCCGGATGCTTTCATACAGATCCCAAAACACATCACGGGTGAAAAATTCATAGTCGCGGTTGTCACGGTTGTGCATAAGAATGATTGGCGCATTGAACTCGGCAGCTGCTTTCGCGATATCCGGCTCAGCCTTGGCTCCCCAAATATCATTAATGATATGGGCGCCTGCCTTTAGTGACTGCCTCGCAACCTCTGCTTTGTACGTATCTACCGAAATCGGGACATCAATTTCCTTTGAGAGGAGTTCGATAATCGGGATGACCCTGTCTAGTTCTTCTTCAAGGGAAACAGGTTCGTGCCCAGGACGGGTTGATTCCCCGCCAATGTCGATAATGTCGGCCCCGTGTTCGATCATTTCACGGGCACGGGCAACCGCACGGTCCGCAGCGTTGAATTTTCCGCCGTCAGAGAATGAATCCGGGGTCACATTCAATATTCCCATCACAATTGTCTTTTTTTCGTAATCAAGGACATGGTTTCCACAGATGATTTTTCCATTTTCGTTGTTCATATATAGTCCTCCAATCTTATTTCACTTCTACTGTAAAACGAACTCCGGCCTTCAGCATACCTCCTGTGTAAAAAGCCAGCCAGTTTTCCATTCAAACCTTCGAAATTAGCATCTCCAATTCTCGGGCATGCAACGATTTCCTGGATTGAGTTCGTGAAAAATACTTCGTCCGCCTCATAAAGGTCCTGAAGAAGATAAAGGCCTTGGCGGACCTCTATGCCCGATTTTTCAGCCAATCCCATCACAAACTGGCGAGTAATCCCATTTAGGATTCCCGTGTGTACCGATGGGGTATAGAGGATACCTTGTTTGGCCCAAAATACATTTGAGACAATCCCCTCGGCAACATAGCCCTCCCTTGTCAGGAATATTCCTTCAACACCGGGAGAGTGGCGGATTTCCCGCCAGGCGAGTAGATTGTTCAAATAATGATGTGATTTTAGCCGTTCGAGCCCCTCGGGCGTATTCCTGTTGAGAGACAGGATTTTTCCGCCCTTTTCCTGCAGCTGGGTAGCCGGAGGGAGCGGCTTGGAGAAGATAAGCATTTCCGGAGAATCGTAGGGTTCTGAGCGAAGGCCGATTTCCCCAGTCCCGGCTGAAACATTAAGTCGGATATAGGCATCCAAATAGCCATTTGCTTCCAGGAGCGATTTAACAGCTCCTTCCGCTTCGACGCGGGTTACTTTTTTTTCAATCTGAAGTAGTTCAAGTCCCGCATTCAGCCTTTCTAGATGGTCATCCAACAAAAAGCAATGGCCCCCGTAGACCCTGAAGGTTTCGAAGAGCCCCACCCCATAAAGAAAGCCATGGTCAAATGGGCTGATTGACGCCTCTTCCTTTTTAACAAGCCTGCCATTCTGCCAAATATACATGTCTAGTTACCTACTTTTCGGGAGTGTACCGCGACAAAATTGGCGAGCAACTGTTTCCCCGGGCCTGTCATGATCGATTCAGGATGGAATTGGACTCCTTCTATCGCCAGCGTTTTATGGCGGAGCGCCATGATTTCTCCCTCTTCCGTCCAACCGGAAACCTCTAGGCAGTCGGGAAACGTTTCCCTTTTAACGATTAGGGAATGGTAGCGGGTCGCCTCAAACGGACTTGGAATTCCTTTAAAAATCGTCTTCCCATCATGGTGGATGGGCGAGGTTTTTCCATGCATTAGCCTTTCCGCCCGGATGACGTCTCCCCCAAACACCTGGGCGATCGCCTGATGTCCAAGGCAAACCCCAAAGATGGGAACCTTGCCGGCAAAATGGGAAATTGCCTCGAGGCTGATTCCGGCCTCATTCGGGCTGCAAGGGCCCGGTGAAATCATTAAAATGGAAGGGTTGGCCCGTTCGATATCCTCCAATGTAACTTCATCATTCCGTTTTACAACCAGCTCTTCCCCCAGCTCACCCAAATATTGAACAAGATTGAAGGTAAAGGAATCAAAGTTATCAATCATATAGATCATTTGCTATCACCTGTTTCCGCAAGCTCTTTTGCCTTCCAAAGCGCCCTGGCCTTTTTCAAAGACTCTTTATATTCGTATTTCGGGTTAGAATCAATGACAATGCCGGCACCTGCCTGGACATGTGCTTGTCCATCTTTTACGAGCATCGTTCGAATCATGATGTTCAGTTCCAAGTCTCCGTTAAAGCCAATCCATCCCAGTGATCCCGTATACGGGCCCCGCCTCGACGGTTCAAGTTCTTCAATAATCTCCATCGTCCTTACCTTTGGCGCTCCAGTAATGGTGCCTCCCGGGAATACGGCATCAATCAAGTCGAATCCGTCCTTATCTTGGGAAATTCGGCCCCGAACATTCGAGACAATGTGCATAACATGGGAATATTTTTCAATAACCATGAACTCATTGACTTCTACGGTTCCGTAAGCGCTGACCCTGCCGAGGTCATTCCGTTCAAGGTCAACGAGCATCACATGCTCCGCGCGTTCTTTTTCGCTTCCGATCAATTCATTCGCAAGAAGCTGGTCCTCTTCTTCGTCCCGGCCCCGGGACCTTGTGCCCGCAATTGGCCGGGTACTGATTTCTTCCCCTAGTTTTTTGACTAGAAGTTCCGGCGAACCGCTTACGAGCTGGAATTCAGGAGTATGGAAATAGCCCATATACGGGGATGGATTGACTTCCCGCAGTTTTTCATAAACCTGGAGCGCCGGAATGCCGATTGGCTTCGTCTGTCTGACAGAAAGGTTTACCTGAAACACATCTCCTTGCGCAATGTATTCCCTCACCGTTTCAACCGCAGCCATAAAATCCGTTTCCCCTATGGAAACTTCCCTTTCTTGAGCAGGCACGGTTTCTGGCTGTTTACTCGAAACAGCGCTTGCTTGGTTCCACCTTCCCTCCCATTCCCGTACACGCTCCGTGAGGCCTTCAGTGTCTTCCCCGTCATAAAGGAAGCACATACTCAAAATGTTTTCATGCAAATCGAAGACAAACCATTCGTTATGAAGCAGGAAATACACGTCAGGTACGAGAAGCTCATCCTTTGCCATATTCGGAAGTGTTTCAACATACCTTGCATAGTCATAGCTTATGTATCCAACCGCCCCGCCAGTGGAAAGTGGCAGCGGGGACTCGCCTTTAATTTTGGTTTCGGCCATGTATTTTTTCAGCCCGTGAAGCGGGTTTCCTTCCACCACAGCCATAGGCTTTCCTTCTTCAATGATTTCAAGGCGGTTCCAGCCATTGGACCTGGCGATTGCGTAAGGGTGAAAGGCCGCAATGCTGTAACGTCCGCCTCGGCCGCTTTCAAGCAGGACGTGATGTCCTGTTTCATTGGAAATTTGTTTATATTTCTGAAAAAACTTATCCACGGATAAGTTGATTTTTTTTATATGGACGTTTTTCCCCAAAGTAATCCACTCCCATTTTCCCATGTCTTCTACATCATACAAGAAGTAAGCCAATGAAAAAAGCATGAGCCGCAAATTGGGCGCATGCTTATAAACAAATTGTATTATGCTTCAAACTGGTAAAGAGGGGTGCTCAGGTAACGCTCGCCATTGCTCGGAATGATCGCCAGGACTTTTTTGCCTTTTCCAAGTTCTTTGGCAACCTTTAGTGCCGCATAAATGGCCGCGCCGGAAGAAATGCCGCCGAGAATTCCTTCTTCCTTTGCCGCACGGCGGGCATACTCAAACGCCTGCTCGTTTTCAACCTGGATAATTTCATCATAAATATTTGTATCCAGAATATCCGGCACAAACCCCGCGCCGATTCCCTGGATTTTATGCGGGCCTGGTTTTCCGCCTGAAAGGACAGGTGAATCGGACGGCTCTACTGCATAAATTTTAATGTCAGGGTAAGCCTCACGGAGCACCTCGCCCGCGCCCGTAACCGTACCGCCGGTTCCAATCCCCGAAATAAACCCATCCAGCTGGCTGCCCATTTGCTCGACAATTTCTTTTCCGGTTGTCCTCCTGTGCACTTCCGGGTTTGCCTCGTTCTTGAATTGTTGCGGCATGAAATAACCGTTTTCCTTTGCCAGCTCTTCGGCCTTGCGGATTGCCCCGCCCATGCCTTCCGGTCCAGGCGTCAATACGAGTTCCGCCCCATAGGCGCGGAGCAGGTTGCGGCGCTCCATGCTCATTGTTTCTGGCATTACCAGAATAGTCTTATAGCCTTTTGCGGCAGCAATCATTGCCAGGCCAATGCCTGTATTTCCGCTCGTTGGTTCGATGATCGTATCGCCAGCCTTTAATTCGCCCTTTTCTTCAGCGGCTTCAATCATTGCCAAGGCAATTCGGTCCTTAACACTGCTTCCTGGATTCATGTATTCCAGCTTTAAAAAAACTTCCGCGCTGTCTTCCCCAACAATCCGGTTCAGCTTGACTATAGGGGTATTGCCCACGAGGTCGGCAATCGAGTTCGCGATACGTGCCATTCGTCCCACTCCTTAATCCGAGTATTTTTATTGGTTTTATATAGAATGTAGCAATTTACCTGGAAACTGTCAATATTTTAGTTTCCCCAAATCCAATTCCAAAAAACAAAAAAAGGCTTCGCATAGCCAATGTATGCAAAGCCTTTCCCAATCTTGAAGAATATATTTTTAAAAATGAGAAACGGGTTCCGACTGTCCGTTCTATTTTTCAAAAAACCATTTGACTCCCGCTTCCTCCCATAGGGCAGCCGCGGACGGAGGCGTTCCGAGTTGGGCAAGGGCAATTTGCCTGCGGATTTCATCTTTTACTTCTTTGAAGGAGTATTTTTTTCCGGCTATTTTCTCATGAAGCTTTAGAATCGCATAACCCTCGTTGATTTTAATGGGTTTGCTCCATTTGCCATCCTCAAGCTTTTGAGCGGTTACACTATATTCCGGAGGGAAGCGCTCATCACCCTCCTGGATAAAGCCGATATCTCCACCTTCTGCGGCTGTAAATTCATCCTCGGACCTTTCCCTTGCCAGCGTTTCGAAGCCGGAACCGCCTTCTAGCTCCTTAATAGCCTGCTCGGCTTCTTCCTTTGTTTTCATTACGATGTGGGATAGGTGGTACGCGGCCGGTACATCATAAAGGCTTTTGTTTTTATCATAAAAGCTTTTTATTTCAGCTTCGGATACAACCGCATCCTTTGTTAAAATTTCCTCCAGCAATAGCGAAAGCTCGATTTGCTTTTCCCATTTCTCCAAATCGTCGCTTTTGGTTGAAGACGAGCCGCCATATGCAGTTTGGAACATCCGTAGCTCTCTTTCCACGTCTGCCTTTGGCACGGTGATATTGTATTTCTTGGCCATCTGGCTGATGACTTTCCTGTCAATCAGATCCCTGAGTGTATCTTTACCGTAACGCGCCTCCATCTCGTTCAGCCATTCTTCTCTCGAAATGCTGTCCTTTCCTACAGTCGCGACCGTTTCTCCATCCTTAAGAAAACCGGAAGCTGTTTCCGATTTGGACAGAAAGTAAAAGATAGTCAACCCATTCAGGACAACAAGAGCGGCGATTACCAACCACAATTCCCTTGTTTTCATTTTCCCTCTCCCGGATACAAGCCTTACTTCGCTTCTTTATTTAGCGCCTCAAGCTCTTCTTTAGAAAAATGGTATTTTTCATTGCAAAAATGGCAGTGGGCTTCGGCCATCCCATCCTCTTCTATCATGTCCGTAATTTCCGACTGGCCTAGGGACACAATTGCATCCGCAAATCGTTCCTTTGAGCACGTGCATTCAAAACGGACTGGCATCTTTTCGAGGATGGCCACCTCGTCCTTTCCAAACAACTCCTCGAGTATTTCTTCAGGCGTAAGCCCTTGCTGGATCATTTTTGAAATAGGCGTAATCGTTTTTAAACGTTCCTCAATCAGGGAAATTGTTTCATCGCCAGTTCCTGGCATGAGCTGAAAAATAAATCCGCCCGCAGCCAAAATGCTGTTGTCCGGGTTGACAAGGACACCAACGCCAACAGAGGATGGAACCTGTTCAGAGGACGCAAAGTAGTAAGTAAAATCTTCACCCAGTTCCCCTGATACGAGAGGGACCGACCCGCTGAAGAAATCCCTCAGCCCTAGGTCCTTTACAACTGTAAGAGTGCCGTCTGTTCCTACCGCCCGCCGCACATCGAGCTTGCCGTGTTCATTCAGGTCGAAATGGGTTTGCGGATTGCTTACATAGCCTCTCACAGACCCTTTCGCATTGCTATCGACCAATATATTCCCTATAGGGCCTCCACCCTCTATTTTAATTGTCAATTTGTCTTCGCCCTTTAGCATGGCACCCATCATTAAGCCAGCTGTCATTGCCCTGCCAAGTGCCGCCGAAGCTGTGGGCCATGTATAATGCCTCCGTTGCGCTTCTGCCACGGCTTCCGTGCTTCTCACAGCGTAGGCCCTGATTTGCCCGTCATAGGCAAGCGCTTTTACTAGATAGTCACTCATCTTTCCGCTCCTTTCTCGGTGTCCGTTTTCGTGGAATTGGCCTCTGCTAACATGCAAGTCCCCAGTGATAGAATCCCGCCGCCGCCAGCTTGCCGACCCGGGACAATTTTATGAATCATGCTTGTTTAGTGTATCCATATTCCGCTTATAGATTAAGTGAAGCCCTTTTAAAGTCAAAAACGGATCGACAATGTCAATGATTTTCGATTCCTCAGCAATGAGATTGGATAGGCCGCCCGTTGCAATGACGGTCGGAACTTTGGAGCTGTTGGCAATCATCCGCTTGACGATCCCTTCAACCTGTCCGACATACCCGTACACTATACCCGCTTGCATCGCTGCAACCGTGTTTTTGCCGATGATCCCTTCCGGCCTGGCTATTTCAATCCGCGGGAGTTTTGCCGCCCGCGAATAAAGCGCTTCTGTCGAAATGCCCACACCGGGTGCAATTGCCCCGCCCATATATTGCTTCTGCTCGTTTACATAGCAATAGGTCGTTGCTGTACCGAAGTCGACGATAATGAGCGGACTCCCGTATTCGTGGATAGCCCCGACCGCATTCACAATCCTGTCGGCTCCTACTTCCCTCGGATTTTCATACTTTATGTCAAGGCCCGTCTTAATGCCAGGGCCAACAATCAATGGTTTTAGTTTAAAATACTTCGTACACATCCTTTCAAGCGAAAACATAATCGGGGGAACAACGGAGGAAATAATGATTCCTTCAATATCTCCAAAAGATAGGCCGGAATGGTCAAATAGAGATTTAATCAGCATTCCATACTCGTCTTCAGACCTGTTTCGGTTCGTTTCAATCCGCCAATGGTGGAGGAGTTCCTCCCCTTTATATACCCCTAAAACGATATTTGTATTTCCAACATCAAATACGAAAATCAATTCACTCACCACTCCATGGAATGTAACCAGGACCGAAAGCCCCCAATATTGCCGGGATTGCCCCCGTTGCCCAAGGTTGCAAGTTTACTGAAAACATCATATCACAAACCGTTTCGGGAAAGAAAAGGCAAAGAGCCACATTCTGCATAAAATTATTCCCGGCTGGCTCAACCTTGTAAATTAAGAAGGGCACCGCGCGGATAGGCGGTGCCCTAAATTTGAATTATTTATTATCCTCATCCTGATTTTCTTCAGGCTTGAGCAGATTTGATTTTGGAGTCCCCGAATTGCTTTCCTCTTCCTTTTTGCCGGAGATGTTGATAATCACATCATCAAGTGTGCTCTTGATTTCGGCAGGGGTAGAGTTAGCGGGAACTTTCCCGTCCGGAAGCCTTCCATGATCGACCAGGTGCTTGATATCGTCAGCATCGAGTGTTTCCACTTCAAGCAGCGTATTGGCAATTAGGTCGAGCTTGTCACGGTTTTCCGTTAAAATCTGCTTCGCACGTTCATAAGACTGTTTAATGAAGTTTTGGATCTCCATATCAATCTCATAAGCGATCTTGTCGGAATAGTTTTGTTCATTGTGAAGGTCGCGCCCAAGGAATACCTGTCCGCCCTGCGGTTGGCCGAACTGCAGCGGCCCGAGCTTGTCACTCATGCCGTATTCGGTAACCATTTTCCTCGCGATTCCGGTCGCCCTTTGGAAGTCGTTATGCGCCCCAGTACTTACTTCGCCGAATACGATTTCCTCAGCGACACGGCCGCCCAGGAGTCCAGTAATTTTATCAAGAAGCTCAGGTTTTGTCATGAAATAGCGGTCTTCCTTAGGAAGCATGACTGCATATCCGCCAGCCTGCCCACGCGGGACAATCGTTACCTTGTGGACCATTTCAGCTTCATCGAGCATGACGCCGATGACTGTATGCCCAGCTTCGTGGAAAGCGACAATCCTGCGTTCCTTTTCGGAAATAACCCGGCTTTTTTTGGCCGGTCCCGCAATGACCCGGTCGGTTGCCTCGTCAATATCCACCATATCGATTTTCTTTTTATTCGAGCGGGCCGCCACAAGTGCCGCCTCGTTCAACAGGTTCTCAAGATCTGCGCCGGAAAAGCCCGGAGTCCGCATCGCTATTGCTTTAAGATTAACAGACTCATCAAGTGGCTTGTTACGCGCATGGACCTTAAGGACCGCTTCCCTGCCCTTTACATCCGGACGGTCAACCGTAATCTGGCGGTCAAAACGTCCCGGACGGAGAAGCGCCGGATCAAGGATATCAGGGCGGTTCGTTGCCGCTACGATAATAATTCCTTCATTGGCTCCAAAGCCGTCCATTTCAACAAGCAACTGGTTCAAGGTTTGCTCACGCTCATCATGGCCGCCGCCAAGGCCTGCGCCACGCTGGCGTCCCACAGCATCAATCTCATCGATAAAGATGATACACGGGGCATTTTTCTTTGCGGTTTCAAATAAATCGCGTACACGGGATGCACCCACCCCGACGAACATTTCAACGAAATCGGATCCGCTAATTGAGAAAAACGGTACACCGGCTTCCCCGGCTACCGCCCGGGCAAGCAACGTTTTACCAGTTCCCGGAGGGCCGACAAGCAGGACGCCTTTTGGAATCCGCGCGCCAAGCTCGGAGAATTTGCGTGGATCCTTCAGGAATTCAACTACTTCTACGAGTTCCTGCTTTTCTTCATCCGCTCCAGCGACATCCTTGAAGCGGACTTTTTTCTTTTCATCGTTGTAAAGTCTTGCCTTGCTTTTACCAAAGTTCATGACACGGCTTCCGCCGCCCTGCGCCTGGTTAAGCAGGAAGAAGAATAGGATGAAAATGATCACAAACGGAATGATGGATGTAAAGAATGTGACCCAGCCGCTCGTTTCTTTTGCAGGCATTGTCTCAATCTTCATATCTGGAACCGCCTCATCAATCCGGCTAAGCATCCGTTCGCTATTCGGGACATAAGTCAGGAAAAACTTGTCCTTGTCGGCATTTTCAAGCTGGCCACGGACTTCATATACGCCCCGCTCAGGCTGCAGCGTGACCGATTTTATTTCTTTCTTTTCCAGATGCGAAATAAATTGGTCATACGATATATTATCTGTTGGCTCATTGTTTCCATTAAAGAAACTGACTACGCCAATAATGACTAAAAATATCAATAAATAAAAGATGGTGTTGCGGAAAATCCGATTCATCCCTTACCTCCTCCCACGGTGGAAAACAGTATATAAAATAGTAACATAATGACGATACCGCTTCAACAATAGTGCTTGAATGCCGCCTGGTTCACTATAGTTTTGCCTATTCCGCCTTGTTGTACACTTCCGGCTTCAAAACCCCGATATAAGGAAGGTTCCGATATCTTTCAATATAGTCCAGTCCATAGCCGACAACAAAGGCATCCGGAACTTGGAAACCAACATAGTCCGCGCTTATATCTACCTTTCTCCCGGTCGGTTTGTCAAGCAAAGTGACAATTTTAATGGAATTTGCCTTCCTGTAGCGGAATAATTCAACAAGATAACTAAGTGTCAGGCCGCTGTCGATGATATCCTCAATAATCAACAGATCCCTTCCTTCCACGGAAGTATCGAGGTCCTTCAAAATTTTCACTTCACCGGAAGAAACCGTCGAATTTCCATAGCTGGAAACGTCCATAAAATCCATTTCAAGATAGCAATCCATTTTTTTCAGGAGATCACCCATAAAAGGCATCGCGCCTTTTAACACACCGATTGCCAGTGGAAATTTGTCCTGGTAATCCTCTGTCAAACGGGCTCCGAGTTCCTTGATTTTCTCTTGGATTTCTTCTTCGGTGACCAGGATTTTCTCAATATCATTTCTCATTCACATGTGCCCCCCAGATGTTGGTTCCTTGATATATAAAAGCTTCAGATAGCCTTCTTCCGGATTTCCGGCAGAATCAAGGGCGGATTTTTTGAGCCCAGGCAGCCAGACGATCCGGCCAGTGCTATCCGTTATGACAGGCCACGTTTTCCTCTCGGAAATCGGTACCTTGTTATCAATAAAAATGTCTTTCAGTTTTCTAGTGCCTTCCATTCCCTTCAGCGTCATCCTGTCACCATTTTCCTTCGTACGGATGATAAGCGGGAATGATGTTTCCGCTGCAGGCAAATACGCGCACCCTTGCCCGGCCCCCTGTTCAACACTTGTGGCCCATTCAATGGAAATGACATCTCCATTTGGCAGAGCAACTTTTCCAGGCCCGTGCATTTCAATCCTGAATTGCATTTTCTCAAGACGCCCAAAATGGAAAATACACTCGGAGTAGGATCGGGTGACAGTCAACCCGCCGGGGAAATCAAGATTTCCGGATGGATGAGGATGGTTCAGCAAGGAAATAGCTTGATCAATATGTACGGCAGCCAAAGACGTATGCCTTCCTGCATAAAGATAGTTTAATATTAGTTGAATCCCTCTTCTTTGTAAAGGCATTGGCATACCAAGAAAAGCCAGTGTATCTATAACTACTTTCCCTCTTTCCCTGCTTTTTATTACTGTAACCATCCGGCTCGCCGCTAATTCCTCCAAAAACGCTTCATCGCTTTCCGTCTCTTCGCTATAACGTTGAAAATGTTCATGTACAAGAGGATTTTCACTTTTTAAAAAAGGAAGGATTGTCTTTCTGAAGCGGTTCCTGCTATAGACATCTTTTTCATTGCTCGGGTCAATCCGGAAATCGATACCTTTCCTCTGGCAATAATCAATAATATCCTCCCGGGACGCTCCGAGAAACGGACGGATGATCATCCCGCCCTCGAAAGGCCTCATAAACGGGATGCCAGCCCGGCCCCTTCCAGTGCTTCCGCGGGTCAGCCTCATCAGGATTGTCTCCATCTGGTCATCTCCGTGGTGGGCCAGCGCCAGGAAGGTATACCCATGTTCCTTCATCTGGTCCTGAAAAAAACGATAGCGTGCATCCCGCGCTGCTTCCTGTGGGTTTTTTCCGGTTTTCCTGATTATTTCGGGAACATTGGCCCTCTCCATCTCAAACGGTATCCCGCGCTCTTCGCAAAAACCTTTTACAAAAAAAGCGTCATCAAGCGATTCATCCCCCCGGAACATGTGGTCCACATGGGCCGCGGCAAGTTCCATCCCCAAAGGCTTCTTTTTTTTCCACAAATAGTGGAGCAAAGCCATGGAGTCGGGCCCGCCGGAAACCCCCACAAGGACGTGGGATCCCTCTAGGGATATCGATTTCCTTTTCAAAATCGCCTCTGTTTTATCCTCAAGCATGCTCATTCTTCCTTAAGTTAAATGATTATTCCCGCCTAAGGCGGCAGCTTTGTTTTATACGATTAAAATGAATAAAAGTTTCATTTCTCCCGGTTTTTTTACAATTTTTTTTAAAGAAGAAGGGGAGAAGACAGTTAGGTTAATTGTACAACAATATAGACAAAATAAAGAAGCGCCATGATTGAAATAACAAAAAAGGTTTCTTTTTTTTCACTGCGTTTTTTTCTTTTCATAGGGGTTTGCCTGCTTATCGGCCTTCCCGCTGCTGGTGGCGTACTTCCAGGTTCTCCGCTTTTAGGCCGCATCGGGGCTATGCATCCGAGCAAAGCGTCCCTCATCTCCTGGGCTGAGGAGTATTTCCCCTGGAGGGCATTTGTAAGCATCGGTTCATAAGGCCTAAGCTCTTCCTTATTTCGGATTGCCCCAAGCAGCTGCCCAATTCCTCCCTCTGCTTTGCGGAAGCTCCCCTTGTAAGCGGCTGCTACCATAATCATCGCCACAGCAAACAAATCATAGGACGGCTCTGCTTTCCTAGTTCCAAGTCCCCAATACCCCCGGTCATAAAATTCAGTGTATTCTTTTATGGCTCTTCCAATCATTGTCGTTCCACCTACGTCGATGCAGCGAATTTTTGGGGGCGGACCTGCAACAATCAAGTTTTCTGGCTTCAAGTCGCCAAACACCCATCCATTTTGGTGAAGCAGGTGCAAATCATTCAATAACTGTAGCAAAAGGACGTGCATCCATTCTTTGCCTTTTTGAAAAAGGAATTGCTGAAGCCCTGGCCCTTTTATGTATTCCATTACATAAAAACTGAACATCCCTTCCGGAGCAATCCAATCATCAACATCAAGCAACAATGGCCCAAGGGCTTGGCCCCGGGCCTTCATAAAAGACTTTAGGACATTTACCTCTGAAGTAATGGACATACTATTGCCGCTGATTTTTAAAGCGGCTTCCCTGTTGCCGCTTTTCACCAGATATACGACACCATTTGCCCCATTGCCCAATTCTTTCAAAATGACATATTCTTTTCTATGCCACTTCCCGGATAAAGCTGTCCCGGGCCTAAACCTACATGGATTCTTCGAGGAAGGATTCATCATTTTCTGACAAAATTCTCCTTAGCGCACTGTTTTCATTGAACAGATGGATTGCCTCGCGGATAGCCGGGCCAGTCGGAGTAATCCCTCCGGCTGCCAGCATTGGAAAGATGGTACTAATCGATTCTAGCCGCGGTGTCCATTCCAGAATCCGGTCCGTTTCTCCTCTTTTCCCGGGAAATACTAGAACCGAAAATAGATTTTTTCCCGAACGTGCATTCAGGCTTATAGAGAGGTCGAGGAGTGCTTCCTTGACTGTCGGCAATTTATGCTTCATGCTCGCACTTACATCGACAAGGACAATGACCTCAAGGTCTACAGACTCCCCAAGTTCATCAACAACCTCTAGGACTTCACCCCTTTTTTCCGGGGGTAGATCTTCAAGTGTTTTCGAACTTCCGAGAATTTGCCTCAATTCCCGATTTACTACCCCTTGCAACGTTTGGGTCATGGCTTTCCTGGTTACCATTTGAACTGTTTGCGAAAGCTGTTCGGAATAGACTATCTGGCTCACTCCGCCTCCGGACATGGCGATTCCTTCGATTTCCCTTATTCCTTGGCCATCAATTGTATCCTTATCAATAACTCCGATGACATTGACCGTAATCCCCTGCTCTTTCGCAAGCGCCGCCATTGCGACAGGGTCTTCCCCCTGATTTGAACAGCCGTCCGTAATCACAAGAAGCTGCTTTATTTTCCCGGTCTTCATCCTACATCTCCTCCATTCGTTAAATAGTACCATTTTCGACTGAATGGAGGGTATTTATACCAAACCCCTTTATGCCCGTTTCTTTTTGATTCCGTGTACAGGTATGGAGGCCCATTTTGGTATATTGTGTTTTATTTTCGCGACCGCGACAGTCATATCATCTTCAATTTTATTCGACCTGGAGCGGATGACCTCTTCCATTATCAAATCGGCTACTTCCTGCGGATCATTCGTTTCAAGTTCATGGATTTTCCGTTTCATCCACATTTCATAGTTGCCAACATGCTTTGGCCCTTCAAACACCCCATCGCTCATCATGATTAATAAATCACCTGCTTTTAGCTGCTCACTGACAACATCGACATCGAATTCCTGGACGATTCCCATTGGAAGATTGTTTGCCTGTATTTTTATCACTTTTTTTCCACGTTTAATGAAGCTTGGGGTGGAACCGATTTTCAGGAATTTTGCCGAAGCATTCTGAAGATCAACGACTGCAAGATCGAGTGTCGAGAATATTTCATCTGTTGTCCTTAAGGCAAGGACCGAGTTAACCGATTTAATGGCAACCTTCTCCTCAATGCCTGATTGCAGGATTTGTTGAAGGAGCTTCAGTGTTTCACGGCTTTCGTCCTGGGCGCGCTCTCCATTCCCCATTCCATCGCTGATTGCAACAGCGTATTTCCCGCTTCCAAGCTCCATCGTCGAAAAACTGTCCCCGGAAACCAACCCGCCTCCTTTGGCGGCATATGCGACCCCTGTTTCCACAGTAAATGTTTTCGCGGAACGGAATGTAGCCTGGCAAGAACTGTGAGGGTAGGCTCCGCATTCCTCTGAATTAACGATGATCGTTTCACCAAGAATGTCGGACAGCATCGGGGCAATGAGCTTCTCGCACTCCCCATGCCCATTGCAATAAGGGATTGTCATATCAATATCGACATTTCCGGGTTCAAGGCTGTAAATCTCCACATGTTCAATCTGGAGGCCGAAATCCTGGATGGCCTCCATTATTTGTTCTTCCTGTTTATGGAGGTTTTCACGCTCGCGCTGGATTTCCTTCGCGAAATCTCCCATCACTTCAGAAACGCCTAGCAATTGGTCCGCGACGAGCCGCCTGCTTTCTTTCACCTGCTTTTTCAATTTTTGATTTGCCTGGTATACGGCTAGTTCTTGATGAATCGCTTCCGTTACCTTCTTGGGCCTGGAGCAGAGCTTTTCCCACTCCCGCGCGAGTTTTGGAGGTATTGTTGCCTTCGACTGGTCCATTTGAAGCATAATTTCTTCCATATAGCCATATGTTGTAGTAAAGTTCCTTGTCCAGCAATGCTCTTTTTTAAAACACGTTTGGCAGGACTTTTCAGCCACATTGCTCAAAAAGATATCAAGTTCCTTTTCTTCTCCATCGAAGTCGTCTTCATTATGTGAAAAGCTTTTGGAAAGCGCTTCAAATACATTTGAAAATTGGGCAACTCTTTTTGCTGTCACATCACGCATTTTCCTCATATATTTTTGCTGCTCAGCCGTATGCTCCGGAGTCCCCGGTATGTATTTTGCGATTCTGGCGGTTAATGAGGTGGGAGTCAGGAAGAACAGCAGGATTGCGGCCGAGGTTTCCATCATTGTTATCTGAAGGCTTACACCCGTTTCCCCATACATTCCGATCAATAAGGTCGCAACGAGAAGCCCAAGCGAGACACCTGCCTTTTTTCCTTCTTTCAGCAAACCGCCGAGCACACCCGAAAACGCAAGAAGGCTCATATGGGAAAAGCTCGAAACGTTCGCAAGGCTGAAAATGAGGCCTGTGACAACACCGACGGTTGAACCGACCGCTGCGCCTGCCATAAGGGAAAACAGGAGGACCAAATACCTGGACATCACATGTTCAATCGACAGGCCGTAGACTATCCATCCAATTGTCCCAGTCATAATGGATGCAAGGAGTATGATTAAAGAAACAATTTCTTCAGTTTTCAGAGGCTGTTTTCGTTTACTGGCTGTGACCAAGGGAACGCTTTGCATAAAAATCAACGAGAGGATGAAGGCCAGTATTCCTTCTATGCCGGCCATTGCTGAATCATAAACAGAGACGCTTCCCGCTTGAATAAACCTTTCAGCAAGTTTTCCGGCGAACAGCACTGCACCGATATAATAAGGGATTGCCCGGGCCCGATTTCCAACCCATTTCCCGGTAGATTTGTAGACTACAAGGAAAAGGAACACCATGGCAAAAGTGGAAGCCGCATGCCCAAGGGAAATGGTTGCCGCGCCAGCGACAAGTCCAAAAAGCGCCAGCGGGGCCCGTTCCTTTTTAATAAAAAATACCGCAGCGAAAAAGGGAAGGCCGAACGGCGCCAACTTCGCAAGAATCAATGCCCGGCCAAGTAAAAAACCGACCAGGACAAGGAGATATCCCTTTTTCAAAGCCAACCTTTCCGCCTTGGATCGCAGTTTCCCGAAAGCCCCCGCAAAGCCCCATTTTGAGCGGATGCCCGATCCTGCTACTTGGTCCATCACTGTTTGTTCTGCCCTTTCCAAAAAAACACACTCCCCCGTCGTCTGGTTATTGTGCTTCATTATAAATGGACAGGCATTCAAAGATTGTCAAAATCAAGCACGGCAACAATGGAATTGTTCGACTCATTTCACCCCGCCTGCCACGGTTGTGCAAAAGTTGCCAAGATGATCAAAAGAGGATCTTCAAAAAATGTATTGACAGTCCTTTTTAAACTATGTATTATATAACTTGTGTTTCAAAAAANCGACTCATTTCACCCCGCCTGCCACGGTTGTGCAAAAGTTGCCAAGATGATCAAAAGAGGATCTTCAAAAAATGTATTGACAGTCCTTTTTAAACTATGTATTATATAACTTGTGTTTCAAAAAATGGCGGTGTAGCTCAGCTGGCTAGAGCGTACGGTTCATACCCGTAAGGTCGGGGGTTCGATCCCCTCCGCCGCTATACTTTTTTACTATGTAATAGGCAACCTGCTTTCAACGGCTTTCCCAATTGGGGAGAGCCGTTTTTGTTTATCCGAAAAGGGCGACAGTCCATGAAAGACAAGTTTGATGCCTGGCAATTCCGCACTATTCCTAAAAAACAAAACAGGCAGAGCCTCATCGGGCCTGCCTGGTATAATGAATATATTCGGTTGATAAGCAGCAACAAGTCAGCCTCTTCTGGCCCCTCTACCACCACGTTTTGATTCGGTGTTCCGTTTCAGGGAGGATAAACGGTCCTCGCTATCCTTCAGGAATTTGGCCATTTTTGATTCAAAATTCTCCGGCCTTGCATTCCGGTCATTTGCCCTTCCCTGGCGTGGACGAGGTGTGTAAGACCTTTGCGGTTCAGGACGGTCCTTGGCTTTTTTTATGGAGAGGCCAATCTTTCCATCCTTTTCGACATTGATGACTTTTACCTCTACCATATCGCCAACCTTCAAGTGGTCATTGATATCCTTTACGTAATTATCAGCGACCTCACTGATATGGACTAAGCCTGTTGAACCTTCCGGCAGCTCGACGAACGCTCCGAAATTGGTAATCCCTGTTACTTTTCCTTGTAACTTGCTGCCTACTTCGATTGACATAAAAAGAAACTTCCTCCTTAAAAAAATAAAAAAAATCAGTCTTACTATAGATTATACCTAAGTTGTAAAATAAGTGTCAACAAGAGTGCACTGCATCATTTTTCCTTCTTCTTATTGTCCTCCGGAATTGTGAAAATAATTTCACCCTTGTCGGAAAGGAAGTATTCCTTCCTTGCCAGCTTTGCGATATAGTCATCATCGTTCAGCTTGATGATTTCCTCGTTCAGGATATCGCGTTCCCGCTCAAGGCTTGCCAGCCTCTGTTCAAGCTTCTGCTTTTCCGCCTTTTTCTTTTCCAAGGCTTCGGCACGCGAATAAATGGAGGTTACAGTAAAATAAATCAAAAGGGCTGCCAACACGGCAAATGCAGTGAGCCTTCTTACCAATGCCTTGCGTTTCCTGGAAGCCGCTTCTTCCGAATGATATTGAGATTCAGCATAGCTGTTACGAATCCTTGCTACTTTTCGTTTCTTCGATGCTTCCAAAGGCTCTCCCCCTTAATCATCTTTTTTATTCCACTTGAACATCCGTTTATAAACATCCCGTATTTTCAAAAGAATTCCTGTCCCACTATTATATAACTTCTCCGCCGGTTTTTTAATCCCTTTCGGCAAAACTTTCCACATAAATGCCAATATTTTTTTCAATGGATACAAAATTAATATCCGGATGAGAAAGTATCCGGCTTTTACCAGAAAGCGGAGCAGCGACAGGACCGCTTTCAAGAGGAGCAGGATCAAAGCAAGGGCAAGCTGGATAAGGCCGGTGACTGGCTTGAAAATAAGCAGCTGTACCATTTTTGCCAAAATCCGCCCGGCCGCAACGGCGGCATTGATTACCCGGTCAAGAAGCCAGAGATAGGCACCTTTCAACAAGGCTTGGTATGCTGCGAAACCACAAAAAAGCGCAATAAAAATATAAAACCTTACCTCTCCTTTATTTACATGGAAAAGAACGTAAAAAACGATCAGCGCCTGGACAACCCAAAAAAGGATATCGTTTATAAAAGTAATCCAGTTTTTTCGCTTCGGGCGGTTCAGAAAGCGCTGGTACGTATCGAGCATCGCCCCAAATCCCGCCCCCGCCGAAACCATAGCCGCCATTGTTATGAACTGCACTGTGAGAGTCATCGGAATAATTTGCTAAAGAAGCCTTTAGCCTTGTCTCCGTGCTGCTCATCCAGGTACACAAGCTCAAACACCTTTCCTTTAATGGATACGACGCCTTTATCGACATCGAGGTTCTTCATCTGCAGATTCTGTCCTTTTATCGACAAAAACCCCATGACCGTTTCTAGGAGGAACTCTTCGTTGTCGAAGCTTTCCACCTGTTTAACGCCGGTAATATCAAGGAGCTTCCTCCCCCTCATGATGACATCATGATCAGGCGCCGCCCCTTTGTTTGTTGCGTTTGGATCATAATATTGGTTCATTGTTCATCCCCCGAATCACATTGTACATGCTATTTTTGTACATACTATGTTTTTTCGGGTTTAAATAGAACAAGCCTTATTCCCCGGATGGCGCCTTTTCTTCCTTCAGGATTGTATACATTTCAGCCGCTTCATCCTTGCGGGAGGTTTCCTGAATCCGGTCAACCCTTGCGGTTACAATTCGTTGGCCAAAACGGATTGTCAATTCGTCACCTACCTTGACAGTCGTGCTTGCCTTCGCCTGGTTACCGTTTACGAGGATCCTTCCCTGGTCGGATACTTCCTTAGCAAGCGTCCTTCTCTTAATGATCCTTGAAACTTTCAGGTACTTATCAAGCCTCATTGTTCTTTCCCCCTGTTCTCTTTAAATTCTATAACCCGTTTTTCTTGGCGTCATCCCAATACCGGTCAAGCTCCTCAAGCGAATGGCCCTCAATTGCCCTGCCGCTTTTCTTTACCATTTCTTCAATGTAACGGAAACGGCGCATGAATTTATCATTCGTTTCAGTAAGGGCCTCTTCCGGGTGAATGCCCAGGAACCTTGCGACATTTACAAACGCGAATAAGATGTCGCCAAATTCCTTTTTTGCGAGTGTAAGCCCGGCTTCATTTGTTAATTCAGCCTCGAATTCTTGTAGCTCTTCCTTAACCTTCTCGAATGCGGGGCCGATTTCCTGCCAGTCAAACCCGGCTTTTGCCGCCTTTTTTTGTAATTCGTATGCTTTCATAAGGGCAGGTAATGATTTCGGTATCGCTTCCAGAAGAGACTCTTTCCTTATAGCCCCTTTTTCTTGTTCCTTGATTTCCTGCCAGTTAGCGATAACCTCCTCCGCTGTTTCTGCCGTTTTTGTTCCGAAAACATGCGGATGCCTTCTGACCATTTTAGCTGAAATCGATTCAATTACATCATTGATTGTAAAATACCCATCGTCCTCGCCAATTTGCGCATGAAGCATTACCTGGAGAAGAACATCACCCAGTTCTTCTATTAAATGGTCGATGTCTCCGCTGTCGATCGCTTCAATGACTTCATATGTTTCTTCAAGCAAGTATTTTTTCAGGGATTCATGGGTTTGTTCCTTATCCCACGGGCAGCCATTTGGACCCCTCAAAATAGAAATTATTTCCCTTAATTTAGAAAAATCGCGCATATGGAGTTCTTCTTCAGTGACGGGAGGAACATAAAGGGTAACAAGATTATGTATTTCTGTTTTATGGTCCAGTTCATAAAGAGGCACCTTTTCAATCTTTTCTTCCGGACTACCTGCCGCTGTTACGATGTACACTTCATATTCGTCGGGGAGCCTCTCCATCAAGGTAAGTTTGACATCCGAGGCGATTAGCCGGTCATAAACCTGGCTGATGAACATATGCTGCCGCAACTGCAGCTGATCGGCATTGAGGGCGGTTCCATCTAGGAGCTGAAAGCCTTCCACAGGATCGATTCTTAAACTAAGGAACAACGCATCGAGAAAGCTTTGTCCCCCTCCGAACCTGATGCTAATCCCCTCTTGCTTCTCCTGTGCTTCCAGCAGGAGCTGGACTGTACGTTCCGCTACGAGAGGATGGCCCGGCACCGCATATACTATCGGTCCGAGGCCAGCATGTGCAAGAAGGGTATCGCGAATTTCTTCATATACCGCTTCAAATGAATCATGTTTTTCATAAATGGAATCAAAAGAGGTATAGGTGAATCCTTCCTTCTCAAGCTCACCTACGACAGGATGTTCCTTTGTCCTAAGGAAGACCCTTCCCTTCTGTTTTAATTTTTTGTACACCCCTAGGGGCATGGCATCCAAATCTGCCGAGCCTAACCCAATGATTTCAATTTCTATTTTCATCATATCCTGCTCCTATCTTTTGGCAGCAATAATAATAGTTTGCTTCCGAACGGAAACAGCGCAAGGTCTTCCGTGCGAAAGACGCCGCTCCTGACGATAGCCAAGGCGTAAATAAAGGCTCCGCACAAACTTGCCCCCACCGCCTGTATGGCCGCGGCCGCCCGTTCGCTGCCGATTCCATATAAAAAACCGGTACCCGCGAGGAACAATTTTAAAAATATGAGCATCGCCGCAAGGGCAATGCCTGTTTTTTTCAAAAATACCCACTGAAATATCTCCACGTCCATACTGCTCTTTAGGAACAGGATCGCACAAATGGCGATTCCACATAACGTAATCGCTGTTGCCCATGCCGCGCCCAGCGTCCCAAATTGGGGAACGAGGGCAAGATTGAGGATGTACTTTAGCGGGAAGCCCAAAAGGATGGCTGCGGCTGGCTTAAACAAGACCCCGCGGCCCTGCAAAATGGCCGCAGCAGTCGAGATGGCCGAACTAAAGACGATTGCACTGCTCAATACCGCAAGCACTGCGGTGCCTTTTGCATTTTCAAATAGCATGATATTGGCGGGCTTTGCAATCATCCAAAGCCCTGCGGCCGCACCGGCCCCAATCACGGCAGTTACGTGCATCGCAAGCCTGATGTTATGGACCAGGAAGGCTTTGTCACGCGTAAGCCTATTGCTCGCAATTAGGGGCACAACCGATAATGAGATAGCAGAGGCCACCGCGAGGCCAAGCTGGATGAGGGGCTGGCCGCGGTCGAATATCCCTTTCATTTCCTTTGCGGCTTCTGGGGCAATGCCTTGGCCGACAAGAAGAGAATACAGGTTCAAAGCATCTGCAAGTTGAATAAAAACCATTAACAGGCTGGCGATGCAGATGGCGAGGCCCTGGAGCCCCAGCATTTTGGCTGCATGTTTGATTTCCTTTAAGGGCGGCATCCGAAGCGAATGGGAAAAAACGCTGAGCAAATCTTCCCTTCGGTTCCGGAAAAACAGCACGAGGATCGCGAGGGAAACAATTCCCCCTGTAATCGACCCAAGCATTGCCCCAGACCCAACATAGTACAAGGAAAGGCCTTGGCTGGTAAACAAGACGGCAACCATGAGTATGGTTGCTACCCGGACAACTTGCTCACCAATCTGCGAGGAAGCCGTGGGGACCATATCCCCTTTTCCCTGAAAATAGCCACGCAGGACGGAGATTGGTGGAAACAGTAAGAATACAACAGAAACAACCTTAATCAATACAACGAGGCCTGGGTCTCCCATCAACCGCGCTATAAATCCCGCCCCAGTATAAAGCACCCCAAAGCATATCAAACCAAAAAGCTGCAGGACGATATATGAAGCCGCTAGTAGCTGGCCGCCCCGCTCTCTCCTCTCCGCATATAGCTTCGAAAGGACGACCGGAAAACCGGTCGTAGCTAAGGCAATCGCAATTCCATAAAACGGGTACACTTGCTGATAAATATAAAAGCCGACATCCCCGGCGATATTCTGGAATGGGATTCGGTAACCAGCACTTAACAGTTTTGTTACCAACACGGCAGCCGTCATGATGAAGGCTCCCTTAAAAAGATTTTGCGCCTGTTTTACCGGCTCCATTGCAGTCTCCTTCATAAACGAATTCGACAACTATTATAGCATATGGCCTCATCTCCAGACGATAAGCCCATTAGAAAGGCCCAAGGAGCAGAAATCCGGCGGATAGAGGAACTTTGCCATTATCCAAAAAAGAAGGCTGTACCCGCTTTGGGACAGCCTTCTCCTTCATTATTGTTCCATTTGCCTTGCAAGGAAGCTTGCTGCGGTTTCAACCGCTTTTTGCTCCACTTCCCCAAGGGTGCCCTCTTTTGCAAAAATGATGACTGCTCCGATTGGGTCGCCGTTTGCGATAATTGGCCCGATTGTGTAGGAAGAAACCGATTCATCGATACCATCGACCAACCCGATTGTCCCTTGCTGGGTGATGAGGACCGAAGAGCGATCTTCCATAGTCTTTTCAACCAATTCTCCAATGTTCTTGTTCAGGAAATCCTTTTTGGAGCCTCCCGCCACCGCGATATAAGTATCCCGGTCACATATTAAAACTGGGTTTCCAAGGCTGTCATAAAGCGCTTCTGCATATTCCCTTGCAAAATCGCTTAACTCACTGATTGGCGAGTATTTTTTCAGGATTACTTCTCCATCACGGTCGACGAATATTTCCAATGGATCACCTTCCCGAATACGGAGAGTTCTGCGGATTTCCTTTGGAATAACAACACGACCCAAATCATCGATTCGACGAACTATACCTGTTGCTTTCATCCAATGTTGCCTCACTTTCATCTGATGATTGAAATTGGTGTTCCTTTTTCCTTTATGGTGATAGCATCACCAAGTTTGAACTTAGTATCCTTCATATGGAAAGTTCTATTCATAGGCGAATAGATTTTATTTGTGATAACAAAACTTCCAAAACAGGATAAAGATACCAATTGAAATGTCCGGCTACATTGTAGGAATACCCAAGTTTATTCGTCCTAAAACATTGAAACCGATTAAAAAGCGATAATGGAAACATTATTTCTCCCGTTTCGTATTCCGGGCGGTGTCAAGCCTCTTGGTAATTTCATAAATGGCATGCAGCCACCTAGAGGTTTCCTCCCCACGCACATCCAAGGTGATCCTAAACTTGCTTCCATCCATTCCAAACCCAGCTCTCCGGCCATAAGGATAGGTAACGTCAACAATTGCATCCCCGGGTACTTCCGAGCTACCTTCCTCATTCAAAAGGATGGTAATTGTATCCTTTGTCTGTCTGATTGATTCGACTCCCGCCTTTAATGCGTGGATCTTAACTTCGGCAACATTGAACAGATAGGAAACCTCGTCCGGATATTCCCCAAAACGGTCCTTCACTTCTTCCTCCAGTTCGTTCAGGTCATTAATCCCTTCAATTCCCCTGAACCGCTTGTACATTTCAATCTTTTGGTGCCCATCCCGAATATAGGAATCCGGTATATAAGCATCAATTTCAAGATCGATTTCGACAGTCGGCCTTGCTTCTTCTTTCCGCTTGCCTTTTCGCTCTTCAATCGCTTCCTTCAGCATTTGGGAGTAAAGGTCGAAACCAACGGAATCAATAAAGCCGTGCTGCTGAGCTCCAAGCAGATTTCCTGCACCCCTTATTGACAGGTCCCGCATCGCGATTTTAAAGCCCGAACCCAGTTCGGTAAACTCTTTAATCGCATGAAGCCGCTTTTCGGCCACTTCAGTAAGAACCTTGTCCTTCCGGTAGGTAAAATAAGCATAGGCAATCCTGTTTGACCTGCCGACACGCCCCCTCAACTGATAAAGCTGTGACAACCCCATCCTATCCGCATCATGGACAATCAGAGTATTGACGTTCGGAATATCGACTCCTGTCTCGATAATGGTCGTGCTGACAAGAACATCGAATTCGCCCGCGAGGAAACTGATCATAACGGATTCGAGCTCGTTTTCCGACATCTGGCCGTGTGCATAAGTAACCCGGGCATCCGGAACAAGCATGGAAATCTCCTCGGCCTTCCGTTCAATATCCTCGACACGGTTATACAGGAAATAGACCTGCCCATCCCTTGCAAGTTCCCGTTCTATCGCTTCCTTTACAAGCATCCCATTGTATTCCATCACATAGGTCTGGATTGGGAAACGGTTTTCCGGGGGAGTTTCAATGACCGACAAATCGCGGACACCGAGCATCGACATATGGAGTGTCCTTGGAATCGGCGTTGCAGTCAAAGTTAAGACGTCGACATTCGTCTTTAATTGCTTGATTTTCTCTTTATGCGTGACCCCGAACCGTTGTTCTTCATCAATAATCAATAAGCCGATGTCCCGGTAAACAACGTCTTTGGACAAAAGCCGATGTGTGCCGACAACAATGTCAACAGTACCCGCTTTCAGTCCTTTAATCGTTTCCGTTTGTTGCTTCCTTGAACGGAATCGGCTTAAAAGGCCGATATTGATTGGGTAGTCTTGGAACCTTTCCCGGATTGTCTCATAGTGCTGCTGCGCAAGGATTGTCGTTGGAACGAGGAAGGCGACCTGTTTTCCATCGGCTATAGCCTTGAAAGCGGCCCGTATGGCAACTTCCGTCTTCCCATAGCCAACATCCCCGCAAAGGAGCCGGTCCATTGGCCGCGGCTTTTCCATATCCCTTTTAATTTCATGGATGGAACGAAGCTGATCCTCTGTTTCCTGGTAAGGGAAGGAAGCATCGAACTCCCGTTGCATATCGCCGTCGGGGCTAAAGGCATAACCGACAGCCGCCTCCCTCTCGGCATACAGCTTAATCAAATCATCCGCAATATCTTGAACGGAGGATTGAACCTTTTTCTTCACCCGCTTCCAGTCGCTTCCCCCAAGCTTGTAAATCTTCGGTTCCTTTCCTTCCGACCCAACATACTTTTGGACAAGATCTATCTGGTCAACCGGTACATAAAGCTTATCTGTCCCCTGGTAGCGGATATGAAGGTAATCCTTGTGCAGCCCGTTAATGACGAGCGTTTCGATGCCAAGATATTTCCCTATCCCGTGATTGACATGGACAACATAGTCGCCGACTTTTAACTCTGAGTAACTTTTGATTCGCTCCGCATTGGAAAGCTTTTGGCGTTGGCGTGATTTCTTCGGACGTTTGTTAAAAAGTTCTTCCTCGGTAATCACGGCGATTTTTTGCAGGGGAAGTTCAAATCCCCCCTGAAGGCTTCCATGCATGATCAGGACGCTGCCAGGTACCAACTTGGCGTTCCCACTAGCCATTCCTGCCTCGATGCCATAGTCCTCCAGCACTCTTTGCAGTTTTCCTATCCGTTCGGAATCCGCGCCAAGGAAAAGGACCGTGTAACCACCCTTCCTCCAGCGTTCCATCTCCGACTTTAGGAGATGCATTTGGCCATGGAAATTTTGCATCTGCCTTGAGGAAATATTAATGATGTTCTGCGGACTCGTATTGGCAACATGGCGAAGGAATAGCGACAGGTATAAGACCGGGAATATTCTTTTTTGAAAAAGGTCCTGAACCCGATGTGATAAGGACAAACCCTGAATGATTTCCCCATTGCCTAACAGCGATGTATACCACTCTGCCTCTTCCCTGTCGAGTGAGTCATTCATTTCCTGGACCCTGCTGATTTCATCGATAATGACCAAGCCGTTTTCAGGAAGATAATCTAGTAAACTAGCTGGATGTTCATATGCTATGGAGGCATACTTGAATAGTTGGTCAGGGCGCTGGCGATTTTTCAACTGTTCCAATTCATAAGAAATATGCTGCGACATCTGAAGTTTCGCTTTATCGTCCTTGATAGCCTTCAGGCTTTCGGCCAGGCCTTCCGCAAGCTTCCGGGACAGCCGCGCATAATCGGCCTGGCCAAGCGGCAATTCTGTTGCGGGGCCAATCAAAGCTTCTGTAACTTTGTCCCTTGAGCGCTGGTCTTCAATTGAAAAAGTACGGATCGATTCAACTTCAGTATCAAATAACTCTATCCGGAGCGGGTTTGTTTCTGTAAGCGGGAAAATATCAATAATTCCGCCCCTAACGCTGAATTCGCCAGGGGTTGAAACCATCTCCGACCGGACATAGCCCATATTCACTAATGCTTCAAGTGCTTCGTCTATATCCAGATCCTTATCTTTACTAATACGGAGCTGGTACTCCTGCCATACTTTCCTCGGGGGAAGAATCTTCCTCATACCTGCTGCAGGGGCAATCAGGATGCCTTTACCGCCCCTGCTCCAGTCATTCAGCACCTCAATCCTTTGCGCCCTTAGTTCGGGGCTTGCAATACTCATCTCCGCCGCGATCAATTCATTGGCAGGAAATAAGTAAACTTCCCGATCCGATAAAAGACTGGAAATATCATCATAAAGCTTTTGCGCCTGAAGGAGGTTATGGGTGACCAAAAGGATCGGCCTGTCGGTCTGCTTGTAAATCGATGCAGCTAAAACCGTCCGGGATGATCCGGATAGTCCAGCGACTAGCTGCTCCTTTAAGCCGCCTTCTGCCCCGCTTATAACAGATTGTATGTCTTCCTGTTCAAGAAACAGGGTTTTTAGTCCTTCCATCCCAATCCCTCCTTTCCCGGCTGCTTTTCCTTTTTCTCCAAAACTCATACGTTTTACTCCCATCGTATAGAAACAGAAAAACGCTTTGGAACTTTATCCAAAGCCTGATTAATGAATCAAGTAATCATATTGGTGTAGACTAGGGTTTTTTTCTAATGTTTCCTGGCAATTTTCACATATGGACTTTATTTCTATATCACCGTTTTGCTGATATGAAACCATCGCGGCCCTTTCCCGCCCATTAAGCGCATGAAGGCCAAGCATCACAGAGTCGGCCGATGTATGGCCAATTGACCCGAGCGCGACGCCGCAATGGCGGCAAATATAATGGATTGACAATCAATTCCCTCCTAAGGCAAGCCGTATCCATAGTATGGACGGCACGGGAAAAGATTATTCATTTCCTTTATTGTATTGCCTGCTCACTGGTTAAATTCATTCATAACCTGTAAAAAGGGCTTTTCGAGCCATGCTTCACAGGCGGCGGCGCTTTTTTCGACGGCATCCGCCATCAGTGGTTCCTCTTCCTTCCTGAACCGGCCCAGCACATAATCAGGTACAGCCATGCCGGCTGGCGGCCTGCTGATCCCGATCCTAATCCGGTTGAAGTCGGCTGTTCCAAGATGGGCAATTGTTGATTTTATTCCATTATGCCCGCCAGGACTTCCTTTTTGGCGGAGACGGATTTTTCCAACAGGTAAATCAAGATCATCGTAAATAACGAGGATGTCCTCCATGCCAATTTTATAAAAATCCATGGCCGCACGGATGGATTCACCTGACAGGTTCATATAAGTGAGGGGCATCAGAAGGATTACCTTTTCGCCTTTGTAATGGCCCATCCCAAACATCCCTTTGTGCTTCAGCTGATCCAAAGGGATGCCAAGCTTATCCGATAGGCGTTCAACGACTGCAAAGCCAATGTTATGCCTTGTGTCCGCGTACTGCCTGCCGGGATTTCCTAAACCGACAATCAACTTCAATCCCGATTCCCCCGCTCAATAAATGATAAAAGACGTAACCTTATTTCTAAGGCTACGTCTGGTTTATTATTCTTCAGAAGGCGCTGTTTCCCTTCCTTCTTCGTTCTCAGGAACTCCTCCGTCCTGCTGCTCGCCAGTATCAATTTCTTCCTCAACCCTAGGCGGCAGGATGGAAGCAATGACCTCGTCCGGCTCATGATTAATCTCGAATTTGCCTTCTGTGTTCAAATCGGCAATCGTAAGCACGTCTCCCACCTGCATCGAAGTAATATCCACTTCAATTGCCGGAGGAATATTTGCCGGAGTACTTGTAATGGAAACTGCGAATAACGGCTGTTGAAGAACACCGCCATCCCTGACTCCCTGAGAGTCCCCTACAAGGGTGACGTTTACTTCGGCATTGATCTTCGTCGACTTATCCACTGCAAGAAAGTCCGCATGAATAATATCATTGTTAATGACTTCTTTTTGGTAGTCAGTCAGGACAACATCCTGCTTGTTCCCGTCGACATCAAGGGAAAAGACGCCGTTCCTTCCGACTTCCTTAATTGTTTTGGCAAAATCCGCCGCACTGACATATACAGGCGTGCTTTCAACATCAGACCCGTAAACGACAGCCGGAATATTGCCCTCCCTCCGTAACTTCCTAACAGATATTCTTTTCTCTCCGCTGCGGTTTGTTGCCTGCAAAACTGTACTCATGAATTTATCCCCTTCCTATTTCTTCTATGGTTCCTCTAATAAAAAGTGCCCTAAAAGAGGTAGGTTTAAACGCATTAGACTTAACTAAGAGGCGGAACCTGCTACAACGTGAGGAAAAGGCCATGCCTATACGGAAGGCCCTCACAAACAGATTTAATCAAACAATGTACTTACGGATTGCTCTTCATGTACTCTTATAATCGCTTCGCCAATAAGAGGAGCAACCGAAAGCGTCGTAATCTTATCTATTTTCTTTTCATCCTTCAACTCGATCGTATTTGTTACAACAAGCTCTTTAATATTCGAGTTTTGGATGCGTTCAATGGCCGGCCCGGACAAAACCGGATGCGTGCAGCACGCATACACAGCTTTGGCGCCGTTTTCCGCAAGCGCATTCGCGGCTAGCGTTATTGTGCCCGCAGTATCAATTATATCATCAATCAGGATTGCTACCTTGCCATCAATATGTCCGACGATATTCATCACTTCGGCAACATTCGGGCGCGGGCGGCGCTTGTCGATGATGGCAATCGGAGCTTTCAGGCGTTCAGCCAGCTTCCTTGCGCGTGTAACCCCGCCGTGGTCAGGGGAGACAATGACAATATCGCCATTCAAATCTCTGTTCCTGAAATGCTCCGACAAAATCGGCACGCCCATTAGATGGTCGATTGGAATATCGAAGAATCCCTGGATTTGCGGTGCATGCAAATCCAGTGTAATAACACGGGTAGCCCCGGCTGTTTCAAGCAGGTTTGCGACGAGCTTCGCCGTAATCGGTTCACGGGCCCGTGCTTTCCTGTCCTGGCGGGCATAGCCATAATAAGGCATAACAATATTAATTGTCTTCGCCGAAGCCCGCTTCAGTGCATCAATCATAATCAACAGTTCCATGATGTTCTCATTAACTGGAGCGCTTGTCGATTGGATAACATATACATCGCAGCCGCGGATGCTTTCTTCAATATTAATCTGGATTTCCCCGTCACTGAAACGGGTGACGGAGCATTTTCCAAGTTCGACACCTATTACTTTGGCAATTTCATCGGCCAGCGGAAAGTTTGAGTTCAGGCTGAACACCTTTAAATTCGGATCTAGGTATTGATTTGACATGATGGCCTCCAATTGGTTATTTCCTATTGTTAAGTTTTTGAACATAATTTTCTTTGTTTACCTGACGCGCCCTTGCCAATGACAATGCTTCTGGAGGCACATTTTCAGTAATGGTGGAGCCTGCTGCGACATAGGCGCCTTTTCCGATTGTCACCGGGGCAACCAGGTTCGAGTTGCAGCCGATAAAAACCCCATCTTCTATTTTAGTCAAAAACTTGTTTTTGCCATCATAGTTGACGGTAATGGAGCCGCAGCCGATATTGACGTCCGTTCCAACCTCAGCATCTCCAATATAGCTCAAGTGGGATGCCTTGCTGGAATCGCCGATTACTGCTTTCTTTATTTCTACAAAATTGCCGATTTTTACGCCGTTGCCAAGAGCTGAATCCGGGCGTATATGGGCAAATGGCCCGATATTGACATTCGATCCAATCGAACTCTTAAATGCTGCCGATTGGCGGATAACCGATTTGTTCCCAATTTCACATGAATCTATTTCAGAATTCGGCCCGATGACGCATTCTTCACCGATGACCGTTTTTCCGCTAAGGATGGTCCCAGGGTAAATAACCGTATCCCTGCCGATTTCAATGTCAACGCCAATGTAAGTATTGGCAGGATCAATGAGCGTGACTCCGTTCCTCATATGAAGTTCGTTGATGCGCTCCCTCATAAGCAGTTCAGCTTCCGAGAGGGCGACCCGATCGTTGACGCCAAGCGTTTCATCGGGATTTTCGGCAAGATATGCAGTAACCGTTTCACCCTGGCCCTTGAGGATTCCAACAACATCCGGCAAGTAATATTCACCCTGCGCGTTTTCATTTGAGACGCTTTGGAGTGCTGCAAACAGGGCTTTGTTGTCAAAGCAATATGTTCCCGTATTAATCTCTGTTATCGCGCGTTCTTCCTCACTGGCATCCTTATGCTCAACAATTTTCTCGACATGGCCGTCCGGATTTCGGACTACCCGGCCATAACCTGCCGGATTTTCCATGTTGGCTGTCAGGACTGTGGCCTTTGCGGATTGTTCGGTATGATGGCGGAACAGCGCCTCCATCGTCTCCTTCCTGATAAGGGGAGTATCTCCGCAAACAACAAGGGTTGTGCCTTCCTGGCCTTCCAGCAGGGATGCCGCCTGCATGACTGCATGGGCTGTACCTAGCTGCTGGTCCTGCAAAGCATACTTGCATTTTTCCCCAAGCATTTCCTGTACCTGTTCAGCACCATGGCCAACGATTGTAACAATTTCTTCAACGGAAAGCTTTGATATCTCGTCAACTACATGCTCCACCATTGGCTTTCCGCAAACAGGGTGAAGTACTTTGTACAGTTTCGATTTCATACGTGTCCCTTGGCCTGCAGCCAGAATGACAGCAAAACGGTTCGACATGGCCATGCCTCCAATATCCTTTTGAATAGAATAGAATTGTAATTCGATCTTCAAGGCAGCCGCCCGGCAGCTACACTTTATCCAATTTTAAATATTAACGTAAATGGGCGCCCATTTCAAGGATACAGGAGGAATGTATAAAATTGACACACGGGTGGAATCCGCGGGGACTGTAGGGGATTAGGCCAAACGAAAAAAGAGCCTGACTTTCGAAGTAGGCCCTCGTTGCGGTATTCTTAGGAAGCTCCGGCTTCTTCAAATTCTACTTCCAATTCTCCAAGGCGGTGGTACTCGGCCAGAACTGCTTCCTGAATCTTCCCGCGGGTTCCGGAATTGATCGGATGGGCAATGTCCCGGAATTCTCCATCCGGAGTCCGCTTGCTCGGCATTGCCACAAACAAGCCGTTGTTGCCATCGATCACACGGATGTCGTGGACGACAAATTCATTGTCGAGCGTTATCGATGCAATCGCTCTCATTCGCCCTTCTGTGTTTACCCGCCGCAATCTTACGTCTGTCACTTCCATTTGTTCACACCCTTTTCTCCTGAGAAATAAAATCCTATTACTCATATTCGCCAGATGTTTTTATTTTCCTTCTTTATTTTGAGATTTTTTTGAAAAATTAGGGCAAATTAGTGAACCGTTGATAAAAGTGGGATAAATTGGATTATTTTTTCATAAAATTGTTTATTTCACGAGTGCGACAACTTCAATTTCAACAAGCGCATCCTTTGGAAGCCTCGCTACCTCTACCGTTGATCTAGCAGGCTTATGTACCGGAAAATATTCTGCGTACACTTCATTCAATGCCAAAAAATCATCCATGTTTTTTACAAATACCGTTGTTTTTACAACTGTTTCAAAGGAAGCTCCCGCAGCGGACAAGACTGCCTCTAAATTACTGAAAACCTGCCTTGCCTGGGCAACAACGTCTCCTTCCACCATTGTTCCTTCTGGGGTGAGGGCGATCTGCCCTGAGCTGTAAAACATGTTATTGACAATAACCCCCTGGGAATACGGCCCGATAGCGGCAGGGGCGTTTGAAGTTTGGACACTTTTCATGTTTATCCCTCTATTCCGTTTCGTTTAAAATAATTGCCTTCCTTTACATTGATTCGCTTTTCCTTTACGTCCACATCAGCAAGTTGGACAAGCGAAATATATTCATCGACGAGCCTTTCCTCGATCTTCTCCGATTCAACAAGCACCGCGATGCCAGCAACCGATGCATTGAACTCCTCTAGGAGGCTGACCATTCCGACAACTGTCCCACCGGCTTTCATAAAGTCATCGACAATCAGGACGCGCGATCCTTCCGCGAGGCTTCGCTTGGAAAGGAGCATCGTTTGGATCCGTTTTGCCGATCCGGATACATAGTTGATACTGACTGTCGGGCCTTCCGTAACTTTGCTGTCGCGCCTTACGATTACCAAAGGAACGTTCAGCTGGGCTGCGACTGCATATGCTAACGGAATACCTTTCGTTGCAACTGTCATGACTACATCAATTTTGGCCGAGGCATAGGCTGATGCGATGATTTTCCCTGCTGTTTCAACAATAGACGGACTCCCAAGTATATCCGCCAAATACAAATACCCTCCCGGCAGGAGGCGGTCCGGCTTTGCAATCAATTCACAAAGCTCTTCAATAAATAGCTTCGCATGCGCATCGCTCATTTTTACAAGGAATTTAACCCCGCCGGCTGCTCCGGGGACGGTTTGCAGGGTCCCTACCCCCCTATTTTCCAGCGTTTCTTTAATAATCGCCAAATCTTCGCTTATTGATGATTTGGCCGAGGAATACCGTTCAGCGAAAAAGGTAAGCGGTACCAGTTCGCGGGGCCGTTCAAGCAAGTAATGGGTCATATCGATTAGGCGTTCACTACGGCGAAATTTCATGGAAACCTCCAAAATACCGAATATTTTAATTTAATGTAACATAAATGTACGGATTTATTCAAGGTGGCGCTCTCCAAGTATCCTTACCGCGAAAACCTGCCCACAAAAACCCCTTAACCCATTGTAAATTCTGTTCAGACGGGAATCATGCCTTACAAGGCCAAAAACAGTCGGTCCGCTTCCGCTCATTAAAACAGCATCCGCCCCAAACCGTTTCATTTGGTCCTTAATTTGCGCGACTTCCGGGTATTGCTTTAATGTAACTTCTTCAAGTGCATTTCCGACATTCGCGCAAACCCGATCGTAATCCTTATCCCGGATTGCCTGGATCATTGATTTGGTATCGGGATGGACTATTGCTGAAACGTCGAGTTTTTTATAAACATCGGCTGTTGAAACCCCGACGTACGGCTTTGCAAGGATTACCCAGCATGTCGGAGGGGAAGGCAATTCCTCTATCAGTTCCCCCCTGCCGGTAGCAAGGGCTGTTCCCCCGTAAACACAAAAAGAAACGTCCGATCCAATTTCGGCGCCAAGAACGGCCAATTCATCAAGGGACAGGCCAAGTCCCCATAATTTGTTCAATCCCCTAAGGGCCGCTGCCGCATCGCTGCTCCCACCGGCAAGCCCAGCTGCTACAGGGATTACCTTTTCAATCGAAATCGTAACTCCATCTTTGACATGGAAACGATCCTTTAAAAGCTTTGCTGCTTGATAGGCAAGATTACGTTCATCATCCGGCACATACCGGCTTTGGGAAATAATCCGTATTTGGCCATCGTCCGAGCGCGATAGTTCGAGACGGTCAGCAAGGTCGATGGTGGTCATAATCATTTCTACTTCATGATAGCCATCCGGCCGTTTGTGCAGTACATCAAGCGACAGGTTGATCTTTGCTGGTGCTTTGACTAAAAGCTTCACTGAGGTCCACCTACTTTTATATGTTCCAGCTGGCACCCAATCCGGCCACTCCCCGGATAAAATGGCGCGTTTCCCTTTTTCCGGGGTGCTTTACGCACCCCTAAGGCAAATGCTGGACTATTCCACCTGTTTTTGTCCTATTTTACCACAAAAATAAAAGGATAAGACCTTTGTTTCTGAACCTTACCTGAAAAAATGCAAATAGGCCGGGAAGAATCCCGGCCTGCCGCGCTGCGAATGTTATTTTAATCGAATGGCTCGCGGGTCACGTTTCACGCTAGCCGTTTTTGAATACCAGATTTGTCCCGGCTCTTCCAGATGTTCTTCCTTTTTCAGCAGGTTTCCAGGGCTGTCAGGGCAAGTTGCAAGGCGGCCCAGCTTTTTATAGGCGAGCCTTCCGGCCACAACGAAATTCCTCAGCTTGTGAAGCCGCTGTCGGCTCACCGTGTTCTGCTCTCGAGAAGCTGTTGCTCGGCCAGCTCGATCGCACGCTTGACCATGTTGCCCGCATCACGGGCCCTTATGCAGCCCCAGCCTTCCCTTTCAACGACATCATAGAAACCAAGGTCCTTTGCCAGTTCTTCTTTAAAACGGTCAGACATTACTCCACGTCTTCTCGCCATTTTAAAAAACCCCTTCCGGCAGGCGGCATTCTTAGTATGCTGGCTATCCCGCCGTTTCATAATACCTTATCCTGTCAGAAAAGCGAAAGCGTCCGTTTAGCGCCCCCCCAACGCAAAAACAGCGGCTCCAATCGCCGCTGTCCTGCAAAATTATATCTAGCTTAGTGCTGCCTGTCCTGCTGATTCTTCATAGAAGGTGATTTCGACGGTTTCTGTCAGTACGTCCGCGTAGCTGTAAGAAACCCGTTCAAATGCATTTTCTTCCTGATCCAGTTCAATAACAAATACTGATGGGTAAGTCTCCGCAAGGACGCCTGACCGTTCAATCGTCTTCCTGCGGCCTCCGTTTGCTTTAAGCAGTAGTCTTTTACCCAAATTTGAATCTAGAGCCTTTTTAATGTCGGCAAGTGTTTTTGGCATTTCGGTCCACCTCACTGTGTAAAGTATAACACGCTGACATAAAATTGTCAAAGAAAAAACATAAATTATATCAGTCCCCGAAAAAGATTGTCAATATTTTTTGTTCTTCTTTTTTCTTTAAATTTCAACAATCGTTAGTTTTACCTATCCACAGCTTTTTATGTAATGGCAAATTTTCCGGCCAGGTTGATTTGTGTTCTATTTAAACCTGGTGGTTGATTTCCGCTCCAGGCACACGCTTTCCGCGGGGCGTCAGTGGAGCCTCCTCGGCGCTAGCGCCTGTGGGGTCTCCACCTTGCCGCTGCATCCCGCAGGAGTCGGTGCCCTCCGCTCCAATCAACTTACTTTCCAAACTCTTTATGTAAGAATTTACAATGTCCATAAAAAAAGAAAAATAAGCCTCCTTCTAAGGCTTATTCCCCCTCTTGCGCGTATTCTGGGCGGTAGGGCATTCCGGTCCTTAAAACACCCTTTGTTTCAATCCCTCCAAGCCCTTTCTCTCCCGTAAGTGTGTTCCGTAAAACATCCCAAACATGGATGCGCTCCATGAACGGCGTAAAGCTTATTTTAGCGACGATATAAACAGGGTCTAGCGCATGAATATTAATCCTTGAAGGAGAGCTGGCAAAATTGGCCCCGGCGGTTATGAGAGATTCAAAATGTGACTGGCACGCCCCTGCAAAAATGACGAGCTGGTCGAGGTTCGGAACCTTTCTCCTCGCCTCCTTGACAGTCTCGACAAATTGTTTTGAATGGCGGTACGCATTAAGGTCGCTCATTTTCCCTTTTGCTTTCGAATAAGCATCATGCCCGGTAACCACTAGGATATCCGGCCGGTAGTAATCAAGGAACCCCCCAATTCGCTCTGGCATCTCCTTTTCACTGCAATGGATTCCATATACGGGTATACCGATTTTTTCATAAAGGGCAAGGCATTTTTTCAAATACGTTTGATCCCCGTCAAGATGCAGTACCTTACCGGGAATTTGAAAATAATTGGCCGGCTTGGCATACCCCCCGGTCACTTGGTATTCCTGCCTTTGCTTCAGCAAGGTCACGTCCTGGCGGAAAAGTTCAAGGGACTGTTCCTCCCTGGAGCGGTATTCATTTGACAGCTTTTGCATCTCGGCAAGGCTCATGATTACTAAATCCTCAATGGGGGCATCTGCCGCCAGCCGAATATATTCCCCATAAAGATATGCAACCTGTCGGCCATCCTTCTCCACGATATCGATTACCCGGAATAGGATGTCACAGTTATACGAGCGCCTCCCCACGATATCCATTTTCTTTATAGCCACAGAATTCACCCCAATAGGTTTCTTCCATAAGCTATGCGGATACAAAACAACAGGTGACTACAGAGGCAGGGGGCCTTGATGGCAAAAATTAACTGAAAGCCGAGAGAAGGGCTTCGCTTAAGCGCGCGAATTCTTCTAGGGAAAGGGTTTCCCCTCTCCTGGACGGCTCAATGCCCGCTTTCTCAAGCGCGGCGATGATGCCCTCTTTCCGTTCCTTTCCCCCCTCAAGCTGGCTTGTAAGGTTATTCAGGATTGTTTTCCGCCGCTGTGCGAAAGCGGCCCTTGTAATTTTAAAGAAAAACTGTTCATTGGAAACAGATACAGCAGGCTCGCTCCTTACGTTAAGGCGAATGACAGCGGAGTCGACATTTGGCTGTGGGACAAAAACCGTTTTCGGGACAACCATCACCGTTTCAGCCTCTGTATAATACTGAACCGCAATGGATAACGAACCATAGTCCTTCGATCCCGGCCTGGCCGAAATCCGATCAGCGACCTCCTTTTGGAGCATCACGACAATTGCCCGAACAGGCAGTTTTTCTTCAAGAATTTTCATTATGATGGGTGTTGTCACGTAATAAGGCAAGTTTGCGGCGACAACAAGGTCCATTCCAGGGTCGAATTCCTCCCTAATAACCGCCGCCGCATCAGCCTTCAAAAAATCGCTGTGTATGACCTTTACATTCGAGTACGGAGAAAGTGTATCTTCTAGAATGGGCAGGAGCCGCTGGTCAATTTCAAACGCCACGGTCTTTTTGCTCGCCTTTGCAAGCTGCTCTGTCAATGCGCCAATGCCGGGGCCAATTTCAATTGCTCCCGTTTCGCCATTTATGCCTGCCGCATCGACAATTTTGCGTAATATATTTGTATCAATCAAAAAGTTTTGCCCTAGGCTTTTCTTGAACGAAAATCCATATTTCTCAAGTATGGTCCTTGTCCTTAATGGGGTTGCTATATCTTTATCCATTTTCATCCTCCCGCTGGATGGCTTTCAAAGCTTCCGCAAATTGGCTCCCGCTGATTTGGAACATCTTCAGCCGTTTATGAAGCTGTTTTCCATTCGTATACCCAATTTTCAGGATTTTGCCAAGCCTTGTCCGTTTCTCGCTGGCCCCAGGGCCGCCAATCAGCCCGGCGTCCATTAAATCTTCCTGGGTGATTTCTTCGGCTGCCTCCTCATTTGTCAACTGGGCGTCCTTTAACGCATTCCGGATCGCCTCCGGCTCTGCGTGCTCAACCCCAATCCCTCGGCCACGCCGTTCTCTCGCCTCTTCTTTTGGCAAAAACGCATGCTTGCAGCCCGGTACCTTTTGTGCTATCTCTTGACGGATTTTCTCGCCTGGAAAATCGGGGTCAGTAAAAATAATGACGCCCCGTTTTTCATTAGCAAGTTTTATTTTTCCAATTGTTTCATCATTCAAAGCGGAGCCGTTTGTCTCGATTGTATCCGCCTCAACAGCCCTTTTTATCGCTGTGGTATCGTCTTTGCCTTCTACCACAATGATTTCTTTAATTTTCATTGCGTCCTCCAACGTATAGGGAAATAAAACTTAATCTATTTGCAAAATAACTGAAACCAAACTGTAACCTTTTACGTCTATATAAGCAGTAAGGAATTCACGTCCTTAGTATAAGGAATTTCTGGCACAAAAACAAAATGCAGAGGTTTGCCCCCTGCATTTATGTATACTAATCCAAAATCTTAATTTTCACTTTTCTTTTTCCCCATCGATATGCGTCAGACAAATTCGGGAAAAAGACGTCGATTTTATATCCCTTGATCGCGGACCCTTTATCGGCGGCGACGGCATACCCATACCCTTCAACATACACTTTTGTACCAAGCGGGATTATCCTTGGATCAACGGCAATCACCTTTACATGTGGATTCGCACGAAGATTGATTCCGGTTGCAGTCGTACCGGAGCAGCCATTGCAGCCGGCCGTGTAGGCTGTCGAGGATACATAAAGTTCTTTACCCCCAGCAGGAGCGGCGCCCCGTGAAACCTGGGCCACAAGGATCTTCGTACCCACAGCAACAACTTTGTCCTGTTTGGCGCGGACTGTTTTTTCACTGATTAGCTTCCTGGTAACTTCTTTGCCATTTTCCCTGACTACTTCGAACTTCTTAGAGCGAAGCCCTTCTTTCCCTTCGGTGACAACCTTCTTTTCACCCTTTGCCAGTTTGGCATCCTTCTTTGTAACTACGGCAAACTTAATTGGTTCTTCCACTACATCGGTGACTTTTTCTACTCGAATGACCTTTATCACGGCATTTTGTTTGATCTTTTCCTGTAAAGGGGGGTCAACCCGATCAAGTTTAGTTAGTATAATGCCTTGCTGTTTTAAAAAGTCAGCGACCGTAGTCGAAGTGGACCACACTTTTTGTTCTTTCTTGTTGCCATCGATTAAGCTTAAATAAAGAGCTTTCTTGATTTCGATATTCATTTTGTCGCTGATTCGCTCTTCGGGCTTTACTGAAATATGATCTTGTGGTATCAACGTTATCTTTTGCTCTTCAAGGAGCTCCCCAACCGTGTCGGCTGTAGTCCATACCGTTTTTTTCTCGTTATCTTTGACAAGTTCAACCTGTTTCGCTTTCTTCCAGACGATTTCTAGGTTGTTTTTCACCTTGGTCTCGACGGGAGGAAACAAATAGTCCTTTGAGTTGACCTTGATGTTCAACTCCCTGAATAGATCTTCCACGGTGCCAGCCCGGGTTTCCACCACTTTCTCCTTGCCGTTGAGCGTCAAGGCGACGGTGCTTTTCGTCCCTTCATAAAAAAGGATCCCGAGGGTAGCTATGAAAACTAGGAAACTGGCAAAAAAGAGTGCCACTTTCTTCCTACTCAAAGACGTTGGAAACAGGCTTTTCATGTTTATGGATCCGATGAAAAACGCCTCCTTTTCTTGGAGTGATTATATAGAACCATAATGCCGGCTGTCAACTCTGGTAGTTTTCCGAAGGTAGTTCTAATTATGCACATCCCTCCCGAAAAAGCAAAGAATAACTTATCGACATGTTCATCCTATGCAGAAAAGGAGACTTGTAGAACTTTTTGTTTTTTTAAAAAAATTGGACAAACCCTCTCTTAATTCGACACGTTCTTCTATCGGCTTATGCCGAATAATCGCATAGCATTTTCGGTTGTAGCTTTTGCCACATCCTCAAACGGAATGCCCTTGATTCTGGAAATTTCCTCAGCGACCAGCCTGACATAGGATGGTTCATTGCGTTTTCCCCTATGTGGGTGCGGGGTAAGGTAAGGGCAGTCTGTCTCAACGAGCAGCTTATCGAGCGGCAATGCAGCCGCCACTTCCTTCGGCTTTACAGCATTCTTGAACGTAACCGGCCCCCCAAGTGAAATATAGAAGTTCATCTCTACACATTGCTTTGCAATTTCAACACTCCCGCTAAAGCAGTGCATAATACCCCCGACCTCTGAAGCATTTTCCTCCTTCAGGATTTGCACAATATCCGCTGTTGCCTCTCTGTTATGGATGACAATCGGAAGTTTCACTTTTTTTGCAAGCCTGATTTGCTTTCTGAACACTTCTTTTTGAATATCCCTGGGTGATTTGTCCCAGTGGTAATCCAAGCCCGTTTCACCCAGGGCGACAACCTTGGGATGCGCAGCGAGCTCTTCAATCCACGATAGGTCCTCATCAGTCATGTCGATGGCATCGACCGGGTGCCAGCCGACACAGGCATAAATGAAATCATGGGTCTCCGCAAGTTCAATGGCCTTCTCGATTGTCGGCCTGTCAAACCCGACAACAACCATTTTTTCGACTCCATTTTCTATCGCCCGGGCGATGACTTCCTCAATATCCTCTTCATACTGCTCCGCGTTCAAGTGCGCATGGGTGTCTATCAGCATGATGCCACTTCCTTTCTTGTCTTCGGACTGCTTTATATGAAAAAGGGAATGCACCCGCGGCAGATTGCGCGGCGGGCATTCCCTTCACTATTATGTCCCACTGATGGGGTTACTTGATTTTTGTGCCATTGGGCAGGCTTTGGTCAACAGAGGCAAGCGAAAGTGTCCCCTCTGTCTTTCCTGCAAGGATCATCCCTTGGGATAGCTCTCCCCGCAATTTAACCGGCTTGAGGTTTGTCACACAAATAACTTTTCTTCCGATAAGTTCTTCCGGCTTATAATACTCTGCGATTCCTGAAACAACCTGGCGCTTTTCATAGCCTAGGTCGAGTTGCAGCTTCAACAGCTTATCAGCCTTTTTCACCGGTTCGGCATGAAGCACCTCCGCAATCCTCAAATCGATTTTCATAAATTCATCGATGGAGATTTCTTCAGCTTCAGGCACTTCTTCTTTCGTTTCTTCCTGCTTTTTTTCCGTTTCAGGAGCAGGCGCAGCCGATCCCTGCATATGCAATTTGATGAATTCTACCTCTTCGGCAATTTCGAGGCGCGGGAATAAAGGAGCACCTTTCACTACCTTTGTTCCGGCTGGAATGATTCCGAATTCGGAGAGGCTTTCCCATGACTTCAGAGAGCCATCCACAATCCCAAGCTGTTCAAAAATCTGCTGCGGAGAGCGCGTCAAGAACGGTTGCAGAAGGACCGCAATCCTCCGGAGTGATTCGGCAAGGTGCGCCATAACTGAACCGAGTTCAGTTTTCCGCTCCTCGTCCTTGGCAATTACCCATGGCTGGGTTTCGTCAATGTATTTATTGGACCGGCTGACAAGCTGCCATATCGATGAAAGGGCTACAGAAAACTCCATTCTTTCCATCGCAGCTTCGTATTTCACGGCCGTTTCCCTGTTGGCTGTTAGGAGGCTCTCATCATACTCCGTCACAGATCCGGCATAAGCTGGTATCTCACCGCCAAAATATTTGTCGACCATTGCGACTGTACGATTTAGAAGGTTTCCAAGGTCGTTGGCCAGATCAAAATTAATCCGTTCGACAAAACCTTCCGGAGTAAACACGCCGTCCGACCCAAAAGGTACTTCACGCAGGAGGTAATACCTTAGGGAGTCCAAGCCGTACCTGTCAATCAATGTGACAGGGTTTACGACATTCCCTTTCGATTTGGACATTTTTCCGTCCTTCATCAGTAGCCATCCATGGGCAAACACCTTTTTAGGGAGAGGGAGCCCCAATGCCATCAGCATAATTGGCCAATAAATCGTATGGAAACGGACAATTTCCTTACCGACCAAATGGACGTCGGCTGGCCAATATTTTCGGTATTTCGAATCATCGTCGCTTCCATAACCCAACGCGGTTATATAGTTAGACAGGGCATCAATCCACACATAAATTACATGCTTTGGATTCCCCGGAACTTTGATGCCCCAGTCAAACGTAGTCCTTGAAACAGCAAGATCCTCCAGCCCCGGTTTTATGAAATTGTTAATCATTTCATTTTTCCGTGATTCCGGCTGGATGAATTCAGGATTTTCTTCGTAAAATTGAAGCAACCTGTCTGCATACTTGCTCATCCGGAAGAAATAGGACTCTTCTTTTACCTTTTCAACAGGGCGCCCACAATCGGGACAATTCCCTTCAGCAAGCTGCCTGTCCGTGTAAAAGGATTCGCAAGGGGTACAATACCAACCTTCGTATTCATCCAGGTAAATGTCCCCTTGTTCGACAAGCTGCGCAAAAAGCTTGTCGACCGATTTTTTATGCCTGTCTTCCGTCGTTCTGATAAAATCATCGTAAGAAATATCAAGTTTTTTCCAAAGGTCCCGGATTCCGGCTACAATCCCATCCACATATTGCTGGGGGCTCAAGCCTTCCTCTTCCGCTTTTCGCTGAATCTTTTGGCCGTGTTCATCCGTTCCGGTCAAATACATCACATCAAAGCCGCGAAGGCGCTTGTATCTAGCCATCGCATCCCCTGCTACCGTTGTATATGCATGCCCTATATGCAAATTCCCACTTGGATAGTAAATAGGGGTTGTCAGGTAAAACGTTTTGCCTCTCTTTTCCATCGAGATCTCTCCTTCTATATACACCTATCGCCCAAAAGGCTGTTGAGGTCATTATTGCCTTTTCTTTTCAGCTTCTATCACCAAAATATACAGAAAAACCAGGTTTTCTGCAATATAATCGGCTTTCCGGCAAGGCGGTTCAAAAAATTTTTTGTTTCTATCCCTATAAAAATGTCGGAAGCGTCGAATAGTATTGTTGTTTGAACTATAAACTCCTGTTTGTCGAAATTTGCGTTTTTTTAATTTTTTATTATACTAGTAAAGTATCTCAAGTTTTTCCCTGTTTTTTCAAAAAGGAGTTTTAGTATTCTGAAAACATTGGTGCATCAAGGTTTTTATCAATACAAAATTTGTTAATACTTCTTTTAAGATAAATTTATTGACGAATATGGGAATCACTGGTATTATAAAATTATTAAAAAAATGTCGAAAAATGGCGAATGATGTTGTATTATAAGAGAATGTTTTAAAAAATGGGAGGAGAAGCTTACATGAAATCTACAGGTATTGTACGTAAAGTTGACGAACTCGGCCGGGTGGTTATTCCAATCGAATTAAGACGCACACTTGGCATCGCAGAAAAGGACGCACTGGAAATCTATGTTGACGATGAGCGCATCATCCTCAAAAAATATAAACCAAATATGACTTGCCAAGTGACAGGTGAAGTTTCCGATGACAACTTTGCCCTTGCAGAAGGAAAGCTGATTCTTAGCCGTGAAGGCGCCGAACAGCTATTAAAGGAAATCGAGTCAGTATTCAGCAAATAGTTCTTAAAAGGCTTCCCCTTTACCGGAGAAGCCTTTTTTATGCTCATAATTTTTCATTCTATGTGATATTCCCTGTAAATATCCCGCTTGCTTAACCCGCGGTCTTTTGCCGCTTTTTTTATCGCATCCTTTGATGCCAGATTTTCAGTGGCAATATAATGGCTGACATGCTCTTCGACCGACATGCCTTCCCACCAGGGCAATCCATCCGAAATCGGTTCATCGCCGCCCTCTAGAATCAGGCAAAATTCTCCCCGAACTTCACCACTCTTGCACCATTCAATGGCTTCCTCGACGGTTCCCCGAATGAATTCCTCGAATTTTTTCGTCAATTCCCTGCAGAGGACGATTTTGCGATTCCCCAAAACCTCATGAATGAGGACGAGCGTTTCCTTTAGGCGATGTGGTGATTCGTAAAGGATAATGGTTGCTGGCTGTTTTTTTAATAATTGCAGCTCATTTTTCTTTTCCTTGCGCTGCCTGTTCAAAAAACCATAGAAATAAAACGGCTGCGGGGGAAGGCCGGACGCAATCAGGGAAGTCAGTGCGGCATTTGCCCCTGGCAACGGAACTACCGCAATATTTTCCTTTATTGCCATAACAATAATGTCATATCCCGGATCAGAAATCGCGGGCATTCCCGCATCACTGACCAACGCTACTTTCTCCCCGTTTTTCAGCTTTTCCAGCAATTTTTCCCCGCTTGAACCTTTGTTGTGTTCATGGTAGCTAACTACAGGGGTTTCTATTTCAAAATAATTGCACAGCTTCTTTGTATTCCGTGTATCCTCGGCTGCGATGACAGCCGCTTCCTTGAGAATCCTAATTGCCCGAAAGCTCATATCCTCCAAATTCCCAATTGGGGTTGGCACAAGGTAAAGAATTCCTTTATGATTTTCATTTTCAAAGCTCTTTTGCTGCCGCATCCGAACAGCCCCCTTCCCTTGCCAAAAACTCTTCCTTTTTTACCCTTGAAAGCTGTTTAAAGCGGTATTCCGCCTGCATTGCTTCTGTTTTGGATTGAAAGAGCTGGGCGAAAACAAGTTTAACCGGCCCGCGGCCCCTTGTATATTTGGCGCCTTTTCCCTCATTATGGAGCCTGACCCTCCGTTCAAGATCATTCGTGTAGCCTCCATAATAACTGCCGTCGCGGCACGACAACACATAGAAATAATGGTCAGTCGACGCCATATAAAATCTCCCGTACTTCCGGAGTATATTCATTATTTCTGTCATAAACAATAAGAGGAGGCAGGATTTTAAGGCCTGGCTGCCCATTCTTGGTTGCTTCCACAAGCATCGTATTCGCTTCCTTCCCCTCCTTAGGATAAACAAATTTCAGCCTCTTTGGCTCAAGCCGGTATTTGCGCATTAACTCTATCATATCATTCAGCCGTTCAGGCCGGTGCACAAAAGCGACCTTCCCCCCTGCCCTGGCAAGAGCAGCTGAGACTCGGATTGTATCCTCAAGGGTGCACATTATTTCATGCCTTGCGATTGCATAATGTTCATTTTCATTGATTTCAGAGGTTGGCGGCGTTTTAAAGTATGGAGGGTTGCATGTAACAACATCAAACTTCCCATAGCCTAGCTTAGTGGGCATATCCTTTAAATCCCCATGGATCATCTTCAGACGGCTTTCTAGGCCATTGAAGGAGATGCTCCTTACAGCCATATCATAGAGCCGCTCCTGGATCTCTACGCCTGTAATCCGCCCCTTTGTCCTTTTGCTTAGAAAAAGCGGAATGACACCATTGCCGCTGCATAAATCGATCAGGTTCCCTTTCTGAATAGGAACATAGACGAACCGTGACAGTAGGACCGCGTCTAACGAAAAAGAAAATACTGTCGGGCTCTGAATGATCCGTAAATTCTCGGCAAGCAAGTAGTCCAGCCGCTCATCATCTTTTAAATCGGCCATTGTTTACCTCCCACATCCACAAAAAGGCCTTCCCGGTAAAAGGAAGGCTTTATTTTTTATTCAAAAATGACAGGCAAAACAGGCAGTCGCCTTCTTTCCGCAGGCTTCCGAAATGCAAGTTGCAAATATGGAAACCTTCCTGGTAAAGGCGCGCCAAGTTGTCATAGCCTTCACCAATGTCCACAGTCCTGGCTTCGGATGCACCAGCTTTTTTTTCCTTTTTGCCCGGACCTTCCACCTGTTCCGGTGTTTTTTCAAGGCGCCGGCGCAGGAACTCGTTTTCAAGCTTCAGTGAGTGATTCTCTTCCAGTATTTCTGCAAGATGCTGTTTTAATTCACCGAGCTGCTGGTAAAGATTCCCGATTTGGGTTTCCATCGAGCCGACCGATTCAAAAATTTCCTTCTTATCCACGTATTCCACCTCATCAGTCTGTGGATGGTATCGAAAAAGCTCCTTCTTTAAGGATTTCGTCGAGGGTGAATTCCAGCACCCTTTCCTGTTCCTTTATTTCGACCTGGAGAATACGCTCCAGGATATTCAATCCGACAACCTTTCCTCTTCCCAGAGGAGTTGTAATCACTTCGCCGAGATCAGGGAGGAGATCCTTTGCTGTTTCATATTCATCATTTTCATATTTCAGACAGCACATGAGGCGGCCGCATAATCCTGAAATCTTGGTTGGATTGAGGGAAAGATTTTGGTCCTTTGCCATTTTGATTGAAACCGGATCAAAATCGCCGAGGAACGTCGAGCAGCACAGCATCCTTCCACAAGGGCCTATCCCTCCGAGCATTTTTGCTTCATCCCTCACCCCAATTTGCCTTAATTCAATCCTTGTCCTGAAAATGGACGCAAGATCCTTAACAAGTTCTCTGAAATCGACCCTGCCATCGGCGGTGAAGTAAAATATAACCTTGTTCCTGTCAAATGTATATTCAACATCGACAAGTTTCATATCAAGCTGGTGCCCGTTCACCTTTTCACAGCAAACGTCATACGCTTCCTTGGCAGCGAGCTTATTTTCCTCCACAATGAGCCTATCCTTTTGATCTGCAATCCGCACAACCTTTTTCAAAGGGAGGACAACGTCATGCTCGTCCACTTGTTTGCGGGCGATGACCACCTTGCCGAATTCGACTCCGCGTACGGTTTCGACTATGACATAGTCATCCTTTTCTATGGGCAGATCTCCGGGATCGAAGTAATATATTTTCCCCGCTTTCTTAAAGCGGACCCCGACTACATCAAACAAATGCTGATCCCTCCTGCAATTTTAACACGAGCTGCTCCATCAGAAGCTGGGGGTTCATATTGGCGTGAAGCCTCCGCTTCGCATCTAGAACCGCCGCCATCTGATCTGGCAGGCTGCGTGTCCGGGTTTGAAGGGCAAATTGCTGAAGCCGTCCAGATTCTTTTTTAAAAACAATTTGCTCCTGCTTACCCAACTGTATATATAATAAGTCCTTAAGTACGAGAAGTAGTAAGTCCAGGCCGCGGTCAATCTGATCTTTCTCTTTAAAGTGCTGGAACCATTCCCCTTGGAGGGCGACCATTGCCTCCAAAGGATTCTTTTTAAGCACTTCATATAATTTTACCACTTTTTTTTGAGCTTGTGCAAACCAATCCTGTGTATTTAGTTCCAATGCCTCATGAACATTATTTGTCAATTGCGCAAGAAGAGGGGCAGAATCCGGGTCTACCCCGTTTTCAACCAGCCTTTTAATGAAAAAATCAGGAGAAAGAGGACGAAACGATAGTATTTGACAGCGTGACATGATAGTCGGAAGCATTTGCTGAGGGTTCTCCGTAAGCAAGACCGCAACTGTCCCGGCTCCCGGCTCTTCAAGGAATTTCAGCAGGGAATTGGATGCTCCGGATGACATTTTTTCGGCATCGGCAATTACATAAATCTTCTGGGAAGATTCCATTCCTTTTTTTGAGAACTCTTCCTGTAAATCCTTGATTTGCTGCTTTTTAATCGAAAGCCCATCCGGTTCAACCCAATGGACGTCAGGATGGTTGCCGCTGTCGATACGCTTGCAGTTCAGGCAGTTTTCGCACGGTTTGAAGCCATCGATTGGATTCCCGCAGAAAAGCGCTTTTGCCAAAAGCCTGGCCGCATCTTTTTTCCCGGTTCCCCGCATTCCTTCAAACAAATAAGCGTGGGCGACCCTGTTCTTTTGTATACTGTTTTTTATCATTTTCAATGCTGCCGGCTGAATTTCTTCAAGCCCATCCCACGTTATCGCCACTCCTGCTCACCTGCTTAGTAATTCAATTTTACCTATATAGGTTGAATCAAAGATTTTATATTTTAATGGAACCTTGCGGTTGATTTCCGCTCCGGGCACACGCTTTCCGCGGGGCGTCAGTGGAGCCTCCTCGGCGCATGCGCCTGTGGGGTCTCCACCTTGCCGCTGCATCCCGCAGGAGTCGGTGCCCTCCGCTCCAATCAACTACAGTCCAAATAAATAGTGTGTAAAAACTATTTCAACCTATATATCAGCGGAACATCACCGCTGATAGAAATTTTCACTTATAGAAAGGGGGAAGGCGCCTTTTTTAAAAAGGGCCTTCCATAAATGCGGCTTGTTAAAATTGTAAAAATTGCTCAATTGGCAGGACAAATACAGTTGCTCCGCCAACCTCAACTTCAACCGGGTATGGAACGTAGGAATCCGCATTCCCTCCCATAGGCGAAACTGGTGCTACAAGCTGGTCCCTCGCTTTACAGTTGATCCTGATAATCTCCAGCGCCTTCTCAACTCTTGCGTCATCCGTACCAATCATAAAGGTTGTATTTCCTGATTTAAGAAATCCCCCTGTTGTAGCAAGCTTTGTAGCCCTGAAATTATGCTCAACGAGCGCGTTTGATAGCCTATTGCTATCCTGGTCCTGTACAACCGCAATAATTAACTTCATTTGCGTACAACCTCCTTTTTCAAGTGATTGGTACTATACTTTCTTTCATTATAGCAGGATTTCCTTCTCCCCACATGGTTAAAGAGATTGAAAATTATCTTTATGAAAAAATCCCCCCTACTTTGAAGGGAGGATTCCATTTATTTTTTCCAAAGCGGCTTTAAAGACTGCCTCCATTGGCAAGGAGGCGTCAATCATTGCGATTCTCTCTGGAAAACGTTCCAAAAGAAGATGGTAGCCTTCCCTAACTTTACGGTGAAACTCAAGCTCTTCCATATCCAGCCGGTTTACCTCACGTCCCTTGTGCTTTTCTATCCGGGCCAATCCTTCTTCCGGGGCAATGTCAAAATAGATGGTCAAATCGGGCATCATCGTTTCAATGGCGAATTCATTGATCTTGTAAACCTCATCAATGCCCAAACCACGGGCAAAACCCTGATAGGCAAGTGAGCTATCGACAAATCGGTCACAAAGGACTATAGTGCCATCCTCAAGGGCCGGCTTTACCTTCTCAACTAGATGCTGCCTTCTTGCCGCGGCATACAGCAGTGCTTCCGTACGGGGATCCATCGCCGTATTATCAGGTTCCAATATAACCCTTCTAATTTGTTCCGCGATGTCAATTCCTCCTGGTTCTCTTGTAGTAAGGGTGTTAATGCCTTTACTTTTCAAATGTTCGTCCAAAAGGCCCAAAACTGTTGTTTTTCCCGCTCCCTCAGGGCCTTCAGTCGTTATAAATAATCCTGTTTTCATTATGACCTCCAAAAATTCGCGCTTATCTATAGATGAGAATTTCTCCTTCTTCAAGCCACTCACCGCCGTAAAAGCGGGAACCTGATTTGAATAGTTCCGCCAGCTTCCTGGCCATCGATTCGTTAATCCGCTCCCCTTTCAGTATAAGCGGAATTCCGGGTGGATAGGGAATAATCGTCTCTGCCGCAACCAAACCTGGCGCATTTTCAAGCTTTACAGGTTCCCCTTTGAGCCGATTCATGTCGCGATAAGAAAGAGCCAGCCGCGACAGAGTTCCTCCCCTGGAGAATTCATGAACCTCTGGTTGGATTGGAGAGTAATTGGCAAGTAAGCTTTTAACTTTCCTGGCTGTAGAAGCGAACGGGTAGGACATACCCTCTTTTAGAAGAGGAAGCACAAATAATACATTAAATGGATCGGCGAGTTCTGTATAGATACCCTCATGTTCAAAAAGCTGCTGCATTTCATAGCCGGTAAGGCTGCACGCACTTTGTATCGCCACTTTTAGCGGATCGATTCTTCCTTCCTCATTGAGGACCCGTATTTGTGGAATATCAGCCAGTTCCTTTCTGAACCTCCCGATTTCTTCCATCAGGATGGACAAGTCCCTCTTTTTAAAACTTCCAAGGTACATCCGGGCCAAATCCAATGAAGCCATAATCGGATAAGATGGGCTACTTGATTGAAGCATTTGCAAGTAATCTTTTAAGCGGCCGCAATTGACAAGCCTGCTATTAAAATGGAGGAATGACCCCATTGTCATTGCGGGAAGTGTCTTATGGGCTGATTGGACAACGACATCAGCCCCGAGAGCGACCGCTGATCGGGGGAAGCCGTCCCCGGCAATAAAGTGGGCGCCATGTGCCTCATCCACAAGGACCGGAATCCCGTTTTGGTGGGCAGTTTCTATTATGCCGGCAATCGGGTCGGCAATCCCATAATAGTTCGGGTATGTAAGAACAATTCCTTTTATTTCAGGAAAACGCACTATTGCCTGTTTGACCGCCTCTGTATCAAGGCCGCCAGCAACCTTCCACTCACCGTTAAAAACCGGCTCTATGAAAATAGGGTCGGCTTTTGCAAGATGCAAGGCATTTACAATCGACTTGTGGCAATTCCGCTGGACAAGAATCTTGTCCCCTTCCCCACAAACAGCTAAAATCATGGCGAGATTGCCACTGGTGGAACCATTCACAAGAAAGAAGCTTTCTTCCACACCGTACAGCCCGGCCAAAAGCTGCGCCGCTTCCTGAATCACCCCTTCCGGAGAATGGAGATCATCCAAGCCGGAAAGTTCCGTAGCATCGATTTTCATGATTTCCGTAAAAAATCCACCGGCCTTTTCATTAAGGACAGCTCCATATTTATGGCCTGGGACATGAAAAGAAACCGGTTCTTTATTTGCATGTGCCAATAATGCATGTAGTAAAGGTACATTTTGCTGATTCATATTTACTCCCTGATAAAGTAAAGTCTTATCTATTTTATCAGACTAAAACGGATTAGGGGTAACAGGGGAAAAAAAATAAAGCCCCGACAGGACTTTTTATGATAGTATTCGCGCCTCAGCCACTTTCCTGAGTTGTTTTAAAAAAAATATATACCTGGGGTCGTTTGTTTCAGTGGAGACCATATCCCTTTCACACTCCGAACAAATAAAAGAAGTGTAAAGATGTATACCCTGCGTTTTTGTTTTCTCGCACACGACACATTCTTCGTTATAATGATTTGCCACAGGCTGACAATCCACTTCTCCCACCTCCTACCCCCATTGTGTCCAATGGACAGGATTTGTATACAATTTTTTGAATTGTTATACCGCCTATTGTTCTTAATGTATGTGCGGATGCCCAATTCGGTGTATGTCTACCTGTTTTTTATTAGCCAGTTCCAATAAAAGGGTTGATTTCAGTTTTTTGTACTCATTGGATCGGTTATCATAAGCTGAAATGTAAGCACTAGCTTGTCACTATATGGGGTTTATCTGACAACCCAAATGGATTTCGGCGCTGGCTTGTCAACTATATAGGGAACCCTTGGATATTCATTTTGCTGTCCAGATATCAGACTTCTTTGTGCACACTTTGTCTGACAAACTCCAGACTATCTCTTCCTTTTGCTGTCTCTTAAACATGGACAGAAAGGTTTTCAATGGCTGGCAGTTCATTCACATGTCTTAAACACACCAAAAAAGGCAACCCATCTAAGGTTGCCTTCCATTTTGCCCGGCAGCGTCCTACTCTCACAGGGGCAAGGCCCCAACTACCATCGGCGCTGAGAAGCTTAACTTCCGTGTTCGGTATGGGAACGGGTGTGGCCTTCTCGCCATAACTGCCAGACTATTTGGTTTGAGGTTCATTCCCTCAAAACTGGATAATTTTCAGAAGAAGTTCGGAAGAACACGGTAATCTATTTGTCCAGCTGCGGCTCCTAGCCTCTCGAGGTCGCTTCAGTCCGTCCATCGAAGTCAAAGAACGACTTCAATTGCCGGCCTTCCAGCGCTTGTCGAGGCTGACCAGTCGCCTCCGCTTTTCTATTTGGTTAAGTCCTCGATCGATTAGTATCAGTCAGCTCCACACGTC
>NZ_JAVFKJ010000022.1:0-55438 GCF_032667185.1 Neobacillus sp. YIM B06451 | reverse complement strand
TTGCACGCAGGAGGTCAGCGGTTCGATCCCGCTAGGCTCCACCATCACATTTTCTACATAAAGACCTTTTTGCCTTGAATCCAAATTGGATTTAAGGCTTTTTTGTCGTTTTGAAAGCATTAAACACTGCGACTTATGTTTTAGTTTGTTCGGCAGGTTAGGATTCATGAGGAAGTTCGGATGAATAAAACCAAGTAAACTACATGTCCGAGAAGGTTAACACACCAATCCAGTTGAGCGACAAAGATTTGGGCAAAGGCGAAAAGGTGTCGCACAAATCCGTTTGAGCGACAAAGATTTGGGCAAAAGGCGAAAAGGTGTCGCACTAACAGGGAACAGAAACAATCAAAACCCGGAACTGGTGTTACTTAATTAACAAGCCCAGACTAAATCTAGGGAGCAACGATTCAGCCCCTTTTTTAAAACTAAAAAGCGATTCTCCCCCTTATAGACTAACACTGTATATATATTCAAAGGTTTGCCGAGTTGAGTCATTCTGAGGGAAGCGGTTACAATTAGGTATACAAAGGGGGAGTTCACAATGAAAAAGTTGTCCATTATCGGAATGCCAATGGACCTTGGACAGTTGCGAAGAGGAGTGGATATGGGTCCAAGCGCCATACGCTATGCTGAAGTTGTCGAACGGCTGAAAAAATTGTTTGATGAGATAGAGGATTTGGGGGACATACCTGTCGGCAGGCCTGAAGTTGTTATCGACAGGGAGTCCAAATTAAGGAATCTTGAACTAATAACAGAAAAAAATGCTAAGCTTGCCGAGGAAGTGGATAAGGTTGTCCAAAAGGGGTCGTTTCCCCTTGTACTTGGGGGCGACCACAGCATTGCGATTGGCACGTTGGCTGGCATATCCAAACATTATAAGAACCTAGGGGTTATTTGGTATGACGCCCATGGTGATTTAAATACGGCTGAAACGTCCCCATCAGGAAACATTCACGGCATGCCTCTTGCTGTCAGCATCGGAATTGGACATAAAATGCTGACGGAACTAGGCGGCTACTGCCCAAAAGTTAGGCCGGAGAATATTGTCATTATTGGCGCGAGGGCGCTTGATGACGGAGAAAAGGACCTGATTAAGGAAAAAGGCATTAAAGTTTATACAATGCATGAAATTGACCGTATGGGTATGGCGCGTGTAATGGAAGAGACAATTGCATATCTTAAAACCAGGACAGACGGTGTCCATTTATCCCTTGATTTGGACGGGTTAGATCCTCAGGACGCTCCAGGGGTAGGAACGCCTGTATTCGGCGGTATCACCTACCGGGAAAGCCACCTGGCGATGGAGATGCTAGCCGAAGCAAACTTGATTACTTCAGCAGAATTTGTTGAGGTGAATCCTATTCTTGATGAACGGAACAAAACCGCAAAAGTTGCTGTGGAACTGATGGGATCGCTATTTGGCGAAAAACTTTTATAAGGAAAATATAGTGAGAAACAAGAAACCAGCGTCCGCTCTAAGGAGAGGCAGCTGGTTTTTTAATGGGAATACCTAACTTGATTTATTTTTGGCTGACTAAGAGATGGTATGTGTTTAGCAAAGAGTCCAGTTTGGTGCTGGCCTCGATCACGTTTCGGTCTGTAAGGGATGCTTTGGAAGCAAGCTGGACCATTTCCCTACGGGATGTTTCAATTTCTCTGGCCAGTTGGGATAGATGATAATGCATGGGTACCAATTCCTTTCTCAAAGTTACTATTTTTATCTCCGTTCTTTCATAATTTCAAACCTCAGAGAGAGATATATGGTAAGATTTTGTTAAAATTGTTTTTAAATACATGAAACCTTTTTGCAAGCGGTTCGTACTATCGGATAGCCGCAAGTGGAGGCGGAGGTAAAACATTGGATGCTCTTGTTAAAAAAAGAATAAAACAAATAAAAAAAGGCGATCAGGATGCATTTGCTGAGATAGTCGAGCTGTACAAGGATAAGCTGTACCAGCTTGGATACCGGATGCTCGGAAATAGGCATGAAGCTGAAGAAATCGCCCAGGAAGCCTTTATAAGGGCGTATGTGAATATCAATAGCTACAACCAGGAATATAAATTCTCGACCTGGCTGTACAGAATAGCGACCAATCTCTGCATCGACAGAATCCGTAAGAAAAAACCGGATTATTATTTGGATGCCGAGGTGGCCGGGACGGAGGGCTTGACCCTATATTCCCGTATACCGTCCGACTCCCCCCTTCCCGATAAGGAGGTCGAGATGATGGAGCTTCAAGAGGCCATCCAGGGGGAAATCGTAAGGCTGCCCGAAAAATACAGGTCAGTCATTGTCCTGAAATATATTGAAGAGTTGTCGCTAAATGAAATAAGCGAAATACTCGATTTGCCCCTTGGAACGGTAAAAACCAGGATTCATCGAGGGCGGGAAGCATTAAGGAAGCAATTACGACATGTATAAGAGGTGAATGATGTGAACTGTCCCGAGGAAATTATTGTATACATGCATGAATATCTTGATGAAGATTTAGACCCTGAGCACGAACAGATATTAAAGGATCATTTAGCCACGTGCACGGCTTGCCAGAATATCTTTCATGAAATGAAGAAAACCATCGCCCTTATCCGCAGCACTGCGAATGTTCATGCACCGGACGATTTTACGCAATCGGTTATGGCTAAACTGCCTAAGGAAAAGAAAAAGGTAGGAATGCAGCGTTGGATGAAGCGGCATCCGATTGTTACGGCGGCGGCAGTCTTTATTTTCCTGATGGCCGGAAGCCTATTCTCGGCGTGGGATAGCGACCGTGAGTTCTCGACCACCAACGCAGGCCAGGTTGTGATTGAAGACCACACGGTAATTGTTCCAGCGGGAAAGGTAGTCAAAGGGGATTTGGTTGTAAAAAACGGTAACATTAAAATTGAAGGGGAAGTCCAGGGAAATGTAACTGTAATTAATGGGGAGCAGTACATGGCCTCGGCAGGAAATGTGACCGGGAAAATAGAAGAGGTAGACCGCGCCTTTGACTGGATATGGTATCAAATTAAAAGAACGGCAACCGAACTTGTAAGCCTTGATGGCAAAAAAGAGCCTGACGAAAAATAAGCCACATGGGTGGCTTATTTTCGTTGGCTGCCTTTGAAGAAAATGCTTTGCATTCGGTCCACACTCCTCCGTCCAGAATCATTTTATGGTATAATGAGAAAGTTACATATGAAATCATATTGGTTTATTTTTGTTAATTGAAGCTGGCGCTGCGAAATCCGGATACAATAGCAATCCGGCAACCGATTTATATAAAAGAGCCCGCTTTTCGGCTCTTTCCCTATTACACGACCGGAGGAAAACCAATGTCTTTTGGAGATTTTTCACTTTTTAAATCTTTGGCCAGCATAGTCGACATTGCCATCGTCTGGTACGTCGTCTATAAACTGATTATTTTAATAAAAGGGACAAAGGCGGTCCAACTTTTAAAGGGAATCTTTGTCATTTTAATTGTAAAGGTACTTAGCGACTTTTTGGATCTAAGAACCTTGAGCTGGATTGTGGACAATATTATAACCTGGGGTTTCCTCGCCATCATTATTATTTTTCAGCCAGAATTGAGAAGGGCGCTTGAACAGCTCGGCCGTGGCCGGTTCTTTTCCCGAACAAGCGGGCAGGAAGAGGAAGAGCTTGAGAAAACGGCGTTGGCCATTTTTAAAGCCACCGACTATATGGCGAAACGAAGGATTGGGGCCCTTATTTCAATAGAGCGTGAAACGGGGATGACCGACTATATTGAAACCGGCATCCGGCTTGACGGGAAGATTTCATCGGAACTCCTAATCAATATTTTCATTCCGAATACGCCACTGCATGACGGGGCTGTTATTTTACAAAAGAACAATATAGCCGCAGCGGCATGCTACCTGCCTTTATCGGAAAGCCCGTTCATTTCGAAGGAACTTGGGACAAGGCACAGGGCCGCGCTTGGAATCAGCGAGGTGACCGATAGCATTACCATCGTCGTATCCGAGGAAACGGGAAGCGTTTCGCTTACCAAGAATGGGGAATTGTACCGGGATTTAAGCATGGAAACCTTCAAGGAAATGATTAATAATGAATTTGTAGGAAAAGACAGGGGCAAAACATCATCTTCAACCCTTTGGAATTGGAGGATGAAGAAAAATGGATAGAATGCTGGATAACAGCTGGTTTGTAAAAATCGTCGCCCTATTGCTCGCGTTCTTGCTTTATTCCTCTGTACCGGCAACCGAGGGGAAAAAGCTGAACGAAATTTACGTGCCCGGGGATGAAACGACCGAGACGATAAAAGATGTTCCCGTTAATGCGTACTACGATACGAAAAATCTTATTGTTACAGGAATACCCGAAACGGTAGACATGAAAATTACCGGGCCGAAAAGCCATGTTCAGAATGCAAAAACATTGAGGAACTTTGAAGTGTTTGTTGACCTGGAAGGTGCCCAGATCGGCAACAGGTCCGTGAAATTGAAGATTCGCGACCTTTCGGATAAACTGGATGCGGTGATTTCACCATCAACAGTCAATATTTCAGTCCAAGAGAGGACAACCAGGGAATTCAGTGTCGACCCCGAGTACAATACTTCGATGGTAAAAGACGGATTCGCTGCCTCATCGCCAAAGGTTTCTCCGGATAAAGTAAAGATTACAGGTGCGAGAGATATCATTGAGAGCATTACGTATGTGAAGGCGACGGTCGATTTAAAGAGGCCGATTGAACAAACAACAACAAGGGATGCTAAAATACAAGTATTCGACAGAGAGCTGAACAAACTGAGCGTTATTGTTGAACCCGATTCAGTGGAAGTGACCATTCCGATAAAAAGCTTGACGAAACAAGTGCCAATCAATATTATCCAAAAAGGTTCATTGCCTGATGGTCTGGTCCTTGAATCAATTGAAGCAGATGTGAAGGATGCTGTTATCACAGCCGATGAGGCCGTCCTCGCCGCCACAAAAGCTGTTAGGGCAGAAGTTGATTTAAGCAAAATAAAAGAAAGTGGAACGGTTACTGTTCCAGTCATCATTTCGGAGGGAATCAAAAAGGTTTCTCCAGAACTGGTGAAAATAACTGTGAAGGTGCGTAAGGGAGAGGAAGAAAAACAGATTTCTTCCATCCCAGTCAATATAAGGGGGCTTTCCCCTGATCAAAAGGTTGTCTTCAAAGACCCGGAAGGCGGCAGCACAAGCTTGCTTGTCTATGGGCCGTCCGAGAAAATTGATTCAATCGGGCCGTCCGATTTCCGGCTGTTTGTTGAATTGTCGGGTTTGGAAGAAGGAGATCACGATGTTGACATAGAGGTCGACGGGCCTCAAGATGTTTCCTGGAGAATGGCCAAAACAACAGCTACCGTTACGATAACAAAAACAGATGCATAGCAACCATTTAATTTGATGTGGATTTAGCAGAAGGAGCGATTGTAGAATGGGAAAATATTTCGGGACCGATGGAGTACGGGGTGTCGCAAACAGCGAGCTGACACCGGAGCTTGCTTTTAAATTAGGAAGGTTCGGGGGATTTGTCCTCACGAAAGATAAAGAGAGGCCAAAAGTGATTATCGGGCGTGATACCCGAGTATCGGGCCACATGCTTGAGGGCGCGCTTGTCGCAGGCCTTCTGTCAATCGGTGCGGAAGTAATGAGGCTTGGCGTTATTTCCACGCCTGGGGTAGCTTATCTTACAAAGGCATTGGGGGCGCAAGCGGGAGTAATGATTTCCGCATCGCACAATCCTGTTGAAGATAACGGAATCAAATTTTTCGGTCCGGATGGATTCAAGCTATCCGATGAACAGGAAAATGAAATTGAACAGCTGATGGATTTGCCTGAGGACAACCTGCCCCGACCAATAGGAGCCAATCTTGGCCTTGTGAATGATTATTTTGAAGGCGGGCAGAAGTACCTTCAATACCTTAAACAAACGGTTGATGAAGATTTTTCAGGTATCCATATTGCGCTTGACTGCGCGCATGGAGCGACGTCTTCACTGGCGACCCATCTGTTTGCAGATCTTGAGGCCGACCTTTCAACAATGGGCGCTTCACCAAACGGCCTGAATATTAATGCGGGAGTGGGCTCCACCCATCCAGAGGCCCTGGCTGCTTTTGTAAAAGAAAAAGGAGCGGATATCGGGCTTGCATTTGACGGGGACGGCGACCGTGTCATTGCAATTGATGAAAACGGCGCAATCGTGGACGGCGACCAAATCATGTACATTTGCGGCAAGTATTTAAAGGAACATAACAGGCTTAAACATTCGACTGTCGTATCAACTGTTATGAGCAACCTTGGATTTTATAAAGGGCTGGAGCGGAACGGTATCCAAAGTGTCCAGACGGCTGTCGGCGACCGATATGTGGTAGAGGAAATGAAGAAAAATGGTTACAATCTTGGCGGGGAACAATCCGGGCATATCATTTTCCTCGACTACAATACAACCGGTGATGGGCTTTTGAGCGGCTTGCAGCTAGTGAATATCATGAAGGCGACAAAGAAGCCGCTATCCGAGCTAGCAAGTGAAATTCAAAAATTCCCGCAAATCCTGGTCAACATCCGGGTAACGGACAAATACCATGTAACCGATAATGAGAAAGTAAAGGAAATCATTACTCAGGTTGAAACAGAAATGGCCGGAAATGGGCGAATCCTTGTCCGTCCATCTGGAACAGAGCCGCTCGTACGCGTCATGGCAGAGGCACCGACCGAGGAGCTGTGCAAAGACTATGTTAACCGGATTGCCACAGTGGTAGAAGCGGAAATGGGTTTAAAGGAATAGTGCTTATCCTATGCATAAGGGAACAGACGCGTTCCCTTATGCATATTTTATTAGCATCGAGGGAGGTTTTAGTTCCATCCGCCTAGGTAAAAAACCGGGAAACACTTCATATTGACGGATATACGTTCTTCAGGTAATATGTAAACTGCTTGTTTGCTAAAAAGCTAATTTATTCAAGAATGGAAAGGTGGGCAGAGGTTTGCCAAATTACAAAGCGCCAGAACTAACCTGAACGGAAAAGGGGTTAGTTGACGAGGTGGAGGTTTATCGAAGGTTTCGGCGGATGCCTCCCGGCCGCAGCGCACGGCCGAATCTTGCTCCTTAAAGCATTGAGGCGACTCGGTGGACAAAGGGAAGCAAGCTGCGCATAAATAAAAGGTGTTCCGCAAAGGCATCCTAATAGAAGATTACGGAGATAAGGGGGCAAGCTTTGCCCTCGGTACGGTCTTGCCCTCTTTGCAACAGGAGGACATGAATATGTGTGGAATTGTTGGATATATAGGAACTAAAGATTCAAAGGAAATTTTGCTGAAAGGCCTAGAAAAGCTTGAATACCGTGGTTATGATTCAGCTGGGATCGCTATTATGAACAGTGATGGCGTACAGGTATTCAAGGAAAAAGGCCGAATTGCTGACCTAAGGGAGATTGTCGACACACGTGTCGAAGCGAGTGCCGGAATAGGCCATACCCGCTGGGCAACCCATGGTGCGCCTAGTAAACGGAATGCGCATCCGCATCAAAGCAGCTCAGGCAGGTTTACCCTCGTCCATAACGGGGTGATCGAGAACTACTCGGAACTTCAGCGCGAATATTTGCAGGATGTCGAACTTCAGAGCGATACAGATACGGAAGTCATCGTCCAGATGATCAGCCTTTTTGCTAAAGAGGGCCTGAGCACGCTTGAGGCCTTCCGTAAGGCGCTAAACCTTCTAAAGGGGTCATATGCGCTTGCTTTGCTGGATGAAGAAGATAATGAAACCATTTATGTCGCTAAAAATAAGAGCCCGCTGCTCGTGGGCCTAGGTGATACGTTCAATGTTGTCGCGAGTGACGCCATGGCGATGCTGCAGGTGACAGACCAATTTGTAGAGCTTATGGATAAGGAAATTGTCATTGTTAAAAAGGAAGAAGTGACAATCCAGAACCTGAAAGGCGAAACAATCAGCCGGGCGCCATACAAGGCAGAACTTGATGCCAGTGATATTGAAAAAGGCACATATCCCCATTATATGCTGAAGGAAATTGACGAGCAGCCACTTGTCATGCGGAAAATCATCCAAAAGTACCAGGATGTAAACGGTGGACTATCCATTGCCAGCGAGATTGTTGACGCGATCAAGGCTTCCGACAGGATGTATATTATTGCTGCGGGGACTTCTTACCATGCTGGGCTAGTCGGGAAGCAGTTGATTGAAAAGCTCGCAGGGATTCCTGTCGAGGTGCATATTTCGAGCGAGTTCGGTTACAACATGCCGCTACTCTCTGAAAAGCCGCTTTTTGTGTTCATTTCACAGAGCGGTGAGACAGCCGATAGCCGTGCAGTCCTTGTAAAGGTCAAGGAAATGGGTTATCCAGCCCTGACACTTACAAATGTACCGGGCTCAACTCTTTCCCGTGAAGCAGACTATACGCTGCTCCTCCACGCTGGACCTGAAATTGCCGTCGCATCCACAAAGGCATACACCGCCCAGCTGGCTGTCCTGGCGATTCTAGCCGATGTTTCAGCGAAGAGCCGCGGCCGAGAAATTGGCTTCGACCTTGTACAGGAACTTGGCATTGTCGCGAACGCCATGGAAGCACTGTGCGACTCAAAGGAAATCATCGAACATATCGCCCGGGAATTCCTGACCGTCACAAGAAACGCCTTCTTTATTGGAAGGGCTGTAGACTATTATGTCTGCCTTGAAGCCGCGTTAAAGTTGAAGGAAATTTCCTACATTCAGGCAGAAGGCTTTGCCGGCGGCGAGTTGAAGCACGGCACCATCGCCCTGATTGAGGAAGGAACCCCGGTTATTGCCCTAGCGACCCAGGAAAACGTCAATCTGAGCATCCGCGGCAATGTTAAAGAAGTGGCAGCCCGCGGAGCCAACACTTGCATCATCTCCATGAAAGGGCTGGAAACAGACGAAGATACCTTTGTCCTGCCAGTCGTTCATGAGCAATTAACACCACTTATCTCTGTTGTACCTTTGCAGCTTTTAGCTTACTACGCAGCTCTCCACCGCGACTGCGACGTCGATAAGCCGAGAAATCTGGCCAAATCTGTGACGGTGGAGTAGTTTGGACTCACAACGGTAGTAAGTGTTACGGGAAAAAAGACTTTCCAAATCGCATACCTTTGGGTAAATGAATTAAAAAAATCTAATATTTTTTAAACCTCTACTCCTATTAGAAGTAACTAAAAAAGCATCAAGATTTCTGCCATATTTGGCTAAAATCTTGATGCCTTTTTCATCTGCGCTGTTAAAAAACAGAAGCTGTCTCAATTTTCATTTGAGCCAGCCCCTTATTATGAATAGGATAAGCGATTTCGCATTAACAAGTAACTTTGATCGTTCCTGTAATTACAAACTAATGCCTGTTATGCTTTTGGAGGTGTTCCTTCAGCATTTGATACAACTACATCGATTTGGATTAAAGCATCTTCAGGTAAGGCCGATACGCCAACTGTTCTTCGTGCAGGAACTCCGCCTGGGAAGAATGTTTTGTAAACTTCGTCTACAGCATCCATATCTTCAATATTTTTAACGAAGATATTTACTTTAACCACATCGTCCATAACGTGATCGATACTTTCTACAATAGCCTTAACATTTTTCAAGCACTGTTCAGCTTGCTCTTTTACACCACCAGCTACCAATTGGCCAGTTTTTGCATCCAAAGGTAATTGACCTGAAAGATGATTGTAATGAGAGAACGCTACAGTTTGCGTAGACAGAGGACTCTTTGGTGCATTTTCAGTGTTGTTTGCCCAAATAACGATTCCATGTCTGTCTTCAACAGCTTGTGGAGGCGTACCATCTCCGTGTGACACCACTGCTTCCATTTGTACCAAAGCATCCATAGGTAAAGCTGAAGCTGCAACTACTGTCCGTGCAGGGACATAGGCTACGGCCCTGGCGATAGCGGAATCTGGGAAAAACGTTTTATAAACTTCGTTTACCGCTTCAATATCCGAAAGGTCTTTAAGGAAGATTGTAATTTTAACAATATCGTCAAAAGGAACGTCGATGCTTTCTAATATTGCCTTAATATTTTTCAAGCTCTGTGCAGCCTGCTCTTTGACGCCTCCAGTAACCAATCTGCCTGTTTTTGGATCCATAGGCAATTGAGCTGAAAGATAATTGTAATGAGAGAAAGCCACGGTTTGGGTAGATAGAGGATTTGTAGGTGCATTGGCCGTGTTATTTGTAAGCTTGATAAGGTCGCCTGCTTGTGGTGCGTTTGGAATTGTACCTTCACCGTGTGAAAGAAGTGCTTCAATTTGCACCAATGCATCCATAGGCAAAGCTTCAACTGCAACAGTTGTCCGTGCAGGAACATAAGTTGGGAAGAATGTTTTATAAACTTCGTCTACAGCGTCAACATCTTTGATATCTTTAACGAATACCGTGATTCTAACAATATCGCTCATAACATGATCGATGCTGTCTACAATTGCCTTGATATTTTTAAAGCACTGTTCAGCTTGCTCTTTTACCCCACCAGCTACCAATTGACCAGTTTTGGGTTCGATAGGTAATTGAGCTGAAAGATTATTGTAATGGGAGAAAGCTACAGATTGTGAATATAGACCGTTACCGTTTGGAGCATTTTCTGTATTTTTTGCTGATACTGCGTTATAGCCGCTCATGATGTATTCCCCTTTTAGATAAATATTTATTAACTCAAGTATGCACCAAAAAAACCGGTCTAAACCATGGATCAGTGATTGCCAAGATGAAAATCAGATTCGCCATGAGAATCGTGTTCGTACAAAAGCTTTGGCTCTTCAAGCATATGAAAAAGCAATTCTCACTAGACATAGACTTCTTTTTTGAGCGCAAGTGTCAATTATAGCAGGCTTTATTCGGGTTGACTACACGTTTGCTTGTGAGTTGTTTTTTGAGTTGATTTTTTCTGGACATCAACAGTTAAGGGCAGCGTGGGTCAGGCAGACTATTGGTTCGTAATTAAAGATAGTGAAGAAGTTGATTCAGTTATAGAGCAATTTGTGCATACTTCCAGAGTCTATAATTGTTTAGGTTTATAGAGACTATTAGAGCATCTTGGGGAGATTAGTTTTTTCTCATTTTTACCATTAATGGATAAGTAAGAAGGAATCCTTGGAATTGAAATAGAACTGTCAACATAAGAAGATAAAAATGTTGCAGGGGGTATCAAATGGAGAATCAGTTGCTTTTATTGGAGAAAAAGCTAGAAGAGGCACTTGTTTTATACGAGCAGCAGGAAAAATATGAATTGGCATTGGAGTATTATCGCGAAGTTGAATTAGAGGTTGCGAATTTCATCGAGCGTAATTTAGCTGAAGCGGTACCTGCATACAAATTATTGGCCCAATGCTATCTTCGCCAGGCAGGAATGCTCCGCCAGCTGGGGCGGCGTGAAGAAGCAAGTGTAATCAATAAAAAGGAAATTGAGAGCGCGAAGCTTTCGGGAGATTCGATTGCGTATGCCCAAAGCCTTTTTTCAACAGGAATTAACCTATTGTCCAGCCGGCAAATTGAAGACGGCCTGTCCTTACTAAATCAAGCGAAGGTGGCCTTTGAAAAAGGGGAGTCAGCTGATCATAAGCAAGGGATAGGCTGGTATTGGATTATTCTCTCTGATTTAGGAAACAAGGGCATGGTGCCTGCGGGGAAGGAGGAAATTATTGAGTATGCTACTAAGGCAATTGCCATCCTTACAGAAATCGGGAACCTTCCGGGAATCGCCAGGGCATACGAGGCCCGAGCAATTGCGTATAAGAATAAAGGTGACGATAACCAGGCTGATGAGGATCAGAAGAGATCCAAGGCCACAATGGTTACATAGGAGCTTTGGGTTAAAAGAATGTTTTTCTAATATCCGTCTGTAATAGGCGGGTTTTTTGTTTTCAGCTAACCTTCTTCTTTTTAAAGGATAATCCTTCGATAACGAGAATAAGTAGAGATATAATCTGCTTGGAGGTAACTATGTGGAAAAGAGAACTTATAAGCACATATAGAGGGACGTTTGAGGTCTTTGTTTGCGGGAGCGGGGAGCCGCTATGCATTACGCATTTGTATAGTGAATTCAACGAACGGGGGAACTACTTCGCTGATATGTTCACCCAGTCATTTAAAGTCTATTTGGTGAATTTAAAGGAAGCCGGCTATTCAAGCAAAGTTTACATTGATAAAGAACTGAGCATGGAAGAAACGGCCCTTGATTTGGAAGCATTAAGAAGCGCCTTGAATATCGAGAAGTGGGGCTATGCCGGACACTCGACCGGAGGGATGCTTGGCTTGGTTTACGCTTCCTCGTTTCCCGATTCCTTAACAAAAGTCATGGTGGGCGGAGCTTCGGCGTCGAAAGGCTATATGGAACATAGTGGAAGCATCTATTGCGGGAACAATCCGCTTAACCCCCGCCTGAAAGAACTGCTTTCAATCCTTAAGTCCGCTGAGTCTTCTAGGGAGGAAAGGATGAAAGCGAGCAGGGAATGGACGGAAATGTCGCTTTATGACCCGGAGAAATTTGAAGAGTACTTTTCAAAACCGAGTAGCGGAAAAGTGGTTCAAAAGCGGCTGGACTATTATTCTTATACTGAGTTACCTGCTTATGATATCAGAGAGAGGATTAGGCAAATACGCATTCCGGCTATTGTCTTTTGCGGAGAGTATGATTCGCAGTGCCCTGTTGATTTTTCAAAGGAAATAGCCGAACTGATTCCAGATTCAAAACTTTATATTTTTCAAAAAAGCAACCACATTCCGTTCCTTGAAGAACATGAAGAGTTTCAAAAAATGGTTGAGGATTTTTCTAAACTATAGAAGGCAAAATCTTAATTCCCATAGGTTTATGAAATTCAATCAAACGTTTGATTGAATTCGGAAAGCCAGGAAGGAAGAGGATTAGGGGGGACTACATGAATCGAAGAAGGACTTTGGCCGCTGTTTTACTAATATGCTGCGTGATATTGATTGCTGGCTGTAATACCGATCAAACAAATGCCAAACGTGCTGCGGTAAAAAAGATGGAAAACCAGTACCTCCCTTATGTGATGCACCTTAGGATGATCAATGAAAGCAAAGGGTGGATGTTTGCTTTGAAGGATTCGAGTAGAAGATTATTAAAGACTGAGGACGGAGGCAAGAACTGGCGAGATGTAACGCCCGGAGGAGATATAACTTTTCCCACGTACATTTTGGACGAAAATGATGTTTGGCTGACCACAAAGGAGTTTGCGGATAAGCAGCTTGTTTATACAGCGGACGGAGGGGAAACCTGGACGAAAAGCGAACCGCTTTCAACAGTGAGCCAAATAATTGGGCTTCATTTTTTAAATGAAAAGACTGGCTGGATGACGAATTATGTAAAGGGTATAGGAGCGGGCGGCAGTCATATAGAGCTTGCGAAAACTGAAGACGGCGGCAAAACCTGGATCGCTATATCAGGAGGATCAACAAAGAAAGAAATCCCGATCGATGGCAACAAATCAAAGGCTGTCTTTTCCTCAAATGATGAGGGCTGGATTCCGCTTGTTGCAAGCGGTTCCCCATGGATTTATCGTTCAATAAATGGAGGAGAGGACTGGGTATTCTTTTCCCTCCCTGTTACAGAGCAAATGCCAAGAGATCATTTCTTTGACTTGCAAACCCCAACCTTCTTTAGTGATTCGGTTGGGTTTATCCCTCTCCATTTTCGAAAGGACCATGTGGAAATGTATTTGTATGCAACGGAGGATGGTGGCCGAAGCTGGGACATTATCAAAGCTCCCGAATTCCCTATGCAAAATGGTGGTGAATATGAACTGGAAATGGACGCTGTGAGTTTGAACAGGATGTGGCTTGTTAGCAACCGGAATGAAATGTATGCATTTGTTAATGAGTGGAGGATTGTTGATTCTGTTAAAAGCTTGATTCCGGAAAATGCGAGGATCCTGGCTTTTGATTTTATTAACGAAAGTAAAGGTTGGATGGCGATTGGGAATGAGGAAGGCGCTTTGTTGTATAAAACAGGGGATGGGGGCATGTCCTGGGATGAAGTTATCGTGGAGAATATCGATTTATGATGTCGAACCAATATGGCAGGCGTTATGAAAAATAAAGTGGGCACCAGCCACCTTTGTAAAAAGAGTGCCTGGCGCCCATTGCAAGAGAATTATAGAATAGGATTGCGTTCCGCTTTTAACCCTTTTCTCCAGTGGTAAATGCTTATTCCAAGCCAGAGTAACGGGAGGAACTGAATAAAAAGGAACCGGATTGTAAAGCCGGAAACCGTATTTGTTGGTGGAGTGGTTGGTAAATTCCCAATATAAATACTTAACGGCAGGATAAGTAGATTGACCGCTGCACTAAGGATTAAGGAAGCCAATACTATGGCTTTGCCACTTTTGTCCACATTTCTCATTTAACCAACTCCTTAAAAATGGTTATGTGCTATTCTCGAATTTCATTTTTTGAATTATATAATAATTATACCAATTGTTGTAAATGTGATTCAATATATATGACAAAAATATCCAATGGCTGCGTTGTTTTTTTTCGATGGCCTGGACGTTTTAGCTTGTTAAAAAAAGGAGGAAAATACATGCTGACCGACCCGGCCGCTCTTTCGGACTGGCTTCCGCCACATTCCATGGAATGGTACAAACACATTGGAAACCAGGAAGGCAAATACCGGTACACGTGGAGCTCCTCGATATCAGAGCCAAATGGAGAGACCGTTTTTGATGCGGAAGTTTTGAAGATGGTAAAAGATAAAAAAGTTCTTGATATAGGGTGCGGCGATGGGGAATTCACGCTCCAGTGCGCGGAAATTGCAAAGGAGATTGTTGGCTTTGATGCAACGGAAACGTTCACCGCTGCCGGAAATGAGAAAAAACGGGCGAATGTCTCCTTCGTCACAGGGAACTCAAAGAATGGATTGCCAGTAGAGCTGGGACCATTTGATTGCGCTTATATCCGAAAAGGCCCGACATCCGCCTATCCTTTCTTAAAAGAAGCAGTTAAGGAGGGCGGAACGGTGCTTGGCCTTCATCCCGGGGACGAACTTGGGAAGGAGCTGCCCCTTCTATTCCCAATCTTTTTTGAAAAGAAGGAGGGCACACCAATCCTAAATCAGATTAGAAAACGCCTTGAAGCGGGTAGCTTTTCCTCAGCTGAGATTGAACATATAGAGGCCACGGAATATTTGCACATGCCAGTTGATGTCATAAAGTGGCGGTGTTTTGGCCAAAAACCGAGTGTTTATAAAAGAATGCTAGAAGATAACCTGGCGGAAATCACTAAGATTTTTGAAAAAAACTCCACGCAGGCCGGGCTGCCGATCACCTTCTCCCGGTACATTGTCCGAATAACCATATAGGGGTATTTACTTTTTACGAAGATAACCATACAATGAATCTTGTAAGGAAATTGTTGGAGAAGGAGGGGATTAACATGAAAACTAGTAATTTTATATCCGTGATTAGAGTCGCGTTGGTTCATACCCCTCAAACTAGGAAAAATTAATTTGCAAAAGATTGAGTACACTTTAGACCTTCGTGATTCGGACGAAGGTCTTTATTTATGGAGTTTAATAGCTTCAAAACGAAAAATATTAGGAGGCGGACGGATTGGAAATCAGGCCGTATCGATCAGATGATGAGACAGGCTGGGTGCGCTGCAGGGTGCTGGCGTTTTTGGACACAGCCTATTATGAAAATGTATTAAGAGAAAAAGAAACATATGAAAATCCCGCTATTGAACTTGTTGCGATAGAGAATGGCCTTGTGGTCGGGTTAATTGATGTAGAATATGAGATCGAGGAAAGAACGGTATGTTCGAGAGGGACAGGTTTGGGCGGCATGATATGGCATATTGCCATCCACCCGGATTTTCGGAGACTGGGTATCGGAAAACAGCTATTGCTTGAAGCCGAAAAAGTGGCAAGGGAGAAAGGCCTGAACCGTTTTGAGGCATGGACAAGGGATGATGATTGGGTAAATGAATGGTATGTGAAAAATGAATTTCAAAAAGTCGATTCGTACCTTCAGGTGTATATGGAAGGGAAAGAGGAAATTAGGCAGGCTTTGAACATCAGCCTTCAAGGTTTTCACCTTGTTCAGGCGTATGGCCATTATGTCGGCGAAAAGAAAGAGGAAATCCAGGGACGCTTTAAAAGGGTTCATGAATGCTCGTGCTATGAGAAAAAGCTTGGATAGCAAGATCAAGGGTTAAAAAATGCCTGGTCCTCCTCCGGGCGTTTTTTCATATATGAAACCTTTAAGACAAGAGCCTGCTATCTCAGAAATCAATACCGCCGTAGTGTATAATCAAAAGTATAATTTAGGTTTAAATAAATTTACTTATACAATGAATTTGAAATGCAAGTTGATTGGAGCGGAGGGCACCGACTCCTCGAAAATGCTACGCATTTTCTTCGTGCGTGGGCGAATTCGAGGGTGCCATTCAGTGNGGTTTAAATAAATTTACTTATACAATGAATTTGAAATGCAAGTTGATTGGAGCGGAGGGCACCGACTCCTCGAAAATGCTACGCATTTTCTTCGTGCGTGGGCGAATTCGAGGGTGCCATTCAGTGTCCTGCGGGATGCAGCGGCAAGGTGGAGACCCCACAGGCGCTAGCGCCGAGGAGGCTCCACTGACGCCCCGCGGAAAGCGTGTGCCCGGAACGGAAATCAACCATAACGGTTCCATAAAAAAATAAATTTTTATTCAGCCTATACAGTAAATAGAACTTCAATCCAAAATGAAATTTTCGATTGACGGATAAATGGTTTCACCCCGGGAAGGAAGAGCGTATGTGAGGAAATTTAGTTTGATAGCGTTGGTTCTATTAATAATGGCAGTTTCGGGCTGTGCCGAGAAAGGGAAGCTGGGAGAAAAACAAATCGAGCTGACCGTTTCTGCGGCTGCGAGCCTGCAGGACGCCTTAAATGAAATCGCCGCCAATTTTGAAAAAGAACATGCGGGTATAAAAATTAACTATAACTTTGGCTCTTCAGGAGCATTGCAGCAGCAAATTTCCCAGGGGGCCCCGGTTGACATCTTTTTCTCGGCAGCCGTAGACAAAATGGACAAGCTGGAGGAAGAGGGTCTGATTGAAAAAAGGACAAATCTTATAGGCAACGAGCTTGTTCTCGTTATCCCGAAAAATGCACAGAACCCCATCCGTACATTCGAAGATTTGGCTAAAGCGGATAAACTATCGATTGGGACTCCGGAATCGGTCCCCGCGGGAAAATATGCGAGGGAAACACTGGAACACCTCGGAGTCTGGCAGGCGGTTGAGGGAAAGGTGGTTTACGCCAAGGACGTACGCCAGGTGCTTACCTATGTGGAAACCGCCAATGTGGATGCAGGGCTAGTGTATAAAACCGATGCCATGGGCTCCAAAAAAGTGGAGATTACCAATACGGCGGGAGAGGATTTACACGGTCCAATCATTTATCCTCTTGGCATTATGAAGGACAGCCGCCATTTGAAAGAAGCAACTGAATTTTACGAGTACTTAACTGGAAGTGAGTCACTGGAGGTACTGGAGAAATACGGATTTAAAGGATTGAATACTAAGTCTTGATAAAATAGCTGTCGTCACAACACTAATTGTAATTCTTTTTATGTACAGCTTCTGGCCAAAAATCTGTTAAAGGCATCGGGTAGCCCGATGCCTTTTGCTATTGCTCAGTGGTTTGTGCCGTTAGGAGCCCTCGACCGATAAAATTGGCCGAAACCGGCTTCCTTCCAATCTCCCTTGCCCAAACGGATAATTGCCCAATATGGTGGACCTCATGCACGATCACATGGCGCATGACCTCGCCCCATGTGTCAGTTGACACACTCCCGTCCGGCTCAGTTTCTTGATGAAGGTTGTTTTCCATGCTGGATTCCCAATTCCTAACGAATTCTTCTACTTCAACACGGAACTTTGCATCGAGCTCCCTTACCTTTTGAAGCGAGTTAAAGTCTTCGAATTTTTCCTGGAAGTCAGGCTTTCCCTGGATGATACGAATCCAGCTCCATTCCACATCGATAATATGAAACAGTGTTTTAAGGATTCCTCCAACCCCACCAGTCCGTTCTGCAAGAAGTTCTTCCTCGCTCAGGCCTTCGCACCAACGGTACCATTCCTCTCTAACCATCCAGTTATAACGAAACAAAGCTTCCATGAAATTCCTCCTTTCGTACCATCATACATTTTTTCTTCGAAACTGCCTATTTTTAATAGTCCGGCATTTTTATTAGAATAGGAAATGATGTATGAGAAATGTTGAATCCCCATTTGAAAAATAACATAATAATATTCATCTGGTTTTGGGTAAGCTAGAATTTTAAAATTTCGGTAAATTTTGGATAATAATTGTAAAATCCCTCTTGTATTTATAGGCCTTTCCGCCTACTATTTAAGTAATATACATACCTCTTATTAATGAATACGCCAGTAAAAACGGGGGGCATGGAGGCAGCTGGATGGATAAACAGCATAAGTCGCTTTATTCATTGAAACGGACGATTTATTTATGGGTTGTTCCATGTGTTCTCGTTTCACTCTTTTTAAACAATTATTTGCAGAATAACGCTAACGCAGAGTATCAGCTTAGTTCGATAATCAATACAGTCTTAATTGGCTGGTTTAGCATTAGCTGGCTTCTGTTATATAGGAATCGTGCTATTCGGTTTGTTGAGCTTTCAAACCTGTTCCTTGTAACGATGTACCACATTATTACGTTTTATGATGCGCTTTATAATGTCCTATTGAAACCTCGCTATGATTCTTTGGGGGATTTTATTATTTGGATGCCGATTTATATGATGTATATCTTTCTCACTTTGAAAAATAAGCAAGGCCTTATTTTTTCGCTGATTGTCATGGGAATCACCGTTGTGCCGGGAGCTATGAATGCTGGAAGGTTTAATGCGGAAGAAATTGACTCTCTTTTACAGTTTTATTTGGCGAATAGTGTCTATATTGTTGTTTTGTATTTTGCCCACCATTTAGTTGGTGTCTATTCTGAGTTGGCTGCGGCGAAACGGGAAGCGTATACCGATTCATTGACGGGGATTGCCAATCGCTATCAACTCGATGAATGGCTTGATGGCCATATTAAAGAATCAGGCGATACTGAGCAAGCTTTTTCCATTATCTTCTTTGACATTGATGATTTTAAAACGATCAACGACCGGTTTGGGCACCATGTAGGAGATGCTGTTTTAAAGGAGTTTGTTTTCCTTATTAAGGATTCCCTTAGCCCGAACGAATTGTTTGGCAGGTGGGGAGGCGAAGAATTCATCATTGTTTTAAAAGAAAAGGAATCGTCTGCAGCCAATTTAGCCGAAAGCCTGAGAGAAAGAATTGAACAGCATGATTTTTCAATTGCGGGAAGGGTAACATCCAGCTTTGGAATAGCAGGCTATTTGAAAGGGGATACGATTGTATCATTATTGGAACGGGCTGACAAAGCGCAGTACACGTCCAAAAAAGAAGGAAAGAATCGGGTTACCCTTTCCTAGCCAGCCGCAGCCGGGCTGTTCGGGCTGAATACACAAGAAATCCATTTAACATTAAAAAAGCGCCGGTTTTTGCCGGCGCTTTTTGGAATCTGGATTAAGTTCCCGAGTGAGCAGGAACAGGGGTTTCCTCCGTTTTTGTTTCCTCCAAATGAGTTGCGAATGTCCTTTTATAAAAATGATAGGCTACGAGCAAAAGGACACAGCCACCGCTGACTCCCATTAAAAGCCATGCTGGAACCTTTTCAAACAGGAAGCCGAAAAGGATCAGTCCTATGGGCATCATCCCACCGGCGCCTGCCTCAAGAAGGGACATTACCCTGCCGCGCAGTTCGTCGGGCGTCTTCTTTTGCAACAGGACGAAGATTGGCATATTAATGACCATGCCAAGGGAAGACATGATGAGGGCAAGGACGATCATATAAATGAAGATGAAACTGTTTGATATACCCGCTGCGGCTGGCAGGCTCGGAAGGCCGAACAGAATGATGATTATCGACATACCCGCGACCCCGCCAAGGATGGCCCGGTCTTTTCTTTTTATTTCTGGGCGGACGGTAAGGATCACGGCAAGCAGCAATGTTCCAATCGAGAAAGCGCCTTCAATGATGCCGAGTTGGTAGGACGGCATTTTCCGGACGACCATAACAATATAAGGGAGTGCGATCGGGGCGGCCGCAAACCAGAAGTTCAGCCCTATCGCGAAAAAAACAATGCTTTTGATGAACGACTCATTTTTAACATACGTGAATCCTTCCTTTAAATCATGGAAAAAACCTTTGCTTTTTTCTTTTTCTTTCTTCTCGGCAAACAGGTGATAGTTTATAAAAAGGCTGAATATGCCAGAAATAGTGAATGCGGCGATGTTAATGGCCATGAAGGAATTAACAGGGAATAATCCGAACAGCGCGCCGCCAAGAACGGGGCCAAGAATCGTTGATAAGGAAATAGCCGTTTGGTTAAGCGACATCGCCTTCTGAAGGTGGTCCGGGCCAACCATGTTATAGATTGTGGAGGTAACCGCTGTTGAGTAAAAGGTATTTAGTGAAGTCAGGACGGCTGTAGCCAAATAGAGTAGCCAGATTTCTTTCGTAACGAATGTAAACAGGAAAAATACAATGCCAAGCCAGGCGGCACACGCGAAGTCTGTCGCTATAATAATTTTTTTTCGGTCAAAGCGATCCGCAACCGTACCAGCCAGCGGGGATAGTACAATCCGCGGTATGCTTCCCATCAGGAGCGTGATCGAGAAGTTGAGGGCCGACCCGGTCTGGCTTAGGATATATAGCCCAATGGCAAAACTGTAAATCGATGAACCAAGCACAGCAATCATTTTAGCGGGGACAAAAAGATACAGATTTCTTTTGACGGCGTGTTCCATCATTGCACGTCCTCTCCGGTAAGATCCTTTTTCAATTCGAGTGAAACCGTGAAGGAGGTACGCCCTTCCTTATGCGCGACGGTTTTCTTAAGCCACTTTTCAAGGAGGTTGTCATATTCCTCCTCGAACTCTTTTAATTCCTCATCTGTAAATTCAAGGCTTATTCCTTTTGTGCGTATCCCTTTTCGGGCTGGGTCCTTTATGTTTAAGTTGAAATGGGTGGCTTTTGAACGATAATACTTTTCTACAATCCCCTTGTTTTCACGCGTTTCGGCAAGTTCGAGGATTCCACCTTTATAAAGTTGTTGAATATGGTAATGGATACTGCCGGGGGTTTTGCCGAGTTCATCGGCAACCTGTTTGGCTGTCATCGTCTCCTCGGATAATAAGTAAATAATTTTTACCCTTAGCGGGGTAGAAATGAGTTTTTGCTGCTCCAGGTTGATTTCCATTATTTTTGGCTCCATAAAACCCCTCATCTCCAATCTAAGTTTCTATTTCGATTTAAAATGATTATACGTTCTAAAAAATTAGAACGCAAGAAGAAATTGGTAAATATTTTCGACAAGTTTCTCTGGATGAAGGATTAATTTGCCGGTGAATGAGGGAAAGGATTTAATAATAGACTAATGAGGATGAGAGAAGCCATTGTTTGACGAAAACAATCCTTTATACTAACATTTCTTAAATAAATATGAAGGAGGGAATGCAATGGAAATGAAGTTCCATCAGCCGCCAAATACATTTATCGGCAATGTCCATATTAAAGTAGAGAACCTTGGGCGTTCACTCGAATTTTATAAGAGGGTCATTGGCTGTGAAGTACTGGAACAATCGGAAACGAAGGCGATTCTTGGAAGTGGGGGGGAGGGTCTTCTTACGCTTGAGCAGCCTGCGAATGCGATCCCAAAACAGGGGAGGACGACCGGCTTATACCACTTTGCGCTGCTTTTGCCAAGCCGTTTAGAGCTGGGGAAATTTTTGCGGCATATCCTCGAGCTCGGATATCCGATTGGGGCGGCAGACCATCTTGTTAGCGAGGCAATTTATCTGGACGACCCGGACGGGAATGGAATTGAAATTTATGCTGATCGCCCTTCTTCAGGATGGAATTGGCAGAGCAATGAAGTTGAAATGGCAACGAAGCAACTGGACGCAGAAGGCATTCTGGCGGAAGCGGGAGGAAGCAAATGGGAAGGGTTGCCGGCTGGTACGATTATGGGGCATATCCATTTGCATGTTGCCGATTTAGTGAAGGCAAAGCAATTTTACGGGGAAGGATTGGGCTTTGATCTTGTAAGCCGCTATCCCCAGGCTTTGTTTATGTCCACGGGCGGGTATCATCACCACCTTGGCCTGAATACGTGGAATGGTGCAGGAGCTCCGCCGCCTCCAGAAAATAGTGTCGGCCTGAAACAATTCTCGCTCATTTTTCCAAGTGAACAGGAACGGAAAGAGGCTTCCGGCAAACTAGAGGCTCTCGGATTCAATGTAAATGAAAACTGGACTGTAGTGGATCCATCAGGTAACATGGTTCACCTCGGCATTCTCGCATAACCCCATTAGGCTTAACAAAACCGTACGAATGAACAAATAAAAGAACCTTTCACTTAGGAGGAAAGGTTCTTTTTTATCACTCTGTAAGCTGTCCGGCGGGTAGCTTTGCTTCCGAGCGTTTAATTTCAACATAGAGAATCTGATGTCCATCTAGATCAATTACCTTAAAGTCATAGCCTTCTTCATTCAGGACATACCCAATTTTAACGTCATACGTATGCGACAGGATCCAGCCACCCAATGTATCGATATCCTCTTCGGGCATCGATATCCCAAGGATATCGTTAACATCTTCGAGAAGCACCTTTCCGCTCATAATGTAGTGGCCGTCCTTAATTTTCCTAATATCGGCAACCTCGTCGGCATCGAATTCATCGCGGATTTCCCCGACAATTTCCTCCAGAATGTCTTCGACGGTCACAAGCCCGGCCGTTCCCCCATATTCATCGACCAGAATGGCCATATGGGTTCGCTCCTTTTGAAGTTTTACAAGGAGTTCATGGATTGGGATTGTTTCAATGACATGGATGATCGGTTTAATAAAGTAGGTAAGCGGCTTTTCTTTTAACGCCTCGGGTTTTAATGTTGCCGTAAGGATTTCCTTAATGTTGACCATTCCGGCTACATTGTCTTTGTCCCCAATTACAACGGGATAGCGGGTATACTTTTCCCGGCGGATTGTTTCAAGAATTTCCTCCATACTGTCATCGATGGAAAAAGTAACGATTTCGGTACGTGGAACCATAATTTCCTTCGCAATCCTGTTATCAAACTCAAAAATATTGTTTACATAGGTGAGCTCCGATTGATTGATTTCACCTTTTTCATAGCTTTCTGAAATAATGATCCTGAGTTCCTCTTCTGAATGGGCAATCTCACTCTCGGATGCCGGCTTTAAGCCAAATAGGCCAACAAGGAATCGCGCCGAACCATTCAGGGCCCAAATAAATGGATACATGATTTTGTAAAAAGTGATAATAGGTTTTGCAAGAAATAATGTGGCCGCTTCAGCTTTTTGGATCGCAAACGTTTTTGGCGCAAGTTCACCAACAACCACATGTAAAAATGTGATGAGCGAAAAGGCTATCCCAAACGACAGGACCTTTGAAATGGATTCACTCAATTCCAAATTAGTGAAGATCGGCTTAAGCAAGGCCATGATGGTCGGTTCACCAAGCCAGCCGAGGCCGAGGGCTGTAATGGTAATGCCGAGCTGACAAGCAGACAAATATTCATCCAAATGCGTAATGACATGTTTTGCTGCCTTAGCCCCTTTTCTGTTTTCTTCAATCAATTGGTCAATTCTGGAACTTCTAACTTTGACAATCGCAAATTCTGTCACGACAAAAAAAGCCGTCAACGCAATTAAAACAAAAACTAGCAGCAAATTAAATGCGATCAATGGAATGCCCTGAAAACCAGGGCTACACCTCCTATTTTTTACACGGTAAATGTACCGTTTGCCGAATGGCGAAGCTAAATCTCTATTATTATTATTATTATTAGCAAAACATGAATGCCCTTGGCAACTTTAATAGTCCGGCACAGAAAAAATTGAAGGTCCATGGCGAAAAATATTGGGAAAAACCTGCACATGTTCTCCATATTCCGACAACAAAAACTGATAGAATGATTTAAGATTTTCATAAGAAAATAATAACAAGCACAAAAACATTTCCGGTTGACAACTAAAAAGTAAAATAGTGGAAATTTAACGGTAAAAAAGTTGGGAAAATTGGTTTAGTAACTTATTCCTGTAGTTATTTGTAAGGTTTTCCAGTATACTAAATGAGTAAATACACATGAAAATATGAAGTTTTAGCAGAGTTTCTTATCGAATTATCCCGTTTTCCTATATAAAATTCTGCCAGAAGATGTGGCGAGGGGCATGAAAAAAAACACCGCCAATAAGCCAGGAAGGATTTGCAAGGCCTTTCTGGCTTATTTTATAAGGGGGAATCAATGGTGGAGGTTTTTGAAATCACAAATGAAATGAGTCAGGATTGCCTGTTGCATGGACATTTTCCGGACAAGCCACATATTGAAATAAAGACCGAAAGCGATATCATGTCGGCCAGGCGGGTTGCGCGGGAGTTGGCAAAGGAGCTTGGTTTTAGTGCATTCGACCAATCTCGTATTATTACCCTTATTTCGGAGCTTGCGCGCAATATCTTCAAATATGCCGGCCGGGGCTATATTTCAATCGAAACGATTAAAGGGCGCAATGGGGCGAAAGGCGTAAAAATCCATGCCATCGATTGCGGACCAGGAATTTTGAATGTCAATCGGGCGCTGGAACAAGGGTATTCAACCTCCGGCAGCCTTGGAGCCGGACTTCCCGCCATTAAAAGGATGGCCGATGAATTCTCAATCCAGACAGCTGAAGGCAAGGGAACCTATGTAAAAATTACAAAGTGGCTGAACTAATCCACAAGTTTTCACTACCAAACATATACCATATACCACGCACAATCCATCCTTAAACATAAGGGATGGATTTTTTTGAAAAAATAAAAGGCTGCCCTTTTAAAAAGGGCAACCTTAGAGGATAAATTAAAGAGTTGCAGGTTGGCTGTCTTTAATTTCAGCAAGGTATGCAGTGGCCTTGGTTTCGTCGAATTGTTTTTCCCACTTCGACATTACGATGGCAGCAAGCGAGTTGCCGACAACATTCACTGCTGTCCTGGCCATGTCAAGAATCCTGTCTATCCCTGCGATAAATGCAAGGCCTTCAAGCGGAATGCCCACCGTACCCAGTGTCGCCAAAAGGACGACGAATGAAACGCCAGGAACGCCGGCAATCCCTTTCGATGTCACCATCAATACAAGTAAAAGAGAGATCTGCTGGCCTAAGCTAAGATCAATGCCATACATCTGGGCAATGAAGATTGCCGCGAGAGCCTGGTAAAGTGTTGAACCATCCAGGTTAAAGGAGTACCCTGTCGGGATTACAAAGGAAGTAATGGCTTTCGGGCAGCCGTACTTCTCCATTTTTTCCATCAGCTTCGGAAGTACCGTTTCCGAGCTGGCCGTCGAATAGGCAAGGATCAGCTCGTCCTTAAGAATCGTAAACAGATGGAAAATATTGATTTTAAAAATTCTTGCGGTTAATCCAAGAATGACAAGGACGAAGAAAACCATCGTTCCATAGGTCAAAATTACGAGTTTGCTGAGTGGAACGAGGGAACTGACCCCGAACTTGGACACTGTAACGCCGATCAAGGCAAAAACCCCGAATGGAGCAAACTTCATAATTTGATTCGTAACATAAAACATCGCATCAGCCGTTCCCTGGAAAAACGCCAGGACGGGCTTGCCTCTTTCGCCGATTGCGGCTACCCCAAGGCCGAAGAAGACGGAGAAAAAGATGATGGCGAGCATATCGCCTCGTGCAAGTGAATCGATAATATTAGTAGGAACAATGTTTATAAATGTATCGGCCATGCTATGGCTTTTGACCTCTTCGGTCGTGGACATATAGCTGCCGATATCTCCTTTAGTGAGGGAGCCCATATCAATCCCGGTTCCAGGTTGGAAAATATTTGCCGCAAGCAATCCAACTATGATGGCGATTGTTGTAATGATCTCGAAATAGAGGAGTGTTTTGCCGCCTAATTTCCCAAGTTTTTTGATGTCGCCTACACCCGCGACTCCCACAATGATGCTGGAAATGACGATTGGGACGACAATCATTTTAATCAGACGAATGAAGATGGTTCCAATTGGCTGCAAGTAAGCTTGTACAGATGGGTTCTGGTAAAAAACAGCACCGACGGCAATCCCGACAATAAGACCAATTAGGATTTGCCAAGCTAAACCTATTCTTTTCATAAATCTTTCCCCTTTGCTTGTAAAATTCACCTACGGAAAAGCGCACCCTTCATTTTAAATTCCGGAAAATTTCTAGTCAATGTTAAAAATTTGTAACAAAAATGGTTTGCAAACGATTACAAAAATCAATTTTTGGCATGATGGATTGTGGGAGGCAACCCTTTGCCACTGAGGGAGTTGGGAATTGAATAAAAAGGGATGATTTTACTTTAACAGGTTTTGATTTACTTTTTGTGACAAACTTCTGACATTTTTGACCATATTAAAAAATTTTTTTTTACAAAAAAAATCGCCGGATAGCCGGCAATCGATTATTTCCTTCTTTTTATGTAAATGTAGGCAATGCCTAGGACGATGGCAACCCCAAGAGTTGGAAGGACATATGGCTGAGCGACTTCCTTAATGTTCGCCCAATTTTCCCCAAGGACAACTCCGAGATAGAGGAAGAAAATTGTCCATGGAACAACAGCAGCAACTGTATAGAGGGTAAACTTTGAGAGAGGCATTTTTGAAATGCCTGCCGGAATGGAGATTGCGTGCCTGACCACCGGAATGAATCTGGCTGAGAAGATGACTCCCGATCCATATTTTTCAAACCACTTTTCGGATAGGTCAATGTGGTGGCGGTTGATAAAAATATATTTTCCGTATTTTTCGAGAAACGGGCGCCCGCCATAGTAACCGGCCCAATAGAGGAACAGCTGGGCAAAGGTTCCGCCGATTGTCCCGGCAATAACTGCGAGCGGAAAATTGATCGTCCCCTGGGAAATCATATACCCGCCATACCCAAGGACAATTTCGCTTGGGATAATTTCAATCATGAGGCCAATGGCGATTCCGAGATAACCGAGTTCAGACAAGGCGGTCAATATATTAAAAATAAACTCCTTCATGGCACACCTGCTTAATAGTAATATCGTATTCTAGTTTATCTCAGAATACGGTTAGATACAATCACGGTTCGCGCTGCCCAAATTGAACCCGACTATAATTGGTGAACCAACATTATTGTGAAATAGAAGAGGATTTCAATCAAACGTTTGATTGAAATCTGTTGAACCCTTGTACTGATAAAATTTTCACTATCAAGAAATATCCCTTTACGGGAAAGAGAAAGTTATCTAGAAAAAACACTGCCGGGACCACCGGCAGTGTCTTAAATTCTTATAAGTTGTGAAATGGATTGTCGGGATCATTCGGATTATGGTTGTTCGGATCGGTAAATGGCTTTTCAGCTGGATTTCTTTGGCCTGGATGCCCGCCTTGCATTGGGTTTCCGGGCTGTCCTCCAATGCCCGCTGAATTTCCTCCCTGGCCAGCAGGCGGTTTTACGACAGTTGTCTGCTCAAGCTTCTGGTCGAACCGTGCAAGATATTTGGTTGCAAACTCCCTGCCGCCCAGGCCAAAGGAAAGGCCGAATGCGAGGGCGAGGCCTCCCAAGGTTAAAATAAAAGCTGCGTTGACAATGGAAGCGGCAACCCCTAGCTGGTCGAGTGCCATGAAAATTGAAATGGCAATGACCGCGTATTTCGCGACGGATGAAAGGAATCCATCATGAGGGCCATGGAGTATGCTTGACAGGACTTTCTTGACAAAGTTGCCGATCCAAAGCCCAGCCATCAGAATAATCACAGCGGCGAGTACGTTTGGCAAGTATGCAATAATGCCTGTTGCGAGAGTAACAAGGAAGTTAAGCCCTACAAGGTTCAAAGCTTCAACAGTAAATAATAGGACAATGAGTACCTGGGCGACCGTTCCGGCGACTTTTGATAAAGACAATGTCGATGCCGCGTCCTTCCCGATTCCGATCCCTTTCAAGAAGCCATCGAAACCGGCCCGTTCAAGCAACCCGGTGACAAAATTGTTTACCCATTTTCCAATCCATATGCCAACAAGCACCATCAGGATGGCAACGACTATATTTGGAATCATTGCCAGGACATTGTTCAGCATATGGATGGCCGGGGTGGAAATGCCTTTTAAATCAAGTCGTTCCAATGCGGCAATGACAGTCGGGATTAGGATAAGAACAAAAGCAATTGTCCCGATTACCGAAGAAAGGCTTGTCCCTTCAAATAGCCTTTTTGCACCGAATCGCTCAACTAACCTATCCAAACCAAGCCCTTGCAGCAGATTTGCCACAATATCTCGGACAAGCTTCGCCACGAACCAACCGACAAGGATAATCAGTGCGGCGGAGAATAATTTTGGAAGGAAGGACAGCATACTTCCGAGCATAGTGGAAAACGGTTCGGAAATCCCGTTGATGTCAAGTGCCGCGAGCACACCTGGAAGGAATACGAGCAATACGAGATAAAAAACAATCTTTGCAATTCTGTCAGCCAATTGCCCGGGAGCCTCGCCGTCCTGGGTGATGTTCAGTTTCTGCGCCAATTGATGAACCCTCAATGTGCGGCCGCCTTTTCGGATCAACATGCTTATTCCAGTAGCGGCCAGCCATGCAAACACAAGGATCAGGGCCGCTTTTAAAAGGCTTGGAACCGCGGCTGTAATGGCGGTTAGCATCGTTACAAGCGGTCCTGCAATAATGTTTAATCCAAGAATGTTAAAGAAGAGGATAAAAACGAAAGCCAAAATTAAATAGTAGATAACTTTACTAATAATTTTTTCTGATGAGTACTTCCTGTCCTTTACATTGGAAAAGAGGCGGTTATCGAGGTTGGACTTTAAAAGGGCTTTATATACTCCCTTTTCGATGGCCTTGGCGATTAACCAGCCGATGAGGAGAACAGCCAATGCCACCAGGAAGTCTGGGAGCTTGTATACAATTCGGTCCCAGCCGCTCCAAAATTGATAGTTATTTTCCAATATACTTCACTCCTTCTTCATTTTCCTAAATTAGCAGGTTAATGGAGATATACCCGGGAATGAGTTCCCTAAACTGTCACTGAGCCATATGGAATTGGATGGGAATAATCCGGGTATAAGGGGTTAAAAGAGGACTTTAACAGGAGGGAAGGGCATGGCGAAATTTAAACGGGCAGTCCTGATTTATAACGGTAACGCCGGACAAAAGGACATCCAGAAAACGTTGGGTGAATGTATCCCCGTTCTCAGCCCCGCCATTGAAGAATTGTTGCTTTTAAAAACGGAGTGGCCCGGCCATGCCGGGGAGCTTTGTGCCAATTATGGAAAGTCGGCCGATCTTGTCATCATCCTGGGCGGGGATGGAACTGTCCATGAATGCATCAATGGGCTTTCTTCCCTGGAGAAAAGGCCGATTCTGGCCATTTTACCTGGAGGGACATGCAATGATTTTACGAGGACTCTCGGCATTCCGCAGGACATCCAGAAGGCGGCGGAGGAGATTAATAAGGGGAACCTTGTCCCCATTGACGTCATGAAAATTAACAGCGGGTTTGCTCTCAATTTCTTAGGCGTTGGACTCGTGACAGAGGCCTCCAACAATATAAAAGAAACCGAAAAAGCGTTGTTAGGAAAAGTTAGCTATTACCTAAGCACAATAAGGACAATGAGGGAGATGGAACCATTCCGGTATAAAATAGACTGTGATGGAGAGCAGTTTGAAGGAGAAGCAGTAATGGTCCTTGTGGCAAATGGAAGGTTTATCGGGACTAACCAGCTTCCTTTTCAGCATATTGAAGTGGATGACGGGACGGTGAATGTTTTTGTTATCAAAAATACGAATTTGGCCCTTATAAGGGAATTGCTCGCCACGGACGTCACAATGGGTAGTGGCAGTCCGGCGAATGAGCTGTTCCATTGCAGTGGAAAGGAAATCACCATTCAGACGGAAGAATCGATGGGAGCGGATACGGATGGGGAGGTTTACCATGAAACACCGGTGGCCATCACCGTATTGAAGCACCATTTATTGGTTATTTCCCCGCTGAAAAACAATGCATGAAAAGGGGCGGCTGCCCCTTTACATTAGCTTGTGTAAGAACAATGTGGCGATCCCAAAATAGGTAATGAGTGAAAAAATATCGTTCAAAGTGGTGATGAGCGGCCCCGAAGCAACCGCTGGGTCAATTTTAAAATGATAGAGGACGATTGGGATGACCGTTCCCGCGAGTGTTCCGATAATCAATGTCAGGAAAAGTGAACTCCCGACAACCATGCCCAGTATGAAGTTTCCCTGCCAAACATAGGCGATAACAGAAATAAGGATGGAGCACGTCAAGCCAATGAGCAGGCCGACCCCAAGTTCCCTTCCGATCAGGCGGGCGATAACCTTTTTGTCAATATCATTTGAAACCAGCCCCCGGACGACAACCGCAAGCGACTGTGTTCCGGTATTCCCGGTCATGCCGGAAATCATTGGCATGAAGAATGCAAGGTTAACTGCTTTTTCCAAGGTTTCGGAATAAGAACTGATAATCTTTCCAGAGACCAGGCCTATAAAAAGGAGAAGTATGAGCCAGGGAAGCCTTCTGTAGGCTGCAACGAATGCCTTCGTGTCAAAATCGATTGATTTTCCCGAGGCCGACAGTTTTTCGATGTCTTCGTTCGCCTCCTGGATCACAACGTCGATAATATCATCAACTGTAACAATCCCGACCAGTACATTCTCTGAGTTCACGACCGGAATGGCCATGAAGTCATACCGTTCGATCATCCTTGCAACTTCTTCCTGGTCCATCATATCGGATACGGATATGACCCGTTCGTACATAATAGTATTAATGACCTCATCCGCGTCCGCAATAAGCAGGTCGCGGTAGGAAACTACGCCTACGAGGCGCCTTTGGTCATCGATTACATATAAATAATTGAGGGTTTCGGCAAACTCGGCAAATGACTTGAGCTTGCCGACGGCATCCCGGACTGTATAGTAATTCCTGATCCAGACAAACCGGTTCGTCATTAGCCTACCCGCTGTTTCTGGCGGATAGTTCATGATATCCCGGACGATTTTTGACTCTTCTTTTTTCATTCCGGAAAGCAGGGCGGCTATTCTATCTGGTGATAGCTCTTCAAGGAGGGAGGCAAGGTCGTCATTATCCATTAGGTCAAGGACTTTGCTTGTCTTTTCAATCCCCAGTTTATTCAGTACTTCATGCTGCTCCTCTGTATCGAGCTCCTCAAGTAAATCTGCGAGAAGATGCGGGTTCAGGAAAAGGAGGAAGCGTGTCTTGTGTTTTTCCGGGAAGCCTTCATAAAGCTTGGCCACGTCATAAGGCTGGAGTTCATCAAGAATCGCTTCGAAGTCCTTCTTTTTGTTTTCTTTGATGGCTTTGATTACCTGAAGGGTAATCTCATTCCCTGTCATGTTCTTTATCATGCGCTCACGCTCCTTTCCGGCAGCCTTGCCGCCATCATTCATTATATGAAAATAGACGCTGAATTGAAAATGATAAAACGAAAAAAGGCCAGCTCGTTGGCTGTTTCTGTCACAGGATTCCCAAAATTTTGTGTAAATAGGCAGGTAGTCTGAGGGAACTTTGTTCATAATCTTACCCTTATATTTGTAAACGAATTGAAATGCGAATTTTCTCCCGGATTTTGTTATGATGGGAAGGGAACTTTAATACAGATTGGAGGAGTTTGCCTTTGAAAAAGCACCACCGGGACGTACGTGACCTCATCTATGTCCATTTAAACCAGCAAGCCCAATATGTCATGTCCTGCGGCATTGAATTCAGTGAATTCACCGCTGCTTTTTCAGGCTTTGCAAATCATCTCCTTTTATTGAAACATCAATTCGAGGATGGGGAATACAACCGCCACACACGGTTTGAATATGTACCGAGAGATAAAATCGCAAAGCTTGCCCATGATGACGTAAATGGGTATGGGGACTTTTGCTGGGTTGATTTTGATGAAGAGGAAGCCTTGAACGAACTGAACGGCCATGATATTGCCGAGCTGCTGTACCTGGGCCATATCAAACAGCATTTAAAGCCTCCATTTTACAATCAGCTGGGCAATCGGTTCGTTTACCTTGCCCATGACGATGGCTGGTTCAATAAGACATATTATCGAAGCCTAATGGACTTTTTTACGATGCTTAGCTATGTGATTCCTTTGAAGCTGGGTGATTTGAAAGTGGAAAAAACCCTATTTGGAATCCGGAAAAAACGTTCTTATCCGATTTTGAACAAGGAGCTGCTCCTCTCCCTGACTTCTTTTATGAAGGAAGGTATCTGCATTTCAATCAGGGATGCCGATACTCAAAGGGGAAGGGTTGAGATCCCAATTTGGGTTATCGGCGATTTCGCAAATATGGACGACATGGCGGAAGCCTATAGCAGATCGGTCAGGAAACCATGCCATGCGAAACTCGTTTTTGATAAAAAAACAAGGGACTGGAGACTTTTCGTTAGTTGATCCGGCCGGGAACTAGTCCACGATATTTCCACCAGTCTACATAATAGAGTTGGCTTTGCAAATAAAAGAATATCAGGCATGTCCGTGATGAGGCAGGTAGCCCACCCAATCATACTATATAATAAGGAACTTCCTTGCCGGGGAAATGACAGTTTTGCGATTAGAGTTTTTGGCCGGGCTGGCGCCTTCATAAACTGGTAAGAGACAAAACGATATCGTACCTATCTTCCTTTCGATGATGGTAAAATAGGAAAGCCAGAATCATATACTAACGAAAATTATTTTAATTGTATTTGCCCATGGGCATTAATTTACGGAGGTTACGGTATGAAAACAAGATTAGGATTACTATATGGCGGGAAATCCGCGGAGCATAAAGTATCATTGCAAACCGCAATGGCTGTTATCAAAGCACTTGATGTCGAGAAATTCGATATTTTTCCGATTTATATCACGGAAGAAGGAAAGTGGGTGAAAGGCCCGCAGCTTCAGGGGCCGATCAGCTCCGTAAAAGAGCTTGAATTTTCACCTGAAGCGGAAGAAGGAAAGCTTGCCCCGGCCATTTTTGCGGGCAATGAAAATGAAGGCGGACTTGATGTTATTTTCCCGCTTTTGCATGGGCCGAATGGAGAGGATGGTACTGTCCAGGGGCTGTTGGAATTATTGAACCTTCCTTATGTTGGGAATGGCGTTCTCGCATCGGCTGCGGGTATGGATAAAGTAATGATGAAAAATATTTTTGCCGAAGCAGGCCTTGCGCAAGTCGATTACACGTCCTTCATCAGAAGTGACTGGGAGACGGATAAGGCAGGAGCCTATGAAAAAGTTGAGCAGAAGCTTGGCTACCCATGTTTTGTAAAGCCTGCTAATCTCGGCTCCAGTGTCGGGATCAGCAAATGCAGGAACCGCGGCGAACTGGAGCAGGCGTTTGTGGAAGCTTTCCTTTTTGACAGGAAGGTAATTGTTGAAGTCGGCGTTACTGCCAGGGAAATCGAAGTAGGCGTACTTGGCAATGACAATCCAGAAGTTTCCGTTGCTGGTGAAATTGTTCCGAAAACGGATTTCTATGATTACAAGGCGAAATACGAGGACGGAGACACAGCTCTTATCATACCAGCAGATATTGATGGCAAAACATACGAGCGTATCAAGGAAATGGCAATCAGAGCCTTCAAGTCGCTTGATTGCTCGGGACTCGTAAGGGCGGACTTCTTCCTGGCCGAAAATGGTGCAGTATTAATCAATGAAATAAATACGATGCCTGGTTTCACGCCGTTCAGTATGTTCCCGCTGCTTTGGAAACATACAGGGGTTGAATATCCGGAACTTATAGAGAGGCTTGTTAAACTGGCACTTGAAAGGCATGCGGAGAAACAAAACATCAAATATACATTTTAAGGAAATGGCGGGCGGGACACTTCAATAGCGGTGTCCTTTTTAAGGCTATCCGATCTTTGGGCCAAGTTGCATCGCCCGGTCTTTATTAGGAGGTAATCCGATTGATTCGGAAAACGATTAACGAAATTACAAAAATGATTTCTGTGCTCAATGATGTATCACCATTTGGAGAAACCTTGGTAAGCGGAGTTTGCATCAATACCCGGATAATAAAGAAGGGCAATTTATTCATCCCATTTAAAGGTGAAAAGGTTGATGGCCATAACTTTGTGGCAAGCGCAATTGAAAATGGCGCAGCCGCCGCCCTTTGGCAGAAGGATGTCCCGAATCCACCGCAAGGCCTTCCGGTCCTGATTGTGGAAGACTGCCTTGAAGCGCTTCAGGAGCTGGCAAGGAGCTACCGCCGACAGCTTGGCGTTAAAGTAGTCGGGGTTACAGGCAGCAACGGAAAAACAACGACAAAGGATATGGCGGCAAGCCTCCTTTCGGCAAAGTACAAAGTGCAAAAAACGGAAGGCAACTACAACAACCATCTAGGCCTTCCGCTCACGATATTAAATTTGGATGTGGATACGGAAGTGGCTGTCCTTGAAATGGGGATGAGCAGCAGAGGAGAAATTTCCTTTCTGACGAGGCTGGCACTACCCGAGGCTGTCATTATTACGAATATTGGCGAATCCCATTTACTTGACCTTGGATCTAGGGAAGGCATTGCCGAAGCAAAGCTTGAAATCCTTGAAGGGTTGAAGGAAGGTGGAATCGCTGTCCTGAATGGGGACGAGCCGCTTCTAATGGATAGGGTACCCGGGATGGGAAGTGGCATCAATATGCAAACATTTGGCCGCAGTGAATCAAATGATATGTACCCGGTTGAAATTACCCAATCGGCTCATGGGAACGAATTCCGTGTGAACCTTTCGGGAAAGCGTTTTTACCTGCCTGTTCTCGGAACGCACAATATTATGAATGCAATGGCCGCCATGCTTGTTGCCCGCCACTTCTCGGTGTCATTCGAGGAAATGGCAGAAGGCCTTAAATCAGTTAGGCTGACACAGATGAGGATGGAGCTGTCGGAAGGACAAAATGGCGAAAAAATCATTAACGATGCCTATAATGCAAGCCCGACATCAATGAGTGCGGCCATTGAACTGGTCGCCAATTTGGGTGGATATGCGAAAAAAATCCTTGTACTTGGGGATATGCTCGAATTAGGCCCGCTTGAAAAGGAATATCACCATAAGATTGGGGAAATGCTTGACCCTGAGAAAATTGATCTCGTCTTTACCTACGGGAAGCTTGGTTCCCTGATTGCTGATGGAGCGAGGAAGGTTCTGGGGCAGGAGAGGGTTTATGCCTTTGAAGATAAGGAAAAGCTAAGCAATGAAATAAAAAAGCATACAAATTCCCAAACGCTGGTTTTGTTTAAAGCTTCTAGGGGAATGAGGTTGGAAGAAGTGGTCGCCTCCCTACAGAAGGAGGAAAGCCGTTAATTTATTCAACTTGAAGCAACCGGAGTGATCAGGCATGATAGGCTGTTTATGCATCCATGGTTTTACAGGCGCGCCGTATGAAGTCGAACCGCTTGCCGATTATCTTAAAAGCAGGCATCCCGATTGGGCATTTCGGATTCCAACCTTGCCTGGGCATGGGGAAACCCTTTCACTAAGAGGGATAAAATTCAAGGAATGGATTGCTTGTGCCGAAAAGGAATACCTTGAACTCGCCGAGCGGTGTGATGAAGTATATGTAATTGGTTTTTCGATGGGCGGATTGATTGCGGGATACCTTGCCGCAAATTATAAAGTGGATAGGCTCGTCCTCCTGAGCGCCGCCGCTTATTACCTTAACCCAAGGCAGATGGCTGCTGAATTAAGGGAAATGGCGAGGGACCTAATTAACGGAACCTTGGAGGAAAATGAATTATTTTCGCGCTATAAACGAAAAATAACTGAAACGCCACTGTCCTCAGCCCTGCAGTTCAGGAAGCTGGTTGCTTTTATAAGGCCCCAATTATCACTGATTAAAGCGCCAACGTTTATTGCCCAGGGGGAGATGGATGGACTTGTTCCTCCCAAGAGCGCTGAGTTTTTGTATGAAACAATACCCTCAGACCAAAAAAAGTTGGCCTATATAAAAGAATCAGCCCACCATATTTGCCATTGCCGGGAAAAAGCTGCCCTTTTTTCCCAGGTAGACGACTTTCTGGAGGGCATACCTGCGCTCCCGGAATCCTGTTAGCGCAGGTTTGCTTCATTGCATTATCAGGCCGGAAATGGTATGATAAGCACCAACGTGTCTAAAAAGTAGTCATTACAGGGCATACTCCTTTGGGAGAATGTCTTTTTTTTGCTAAAATAGAGAAATGAAAACGGAATGTGGATTCGGGACGTTTTTCTGCACGCATAACATATTTACAGCAACACATGAAGGAGAATGAAAACATTGATAAAGTTTGAAGAATTAGGCATTAGCCAACAAACGTTAAAAGCTGTCCTTAAAATGGGCTTTGAAGAAGCAACCCCCATCCAGGCGGAAACCATTCCGTTGAGCCTGGAAAACAAGGACCTTATCGGGCAGGCCCAAACGGGAACAGGGAAAACCGCTGCCTTCGGGATTCCTCTCGTTGAAAAAATCAACCCTTCCAACCATGCCATCCAGGGTATCATCATTGCCCCAACCCGTGAGCTTGCCATCCAGGTGTCCGAGGAGCTTTACAAAATTGGCGCCGGCAAACGAATTCAAGTACTTCCTATTTATGGGGGGCAGGACATTAGCCGCCAAATCCGTTCATTGAAAAAAGGCCCGCATATCATTGTCGGTACTCCAGGGCGTGTTCTCGACCATATCAACAGAAAGACCATGCGCCTTGACCAGGTTCATACAGCCATCCTTGATGAAGCGGATGAAATGTTGAACATGGGCTTCATTGAAGATATTGAATCAATCCTCGCCGAGATTCCTGCTGAGCGCCAAACGCTGCTGTTCTCTGCCACTATGCCGGCACCTATCCAGAGGATGGCCGAAAAGTTCATGAAGGACCCGCAGATTGTCCGTGTAAAAGCAAAGGAAATGACTGTCCCATCAATTGAACAGTATTATCTCGAAGTGCAGGAAAAGAATAAATTCGATGTCCTGACAAGGCTTCTTGATATCCAATCGCCGGAACTGGCGATTGTATTCGGCCGGACGAAGCGCCGTGTTGATGAGCTTGCCGAGGCGTTGACGCTCAGGGGCTATACGGCTGAGGGAATCCATGGGGACCTTACACAGGCAAAACGTATTTCTGTGTTAAGGAAATTCAAAGAAGGTTCCATCGATGTCCTTGTAGCGACAGATGTTGCCGCTCGTGGACTGGATATTTCAGGCGTTACCCATGTATACAATTTTGATATCCCGCAGGATCCGGAATCATATGTCCACAGGATCGGAAGGACAGGGCGTGCGGGCAAAACAGGCGTAGCTTTAACCTTCATCACGCCGCGTGAAAAGTCCTATCTAGCAGTAGTTGAGAGGACAACAAAGCGCAAGATGGAAAGAATGAAGCCGCCAACCCTTGATGAAGCGCTTGAAGGGCAGCAAAAAGCGGTTGTCGAGCGGATTGAACAAACAATTGAGTCCAATAATCTTCAATACTACAAGCAAGCTGCCGCTGAGCTTCTTGAAAACCATGATGCTTCGACTGTCGTCGCAGCTGTTCTGAAAATGCTGACGAAGGAGCCAGACCAAACTCCTGTAAAACTGACTGAGGAAGCACCTCTTCCACAAAGAAGGGATCGCGATCGTAAGCCTTTCAACAGAGGCGGCCGCGGGGATTCCAAAGGCGGTTATGACCGCCGCAAAGGTTCTGGCCGTTACGGCGAAAAACGCCCATACGAAAAGCGTACCGGCGGCAAGCCTCGCAGCTACAATAAATAATAATGTCTAAGGCACAGGTTCCCGATTGGGGCCTGTGTTTTTTGTTTCCAGTTTCTTTTTGGGAGCTTGATTTGTGTTTTTGTGGCGAAAATAATACAAAGCTTAAATTGGAGGGATGCCAAATGACCGTTATCAGGCTCGGATACGTGGCGATGAGCACAATTGTAGAGCATTGCTCCCCATCACAAACAATGACGTTCGCCCAATTCAGGCGGCTTAAGGACAGGGAAGCGGCAATCAGGAAACTGGAACGGATTGCCCTTTCCAACCTTGCCAATTGCCTCCGGCTTCTCAGGCATAACCTGGCAAATGACATCCATTTTTTCCGGCTTAGTTCGCGGCTTATCCCCCTCGCTAACCACGAGGAACTATCCGATTGGGATTACATAACCCCTTTAGAGGAGGGTTTTAAGAATATAGCAGCCTTTTTAAAAGAGCATCCATCGCGAATTGATTTCCATCCGGACCATTTTGTTGTCCTGAATACAAATAAGAAGGATATTTTAAAAACGTCCATACAGACACTCGCAATGCACTACCGCATATTAAAAGAAATGGAAATCCCCCCTTTGCACCGCTGTGTCGTCCATATTGGCGGCGGGTATAACGACAAGGAAAAGGCTTTGGAGCTATTTATCCATAATTGGGGCTTTCTTCATCGACATCTGCAGGAGATGATTATGCTTGAAAATGATGATACAACGTTTACTTTAAAAGAATGCCTCTATTTGTGTGAAAAGCTTGGCATCCCATGTGTATTCGACTACCATCACCATCTTGCCCATAATGGCGGGGCTGGCTGGGAGGATGAGTGGGAAAGGGTAATAAATACATGGTCATCGTCAACGCTCCCCATTAAGATGCATATTTCAAGCCCGAAGTCGGAAAGTGAGTTCAGGGCCCATGCCGGGTATATCGACTGCAAGATGTTTTTGGGCTTTTTACAAAAAGTAAAAGGGTCCGTACCGAAAATTGATTGCATGATAGAAGCAAAGGAAAAGGATGCCGCCCTGTTCAGGCTTATGGAAGAAATAAGGAACGAACCAAGCGTTGAAATCATCGACCAGGCTTCATTCTTAATCAAGTAAGTAAGTGCAGCAATGAAATTCCTTCGGTATACTGGATACAGAATAATAATCGGAGGATAAAGATGATCTTACAGCCGGAGAATCGAATTTCACGGAAAGCACTCAAGGTTTGGCGGATAGGGGGAGCGTTTGGTACCTTGTTCATCTGGATTCCAACTGCACTTGCAGCTGGCCTTGCCAGGTTGTTTGACTGGCCGCTTTGGATTCCCCTTACCCTCTTTTTAATTGCGGTGGCTATTACCGCTTTTATGGTAGTTGTGTTCCCACCGTTAAAATGGAAGCGCTGGCGTTATGAGGTCAGGGAGCAGGAAATTGAACTTCAGCAGGGCATTTTTGTGATCAGGCGCTCCCTTGTGCCGATGGCAAGGGTCCAGCATGTCGATACATTCCAGGGGCCGATATTGCGGAGGTATGGCCTTTCAACCGTGGTGGTCGCCACAGCGGCAACCATCCATGAAATACCTGCTCTAGAAGAGGACGAAGCAGAAGCGTTGCGAAAACAAATTTCAATGCTTGCGAGGGTGGCGGACGATGATGTTTGAACCGAAAAGGCTTCATCCTGTTGCGGCCGTTATCAACGTCATCAGGCAAATTAAAGGAATAATTGTCCCATTTGCGGCGTTTCTCTTTTTGGGAACCAGGGCGGGATGGGATGTTTTTTATTATGTGGCTGCCGGAGTTGGAATTTTAATTGCTTTCGTTACGGGAATCCTTTCATGGCTGCGGTTCACATATGCGGTCGAGGGAAATGAACTGCGTCTTGAGTATGGCGTACTCATTAGGAAGAAAAGGTATATTCCGTTGGAGAGGATTCAAAGTGTGGACCGGACAGAGGGAATACTGCAGCGCCCGTTCGGCCTTGTCCAAATAAAGATTGAAACGGCCGGAGGGGGAGCCGGAACGGAAGACCCAGAAGCTGTTTTATCTGCGATTACGAAGCGGGATGCCTCCTTATTGGAGGGAGCAATTGCGGCGGGCAAAGGAAAACATGCTCTTGATGAGGCCGGGAATGAGTTCCGGCCAACCAACCGCCCAATTTATTCACTGCCAATTTCAAGACTCTTTCTCATGGCAACCACCTCGGGAGGTGCTGGGGTCGTTATCTCGGCGGTGCTGGCCTTCATATTCCAATTTGAAGAAATGATCCCTTATAAAAAGGTTTTTAAAGAGTTTGAAAACCTGATTTCAAATGGAATGGTTTTTATCAGCATTCTCATTTTCATCACATTGCTTGCCGCCTGGCTGCTTGCAATCGCTGGGATGATGGTAAAGTACGGGAATTATTCGGTTGAAAAAACAGAGGAAGAATTGGTGATTTCGCGGGGGCTTTTGGAAAAAAGGAGAATTACCATCCCGCTTAAGCGAATCCAGGCCGTGCAAATTTCACAAAACCCGGTTAGGGAGTTGCTTGGATATGCGGCAGTACACGTCGATAGTGCAGGCGGGGCCGCCCTTGACAAGGACAGCGCCCGAATCATGCTCCTCCCGCTTGTGAAGCTAGAGGAGATTGAAGCGGTACTTGGCGGGCATTTAGGGAATTATCATTTTAATGCCCATTTTACTCCTGTGCCCCGGAGGTCGTTATGGAGATATTTGTTCAGAAGTTTAATTTTCACTCTTCCGCCAGCTGCCTTTGCGGCTTGGTTTTTCCAGCCATGGGGTAATTTGGCCATTCTTGTTCCCGCTGCGGCAGCTCTATGGGCGTATGCCCGCTTTAAGGCCGCCGGCTGGGAAATAAAAAAGGAACAGCTTTCCTTCAGGAAGAGAATGCTGGGAAGAACAATCATTCACATGCAAAAAAATAAAATTCAAGCGATCGACATTAGAGAAAGTTATTTTCAAAGGAAGAAACAGCTGGCCAGGATTGATGCGTACATCAAATCCGGCACAGGATTTTCCGGCGGGGGAGTGCAGGATGCCGAGTCCGCGGATGCAATCGCCATATACAATTGGTTATCAAGTTCGGCCAAGGAATGTTCGTAAGCCAGGATGGCAGGGCCCTTAGCAGGGCGACTATACGGATGTTTATTTACGGCCTGCCCCCGCGCCGAGCAGGAACCCTGCCAATAGCCCGAACAAATGGGCGGTAATATTGATGTTGGGCTGGAGGAACGTCATGACGACACTAATCGCGGCAATTGTCATGATGACCTGGCTGTCCTGTCGTGACATGGTTCTTTTCTTCAGAACCACCATCGCGATATAATACCCGAACAATCCAAAAATGGCACCGCTCGAGCCAACATGGGTAAAGGTCATCGGTTCAAGGAGAAATGTCGCGAAGTTGGCGGCAATGCCGGATATGAAATACACTGCCAAAAACTTAACGCCGCCGAGAATCCTTTCCAGCCCCGGGCCAAAGAGGACAAGCGAAAAGCTATTGAACAGGACGTGGGAGAAACCTGCATGCATGAATATAGGAGTGGCAAGCCTCCAAAACTCCCCCTCCGCGATATAAAGATTTACGCCTGTAAAGGTCGAGATAAACCAATAGTTTGGGAAAAAAGGAAGAACAGTGGCGAGATAAAAAATCAGATTAATGGCGACAATGGCAGATACGACCGGATAATAACGGATGAACTGGCTGAAGCTTTCGGTTCTTGTAAACATGGGGGCCCTCCTATGACTGCGGAATTAAGCGATACTATCATCTTAGCCGGAAGTCACATACAAATCCATTCAGGTAAATCGTATGCTTGCAAACTAGCTGTTAGAAGGAAGTTGGACAATGATAAAAGGAATTGGAATCGATTTAATTGAAATCGGCCGGATAAGAGAACTTTTAGAAAAGCAGGGGCGGTTTCCCGACCGGATATTGACCGTGAGAGAAAAAGAGGAATACAGTCAGCTGCCGGATGGAAGAAGGGCTGAATACCTAGCGGGCAGGTTCGCGGCGAAAGAGGCATTTGCCAAAGCACTCGGCACCGGCATTGGCACTTCACTCTCCTTCCAGGATATCGAAATAGCCAAGGATACCCTGGGAAAACCGTATTTCGCCCTCCCCGTAGGGTCGAATGCCCACCTTTCCATCACCCACACAAAGGAATACGCAGCAGCCTATGTTGTCATCGAGGAGAGCTAAACCGGCTCTTCTTTTTTTAAAAAAGATCCGCCCAAATGGCCAGCCCATAATTCAATTCATTCGTTAACATATTGTCCATGGTTGTCTCATATATTCATAATGACACGGGGAAGACAGGCAGCAGGGCGACCGGATGCCGACTTCCCAAAACGATGATATGAGAACAGAAGGGGTTGAAAGAATGGGGAAAAGGGTGTTGCTCGTTATTGCCGGGTTGCTGGCTGTTTTGGCCCTGTCCGCCTGCGGTTCGAAATCGCAGGAGTCCGTCCGGGAGCAGCTCGCGGGTAAACTGGAAAAGCTTTCAGGGTATAAGGCGAATGCAACGATGACGCTGTCAATGGGTTCCAAGCCGCAAGTGTATAAAGTGGAAATTTGGCATAAAGATCCTTCCTACTATCGCGTGAATTTGAAAAATGCCAAAAAGGACCAGAGCCAAATGATTCTCAGAAACGATGAAGGGGTCTTTGTCCTGACGCCGGCATTGAAGAAAAGCTTCCGTTTCCAGAGCGACTGGCCTAAAAACAGCAGCCAGGCTTACCTGTATGAATCGCTTGTAAAAGATATCGTCGCCGACAAAGAGGCGAAATTTTCATCAACAAAGGATTATTATGTGTTTGAAACAAAAACACGTTATCAAAACAACCATATGCTTCCGACCCAGGAAATAAAATTCAATAAGAAGGATCTTTCTCCGGCCATTGTCAGGGTTATGGATGCTGACAGGAACGCACTTGTCACTGTTGAATTTTCAAAGGTGAAATTCAATGTGAGCTTTGACAAAGATGATTTTGAAATGAAGAAAAATATGACGAGGGCCCAGATTGGCGCCCCTGTAATGGCTGGAGCGGCAAACCAGGATACATCCTTTACGGTCAAATACCCGGCCGAACTACTTGAGGGAGTGACTCTGCAAAAGGAAAAAGAGATTGCAATCGAGGATGGAAAACGGGTTATTTTAACATATGGCGGTGCCAAAACATTTACGCTCGTCCAGGAGAAAAGGGTTGCGGAACCTGCTTCGGCATCCTATCCGATTGATGCAAACGGCGAGCCGGTCGACCTTGGCTTTACAATTGGCGCAATCACAAACCACTCGTTAAGCTGGTCCCAGGATGGGGTAGACTACATGATTGCTTCCAATGATTTGACAAAGGAAGAAATGGCATCCCTGGCGATGGCTGTACAAGGAGAAATGTCAAAATAGGAAACTTTCCCGATTGTTTCAGGCGGGCCCGGTAATGGGTCCGCCTTTTGCATTAAGGACTATTTCGCGTTTCCGCTTTTCTGAATTGGAAGCGGTGGAGGAAGATACCATTTGTGTTTTTTGTAGTGCTTGGCATCCTTTATGATAGAATAATGAAATCAGAAAAAACGAATCAATGCCAGGGAAGTGACAATATGGAAAAGGACGGCTTTTTCTTTAGGGATACATGGGCTGAAATCGATTTGGGCCAGATTGAACGAAATATCTCTTCTATCAGAAAGCTTTTACCCGATAAGGTTGAGGTCATTGCCGTTGTAAAAGCAAATGCATATGGGCATGGAGGGGTGGAAGTCGCGGAAACAGCTCTTGCCGCTGGCGCAAGCTATTTGGCGGTTGCCTTTTTGGATGAGGCCCTGGCGTTAAGGAAAAAAGGGATTAGCGCACCCATTTTGATTCTTGGGGCGACTAGGCCGGAGGATGTCAAAGTGGCCGCTAGGAACAAGCTTACTGTCACGGCATTCAGTTATGAATGGCTTGAGGAAGCTTCGGCCCACCTCGGTGAATATCCTCTTTCCATTCATATTAAAGTGGATACGGGAATGGGCCGGATTGGCTTCAGGGATGCCGCGGAATTGAAGAAGGCGGAGGAGTTAATCCAGAAGGACGGCAGATTTAAGCTTGAAGGGGTATTTACCCATTTCGCCACGGCCGATGAAGCCGGAACGGACTACTTCCGCCATCAGCTCGAGGAATTCGAGCGTTTGCTTGAAACACTCAGCGCGCGCCCAAGCCTTGTTCATGCGAGCAATAGCGCAGCGGCGATAAGATTCCCGGAAGCAAGGTTCAATGCCATTCGGCTGGGCATTGCAATGTACGGGCTTTCTCCCTCCCCGGAAATGAAGGACGAGGTGCCGGCCAACTTGCATGAAGCTTTTTCGCTGCACTCACGGATCGTCCATGTCAAGAAATTGAAAAAGGGAGAAAAGGTCAGCTATGGTGCCACGTATGAAGCAGCCGGCGACGAATGGATTGCGACAATACCAATCGGTTATGCAGACGGTTGGATCAGGCAGCTGCAGGGCCAGGAAGTCCTTGTTGGCGGAAAACGGGCACCGATTGTCGGCAGGATTTGCATGGATCAATGCATGGTGAGATTGGAGGACTATGCGCCACCCGGTACGGAAGTCATTTTAATCGGCAAGCAGGGGGATGAATTTGTCGGCATTGACGAAATCGCCCACAACCTCGGCACGATCAATTATGAAATTCCTTGCATCATTTCGAACAGGGTTCCGCGCCTGTATAAGAAAAATGGGGAAATGCTCGGGCTTCGAAACAATTTGCTGGCGAATTAATGGATTAAAACCGAATTTTTTTGCCAATACTACATGTTGATTACGGAATTGGCTTTGCAAGCCATGCGAATCATGGTATTATTAAAACTGGTAGAAAATATGGCGACTTCTTGTCCGGCCGAAACCGGAAACAATAGAAGTGCCTCTTTTAAAAAAGAAAATGGCTTTTCCCGCTCATAGTGGCGGAATAAACGGTCTTTATAGTGATGGTGGAGGTGTAGCTTGTGTCAGAGACTGGCGCAACAACGGAAATCCTGGTAAAATTGCCGCAACATCTTTTAACCGAGTTGGACGGAATCGTTAAGCTTGAAAATGTGAACCGCAGCGAATTTATTTACCAGGCAACAAAGGCTTATTTACGCGAAAAGAAAAAAAGACAGATTCGCGAAGCCATGAGGCGGGGCTACATGGAGATGGCCAAAATCAATTTGACGATTGCATCGGAAGCATTCCTCGCAGAATATGAGGCGGAACACACTGTTGAACGTCTTGTAAGCGGAGGATAATCCTTTGATTGTTAAACGTGGTGACGTTTATTTTGCGGACCTATCCCCGGTTGTCGGTTCCGAACAAGGCGGCGTCCGGCCTGTACTTGTCATCCAAAACGACATAGGGAATCGGTTTAGTCCCACAGTAATCATTGCAGCTATCACGGCCCAAATCCAAAAGGCAAAGCTGCCAACCCATGTTGAAATCGATGCGAAGCGCTATGGTTTTGAACGGGATTCAGTCATCCTGCTTGAGCAGATCCGTACAATTGATAAACAGAGACTGACGGATAAGATTACCCACCTTGATGACGAGATGATGGAAAAAGTGGATGAAGCCTTGCAGATTAGCCTGGGTCTTATCGAGTTTTAACCTTTACGCTCTTTATGGGCGTATTCTACATAACCACCTCATATTGAACATTTTGATTCAGGCAGGCTCTCCCAAAGGGGGCCGCCTTTTTATTTTGGCTTCTACTCGAAAATAGGGTCCCGCAGCGGAATCAACATCCAATATTTTCATTTTCTGATTTTAAAAAAGCGGGTTTATCCCGGTTAAGATTAGGGTATAAAACATAGTCGTTTAAAACGTTTCGGCATAAGCCGTTTAAATAGTAAAACGGATAGTTTGGAATTGACGGTTTACTATTGTTATCATTTAATTGAGATAAGACAATTATTTGAATTTTTTGTGGCAAATTATAATGAGTAGCGCTTTTTTGGATAAAAAATGCGGAGGAAGCGTCCGGAAAAGCAGGGAGGACTAATGGAGAACCTAATATTGGACTATTTGAGAGCACAAAAGAGTGAGCTTGCAAATGAATGGATGGACAGGATGAAGACAGAGGGGGACGAACGGGTACTAAAGTTGGTCTCTGAACAAGTCTTTAATGGGACGAGCTCAGAGTTTATTGAACTCATTGGCTCAAGCCTCGGGGGTTCGAAGGAAGAGTTCCGTTTCAGGCTGAGTGAATTTGCCGAAAAAGTAGTGAGGCTTGGCTGGCCGCTTCACTTTGTAATAGAAGGCGTCAGGACATTCAGCAAAATGCTTTTCGAAGGCATGCAGGAAAGAGGATATGTAACTGCCGAAAACCAGATGGACCTTGTCTATGCATTTGACCGCTGGATCAGCCCGTTGCAAAACGAAGTGGTCGATATTTATTCGAGGACGTGGGAACGGACCGTCTCCCTTCAAAAAATCGCGCTCCAGGAGCTGTCAGCGCCGCTTATTCCTGTCTTTGAAAAAATTACGGTTATGCCGCTTGTTGGCACAATCGACACAGAACGAGCAAAGCAAATTATGGAAAACCTTCTGACAGGCGTCGTCAAGCACCGTTCCGAGGTAGTATTAATCGATATTACAGGTGTACCGGTTGTCGATACAATGGTCGCCCATCATATTATCCAGGCTGCCGAAGCGGTTCGCCTTGTGGGGGCAAAATGCATGCTTGTCGGCATCAGGCCGGAAATCGCACAAACCATTGTTAACCTTGGAATTGACCTGAACCAATTCACGACTAAAAATACATTGAAAAAAGGCGTTGAAGCCGCCTTGGAACTGACCAATCGGAAAATTATTAACGTGGAGGGTGCATAATGAGAATGAGGATACCTATTTTAAAGCTGCATGATTGCTTGCTTGTTTCCATTCAATGGGAGTTGGATGATCAGACAGCCCTCCAATTTCAGGAGGATTTGCTCCACAAAATCCACGAAACGAGTGCCAACGGGGTTGTAATTGATATTACCTCGATCGATTTTATCGACTCCTTCATCGCCAAAGTGCTAGGCGATGTGATAAGCATGTCCAAACTGATGGGAGCCAAGGTCGTTATTACAGGGATCCAGCCAGCGGTTGCAATTACGCTGATTGAACTGGGAATTGGATTGGAGGATGTCCTAACGGCATTAGACTTAGAAAAAGGTTTGGAGAAATTACAACAGGAATTGGGGGATTAGCTAAATGGGCATCCAATCCTGTGTAAAGATCCTAAATGAGTGGGACATTGTGGCTGCACGCCAGCTTGGCCGCAATGTTGCCCGAGAGCTTGGGTTCGGAACTGTGGACCAGGCGAGAATTACAACTGCAATAAGTGAGCTGGCGAGAAATATATACCTATATGCGGGCCAGGGCCAAATTTGCATAGAGAAAATTTATGACGGCCCAAAATCAGGCCTTAAGGTGATTGCTGTGGACAGCGGTCCCGGAATCAATGATATCAGGCAGGTTATGGAGGACGGCTTTTCGACTTCCGGCGGCCTTGGAGCTGGCCTTCCTGGAGTGAAACGGCTAATGGATGAATTCGACATCCTCTCTTCGCCTGGTAAAGGAACGGATATAAGAGCAGTGAAATGGCTCCGTTAGGGGGATGAAAGATGGATTTGCGGGAAAGAATGGAATCGCAGTATCGGAATATTTTGACCGAATACCTGAAAGACCAATCCGAACAAATCTTGTACCAAGGGCAGAAGTTAAGCAGGGAATTGATTGAGAAGAAAATTTCCCCGGAGGAAATCGTAAGCCTTCATAAAAGCCTCTTGCTTGACCTTTATCCCACCATACCTGAAAGTGTAATCCATTCTTTTGACGTACTTTTGGAAGTAATGGTTGGTTATGGGCTTGCCTACAGGGAACACCAAAGCCTGAGGAACAAGCAAATGGAATTCCGCACTGAAATGGAAATAGCGGCGAATGTCCAGCAAACACTCCTTGGGACATCCATTCCGAAAGTCGAAGGAATGGATATTGGTGCAATAAGCGTTCCGGCAAGGCATATGAATGGAGATTATTTCCATTTTGTGCTGGATGACAACCAGTGTGTGAACGTTGCGATCGCCGATGTCATTGGCAAAGGGATTCCGGCCGCGTTGTGCATGTCGATGATCAAGTATGCGATGGACAGCCTCCCGGAAAACAGGCATGCCCCCAATATGGTCCTTGAAAGCCTGAACAGGGTTGTCGAGCAAAACGTTGATCCTAGCATGTTCATCACAATGTTTTACGGAATGTACAATCCGGGCAATCATATTTTTTATTATTCTTCGGCCGGACACGAGCCGGGATTTTACTATAATGCGAAAACAAGCGAATTTACGGAAATGGAAGCGAAAGGGCTTCTTTTGGGCATAGACAAAAAAACGAAGTATCAGCAGTTCGAACGCCTTATCAATCCGGGCGATATGATCATCCTTATGTCGGATGGGGTAACGGAATGCCGGACGGAGGAAGGCTTCCTTGAGCGGGATGCCCTTATTGGCTATATCCGTAAATATATCCATCTGGATGCGCAGGAAATCGTGAACAATATTTACAAAGACCTTGAAAGGCTCCAGGATTTCCAATTAAGGGATGATTTTACTCTGATTATCCTGAAAAGGAGCGTTTAACAGCCACGCTAACGGGTAAAGTGTTTAAGTGGTTAGTAAATAGACAAGGGGTGGGTCAAAGTGGATATCAAATTAGATGTTAATGAATCCAATGATTTTGTTGAAATATATGTAAACGGCGAAATAGATGCCTATACGGCACCGAAGCTTCGTGAAACGGTATTTCCGCTATCGGAAAAAGACGGCGTCAAAATGGTGATCGATCTTTCGGAAGTATCCTATATGGACAGTACAGGCCTTGGAGTTATCGTTGGCGTATTCAAATCGGTCCGCAGCCACAACGGCGAGTTCAAGCTGGTTGGGTTATCGGAACGGTTAATCAGACTTTTTGAAATTACAGGTCTGGCTGACATCATAGATATAAATAGCCAGATAGAGGGTGGAGTGCAATGAGCCAGGCGTTTGACTATATTGAAATGAAAATCCCGGCCAAGCCCGAATATGTAGGAGTCATTCGCCTTACACTTTCCGGCATCGCGAGCCGGATGGGATTTTCATATGATGATTTGGAAGATTTGAAAATTGCGACGAGTGAAGCGTGCACGAATGCTGTCCAGCATGCTTACAAGAACAAGGACCAGGGCGAAGTGATTGTCGGTTTCGGCCTCTATCAGGACCGGCTTGAAGTGATGGTCGCTGATAACGGGCAAAGTTTTGATTTCGAGTCGGCAAGGCAGGGCCTTGGCCGGTATGAAGACAATGATTCCGTGGAGTTTTTGCGTGAAGGAGGCTTAGGGCTTTACCTGATTGAAACGCTTATGGATGAAGTAAGGATTCACCATAAAGAAGGTGTAACGGTCTTCATGACCAAGTACCTTGAAGGAGAGCAGGTGGAGACGGATGTCGAAACAATCTCAACCTAACTCCTCCGGGAAACAGGAAATAAATGAACTAATCAAAGCGTATCAGCTCCATCAGGATAACGATGCCCAGGAGCAGCTGGTCCTTCACTACAAAAATCTTGTTGAAACAATCGCGCGTAAATATTCCAAAGGGCGCTCATTCCATGAAGATATTTTTCAAGTGGGAATGATCGGCCTTCTTGGGGCAATCAGAAGATATGACGAATCGTTCGGGAAAAGTTTCGAAGCATTCGCTGTACCGACGATTATAGGGGAAATCAAGCGATTCCTAAGGGATAAGACATGGAGTGTCCATGTTCCTAGAAGGATCAAAGAGCTTGGCCCGAAAATTAAAACAACAGTCGAGGAACTGACCACCAAGCTCCACCGTTCCCCGAAGGTAATCGAGATCGCCGAAGCCCTTGAGGTTTCCGAAGAAGAAGTGCTTGAGGCGATGGAAATGGGCAAAAGCTACCAGGCCCTTTCCGTTGATCATTCAATCGAAGCGGATTCGGATGGAGGTACTGTCACCCTGCTTGATATCGTCGGCAGTGTAGACGAAGGGTACGAAAAGATCAACCAAAGGCTGGTCCTTGAAAAAGTCCTCCACGTCCTCAATGACCGTGAAAAGAAAATCATTCAGTACACCTACCTGGAGAATATGAGCCAAAAGGATGCTGGCGACAAGCTTGGCATATCCCAAATGCATGTATCCCGCTTGCAAAGGCGGGCAATTAAAAAGCTGCAGGAAGCGATCCATGCGGAGGCCAATAACTCGGAGTGTCTTTCATGAACCATCTTGTAAAAGACAACATTGAGGTTTATGCGCATCAAACAGCCAAAGAAGGAAAATCCCAATGCGGGGACAGCTACTTCTTCGTTGCGACCGATGACTATTTCGTATGTGTACTCGCCGATGGCCTTGGAAGCGGCCAATACGCCTACGAAGCATCGAACGCGGTTGTCCTGGCGGTGGAAAAAAACCACCATGAAGACGTGGAAACTTTAATGAAATTTTGCAATGATGCCCTTGCCAATAAAAGGGGAGCAGCGGTTTCCGTACTGAAAGTCTATTTCCATGCAAGGGAGTTTGTATATAGCTGCGTAGGGAACATCCGCTTCTTTTTGTATTCCTCAAAAGGAAAGCTGACCTATCCCCTCCCAGTCACAGGCTACCTGTCTGGAAAACCGCAAACCTACCATACACAGCGCTTTTCCTATGATCCCCATTCCAAATTCCTGATTTTTTCGGATGGATATGATTTTCAGGGAGTAAAAACCCTCCTGAAGGGCCTCTTCCCCGTCACCATGATCGCCGACGAAATCAAACGCAAATATCCAACGAAATCAGATGACGCGACCTTTATTATCGGGAGCCTGCAGTAATTGCAGGCTCCTTTGCTTTTTGAAGAAAAGTGTAAGCGTCCGTTTAGCGCCGTATGGACTGGAGGGCTCCGATGGAGATAAAGGAAACACGATGAGCACATGCGAATCGATGTTGACTTATCGTAGCGAGGGGACCGAAGTACACTAGGCGCTGGGCGCTGGAACTAGACAAATTAAAAGGGACAATGCCAAGCGTTTCCGGTACATTCGCTACACCTCCCGTTTGGCAGTTTTTGTATCCAACATCTACTCCTGTGTTTCTTCCAATCCCGATAGTTTGATACAATAGAAAGGAAGCAAGAAAGAGTGGAGGAATGGTTAGTGAATGAAACCATCACAAAGAACGATGAATTCGCAAAACTGATTGCCAAGGAACAGGGACTGTCCCTTAAGCAGGTCCACAATGTCATGTCGCTCGTCAGCGAAGGAAACACGGTACCTTTCATCGCCCGTTACAGAAAAGAACAGACGGGCGCGCTTGATGAAGTGCAAATCCGTAACATAATGGAAAGATGGCAATACCTGCAAAACCTTGGGCAAAGGAAAGAAGAAATCCTTCGCTCCATTACAGAGCAGGGAAAATTAACAGATGAATTGGCCGAACAAATAGAAAAAGCGACAAAACTCCAGGAGCTGGAAGATTTGTACAGGCCGTACAAGCAAAAGCGGCGTACAAAGGCGACGGTTGCCAAGGAAAAGGGGCTTGAACCGCTTGCGGACTGGCTTCTCACTTTTTCAACTGGTTCCGTTGAGGACAAGGCTGGAGAGTTTTTATCCGAAGAGATGGGCGTCCTTTCAATCGAGGATGCCATTGTCGGCGCCAAGGATATAATTGCCGAGCGCGTGTCGGATGACGCGGAAAGCAGGAAGTGGATTCGAACGGAAATGTTCAAGACCGGGTCGGTCGTCTCGGCGGTCAAGGACGCCGAAAAGGATGAAAAGAAAGTGTTTGAAATGTATTACGACTATGAAGAACCTGTCAGCAAAATCGTCCCTCACCGAATCCTTGCCCTGAACCGTGGGGAAAAGGATGAAATTCTCCGAGTCGCGATAAAAGCTGGGACAGATTCAATCATGAACTATTTAACAAAGAAATGGATTGGAAAAGTCCACTCGCCTTCTGCACCTGTCGTCACTGAAGCAATCGAGGATGGGTACAAACGGCTTATCCAGCCTTCAATCGAAAGGGAAATCCGCAACGAGTTAACTGAAAAGGCGGAGGAACAGGCCATCCACATTTTCGCCGAAAACCTCCGCAAACTGCTGCTTCAGCCGCCGCTAAAGGGCAAAGTGGTTCTGGCCGTCGATCCTGCCTACCGTACAGGGTGCAAGCTAGCTGTCATCGATGATACGGGCAAATTGCTAAAAACAGATGTGATTTATCCGCATCCGCCAGTATCAAAACGCCGCGAAGCGAAAGAAAAATTCATGGCCATCTTATCCGGCTACAAAGTTGAAATGGTTGCAATCGGAAACGGGACTGCTTCAAGGGAAACAGAGCAATTCGTAGCCGATATCCTTAAAGAAGTGAACCAGGAAATATACTATTTAATTGTCAACGAAGCGGGCGCAAGTGTCTACTCGGCTTCTGACCTGGCCCGTGAGGAATTCCCGCATTTGCAGGTAGAAGAGCGGAGTGCGGTTTCCATTGGGAGGCGCCTGCAGGATCCTCTTGCGGAGCTTGTTAAAATCGATCCGAAATCGGTCGGTGTTGGCCAATACCAGCATGACGTTTCGCAAAAGAGACTGTCGGAATCTCTCCATTTTGTCGTCGAAACGGCAGTTAACCAGGTAGGAGTGAACGTGAACACAGCCTCGCCTTCCCTGCTCCAATATGTAGCCGGCCTGACGAAAACAACCGCCGCGAACATTGTCAAGCAGCGTGAGGAAGAAGGGAAATTCGTCAACCGCTCCCAATTGAAGAAAATTCCGCGCCTTGGCGCCAAGACGTATGAGCAGGCAATCGGCTTCCTTCGCATCCTGGATGGGGCAGAACCCATGGACCGGACTGGCATCCACCCTGAAAATTATAACGCGGTGAAAAAACTGCTCGGAAGCCTTGGTTTTACGACAACCGACCTTGGCAGTGACCGGCTGAAAGAAGCATTGGGACAACTCGATCACGGAAAAGTGGCTGAAGAGCTTGAAATTGGGGAAATCACGTTGAAGGACATTATCGATGCCCTTATCCGGCCCGAACGGGATCCTCGTGATGAACTAGATGCTCCATTGCTTAAAAAAGATGTGTTAAAACTCGAGGACCTCCAACCAGGAATGGAACTTCAAGGGACAGTAAGGAATGTTGTAGATTTCGGCGCTTTTGTAGACGTTGGCGTCAAACAGGATGGCCTCGTCCATATAAGCAAGCTAAGGAAGCGATTTGTCAAGCATCCACTTGATGTCGTTTCTGTCGGGGACGTCGTCACTGTGTGGGTTGATTCAGTCGATAAACAAAAAGGCCGTGTCTCCTTAACGATGATCCAGCCTGAATCGGCAAAAGGTGATCAATAAAAAACATAACAATGATCCCACTTGAATTGGCGAAGGGGATCACTAACTAATTTTAGGCTAAGCCAATGAAGATTTAGCTATGTATGTGTACTACAATGTAAAAATGGCGTGCCTGGGAATTGCGGGCACGTCTTTTTTTTGAGGTGTTTTGGATGATAATTGGGAGTTAGGATGGATGTTTCCTTCTATAGAAGAACCAGCATTGGTTAAGCAGTTTAATCTGATAGCGATTCTTTTCATAAAATGCCCGCCTCATCCTGTTTTGGAACCATGTTGGCATTCAAGTGCCCTCCCTGCGTACCTTAATGTTTTTCTATTCTATGCTATAATAGGTTGTCATGTTCAACAGAAAGAGGTGGCGAATTGCGGATGGATAACCAGGAACTTCAGGAATTGACGGAAAAAATATCACAGGAGCAATTTGGCTTGCCCTTCCTGCACAAAGCTGTTTTTAATTCCAGGTTACGCACAACAGGCGGAAGGTACCTTTTGAAAACCCATAATATCGAAATAAACAAACGGTATTTGGAACAGTTGGGCTATGACGAATTGGTCGGAATTATAAAACATGAACTTTGCCACTACCACCTCCATCTGCTTGGTAAAGGATACAAGCACAGGGACGCGGACTTCAGAGCGTTGTTGAAAAAAGTCGGAGCGCCGAGGTTTTGTGGCCAGCTTCCCGAAAGCGGAGTAAAGAAGAAAAGCAAGAAGATCGTGGTCTATGAATGCACAAGCTGCAGAATTGTTTTCAAAAGAAGGAGAAACATAAACACAGCCAAATATGTATGCGGAAAATGCAGAGGAGAACTCCGAAAAGTAAACGAAATGCATGCGCAGTAGAGGATGGAAGGAAAGCCAAAATTTATATGCCAATCATTCTTGACATTGAGGTGCACCGTCATTATAATGGTAAGAGTCGACGGAAGGAACAACAAAATCCGTTGATACGCCAGCTGCAGATTGCTAAGGCATTCTGAGGCATGTGAATTAAAAAAGTTGCTAACTTGGCGTTTAGCTAATTTGATTATTCCGCAGTAGCTCAGTGGTAGAGACGAGCATCACTTCCCTGAATAAACTGCGAGTTGTACACGCCGAGCTGCTTCTTGCAGATCTTCCTGAGGCGGGGACACAAATTGCTATATAGGCGTATGGAAATACTTATTATTCCGCAGTAGCTCAGTGGTAGAGCAATCGGCTGTTAACCGATCGGTCGTAGGTTCGAGTCCTACCTGCGGAGCCATTATGGGGAAGTACTCAAGAGGCTGAAGAGGCGCCCCTGCTAAGGGTGTAGGTCGGGTAACCGGCGCGAGGGTTCAAATCCCTCCTTCTCCGCTCTGCATTTTTAATGGCCCCTTGGTCAAGCGGTTAAGACACCGCCCTTTCACGGCGGTAACACGGGTTCGAATCCCGTAGGGGTCACTTTTATATTTTGGGCTATAGCCAAGCGGTAAGGCAACGGACTTTGACTCCGTCATTCGTTGGTTCGAATCCAGCTAGCCCAGCCATTTTCTTTTGAGCCATTAGCTCAGTTGGTAGAGACGAGCAGCACTTCTGTGAATTTGCTGCGAGTTGCGGAGTGGAACGAAAGTTCTGCGGAGCACACGACTGAACGCTCAATTTATTATGGGGATCCATCCCTATATGAGCCATTAGCTCAGTTGGTAGAGCATCTGACTTTTAATCAGAGGGTCGAAGGTTCGAGTCCTTCATGGCTCACCATTTTATATGCGGGTGTGGCGGAATTGGCAGACGCACCAGACTTAGGATCTGGCGCCGCGAGGCGTGGGGGTTCGACTCCCTTCACCCGCACCACAATATACCAGTTGCAATACTGAAAAATAAGTGGTATGATTAATCTTGTCGCTAATTTAATTTACGCGGTCGTGGCGGAATGGCAGACGCGCTAGGTTGAGGGCCTAGTGGGGGCAACCCCGTGGAGGTTCAAGTCCTCTCGGCCGCACCAATAAAGATGTTGGTGATTGTAGATTTGATTAAGTCTTTTTTAAAAATTTGCGCCCGTAGCTCAATTGGATAGAGCGTCTGACTACGGATCAGAAGGTTATGGGTTCGACTCCTTTCGGGCGCGCCATACTACGGGAAGTAGCTCAGCTTGGTAGAGCACTTGGTTTGGGACCAAGGGGTCGCAGGTTCGAATCCTGTCTTCCCGACCATTCGGGATATAAAATAATATATGCGGGTGTAGTTTAATGGTAAAACTCCAGCCTTCCAAGCTGATGT
>NZ_JAVFKJ010000021.1:0-57057 GCF_032667185.1 Neobacillus sp. YIM B06451 | reverse complement strand
CTTGGAGTTATCTCGAACTTGCGTATGGCGATTGAAAAAAAATAGCTGTAACTATTTAATTAACAAGTTTGTGAACAATTACACTTAAACTAAAGGGTGCGATGATCCAGGGAGGATTACCGCCCTTTTTGTAGAATCCCTTTTTGAACAAACGGGCAGATTAGTTTAGTAAGAGTTATGGGTTAAAAAGGTTGTTGGCGATATTAAAGGTTGAAACCAAAACTACTCCAAATACGTTATGATATTGAAAGAGCTAATACACGGGGGAGTATACTAATGAGTTATTTTGAAAGGGTTAAAGAAATTCAAGAACTTCAATGGGAGTTATTTATTGATTACTGGTATTTGCATATTGGTTTTATTTTAGTTGGTTTAGGCATAGTTGTATTTTGGGTTATAAAAAAATAAATATAGGCACTGGATTATTAATGAGATTGTGAAAAAATGTACTTAAACTGTAGGGTGCTTATGTACAACAACAGACTATGACAAAAAAGCTCAGGGGCTGAGCTTTTTTTGAACTAATTTTATTGCTGGAGTACCTGCTAATTGTAATTGTTGGTTTCTCTAAATGCTTTGCGAAAAGCACTGTTAAATTCTTTTTTAAGAGTACCTCATGAAGCGAAGAACTCTCCCGGCTCCTTTTACCCAAACCGCCCAACCTCCATCAAAAACCCCAATTCCACCGTCCCAATCGGACCGTTCCGCTGCTTAGCAACAATCACCTCGACCAGTTGCCCCTTTTGTTGATCCAGCCCCAAATCCAAAGACCCCTCCTCCTTCTTTTTCCCGTAATACCCCTCCCGGTACAGAAACGCAATGACATCGGCATCTTGTTCAATTTGCCCGCTCTCTCGCAAGTCGGAGAGCATGGGGCGTTTGTCGTGGCGGCTTTCAACACCCCGACTCAGCTGGGAGAGGGCGATGACGATGGCGTTCGTTTCACGGGCCATCTGCTTGAGGGACCGGCTGATTTCGCTGATTTCCGCCTGGCGGTTCTGCTGTCGGTTGTTTCCACCAATCAGCTGCAGGTAATCGACTACTACCAGAATCCGCCGCTCTTCCCCAACTTCCTTCCTCAGCTGTCGGACCTTAGACCAAATATAGCTGATGTCCATCCCGGCTTTGTCGAAGATCCGCATGTTCAGCTTGGATAGGACACCCATGGCGAAATTGAGCTGGTTCCAATCTTCCTGGCCGAAGTAGTGTTTCGGGTTTCTCATTTTCACACTGCTGATGTTCCCTATACAGCTGGCGGCCCGCTTAAGGAGCTGCTTTTTTGACATTTCGAGGGAAAAAACTGCGGTGACATCCTCGTTCGCCGCATTCAAAGCGATGTTTAAAGCAAAAGCGGTTTTTCCCATGCTCGGGCGCGCCCCGATAACGACGAGGTCCGATTCCTGAAAACCGCCAGTCAGCCTGTCCAGCTTTTTGAAGCCGGAGGGAACCCCGATTATTTCGCCCAGGTCCTTCCCGCAGTCGGTATACAAATCAACGAGCCCCTCCCGGATTTCTCCGGCATCTTCGTCCCCCTGCATGTCTTCAATCTGTTTTAGCTGTTTAATGCCATCACTGAGGACATCGTGAATATCTAGATAAAATGCCTTGTCCCTTATTTTTCCGGCAATTTCGATCGTCTTTCGTTTTTGGTGGTACGCCTTGACAGTGTTTTGATAAAAAATGAAATTCGCTGTTGTCGGGACGCTAACGGCAAGATCGGTGATAAAACTGATTCCGCCAAGGTTCTCAAGTTCCTGGGGGCCGGCTTCCTCCGCTACGGAAATGACATCAACCGGCTTGCCCTTTTCAGCTAGGAGCAGAATGACCGCAAAAATCCGCCTCATTTTATACGTATACAACTGATCGGGTTTGACTGTGCACTCTTGCACCAACCCGCCATCCAGGAAAAACGAGCCGACAAATGCCTCCTCGGCTTCCTCGTTAAAAAGCCGTCCATCGCCAGTTTTACAGCTGTTCAAAACTCCGTCCATTGTCATTTCCCTCTTTCTATCCCAAGGATTTCCCTTATCCTCGCCAAATGCAGCTGCACGACTTCATCGCTTGCCGGCCTTTCCTGTTGCCAAATCACCCCAAGCGTTTCCACACTGGTTGGAATCGCCCTTCCAGCACCGACAGTATGTATGGAGAAGTCACAAATCTTTGGCGGATAAGGAGAAATGGCTGCATGGTGCAAGACGCGCTGCTCGCAGTGGCCAAACGTGCTCTCTTTTAAAACCATGTGCCAATTGTCGACTTTCTCCTCATCAATAACAAATTGGTCATAGTAGCTTTCGATCATCCGTAAAATGGTTAAAACCTCACGTTTCGTCATCAAAACGGAAATCCCCCTCCCAAAACCTTTTCCTGGCGGGCTTTTGGTTCAAATACGATTCAAACTTCGTCCCGAAAAGCGTCTGAGGCCTTAGGTATCGGCTCCACTTAGGGTGATCGAGCCAATCATCCGTTTTCTTGTCGATGACTTTTTTAAAATCGGCGAGCCGGAATCCCTCTTTCCACCTGGCGGAAATGAGTTTCCGCGTCTTTCCGTTCCCGCTTTTAAAAGTCGAAAATGTCTTTTCATTCAGGTATTTCACCACTTCGGCAACCGGAATCTCCTCTGCCGCTTCCGATTCTTCCACTAGGGCTGGCTCAGCGAGGGGCTTAGGTTCCGGGTTGGAAATGCCCTCTATCTCCAGCTCCTTCAGTTTTTCATAGTCAATCGTGTACCACTTCGTCTGATCCATTTTGAATTTGTTGAAATTGCCGGTTATGATAAGCCCGAGTTCCTCCAGCGTTTTAAACACACGCTTCATCGTACTTTGCGACCAGAAAGGAATCTGCTCCTGCCATTCCTTGTACGTGTTATAAACCCAACTGCGTCCATCGATCATATGCGTTTTCTTCGTCAGCCAATAATGGACCTGTTGCAGGACGATCGCTTCGTTCAGCCCGATTTTTAGCGCCAATGACTTAATGACCATAAGCGGCTGTTCCTCGATCAATAATTTGCTCATGCAATAAACCTCCGTTTTCGACTATGTGGTCGTTGCTCGTTCCAAACCGTGTTGTCTACCCTTCCACCCTTTATATAGGGATTCGTACCGAAAAAGGACATGGCCAGGAAAAATTTTTATTTGGGCAAAAAATACCCCCGGCTGCTCTTTAGCCGGGGTTTATAAATAAATATCCTGTAGTAGTCTTTGAAGTAATCTTTGGTAACAGCAGGCCAGTTTGAAACCGCACATCGTGGCGAACTGAACCGCAGTGAATTCCATTTCCGACAGGGCAATGAAGCATTTTTAATCCTTAACGGATATTTAATTTAAACGAGATTCTAGACTTTAAATAAGCTGGTGAAATAATTTTTTATTGAAGTTCATGTGGAATTTCATGTTAATATATATAAGATTAGGAAAATTCAGTTCCTTTGCGGATTTATAACTTGTATAAATCAAAGACGTGTCTCTAGTAGAAAATAGCGAGATATTAGGAGGTTGGTAATGGTACTAGTTATAATGGTAAGTAGATTTCTTTGCGAAATAGTAGCTTTAATCATTTTCGGAATCTGGGGGTTTCAGCAAGGGAAAATTGCTGGCGCTATTGGAGTTCCCTTAGTGGTAGCGGTTGTTTGGGCTATGCTCGGTTCCCCGAATGCACCTTATAAACTTCAAGGTGTTTATGGTTCTATTCTAGAGTTATTGCTATTTTCAGTAGCAAGCTATCTCCTATATAGTCTGGGACATACATACTTAGCTTTACTATATTTCATCGTAGCAATTGGAATATCAATACTTATTCATTTTATGAATATATAAAACGATAGGGGTCCAATTCTGTATTAAAGGATGTGCATCCACTCTTTTTCTTTCACATGAAGACGTACTTAAAGTAACAGGGGCGTTCGGTCAATAAGAGGTTATCCAATTTCCCTAATAATAGGAAGTTTATTGTTCCGTTAAAGGGAAGGTTAATTCAATAATCGGAAGGAAAAAGGTATATAGAAAGAGAACTATTTGATATACCGGATTAAATAAAGGAGAAAAGGCTATGAGTAACTCATTTATTGAACAAGTACATTATATTAGAATTCCTGTAAAAGATTTAGAACTGTCTGCCCAATGGTATAGAGACGTATTAGGGCTCCAGTTACTAAACAATACTAAGGAACGTGCAATTTTAAAAGTAAATGAAGGACCTTTCTTACTTATCTTAGTTCCTACCGAAGATGAAACATTTGCACATTTTACAATTGATAATGAACAAGAATTTAGCATTGGCTTTACAAGTCCAGAATTATCTAAATTTCATCAACACTTAATTGATAATCAAGTTAAGGTCGAGGATATAAAAGAAGATAATGGTCATGCCTTTTTCCACTTTTATGACCCAAATGGTAATAAACTTCAAGTACACTGGTAAGATAAATAAATTACCTTGTTTCATTAACGGGTGCTTTAACGGAATAAGAACAGGAAAGTCAAAATCAGACGTTCCCATTTTTTCCTATAAAACAACAATATTATTTAACAAACCCTAATAAAAAGGACCGACTTTTGTAGTTGGTCCTTCTTGCGTTAATTGTATTGTGAATTTAATAGTAATTATCTTCGTGTTTTAGCGATTTCTCTGTTTGCATCTCATAAGTAAACCCGTTACTAAATTGGATCCTTGTTTTATCTTAGTTCAACTAGATCTCCTGTTTCCTCAAATATCATTTAAATTACACTCAAATCCAATTGAGCGACAAAGATTTTACCAATAGCCCTAAAGGTGTCGCACAAATCCCGTTGTGCGACAAAGATTCGCCCAGAAGCCGTAAAGGTGTCGCACAAATCCCGTTGTGCGACAAAGATTTGACCAATAGCCCTAAAGGTGTCGCACAAATCCCGTTGTGCGACAAAGATTCGCCCAGAAGCCGTAAAGGTGTCGTACAAATCCCGTTGAGCGACAAAGATTTGACCAATAGCCCTAAAGGTGTCGCACAAATCCCGTTGTGCGACAAAGATTTTACCAATAGCCCTAAAGGTGTCGCACAAATCCCGTTGTGCGACAAAGATTTTACCAATAACCCTAAAGGTGTCGCACAAATCTCGTTGAGCGACAAAAATTCGCCCAAAAGTCGTAAAGGTGTCACTCAAATCGGGTTGAGCGACAAAGATTTACCCAAAAGCCGAAAAGGTGTCACTCAAATCCCGTTGATTCACTGCAGTTTTGCCCGGCATTCAATATCTATTTCTTCAACAACTTGGCCTTCTGAAATCAAATAAGCTTTTTCATATAAGTTACAAACCGGACAAATATGGTTCGGTATAATCTGCACTTTATCGCCTATATACACTTGTTTGGAAAAGCTTTCATTGTAAATGATGGCATGTTCATCGAAAACACCGTGAATATAGACATCGTCAAATTCCTTTATACGGCCGAGGCCTTTTGTTGCTGTATGTCCTACACTTCGCGTTTGGGCTGTAATTCCTTTTGCCCCTACATCCGTAATCACACGCTCTTTAGTAGGTTTGCTGATGACTGTCGTAAGAACCGTTGCTGCGCAGCGGTCATATGTGCCGATTACGTTTGACTGTGAGGAATCCATAAAAATATACGTACCCGGCCTAATTTCCGTAACCCCTTTTGGAATCTCGAAATTTAGCATGAAAGGAGGAGTGGAACCGATGCTGACGACTTTTGCCTTTAGCCCCATTTCTTCTGCTATTTTTGCAAAGTGCAACGTTCGGTTTACACTTTCAAGATAAAGCTCTTTGCATTCATCTATGTTTTCCGCTTTATAGGAATGCCCATCATGAGAAAAGACCCCTCTAAACTCGACATTTTTACAAGTCTTAACAGCCTCCAATAATGTACGGAAATCACTTTCTTCAATAATCCCCGAGCGTTGTTCCCCTACTTCAATTTCTACAAGAACTTGGGCTTTCTTTTCAGCGCCTTCAAAAACCTCTTCAATTTGATTGACTTGATACGTATGATCGATACCAAACGAGATATCAATCGTATCGGCTAATTTTCGGATACGTTCAACTTTTGATTTGCCGACAATCTGGTTTGCAATAAAAATATTTTTCAAACCGTTTTTCGCCATGACCTCGGCTTCTCCTACTTTGGCAACGGTGATTCCTACAGCACCTAACTCCTCCTGCAATTTAGCAAGCGTTGGCATTTTGTGGGTTTTCGTATGCGGCCGTAAATGTACGTTATATTCATTCGCATAATTTTGCATTGAACGAAGATTGTCCATCATAATTTCTCTATCGATTAAAAGCGCAGGTGTATCTAACTCGAAATAGTTCATTGGTCCGTCTCCTTTTTTAATTTGATTTAATTCCCGCACCACAAAGAGGGATGATAATTTTTTCATCTGGCGCCTTCATATATTTTAAATATCCGGCATAGTTTGCGGCTGTTGTGATTTCAACATAGAAACCTTTGTCAGCAAGCATTGCCCTAGCACTCTCGATTTCATCCTCTTTAATGGCGATAAATATTCCATTCGTTTCACGGACAGCCTTCAAAATTTGGCTAGAGCGCGCTGGGGCCGCAATCGCGATACCTTCTGCCAAAGTCCCTTTATTGGTTACAGGTTCTGCTGTTTCGAGCCCATTTTCAAATGCACTTACAAGAGGCGCACAGTTCGCTGCCTGGATTGCAACTATCTTTGGCATTTTGTCTATCAATTTATTATCATATAACTCTTTAAATCCATAGTACGCGCCAAGCACAAGTGTACCGTTGCCGACCGGGATGATTAATGCATCTGGGGCTCCTTTTAATTGCTCGTAAATTTCATATGCGTATGTTTTGGTTCCTTCGTAAAAATATGGATTGTACACATGGCTTGCGTAAAAAACCTTTTCTTCGTCTACTGCTTTTTGTGCCGCCGCTGCAACTTCCTCCCGTGTACCACGAATCGCTTTTATGGTGGCTCTATGCGCCTTGATTTGAGCGATCTTTTTCGGTGAAGTTTCATCGCTTAAATAAATATCGCAGGCAATGTTGCATCGTGCCGCATACGCCGCAATCGCCGTTCCTGCATTCCCGCTGCTATCAGCGATTACCTTTGAAACGCCCATCTCTTTCGCCTTCGCCATCAAAACAGCGGCTCCGCGGTCTTTAAAGGATAAAGTGGGCATCATATAATCAACTTTTACACACGTATTTGGTTCCAGTGGGTCTAGAACGATTAAAGGTGACTGGCCTTCACCCATTGTCACGGATTCCCATGTCCTTGAATCTTTTGCGAATGGCATGGTGTCAACATAACGCCATAATGAGTTTGGATAGTTACTCCAGGCTGCCATATCAATTTTTGGGGTATCTTTTACGATGTTTAATACTCCGCCACATTCACATTTCCATGTCGCCGGAGTAATCTCATGCTTTTTGCCACAGCTGTTACAGATAAATTGATTCACCATTTGCCAACCCCTTTAGATACTTTTTTATAAAAAATAGACTTTTTTATATGAAGCGAGCAAAAAAATGGAACTAAATATACGCGATGGCATCAATTTCAATTTTGAATCCAAAATGCAATTCATTCGTTGGGACAACCGTTCGAGTTGGTTTATGTTCGCCGAAAAATTCCTTGTAAACAGCATCTACCTGATCCCATAATTTCACATCGGGAATATACAATGTCATACGCAAAATCTGCTCTTTTCTGCTTCCAACGGCTTCTACAATCATTTCGACATTTTTAAGTGCTTGCAATGTTTCCTCTTCGATGGTGCCGAATTTCTTTTCACGGGTTTCTGGATTAATAGAAAATTGTCCCGATACATAGACAGTGTTTTGATGAACGGTTGCCAGAGCATAGTGTCCATTCGACTTTAAATTTCCGACTTCAAAGATGCTTTTCATTTGCTTCTCCTTACCTTGATTTATTTTTGATTTCATCCAAATAACTGTAAACGGTTACTTTGGAAATCCCCAATAAAGACGCGACCTTCTCAACAGATCCTTTCATTAAAAAAATGCCTTTCTCATCCATAAACCTTATTAATTCAATCTTTTCATGGCGTTTCATTCCTGGATGCACACTGTTTTCAATGATTTGCTGAATCAATTGGTCTACGATTCCTTCAACATTTTCAATCTCATCATCTGATTTTGTTTGAGTCTCTTGAACTTCAGCTTGTGTTGAAAGAAAGGTATTTAAAAATAGCTGCATCTGATTCAGTGCCTCAACGTCGAAATTTATGCAGAAAGCACCAATCACTTTTTGACTGGAATCACGTATTAATGAAGTCGATGAACGAATCGTACGCCTGTCTTCTGTTACAAATGTATAGCCTGCTAGATAATCTTCTTTAAAGTCTTCCGACCGCAATACAGTCGTCACGAGGTGATCGAATGATTGGCCGATTTCCCTTCCTGTAACATGGTTATTGACTGTAAACATGACCGAGCTTCGAGGGTTGGTCAAATCATGTATAACGACCTCGCAGTTCGGCCCAAACATTTTTGCAGTAGCTTTTGCTACCGGGATAAAACCCTCTAATAACTTCTTGCTTTCTTCCATGTCTACCTACCTCATTTTTTAAAGTCGATTTAATTATATAATTTTTTATACAAAAAGGAAATGTGTATATTTTTTTATACAATTATTAAACTAAACACACAGCAATAACATTAATTCACACCACAAATCACAGCTATATTCTACAATTTCACAGTCAAAAAGGCTTAGAGTTATTTTCAACTTTAAGCCTTTTTTGTATGATCATATTTCACTAAAGCACCCGTTACTTCAATAAGATACTTTACATATATCTGTCGCTAAAATTTCTTCTTTACTGCTAACGTTAAAGCTTTCCATAGTTTCAGTAATAGTTTAAAAAACCAATAAAACAGCAAAAAATTAAAGATTAATCCCAAAAGTCTAAAGGTAGACACTCCAACACCACGATATTCAAAAGCCTCAGCAGGGAAACCAAAATAGATAACCCCATTACCACGGACTTGATAACCAATTTCAGGAATCAGAGCAAAGAAAATAGTTGAAATAAGACTTAAAAGATATAGGTTCTTTTTAGTGGAAGTCATTTTATTTTTGGGGCTTAATAAGCTAAATAATACTAATACAATTAACCCAAAGAGTAATAATACATTCGGCATTTCTTCTATCACTTCTGCCATTTATTTCCTCCCTTAAATAAAGTTTCACCTTCATTCTAATGAAGGAGGACCTAAATTCAACTCAATTTTTTCTTCCTTTCCTGCCCATCTAACAATCACATACCATTTCTCTATCTTACTAATTGAAGGAGGGTTATTTTCAAAACCTTCTCCCTCACCCATTTTCATATTGTTACTAACTTCCTCGCTAAAATTTACCCCCCTGGCGAAATTAACATTGTTATGATCATATATCTCAAATTCCACTGTTGTAATCCCCAAGGGATTATCTCCTGTACCAATAAAAGTAAGTGTTCCTCTTTTAAAGCTAAAATGGTTGTCAGGCAAAAAAGAAACCACATAATCATCTATCTGCCAATTTGAACTCTTTCCGCTCAAATATACGTAAGAGTATTGCTTTGGTTCTTTAAACAAGAAGTATGAAAGAGTAATTAAGTTAGTTACCGACAATGCTCCAATTAATATGAACAAGTTTTTTTTAGTTGCGATAACGAACTCCTCCGTTCTTAGTTTCTTTCCCAATCATATTTGTATTGTTCTTCACACTTCTTTTCCAATATAGGTAGCGTCCTTTAATCCGAATCTACGATCGTCCACAATTATTGTATTAACCTGTGCGTCCTTCCAACCTCCGATTACTTCTACTCTTTCAATATTAGAAAGTGAATTCCAGGCTAATTCTCTTACATCCGTTACTTCTTGGGTGGACTCTGTTTCATTTTTTGATAGTTATCGGCAAAGCATCCACCTAATAGCAGGGATAGAACACCAATAACTGATAACAAAAACATTTTAATTGAAGACACCCCATTTTGCTTTTTATTATTTTTACAAATTGGGATTTTTTTCATTGATTCTTGAGCTTAATAAGGCATTCAACAAAAAAGTGCCTTCATTCTTTTTGGAATCAAAGCACATGTTAGTTTAGGTATAATTCGTCAAAATTCCTTTTTGTATTGAACAACAAACGGAGTGAACAATAAAATAACACAGTATATAAGAAGTACTACACCAAAGGTTACATAGTCGTTATTGAAAGAAGAAAGAAAAAAATAAAATATTAAAATTGGTAAAGTACAGAGGGCTGCAACTGTACATCTCCCAAAAATGGTAATCTTATGTTTAGTACCACAGTTGTCACATTAAATTGGTTTATATAACCACCCAATCGATTTAGTGATTTTACTCCAGCTAAATGCTGAATTGCAGTTTTTACATTTTTGCAAATTACCCCTCCTTAACAATTGATTTTGCTAAATGCTTAAAACCTAATTCCGTTTTAGCATTACTTGTTAAATCAACTCCCCAATTATTTAAATCTTATCGCATTTTATCAATATTCTTCTTAAACTCCACGTTAAACAAGTAGTTCAATAAGAAAGTTTTAATCCTATTGGATTAACACACCCCTAGTAAAAAGTGATTTCTACTCTGTATTTGCTTTACTAAATCAATTATTTCTCCTTTTTGTTTTTTATCTTTTTGCAGTTGTCCTTCTATTGCTTACTATTTGCTTTATATAGTTTGTCATTAACTTTAATTGCTATTGCCTCTTCAATATTTATATCCTTTACTTTAAAAATTTTACTCGGACTTTTATATGGGTTTTGGTCTTCGGAATACGACACAATTTCTTGAATTCGATTAATTTTGCCTATTTGTTCTTCAACCTCGTTTATAGCTATAACTTCATCGGTCATTAGATAGGTTAAGTTGTCAATTTTAATTATGGCTGGGGTAAGGTTAGTAAATTCAGCACTGCTTAATTTGTTCATATTACAACCTGAAAGCAAAATAGAAACAAAAAGTAAACCTATTGTTATTGCTTTTTTCAAGGTATTCACGCCTTCCTTTGCACTTTTAACTTCAATAACTTTATGCACCTCTTCAACATAATTAATAACATTCCTTATTGAACTATCCTCGCCAGTTCCTTTAATAGGTAATTCCACAAAAATAGCGTTAATCCTTCCTGGAGCATCGTATCCGTTACTTTAAGTGTATTTCTTCAAAATCATATTGTGGTTTCTCACTTTAAATATTTTAGGGAATACAGCTCCTTTTTTACAAAAACAAAAAGAGCTGAAGCTCAATGAATCTTCAACTCTTGCACCGGTTCTTAATTTGGTTCTATATTATTTATCTGTTTTATTTATGAGGATGTTTATGAATAGCTAATCAAGATTGGGAATAATTTTACTGGAGTTTAAGAACAACTTTCCCCTTTGTCCGTCCACTTTCAACGTGCATATGAGCCTCTACAATTTCATCTAAGGGAAAGCACTTTTCAATTACAGGTCTTAATTTTTCTTTTTCCATAAGAACTCGTAATATGTCCAAATCACTGCCATTTGGTTTTGCAAGATGAATCTTAGCTTTCTTACTACCTATGATAGAGCCTATCATCAATTGAATTGGATGATACTTGGGGTAGAGTGGGTGTTCTGTTATATAAATGCCATTTTCGGTTAGAGAACGCAAACAACTGAAAAAGGTCCTCTTTCCGACAGCATCCAGTATTACATCATATTTTTTCCGTTGTGAGCGAAGTCTTCTTGGGTATAATCAATTACATGATGAGCACCTAGATTTTTAACCCACTCAAAATTTTCGCTAGTACAAGTTACAGAACATCACTTGAAATATCATTTTTCTTCAACCATAAACCTTAATACATCTTGAAAAATGATATTGTCAGACAGTGACAGCTCTTGCCTTACTATATCCAAGTAAGGTTCACATTGGTGCATGGCAACTGGCTGTCCATCTACCTTGTTATAACAGCGATTATCTTTATACATGTAGTTTTCTGAAAAAAAACTCCCATCGCGAAAAACTACGGGATGGTCGCCAGTCCTTGTGAAAAGGTTATGGCCAAATGAATAACGATCATCAATCTCAATGCCGAGCAGATGGAGAAGAGTTGGGCGTATGTCTATTTCTCCACCTTGTGTCATAATCGTTTCCCCATCGTGGCCAGGAACATGAATGATCAACGGTATTTGCTGATGTTTAACCTGGTTGACAATGCTATCTTCTTCATTTAGCAGCTCTCTCAGGCCTTCCTCATACTTTTCAGAGATACCGTAATGGTCACCGACTAGCACAAACATAGTATTTTCGTACATACCTTCTTCTTTTAACTTTTCAAAAAACGTTTCAATTGATTTGTCCAAATAACGAACGGTTGTAACATAGCGGTTTACCACATCTTCACTTGTCTCCGCCGGGGCAATAAACATATCCTTCTCGTCCAATAAAAACGGAAAATGATTCGTTAAGGTAAGGAATTTGGCATAGTACGGCTGGGGTAGATCCTTTAAATACTCTACTGACTGTATAAAGAATGGACTATCTTTCAATCCATAGTTGACCGAGTTTTCTTCCGTTACGATATAATCTTCCTTTGAAAAAAACTGTTCATATCCAAGCGCTTTGTACATGACATCCCGATTCCAAAACGTGCTTACATTCCCATGAAAAGTTGCAGAATAGTAATGATTCTCTTTTAAGATTTTTGGAAGGCTATAATAAGTATTTTCTGGCCTTCTTACAAAAACTGAACCGCTTGCTAATGGATAAAGACTTGTATCAATCATGAATTCGGCATCGGAAGTTTTTCCCTGTGCGGTTTGATCATATAGTTGATTGAAATAAAAACTATCTTTAATCAACTCATTTAGGAAGGGTGTCACTTCTTCTCCATTTACCTTTTGATTGATCACAAAGTCTTGAGTAGATTCCAGAGTTATTAAGACGATATTTTTGCCTTTCGCTATTCCGAATAAGTCTGTTCGTTCAGTATCCTTTTGTTGCAAATGTTCCTGTAAGGCAACCGCATCCGCCTCTGTAACAAGTAATCGTTCAAGAGGTGCTTTGAGGCCTAAGGCAATATCATATACATGGTAATTCAGTGGGCCCAATGATTTAACCATCTGTTCCCTGTCGTACGATTCGGAGAAAAGATGCACTGATTTTATCAAACCAAAACAAATCGTCAAAACTACAAACCCTACAGCAACTGTGATATATTTACTCTTACTTTGCTTATGGACTGTAAGGATGGACTTCGTTTGTAACATCAGCCATCCTGCTATGAAAATATCTATAAACAATAATGCATCCCACGGACTCATCAATTCAATTGTACTGGCACTCAAACCGCCGACATTATCGAACTGAAATAAAATAGGTAAAGTAACAAAATCTATGTAAAAACGATAATAAAGGAGATCTGCATAAAGAATAGCCGTCCCAAGTAGGTATAAACCGAACAATAAAAATCGATTTACCTTATTACCAAAATAAAAACTGAAACCCATTATTAACAATAAAGATCCGACTGAATTTGTTAGCACTAATACACTATCAAAAACAGATTGAATGCTAAGATTAAAGCCGACAAAACAAACAATCACCGTTTTCAGCCAAAGAATACTAGTTACAGCCAACGTAAGTTTCATGCCTGATGTATTGTTCTTTACCTGTATCATTGAGTCAAACCCTCTCAACACAGCCATCCATCACTTCCTTAAAAATTGTAACGGCAGCTTCAATCTCCTTCACTGTTAAATCCCCCATAAATGCAAACTGGATCCAATTCCGTTGCATCAAGTAACTACTTTCATAACTAATCATGACCCCCTTTTCCTTCAGTCGGTCACCAATCTTTTTTGAAGCTATAAAATCTGGAAGTGTAATGGTCAGGATACCGGGGGAGGACCCTTCATTTCCAAGGATCCTAAATCCTGCATCAGTTAACATTCTTTTCGCAGCATTTCCCAAAGTATGTCTATTTTCCAAGTCCACGTGTTTTATAGCTTTATGTAATGCAGAAAGTAGGTTAGACGAATGGGTGTATGGTACACTTTCAGCATTGGCATACTGTCCCAAATCTAAGTATCTTGGTAATTCTTTATTAGGTTCAATTGCCTCCTGGTGAAAAACAATTGCTAATCCTGGATAAGAACTAAGTCCCTTTCCGCTAACTGTACTTGCTAAATATACGTCCTTTAAATCAATGGGAACTATTCCAACTGAACTACAGGCATCCAAGCATACTTTAAGTTCATACTTTTTGGATACTTCTATTATTCGATTTAAATCGTAGAGATAGCCCGTTGATGTTTCACAGTGTACAGTCCAAATCCAATTAATATCATCATATGTACGTAGGAAGTCTTCAATTTCATCAATCGAGATCCATTCGTTCCACTGTTTTGCCAATTTGTAGTACTGTAACCCAAGCCTTTCCGCATGCTCAATTAACCGATAGCCAAACTCTCCATTTGCAAGGACGAGACCTTTTCCGGGGAGCTTTTTCAATTGAGCACCTACTAAATCATTCGCAAGAGTTCCAGTCCCAATTACTATTTGTACATTATTCGCATTTACGAGGTCGCAAAGTTTTGCCCGGACTGCTTTCATTTCTTTACTGAATTCATCCGAGCGATGGGATATAGCTGTTTTTCCGAATGCAAATTCAACTTCTTTCTTAACCTCAACAGGGCCAGGCAGAAAGTTCATTCGTTTCAAAGGCTTCTTTTTTTGCTTCATCAACCTAGTAAAAGCCTTTGTTGACGTCTCAAACTTCTCCTCTGTCAAGTACATCGGTTGAAACATCGCACCCGTTGTCCCAACCATTGGCCCAAACGGTTCGAAACCAATTTTTTTATATAGCTTGATTTGCCGGTCAGTTCCTGAAATAAGTGCCATATTATAATTTTTATCCAAGCAATAACTAACCAGCTTGTTAACCAACTGAAAGAAAACCCTGGTTTTTCGGTAGTTTCCTTTCACAGAGAGCAGCCGGATTTCACAAGGTTTTGCATGCGATGGTAAATAGTTATCTAAATCATCAAGCTTATAGTCAAGAGAAAATGGACGATTGCCACGCACGGCAATCATTCCGATAACTTCTCCTTCATCTTTTGCAATTATATATGTATTTTCACTATCAAATTTATCTATTAAACGATGGTCCTCGTTCTGTTGATGTTGAGGAATTTCATCCACAAAAGTTTCGTAATTTAACTTATAAATCTGTTCCATCTCTTCCGGTTCCGATGCTATTTTAAATGTTAGAGAATTATGTTCCATTCTCTTACCTCCCCTAGACAAAAATGAAATGGATTGAAGAAACCTGTTCATTTCCTTTTAATATGTTGATGTACCACAATTAGTAATAATGTGAAAAGACCAATAGCAACATAATATTCTTCAACTATCCACGCTGTAATTGGAATGGAAGCCAAAGAAATCAAACCAGCAATCGTAAACTTTCGAATAAATAGGTAACCGATTCCAAAGCCTATCCCTAGAACCGGAATCGCAATTGGAACAAGAAACAACGTTGACGCCAAAAAAACGACGACCCCTTTACCGCCTTTAAAGCCTAGTTGCATCGGCAAAATATGCCCCATCAGCAAGAAAAGAGCACTAATTAATAACATCATTTCATTTTGAGGAAAGACAATGGTCGTTATATACAGAGCGATTATTACCTTTGCTATATCAAGGAGCAACGTATAGAAAAATCCTTTTTTACCTAACTGTCTCCCAGCATTTTTTGCTCCAGCATTGCCGCTCCCAAGTTTACGAATATCTCTTCCACTCATCCATTTTGTTACGTAATAAGCAGCCGTAAAGCCTCCAAGGAAATAAGATAACAAAATAATAGAAATAAGCTCTAGTAACATACATTACCTCAAATGAAACTTTTTTGTATTTCCTATATTAATATAGGCTTAAAATCATTTATATGATAAATATAAACGAAAACCACTCAACTGTTGCAAATCCTTATTCTTAACCAAGCACACATTAGGGTAATATTACACTAATAATAACATATGGTGAAGTTTTACCCTACCAAAAATGCCCTTTTATAAAAATCCCCCATATTGTTTCAATGCATTGAGTATGTAGTGTATACTTCGGGCCATCTGGTAGTGTCTCTAATGCCTCATTAAAAGCTAAATAAGACAAAGAAAACTAAAGAAACGCGCGCCGATTGGTATCGACACACGCTCGTTGCATAGCTTTTTTAATTGTCTGCTTGACGGGGGCAAAGACCATCCGGGCAGGTTTTCTGTATAGAAGAAACAGCTGCTACCGGGTTATTGGCCAAATTTACCCTTTACTATTACCCTCTACAATTCTTCCAAGGAAAAAACCATCTACCTCACTCAGTTTGCCCCTCCAAAGAAATTCTCCTTTTGAAGGGGTAGATTTGCTGTCCCCACAATAAACTCTTGTGTTTGTTAAATGAATAAAATTAGCAGTATCGTGAGCCTCTGAATCAGCAGCTTCTCCAGCATTTATCAGCATTTCACCTAATTTTTCTGCTATATCGCCACCATCCTCAAAGGCCTGGCTCAGTGACTCGAAATATTCCTTGGCCGATACCAAAGTGCCTGTAATGACTGCTCCCTTTACGTTCAACGTAATATCGAGATTGTAATTGTGTTTATTGGCGGCTTGTACAAATACCTCAAGAACGTTATCTTTTCCTGGTTCGGATTGAATACTCATTTTACTCTTCCCTCTTTAGCCCATTTAATAGATAAGTATCTTCTTCCTCTTGAAGCACAGTGTAGCTTTTTTTCGAGGTATTTTTTTCACTTGAGTTTTTTGCCTGCCCGCCCTTTTTGCTGCCTGTGTTTTTGGTTGTAGCTCCGTTACTATTGCTGCTTGATTTTCCCTTTGAATCTCGTTGTTCTTCTTCCTCATCCTCAGGGGTATCTTCTGTTCCTTCGTTGTCATCCTCGTCTTCCGAAGGATCTTCTGTTTCGTCGTCTTCTTCCTCATCCTCGTCTTCGTCGTCTTCGTCGTCTTCTTCGTCTTCTTCGTCTTCGTCGTCTTCGTCGTCTTCTTCCTCGTCCTCCGGAGTATCTTCTGATTCCTCGTCTTCTTCCTCGTCCTCAGAAGCATCTTCTAATTCTTCATCATTATCTTCTCTAAAAAAATTAGTTGGTTCTTCGTCTTCTTTCACTGAGGAGCTGTTTCTTTCCTCTTCATTGCCTGATTCGTCTTCCTGGGACGAGTTTTTTTCTTCTACATTTCCTGCTGAATCGTCTTGTTTATCGCCGCTTGTGACATCCGATCCTTGAGGGGAGTTTTCCTGCCTGTTATTGGTTTTGTTATTTTCCTCTTCAAGGAGTTTAAATAGCAACTTTTCTATTTTATCCAGTCGATCCTTTACTTTTTCATGTGCCATTTTTAAATCTTCGGTTTCGCTGCTTTCTGTTTCTGAATTATTTTGAGGCTGATTTTCAGTGTCGCCTTCCCTATCTTTGGAGTAAGAAGTTTCATTAATTCCCGGGCCGATAAGCCTCGTTTCAGAAATGGTGTTTTCTTCCCCGCCGTTAGTGTCGGTTTGGCTATCTTGATCGGTTCGTCCGGAATCTTTAGATGAATTTGTCATCTCATCTTGCCCGGAGCCGTTTTGATTGGTCCCTTCTTCCTGCGAATCACTGTTTTTGCCCTTAAATAATTTTCCTAGCAATTCTTCCATTTTCTCAAGACGATCACTCAAGGATCCTTTTTCGGAGCTACCCTCGTTTTTATTCATTAGATTGGAGGCAGATTTCTTAACGGTATCCAGTGCTTTCCTGGAACTATCCTTGGCTGCACTCCCTAATTCCGAGACATTTTCAGTAATCCTGTCTTTAACTTTCTTGCTATTCTCTGGTGTAGCGATATAGCCAATGGCAGCACCAATTGCGCCCCCGGCCAATGACCGTTTTAAAGAACCGCTCATCCAACTTTTTGATTCGTCAGATTGTTCCCCGTTTGTTCCATTTGACTCGCTCTCATTGGTTTGGTTTTCATTTGTTTTATTTTCTTTCGTTTCTTCTTCATTTTCCACGTTGCTACTAGCCTGGGTATTATCTTTTTCGTTCTCATTTGTTAAGTCTTGATTGTTTTTGCTTTCTTCCATTTTATAGCCTCCAATTACATAGAGTTATAATGAACTAATTTGGGTTTTTTCTAAAATTATTCGGCATTGTATCCAGAACTGCTTTGATTTGGCTTATTGTCTTTGGACTGCAGGAAATTATTTAACATCTCCTCCAATTTATCCAATCGCTGATTTAGTTTTTCAGTTTCGGACGTTCCACCATTACTGTCGTTTGCCTGAGCAGTAGATTCCTTCTTGCTGAAAATCTTGCCGGCGGATGTTTTAACAGTTGATAAGGCCTTCTTTGATTTATCTTTTACTGTATCGCCAATATCCGCACTTTTTGTTTTAAGGTTGTCTGCATTTACAACTTTCATCACTTTTTTGCCATTTTCCGGGGTTGCAAGATAGCCGATTGTGGCACCGATAATCCCCCCGGCAATGGAGCGTTTGATTGCCTCGGCATTGGTCTTGCTTCCAGTTTGAGTTTCTTGAGATTGATTCACAGCATTAGCATTGTTTGTGCTTTCCATTTTTAAAACCTCCAGATTTATAGTGAGTTTGGTGCGTTTAAACGGTTTGTGGACAGATTTCCTTCAAGGGCTTCCAGCCGTTCCTGAAGTCTCTTGTTCTCTTCTTCCAATGCTTTTGTCCTGTTATCATTTGCTTTGGACGAGAGGTAGGGATCATTTTCCCACCAGTCCATCCCAATTTCTTTTGCCTTATCAATGGAGGCCACAATCAGCCGGATTTTAATCGTCAAAAGTTCTACATCGGCGATCCCAATTGATATATCGCCTGCTATCACGACACCTTTGTCCAATACTTTCTCAAGGACATCTACAATCGTACTGGATTGCATATGGTGCTCAACTGCCATAACTTCGTCCTCCTTAGGCTTGTTAGAGTAAGCTTCCTAAAGGACCCAGATCAATATTCAAGTCATCATCATCCAAGCCGAATATTTCTTTTAACTCTTCCATTTTTTCTTCCAGATTCATCAGCGCTTCACCCAAATTTTCGATTTGCTCATCTGTAAGGGTTCCGCCTTCAACACGCCTTATTGCGTGCCTTTCGACAATTTGCCTTAAAAGCTCAATTACAGTCAAAACAAGCTGAGCCAATCCATGTTCCGCATTATCAGGATCCAGATTAATTTTTCCATTTGTTTGGCTGGCCGGTTGCATGCAGCAGCTCCTCCCTTTGCACGTCGAATTGTTCCGAAGATATCGTTTTTCCTTTCTGCTGTGCCTGAACTAGTGATTCAACCGAAGCGATCAAGACCCGGAGATCAAGATAAACCAGGTCGACCCCTGCAATGGAAATGACCAAATCCGCTCTTAGGGCCACTCCTTTATCAAGGATCACATCCAGAATATCAATCAGGGCGATTTCCTTATTCTCTATTGATTCTCTAAGTGACATATCTATCAATCCTTATTTATGAAAAGCTTGAAAAATGGTAGGCTGGCCAGGGTCCGGTCACCTCAAAGTGCCATCCTGTATCTTTCAGTTCTTTTTCATATTGCTGGATTCGTTCTAAAAAAGGCTCCACATTGGATTTAGGAATAAGGTACACACCATTCCAGGCCATATTGTCTTTTCTTCCTGTTACATCTTTGCCCCAGGTTTTTTTGACATTTCCCTCAAGGGCGATTTCATTAAGGTGCAGATGGACTTTTTCGCTTACCCGGTTTTTTTCTTCCTCAAGCTCTGTTTCGATTAATGTTTCAAGTTTTTTCTTTTCAAAGAATTGCTTTCCTTTGGATAATTGGCTTATTTCCGCCCTTTTTTCTTCAATCGCAGGATTGGTCTCATTTACCTGTTGTTTTAACAACTGGTCATTACAGTAAATCTTTACATTCCATTCTTCATTATTTGCCAGTAAAGAAAAGGTTTGTTCCATTTTCACTGCATTAGACTGTACCGCCTGTTCTAGGCTGTCCTCACTTTTGTATAACGTGCAAAATTTTAATGGAATAATAGTGAACATTTTTGATAGATTTAAAACCGTTTCATGATGATGGAATGCTTTTTCCTGAAGCCACTCCATATCGTTATTGATCCTGTCTTCAATGGATTCTTCGCTGTATTCCGTTGAATCAAGCTTGCACACTACCGCTGTAATATTTCCGATGGAAAGGGAATAGATTTCCCTGCTGCCGTCAAATCCCTTATAATCCGGAAGCGACCTGTCTTGCGCTTCTTTTGTTGGGACCAACCCATATAAATAAATCAGATCGCCCATACTCCTGTCTTCCTCACTTCTTTTTTGTCATTTCCTGCCATTGGTCCATTTCTTTCTGTTTTGCTATTTCATATCGAACCATCAATTCTTGTTCTTTTGCTTTGTAGGCTTCCTCCGGGATTTCATCCAATTCATACATCATTTGAAGCTGGATGAGTTTTTGCTGAATGGTTGGAAGGTCGTAAAGTTCTTTATCCGCCTCCTCTTTCACCTTTTCAGCAATTTTAATAACGAGGTTGATGGGGGCGGAAACCAATTTGTGTAGCATCAGGCATTCTCAACCGTTAATCTGATGTTGACAAAATTATAGGCTGGCCAGGGACCGCTGTAGTTAAACTCGACCTTATCCTTCCATTTTTCATGAACCGCATTCACTTGTTCATCGAATATTTGCTCTTTATCCCGGTCTATTAAAAATGATGCATTAAGCAACATTTTTTCGCTTATTGGGTTATTTGTTTTAGAGGCTTCTGCCAGTTTGGTTAATGGCTGAAGTACTTCCAGCTCAATCTCCTTTTGAAGAGATTTAATAAGATTTTGTGCCATTCCGCCCAGTTGGATCCGTTCATAATAACTGGCTGCTTCAGATTTCCCCTGGACAGCGTTTGCCAAAGCGCCTGCCTTCGAGTTTTTCTTAATCTTTGATTCAAGCCAATCCTGTTTTCCGATGACTTTTAACCCCAGTTCGATCTTTCCTTTTATTGCAGGAAAAAGCTCCTGAAACTGTGGATATAGATTTTCCAGAAGTACCTCAACATCTCCCTTTGTATGGAAGACGTTCCCAAAACTGACGGGAATAACGGTATCATTTTGGTTCATTACAAGGGATACAGCTTTTTGGTGCATCATAAGGTTATCCTTGTTTGGCTGATAGATTTTTATAGGCGCTTCCGCTGCGACCATTCCCGAATCTTTATAGCGGATAACAAAAAGTTCCCGTTTCTCTCCTTCAAACTCGATTTCACCAAACGTTTCATTCGAATCCGTCTGAATTCCACAAAAGATATAAATACCCATTTGCTCTTCCTGATTCATGTTATACTTCCCCTTTACTCCTCATTTTTCTTGATGCTCTCACATACTGTAATAATCAGCTCTTCTGCTTTTTTAGTAGGCTGAGCCTCCTCTTTAAAGCACTTACTGAGTTGATGGCCTACTATATCAATGCAAAGCCGTTGAAATTCTGGATTTTTCCCTTTTATAGGCGTTTTTGCGTTCTCTGCCAGACTCGCAATCATTAAAGAAGCTCTCAAACTTGGTCCGTCTGCTTCTTTACAGCTTTTGCGCAGTTCCCCAACTAGTGAAGTTATGAATCTGGCTTCCTCGATCTTTATGCCGGTTTTCTCCATAACGATTTTGGCTTCCTGCTCACTTTCCTTGTGGTCAATATAAATGGTAATGAGCCGATCCAGCAGTGCATCCTGAGTTTTGTAAACCCCTGCATACTCGGAAGGATTGCTCGTAAAAATTACCCTGAATTCCGGATGGACGCGGATAAATGGCTCAGTCATTTTTGTTCCATAAAGCGGGAGAATCCCTTCTTCAAGCAATGACAGGAAAATATTGTTTGTTGTGGGTTTGGAACGGGTAAATTCGTCATAAATAAGGGTGTACCCATTTTTAACCGCCTCTAGTAAACGGCCATCCTTCCATACTTCCGTCAGGCTTTCATCTTTTTTATAGACGGATCTGATGTAGTTATCCACAACCTTTTTGCTTGTATAGCCAGTAAAGTCACCAATAAGGTCTTTATTATTTAATTCATGGTTTCCATGAATCAACATGACCGGCCTCTTCCGCTTTTTAGCCAGAGCAAGTGCAAGCGACGTTTTCCCTACTCCAGAGGGGCCTGTAAAATGCACAGGATAACCGGCAGCCAAATACCGTTGAGATCGCAGCAATAAATCCTGCGTATTATCGTCGATAGTAATTGGTGGCTTATTCTGTTTATTGCTCTGCTTCAAGACAGTCACTCTTTTACCACGTCCTACTATTCTTGGTTAATGGAGCTTCTGAATCGCAGCTCCCTCCGTTTATAGGAAGAAATTTCTTTCTCCTGATTCAGGCAGACTTCATAAACGCCTATCATTTCATCCTTTGCATACTTTTTCATGTATTCTTTTTCTTCTATTACTTCAACGGTGAGCTTCCAGCCGTTTTCAGCATCTTCTATTGAGGTAATCTTATGGACGGGTGCAACAAACTCATTAAAAAACTCCGTCACATTCCCTATAATCTTTTTAATTTCCATTGCCTGCCTCCACTTTTTAAATAAGTGCCAGGGTATATGTAATACATACCCTGACACCTACCCATCATCCTAAATACTAAACCTGGCGTTGCTTCTTTCATTTTCCTGGGAAGGAAGCCCCTTCTCTTGTACTTCATCTCTAAGCAGCCCTACCGCTTCTGCATATCGGAGCCACGTATCCACACTTGCAATAACTACCCTCGCTTCAACCGTCAGAATTTCAATCCCTACAACGGATACTCTAACAAATGCATCTATAACAATCCCTTTATCCAGAATCCTATCGATAACCTCTGCAAGACTTGAACTATCTGTACTTTTTTGAACAGCCATTCTTGATTCTCCTTTCTGGATGTTAAATCAGGAGCCCATTGTTTTAATGTCATTTGATGACTTGATATTGGCAGCCCCCTTAATATCGTTGGTCCCCTTAATGCTGCTGGCACTTTTTATATGGCTTATTCCTTTAACTTTGCGTTCTTTCTTTTTTTGGGAAGAGGACAGTTTTTCCTGGAGTTCCTCCCCTGCCTCTTTTGCACTGCCTACCTTTTCCCTGGCAGTAAGGAGGGCATCCTGGGTTTTCTCTTTTGCTTCTTGGGCCTTATCGTGAAGGTTTTCAGCAAAATGTTCCCGTTTTTCTTCTAATTTCTCAGTGAAGCTTTCCGCTTTTTCCTGAAAATTTTCAACAGCGTTTTCTTTTGCTTTTTCAACAAATTCTGTTTTAACCTTTTCCTTTATTGGCTTGGGGGTGTGTTCGATAATTTCTTTCGCAACTTTTCCGGCTGCTTTTTTCAGGCGTTCTCCCACCACATTTCCCCCTTTGTGTTATTAAGCGTTCTCGATTCTCGACTCAGCGAGTTTTGAGAGCATTTCTTCAATACGGTCAAGGCGGTCATTCAGATTTTTATTTTCTTCTTTTATTTCTTCAAATTTGTGAGTGCCCACTTTTTCGATTGCGGCTGAACCTGCATCAGTGTTTTCGAGATAATTGGATGCAATCTGACTGATGCTTTTTTGGGCCTGGGTGGTGATAATTTCTTGAGCAGCTTTTTTCAGTTCCTGGCTTGTATTCTTTACAAACTCAGACTGAATGAAATTTTTAAAGGCTTTTTTACTCGTTTCCTGGGTTGAGAGCAACCCAAGCCCTGCGCCCACAATCCCGCCAACTAATGCAAGATTAAATGAAAAATTTCCATTTTCCGTTTTTTCTTCTTGTTGATCCGGTTCCTGTAAATGCTGGTTATATTCCAATTCAGGCATACATAATTGCCCCTTTCTGATTACTTTAAAAACTAAATTGAGGGATTCCCTCTTTACCATCTCTTGTAAAACTGCTCCTGTTGGCTTCATCCTTAAGAAGCCCAACAGCTTCTGCATAGCGCAGCCATGTATCTACACTGGCTATGACAACCCTCGCTTCAACCGTCAATATTTCAACCCCTAAAAGCGAGACTCTTGCAAAAGCATCAATCACTATTCCTTTGTCGAGAATCCTGTCTATTACTTCTGCCAGGCTTGAACTATCCGTACTCTTTTGAACGCTCATCCCAAGTCTCCTTTCTTTCCAGCTTAGGCCGCCGGGCAGGTATTTTCTTTAGCGCTTATAGTGCCTTTTACCGCTACGTAGTGAAGATAAACGAAAATTAGCGAAAAATTTAATCTACCACTTAAGACATATTTAGGAATTCCTCTATTTGATAATGAAACTTTATTAAGAGAATGCCTTGATAAAGACTTGTTCCCAAAGCAATAGGACCATTCTTTCACAACCACTCCTTACATAAAAAAAGCCCCCATCCCGTAAGGATGAAAGCTTTTGGTATATTCTTTCCTTATAGCTAAGGTATTGGTATGGGGATTCGAAAATAACTGAGTCTTTATTGTACGCTACGGTATTAACATTAGGAGATGGTACCTTTTCAATTGGCTATATTAAACCTTGATGTTGATTCTGGACTACTAGAAAACCACCTCCTAAAAAAGGCGGTTAGTTGACTAACGTTATCCGCTTTACTTCAATAAATAACTTGTAATCAACTGAAACAAGTACACACCATAATGATATTACCATCAGGATCTTTAATGGAGAACTCAGCCAAATCGGGATATGTTATGATATCAGTTACTATCTCAGCACCAATATTAGTAACATGGATAAAAGCTTCGTTTATGTCAGTTGCACTAAGGTTAAAGAGCGGTTGATTTGATGGGATAAAACTATAATCTTTATCAAAACAATGGTTATCAAGGGTTATACCAGGGCGTCCGTCTCCCATATTCAAGGTATATATAGGTCCATTACGTTTCCCCTCCCTTACCTCCAACCCAAGTAATTCACTATACCATCGTACTGAACGTTCTAAATCCGTTACGTGAACAAAAATCGTATCAATCCTGTTTTCAATTGCTTTTGACAATTAGCATACACCTCCGACGGATAATACCATTTAATTTCCACGGGATAATTAAAAATTCCTGCCCGTTTATTTATGCTGTCTGCTTGTGCTGGTACGGGAACACAAACATTAGGAATTTTATAAGGATGAAAAAGTTGAAAATGTAGATAAAATAATTTTTCAAGATGGTTCAACGGGAAATTCAGAATCAATTACTGAGCAGGAGCAAATAAAGGAAGAGGTATTTATATATAACTTTAATGTGAAGCTGGGAATCCAGATGTTGCGGCTGTTTAATACCTGAAATTCTTCAACTTGTCATTTCCTTTAAAGAATACAGGCATTCATTTCACCTGACAGAATTTATAAATTTCGCAAACAATCATACCATCATCTTTTTGTATTGAAAAACTTATTAAGAAACATGCACTAGAAAAAATAAAAATCATATATAGGTGATATCCGGTTTAAATGGTTGAGGAGGATATCATGAAACCTATGCTACCTATTGAAAAATATTTCGGTAAGTTAGAACTTGTTTATACATTTTTTGGGGCAATGCCCACTGGTGTTAGTGTTTCAGAAACAGGGCGTATTTTTATTTGTTTTCCGAAATGGGGAGACGAAGTTAATTTTACTGTGGCGGAAATTGTTGATGATAAATTGCAGCCTTATCCTAATTTACAAACGAATTTGTTTAACCCCGAGAATATTAAAATGACTTTCATCAGTGTCCAAAGTGTAGTTACTGATGGAAGGGGAACGCTTTGGGTATTAGATACAGCCGCACCCAATTTCTCTGAACCTATTAAAGGCGGAGCAAAATTAGTCGCTGTTGAGTTAAAAACCAATACAATTAGAAGAGTGTATTCCTTTACAGAAGATGTTCTCCTGCCAACAACTTACCTGAATGATGTCCGATTTGATTTTCGTGTTGGTAGAGCCGGATATGCATATATTACCGATTCCTCATCTACAGGACCAGGAGCTATTATCGTGGTTGATTTAGAAACTGGAACAGCATTTAGACGGTTAAATGGGGCAAATCCAACTTCACCCGATCCCTTTATTTTGCCGAAAGTAGAAGGCAAAATTTTGATGAATCGAAACAAAGATGGCTCAACCTCCCCATTTAGGCTGGCTTCTGATGGAATTGCAATTTCTCCCGATGGCAAGGTATTATTTTTTTGCCCACTCACCAGTCGTCATCTGTTTTCGATTTCAACAGAAGTCCTAAGAGACCGGTCCATACCGGATGCAGATTTAATTTATCATGTGAAGTATCGGGGAGAGAAAGGTGCATCTGATGGAATGATTACCGATGCAAAAGGAATCGTTTATGCTGGTGATTATGAAAATAACAGTATTCGAAAGATATTACCGAATGGAGCGATGGAAACCATTGCACATGATCCAAGATTACTTTGGCCGGATACTTTTTCAATTGGCCCTGATGGATACTTATATGTCATTGTAAACCAATTACATCGGCAAGCCAGATTTCATTATGGAAGAGATTTACGAGAAAAACCTTATAGTTTACTTCGTATGAAAATCGGCGAATTACCTGCTCCAGCCTTTTAATAATAATGGATACTTCCTTCACAGCAGTAGGCCATTTAGATGTTATTCAGCCACTGCTAGCCTTTTCTTTTAATAACACTCCAATTGTGATTTCGTTGAAGAGGATGAAAAACGGGGAGAGATCAGTACTTTTCCAGTGATACAACAAAACCCAGTCTTAAACTCACTGGGCTGTCTGTTTTTTAAGGTTTTAATACAACTTTGATGCAATCTTCTGTTTTTGTGTCGAAAACCTCATATCCATGCTTAGCCTGATCGAGGGGGAGAACGTGTGTAATAACATCGCTAGGATCTACTTTTCCGGAATTGAACAGGTCATATAGGAAAGGCATATACGGAATTACTGGTGCCTGTCCCATTTTTAAATCGATATTTCTCTGGAAGAAGTCTCCAAGCGGAAAAGCATTGTATCGTCCTCCATAAACGCCTGTTATTTGGACGGTACCGCCTTTTCTAACCGCCTGGCTGGCAATTACAATCGCCCCCATCGCTCCGCCCTGAAGCTTTAGTCCGCTTGCAAGAAATTCCATTTCGGTCCACTTTCCATCCATACCGACAGCATCTATGACTATATCTGCTCCGCCCTTTGTAATTTCCTTTAGGTACTGACCGGTGTTTTCATGCTGTTCAAAATTCACAATCTCAACCTTGTTGTGTTTCTTGGCATGCTGCAGCCGGTAGTCAATGTAATCTACAGCAATAACCCTTTTTGCTCCTTTGTACCAGGCAAATTTTTGGGCAAGCAGTCCAACCGGGCCGCAACCAAGCACTATGACTGTATCTCCCTCTTTTACGCCGGCATGGTCTACCGACCAGTAGGCGGTTGAAGCTGCATCGGCAATTAAACAAAGCTTTTCATCTTCAATTTCGCAAGCTTCGGGAATTTTAAAAGGCGTAAAGTTTCCGTAAGGGACACGCATATACTCAGCTTGCCCGCCAGCATAACCGCCAGTAAGTTCAGAGTAGCCGAAGAATCCGCCCATGTCACCATGAGGGTTGGAATTATCACATTGGCTGGTTAAATCATGCTGACAATACCAGCACGATCCGCAACTCACATTGAAAGGGATAATGACCCGGTCACCTTTTTTTAAATTCCTTACATCTGGCCCTACTTCCTCAACAATCCCCATCGGCTCATGCCCGATGACAAAGTCAGTAGGCATGCTGGGAATCATACCATGAATTAAATGAAGGTCCGACCCACAAATTGCGGAACTTGTTATTTTAACTATAATATCATCGGAATTCTTAATTGTGGGATCTTTAACTTCTCTTACTTCTACATTTTTAATCCCTTGATAGGTAACAGCTTTCATCTAAGTATTTCCCTCCTTTTATTCATTTGGAGTAGCGAACATTCCGCCCCGGTCGGTGTCATTATGGAAGAGAGTCATTTGGCCAATTTGAACGGCTGTCTCTGCTCCTTTTAAATCAACTGGATACTGCTCCTTAAAATTATAGGGGTGAAGCCATTTTCTCTCGATCATTAAGTCGGAAATTTCTCCGTGTAGATCAATTGCTTGCATCAATTGTTTAGTTAATACTCTTTTAAGTTCCGGATTCGCAACTTCTGCAATCGCAAATCCATAATTACGAATACCATTTTTTACAGAAAGCAAGAAATCCAAAGCAAATGCAGAATCAGCCAAATTCGGCATGCCTTCCGCGTTTCTCGGGTCTAGATAGTCTTTCATGATTCCACCTCCTGATTAATGAAGAATTTCACTCTGTTTATAAAAAGGCAGTAGCTCATTTATCGCTTCTGTTGATTGTTGAACATCTTTCTGCATTAACTGTTTTAACTCATTATTAAAGCAAATCCCTTGCATTAATTTAGATCTCAGCAAACAAACAGTTTTCAGATTGATGATTTCATGTGTCTCCAAAGTTTCGTGTAGTGCCAACTTTTGCTGGTCCACCAACTCTTCACCTCCACTTTTTTAATCAAAAGTATTTTCCCAATGAGGATTTCTTTTTATACACAATGCATGAGCGATTTTATTTTTTGACATGAATATTCCATTAAAGTCATTCAAATAAATAAGTAGGTACAAAAACACAAAAGGAGTGAATATGATGGTCAAATATCTAGGATTGCATGAGACTCTGGAAGTACACGAATTGTTAACCTTTAAAAACCTATGTTTAACCAAATCAACAACAATGGGTCCTTTGGCACAGGATGAAGAGTTAAAAACAATTCTTTCAAATGATGTTTCGACAGGACAACAGCATATTCAGCAATTGCAGCAAATCTTAACAAATAGGGAGGCCAACCAATGAATCAATTTATCCAAAACATGGTAGGAATGGGTGGTATGACGGACCAGGTTATCGCAAATGATTTCTTAATGTCGGCTAAAGCAGGAATAAGGAATTACACAATTGCAATAACAGAAGCAGCTACCCCGGAATTAAGAACAGTATTGAGGGAACAGTTACAGGCTGCTATTCAAACTCATGAAAATATAACCAGCTATATGATGTCAAAAGGATACTATCATCCGCATAATCTAAGTGAGCAGTTGCAGGTTGATTTAACCGCATCACAAACAGCAACAAACCTGGCACAGCAATAGGCTTTTTGTTTATTAAGATAATAGAGGACTTCATAGCGGACCTTAACAAAGTGAGGACTTACGAATCTGCCTGTGTAGAATTAATCTGCACAGGTTTATTCTTTTATAGGATATGACCTTTTGGTTAATATTGTTTAAAGATAATCTAAAAGGACCTTAGAAGATACCAGATGGCTACTCCGGTATTGTTTATTTTTTGAAAAAAAGGATGGTTCGCGGATGGCTTTTAGGCAGTGGCTGAATGATAAAGTATTCCTTCAAAAATCTGTGTTTAGAGTAGTTATTTCTGCCAAAATAGTGAACTGCAGTTTTGCCTGAATGCCATAGTCTTTGTATACGGGGAAAAGCATTTAATCCGTTTGTCTGTTGCATATGCTTTTCACGCCGTTGATCATAACAACCTAAAACGGGGCAGCGCTCCTGTAATGAATCAAAATTTGTGAATAAATCTACTTAAACATAACGGTGCTAATCTTCAATAAGTAATTAAAACAAGGACCCCATCGGGTCCTTGTTTTATGGTCATTATCATCAATATTATCTAACATAGCTTTTTTATTATCTCATTTTGGCATATGACACCAAATTCTCTTACTACTTTGCTCCATGCAATTCCTTAAAAGAAGGACTTAGTTCGCTCCATACATCAAATAAATTTCCATCCAAATCATAAAAAACAAAATTGTTTCCCGCATGACCACGATCTTCAATTTCACCAACATTGACTCCTTGCTTTTCAAGGTAATTATGGAACTCTACTAAAAGATTATATCCATCTACTTCGAAAGTCACTGTAAAATGGTCCTTTCCATGAACATCTAAAAATTTAGCAGCCTCTCCTGGTTTAGCCTTTACAAGGAAGAAACTTTGATGAGCAAAATCTAAAATTGCCTTATCATAATTCCGAAAATTTTCAACGGCACCGAGTTTCTCTTGATACCATATTGACGATTTTTCTGGATCAGTCACAGGTATATATGTAGTTCCTACTCTTTGAATATATGTACTCATTCTTTACACTCCCTATTAGTAAATTCCCCTTAAAATGTTACGATCCCCAATCCATTTCCATCGGGATCGTAAAGGTCAAAAAACCGCATTCCGTCTCCTCCGTGAATTTCGCTTACTCTGTAATTTTGATTGGATAAATAATTATGATACCCGTCAACATCATCACAATAAAAGTTGAATGCAATATGTTTAGGTTCAGGCATCTTCTCAACTTTATAAAGAGTTAAAGCTGTTTTAGTTTCCCCGTCATCGATAAAACGAAAGCCTACATATAGACCATCGCTGCTTCGGTAGACGACTTTAAAAGGGAATGTGTTGATATACCATCTTTCTGAACTTTCCAGATTGGTAACCGGAACAAAAACAGCATCTATCCGTTTAACAGATTTCATTCAAACTCACCTCCTACTTTAATAACGGATAAAAAACAAAAAAGGATACGGGCACTTTTAAATTTTTTCATTAACCCAAAAACGATTGCCATCCGGGTCTACTAGTTCAAATATAAAATGGCCATCCGATTTTTTAATTTTAATTCCTCTTGAAACTAAAAGGTGGTATGTAGAAACTACACTTTTAAAATCGTTTTGTCGCAGACCATTCAACATTCGATTCAGAAGGTTAGGAGTGGGGTCCTCATTGGTTTGCTGGAATTTTTCTAATTTGGCGAGATTATTTCTCCCTCTATTGATTGCTGCCTTTACTCCACCTGAAGTCATGTCCAGCAACTTTGCAATCTCATTTGAAGTAAACCCAAAATATTCTTTAAGTAATAGAGTAGCTGCTTGCTTAAACGGTAAAAGAGAAATTAGAATTTCTACTGATTCCAATAGACTATTATCAAAAGTTGCTAATTCAAAATCATTGTTGATTCCTACAATCTCACGCTTTGTTTTCCTAGTTGTGTCATACCACTGATTCGTTGCAATCTTAAAAATATATCCTTTCGGGTTGGGGTGTTCAGAAAGGGCCGCGTTATTCGTTAAGAGTTTTATTAAAGTATCCTGGAATAAATCTTCCCCATTCCATGGTGTACCCGCTAACATATAACAATACTTCTTAAGTTCCGGTAAAAATGGTTCGAAATTAAAATCTGACATTAAATCATGCTCCTTACCAAAAGGTCAACCTAATCAATGTAGATTATTATTCGACAAAAAAAACGCTTTGTCCTGCCATTCCATTTTATTTATTCCTTCTTCAACTCCCCAGTATGTAAATAAGGAGTTAAACAAAATATGCGGTAATCCTTCATGGAATTAACCTCCACAATTAGGCTAACACGAAAAAAGACCGCCACAGCGATCTTTGTCTTTAGCTCTTCATTGTAATAAACAGCCAGTTTATTCATCATAGGCATCGCCTAAGGATGTAAAATCGTCCTGAAGCCAATACCAATAATCACCGTTATTCAATACCAAACGTTCAAGCAACTCAGTAAAAGAATTGGCGATTACTGGGCAGCTCCCAGCAACACCGTGAATTTCCCAATTACTATCATAACATCTACCTAAACGGAACTTATCAAGGTCTATTGTTATGTAATCGTTATTACCATCTTGCCCAATTATGTACCAATTTGAAGAAATATCATATTCAGCTTTTTCACCTATTATAACAGGATTTGCTAGTACAAACTCTTTAGGAGAAACAATTGTTATCCCATAATCACGGTCGGTAAAGAGGTCTATTCCACCACATTGATTATAAAAATCAAATAAATCGTTAGGCAAATGATGTCCTTTTTCTAAAACGGGAAAGCCAGAAGGAGAATGAACTTTACAGTTTGGGAATTTTCTTATTTTATCAATCAAAAGTTCAATTTCCATACACCTTTTCCTTCCATTATTGAACCATAATGAGCCGGGATTTCTAATGAATCGACTAGTTGGCTACTTTTTTGAAATATGTGTATACCTTCTCCATTTTCTTCTCCTGGTTCCCGTTTGGGCTTTCCATGTTCCCGAATTCAAAAAACTTCACTTTCTTGATTCCGACGAAATGGAACAGTGCCCGTTTCATGAGGATTTTATGAGCGTTGTTAAGCCAGAGAAATGGATAGTAGGCGGGTCCCTTCATGGTCGACACGCACACCACCGACTTCCCCTTCAGCAACCCTTCCGGAAAATAGCCTTTTTTATCTTTATAGGCGAAATTAGACGCAAATATTTGGTCAATGTAGCCAAGAAGCATAGCGGGCGGCCTTCCCCACCAAATCGGATAGATGAAAACAATTTTGTCCGCCCAAGCGAGCTGCTGCCTGTATTTTTCCGTTCTAGGATCCTTGTGCATATCGCGTCGCCGCTTTTGCTCATTAAACACGAGGAGAGGGTTGAAGCCCTCTTCATATAAATCGAGGACTTGAATTTCCTTGATGATTGCATTTTCCTTGCTGCCTTTAAGGACTTTTTGCAAAAAGGCATAATTCAAACTGTTATGATTGGGGTAAGTAAAGATGATTAACATGTTCAAATGACAGCACCCCTTTAATTATCATTAGATAACTAAATAATACCACGCAAAAATTTAATTATCAATTGATAGTTGTTTTTTGATAACAAATTTGTTATCTTTTATGAGAGGTGAGGACAGTGGACAAAAGGGTTCTTTTTCAAAAGGTTGTATCCTTTACAAGTTCCGTTCATCGGGTTAAGAATGAACTAACAAAAAATGCGAAACCCGATTCGATTTCCCAAATTCAATATAACATTCTCGAATATATCGCTGTCAGCCAGCCGGTTACCCCAAGTGAAATCAATGACTGCCAGAACATGTCTATGCCGAACACGAGCCGAGAGCTGAAAAAATTAACCGAAAAAAATTTAATTGAAAAGGTTCATGATAGTGAAGACAGGAGAAAACAATTCATCCGTCTCTCTAAAGACGGTGAAGCCATGATGAACGATGCTTTTACGACGATTGAAGCACATTTCCAAGAGCGGATTCAGCATGCTTCGAACGAAGACCTGGAGGAAGTCGAGCGGGCGTTGGATATCCTTAGGGCGAAACTTTTTTTGGATTAATTGAATAACCCCTGACAGAGCTACAAGATGAATTGAAGTGCTCCTTCACATTATTCGGCTGCAAGTATTTTAATCCAACATTCACTAAAAAGGCTGCCCCAAATCTTTAGATAGGAATCCCACCCGCTATATGTTATGGCCAAAGCTCTTCAGCACTTTTAGGTACTCCAATAAAAAGGGTAGACAGGATGATTGCTTCATCCTGTCTACCCTTTAACATTTTTCACTAAATCCAAGGTGTGGCAGAGATAAACTAATAGGTACCTTAAACTAAGTTTTTAGAAGCAAAAGCACCTCTATATCGTGAGGCTGGGTGACGTTTATTTAAACGATCCTCTCCAAAAAGCTTATTTCTGAAAGTAGTTTGTTCTTCATCTGGATTACGAGCTAATCCACGTTGGCGGAGGACAGGCATCAAATAATCAATGAATTCTTCATACGAACCTGGAATCGTTGCACTAATCACATTAATTCCATCGACTCCCGCCTCCTGCCACTGTTCAAGTTTGTCAGCAATTGATTCTGGAGTCCCCACCACTCTAATCGTTCGGACATGGTATCTCGCCAAATCTTCTACTGTAGGAGTCCGTTTTGGTGTATTTTGCTTCACCCAATTAAAGAAAGTACTCATTCCCTGTGAATCAACATCATCAAGTGGTGTATCCATGCTGACATTGCCTAAATCTATCCCTGCAGCACCTGCCATATGTGCAACCATCATTTCCAAATCCACCTTATTTTCGAGTTCGATTGCTTTACGCTGCGCTTCTTCTTCAGTTTCCCCTATAACAAAGGATAAACCTTGATAAAACTGAAGGTCCTTTCCATCTCTTCCATGTTGAATTGCTATGCGCCGTGTTTCTTCAATCTGCTTACGGGCAATTTCCGGATTCGGCGCTTTGATGAAAACCCCTTCCGCATTTCGAGCCGCAAAGTCGCGTCCAGTCGGTGATGATCCAGCCTGGAAAAGTACCGGCGTCCGTTGCGGTGATGGCGCAACAAGGTGAGGTCCCTCTACCTTATAGCGCTCACCAACATGATTTATTTTATGTACTTTATCTGAATCAGCATAGATTCCACTTTCTTTATCCTTCAAGAGTGCTCCTTCATCCCATGAGCCTTCCCAGAGCTTATATAACACATCTGTATATTCATCCAACCATTTGTAGCGTTCATCGTGCTCAACCATACCATCATAGCCGAAATTTCGAAAGGCATTATCCAAAAATCCTGTCGTCATGTTCCATGCAATCCTGCCTTTTGAGATATGATCAAGCGTCGATACACGACGTGCAAAGTTAAACGGATGTTCTTGTAGTGGAGAAGCGGTAAAAGCTAATCCGAGATTCTTTGTGTGAACGGCCAAAGCGGATAATAGCACCATCGGGTCATTGCTCGGTATTTGCAATCCTTTTTCAACATGATATTTCCATCCACCACGATGATTACCATATAATCCAACCACATCCGCGAAAAAAATAGCATCAAAGCCACCTTCGTCAAGTCGCTTTGCCAGTGAAATCCAGAGATCTATATCATTGAAATCCCTCTGGCGACCATCGTCCTCCCGCCACAATCCATGTAAATTGTGATTGGCTGTGTTCATTAAAAATGCAGAAAATGAAAGGGGCTTAGTCATAACTTACTCATCTCCTTCGAAAGTGAATTATATGAAGTACTTGGCACATATGTCGTCGAATCGCGCTCCTTCGTTATACGCGCTAACCCAATCGCGCATATGCAGGCAACTACGTTGACAAGCGCTACAAAGATAGGTGGAGTTAGAGCCCCCATTTTGGATAATGAAGTGAACAACACTGGGAATAGTGCACCTCCTATAGCGACAGGAACGTTATAAGCGATAGCTCCCGAAGTAAAACGATGTGCCGCGGGGAAAACATCGACTACGGTAAATGGAGCTAGTGCGTAATGGAACCCTACAATCAAACCGAGTATTACGATTCCGAAAATCATACCTCCAGGGACAGTAAACAACCAATAGGCAAAAACAACGAATACAGCGAAAACAGCACAGCTTGCGATGCGAAATGCTGGTATATTATCAGGGTTTCGACCGACAATCCAGGCAAAGACAGGCACCGACAATCCAAATATAAGCCCGGTAATTCCCATTGTTAGGTTTGCTTCTGTTGGTGCGAATCCACTTACATTGACAAGGTATATTGGCATATATAAAAGCACCATCACAGCCGCTGCATTATACCCTAAGACATAGAGTGATGTAAGAATTAAGCGTTTAGGGTCATATTTCAAACTATCCTTTAAAGGTGACGCCGAGATTTCTCCATTTTCCTGTAGTTTTTTGAACACTGGTGATTCATCTAATCCAGATCGTATAAATAACGCTATAAGCCCGAGCGGCGCAGCTGAAATAAATAATAGTCGCCATCCCCATTCGTTAAACGCATCACCACCTAACCATATTCCAAGCCCGTAGGCAGCAAACGCCGCAGCTGGATAGCATAAGCAGGTGCCTAACTGAATCAAACCCATTAAAAAGACTTTATTTTTTCTATTAGAAAACTCATAAACATAGGCCGCGGCGCCGACAAACTCTCCGCCTGCTGATATCCCTTGTACAGCCCGGCACGCCATCAAAAGAATCGGAGCGCCGATTCCAATGGCAGCGTATGAGGGGATCAGTCCAATACAAAGCGTCCCTATCGCCATCATGGAAATCGTTAATACAAGGAGTTTCTTACGTCCTATCCTGTCACCAATCGCACCCATGATGACACCACTTATTGGGCGCAGGAGATATGTAAAACCAAAGGCAAGCAACGAATAAAGGAGAGCGAATTCCCCAGCTTCCGAGAATAAGACCATGGATATGCCGATTGCTGCATAAGAATAGATTGCTAGATCATACCATTCGATAAAGTTGCCAATCGCACCCGATATCACGACTTTTCTAATTGTTTTCTGATCAGGTGCGCTGTTGGTTGACGATGCCAGTTCAGCTTGTTTCATTTTCATCCCTCTTTCAAAAATAATTGAGCTTTGCAACACGCTCTTTGATGCTGGATACTTCATGGTAAATTACCCTGAGGCTCCTAAATGTTCGGGTTTTTTGGTTATAGATAGGTCCTCTATTAGCCTCATAGTAAAAAAAATAGGTTGTCAAATGGTCAGGGTGCCGATTTACACTTTTTAACATTTTAATTTATGCATCTTTGATTCCTCCTACTTATTATCCCTATTTTTCCAATAGCATAACTTGGATATAAAGGCGTGTGGATGTATGGTTTTTTCTAAGAAACTGATATGGATATAATTAATTGGACAATGGCTTTAGGCGTTCCATCTGTCGCCAAGTCCTTATAAATACCAAAAAACCCCTTCCACTAAGGAAGAGGTTTTATAAACAGAGTCTATAGAGTCTACACCCTCCCTTATCTTCCAAGCTAAAATGCTTGCTGGACTTAGCACCTTATCACTGAAATACAATTTGAGTGATGGTTGCTGCAGGATCGTTGGACCAGATTCCTCCCCTGCTCTTAATAAGGAAAATATTCATTTTTTTAAGATTATTCTCATAATAGTTTACTAAAATAATACTGTCAAGTGATAAACTTTTTTGTTAGATATAGTGATCAACTTTCCCTGTTATGTTTTGCCTACAAAACCCTTTTGGATCAATGTTTCAACGTGCATCTAAATTTGGCTGGGCAGGGAAGCATTTTTCGGTTCAGCCACTTTTCTTTTTTTTAAAAACTTAAAAGCTCTTTTCCAGCTCGTCCACAATCGTACCAATATGGGCGATTGCCTGTTTGATGACGTCGGTTGTGCTCATGTCGAGTCCTGCCATTTTGTATAGGTCAAAGCCGCCCAATGTTCCCCCACGCTTCAAGACTTCTGTCCACTGCTCGCCGACGGAAACCCCTTCCTCCTTGATCCGGTTTGCTACGACAGTGGAAGCGGATGTGCCAATCGAGTAGGTGAACGGATAAAGGCCCATATAATAATGCGGCTGGCGCATCCACGTCAGTTTCGCGCTTTCATCGATCTCGACCGTTTCCCCCCAGAACTCCGATAAAATCGCGCCTTTCGTGTCGCTGATGACACTTGTCGTCAACGGAATCTCCTGGTCTGCCATTTTATACAGCCTTCTCAACAATTCGGCTTCTAGAATATGGGTAACGCAATTATGGTGGTAGCTCATCATCAAGTACATATTCAGCCAGCGGTGCAGCCTTGGGTCATCTCGGTTTTCCCGCAGGTACTGGACAATTAAATGTTCGACCAAGGTGGACGGCGCCTCAACAAATAACAGAGACCCGCCATTGTTGATGAATTTCTGGTTTTGCGCGGCTAGCGTAAGGTGGATGGCGTGTCCGAGCTCGTGGCCGAGGAGAATCACATCGAACAGATTGCCTCCCCATGGGTAAAATGAATAGCCATGGACACCATGGACGCCGCCTCCGAAGGCGATCATTCTCCGTCCGACATTATCTCCTCTGTATACCCAGCGGTCCGTGAACACCTTCCGCATCAGGTCCTGGTATTCAGGCCCGAGCACCCCGACGGCTTCAACAATGATTTCCCCTGCCTCTTCATAGCTGATGGGCGGATCAAAATCAGGGTCGAGCGGTGCTTTAACATCCGAGAAAAGCAGCTTATCAAGGCCAAGCTGGCGTTTCCTTATGCGCGCATACCTTTGCATATGCGGGGCAAGCTCCTGCTGGAACGTATCGAGCACATCTTCAAAATAGCCGCGGGGAATGCCATCCCCTGAATAAAAGTTGTTGTCCGCCGGCGAGTCATAGTGAAGCAGGTAATCCATCGTAGTTGGATACTGGCGGAGTTTTGCAATCGCCACATTTTTATGTATTTCATTCGTCAGCGTTTGTGCAAGGCCGTGCTGATAGTTCTTCAAACCATTTGAGAGCGACTGATACGCATTCCGGCGCAGCACTGTATCCGGCGACGTTTCGACCTGGGTCATGTACATGAAAAGCGAAACAGGCACTTCTTTTCCATCCTTGTCCTTCACCGGCTCGAACTTCAGGTCTGACGCTGTAATCGTTAAATACGTTGAATTCGGTGCATTCAAGGTACGTCCAAGAGTAGACAGCAAATTTTCCATTTCCGGCTTTAGCGAGTGTTCCCGCAGGTTATCAATTTTCTCGAGGAACCGGTCATACGTGTGCAGGCCGCTTTCCTCTTCTTTATAGGTTTGCAGAGTATCTTTCGGCAGCTGCAAAAATTGGTTCACGACCACCGTACTGAGGCTGTACGACTTTTTTCCAAGAGACTGCGAACGCCCAAGCCTGCGCTGATTCTCAGGGTCGGTCCCATCCTCGGAATATTTGTAAAAAGCGTAGCTAGACACCCTGCTAAACTTTTCCATTAAGCCGTCGTATTGTTCAAGCAAATCCCGGGTGGCTTTCGCGCTATCAAGGGTGATGTTGCGTTCAAGCATCCCGTCCAAGTCTTTTCCAACCTGGATATACGCCTTTTCCCAGTCCTTATCCGATGCAAAAATCGGCGTCAAATCCCATGTTTCCTCCACTGGCACATCTTTACGTGTAATCATACTCATTGTAAACTCCCCTTTTTTATAGAGTACTTAATATTCTGATAATATCATTTTTAAAAGTCGGTAGATATATGACTTTACCTTAAAAGGGAGATTTAAGTTTACAAGTTGGAGTTGAACAAACGATGGGCCCTTTTAACCAAGCTAGAAGCTGGTCATTCAGGCATTAAAAAAAACGATGACTGAATGCCCGAACAGCCCTGAGCGTTCTTTATAGTGATGCTTTGTGGAAAGTAAGCACCCGTTTCTTTAAGTACAATACTTCGCAATCTACTTTATTAATGAAACCAAATCGTCGATGTCCTGTTAAAGAAGCATCGCCTATTTGAATTTGACGGTAGGGACTAAATAAATATTTATTAAAAAAGCACAATTCCTTGTACTAGAATTGCGCCCGATGATTAAAAAATTTTTGAATACTAAAAGTTACCTTTTATAAATATCGATAGATGAAAACCATTCTAAAAAATGTTGATACGGATAATATGTAGTTCCTTTCAATTCGACTTTTGGTGCATCAGGAAATTTGCTTAGCAGTTCGTTTACTTCTTCTTTACTTAACCCTAAATAAAGATACAAATCCCTTTCTTTTATTAATGTGGGGTACCCAGAGAAACTCCCTTTTGAATTATTAAAGTTCTTTAATCCATCTCCTATAAAATAGCCCAAAAATGCTAATCCTGCACCTACCCAGAAAAAACTTATATCCATATGTATTATCCCCTTCCTATTTACCGATTGTAAAAATAAGGCGACTGCTTATTATGCAGTCGTATCCCCGCTGGTTCAAAATGTCAGTTGGTCTGTCACATAAATTATCATTATTGGACTGTCAACTTTTTTTACCATCTCTCTTATTCTTTTTAACACTCTTAAATAGATAGAAAACACCAATTAAAAAAACTAATACTACCACTACCGAAATAGCACCAAATTGTAAAAGGGCCTTAGCTATTGCTGATAAGAAATTCATTTCATCCCCCTTAAAAATTGTACTATAAGTAAAATCATACTACATAAAACTAAGATGAATTGTTAAGTTTTCCTAAACTAGCCTACCCAGTTTAATTAGGATTTCAACAGAGAAGAGTGATTAATCCGCATTAAAGTGAAAGTAATGCGTCAACCTTGTTGACAAAATATTTTTCTGCTATTAAAAACTAACTTGACGATATTTAAAGAGTGTGAGCAAATGGTTAAATTGTTAGCGGGAGCAAAAATAAATGGCCCTATTGAATTCGGAATTCAATAGAGCCATTTTATTTACAGTTTTAAAATGGACGTAATTAAACGCTCACAAGATGTTCTCAAAAGTGTCATCAAAAACATTCTCTTGTACACTATTAAAATTATACGTCCAGGTTCCTGACGTAAATGGCATTTTCCTCAATAAACTGGCGTCGGGGCTCAACCTTTTCACCCATCAATAAATCACAAACCTCATCCGCTTCTTTGGCATCATCCAAACTTACCTTGAGCAATGTTCTTGTCTCCGGGTTCATGGTGGTGTCCCACAATTGTTCCGGATTCATTTCGCCAAGGCCCTTATACCGCTGCAGGTTGGGTTTTGGGGAACTTGGCAGCATTGCCAGTGCTTTTTCCAATTCAACGTCATTGTAGGCATACTGAATTTTCTTTCCTTGTTGAATTTTATATAACGGAGGCTGTGCGATATAAATATATCCGCTTTCAATTGTCAGCCTCATGAATCGGTAGAAAAATGTAAGCATAAGGGTGCGGATATGGGCACCGTCGACGTCCGCATCGGTCATGATGACAATTTTATGATACCGCGCCTTCGTGATATCAAATGAATCCCCTATTCCTCCGCCAATCGCCTTAATAAGAGTTCCTATTTCAGCATTTTGCAAAATTCGGTCCATCCCGGCTTTTTCGACATTCAAAATTTTTCCCCTTAGTGGCAGGACGGCTTGAAAATGGCGGTCACGCCCACCCTTTGCCGATCCCCCGGCAGAATTACCTTCTACGATATATAATTCACTAATGGACGGATCTTTTGATGTACAGTCTGCAAGCTTGCCCGGAAGTGTTGATATTTCCAAAGCACTTTTTCTTCTTGTTAATTCACGTGCCCGCTTTGCGGCAATCCTCGCTTTTGAAGCAACAGTGCATTTCTCAATGATCTTTTTTGCTACTGAAGGATTTTCGAGCAAAAACAGTTCAAGCCTTTCCGAAAGAATGGTATCAGCGGCATTTTTTACTTCGGAGTTTCCAAGCTTCGTTTTTGTTTGCCCCTCGAATTGCGGATTAGGGTGCTTGACCGAAATAACTGCAGTTAGCCCTTCCCTAACATCCTCTCCGGAAAAATTGCTTTCATTCTCTTTAATGGCACCTGATTTCCTTGCGTACTCATTAATCGTTCGCGTTAAGGCTGTCTTAAAACCAACCTCATGCGTGCCGCCTTCATGTGTATGAATGTTATTTGCGAATGAGTATAACGTTTCTTTATACCCTTCGTTATACTGAAGAGCGATTTCCAGGGATATCCCTTTATGGTGGCCTTCTATGAAAATCGGTTCTTCATGAAGGACAGTTTGCTTATCATTTAGATGCTCGACATAGGATTTTATCCCACCTTCATAGTAGTATTCATCCTTGTTGTCTTCTCCGCGCTTGTCAAATATGGAGAACTTGACCCCCTTGTTCAGGAAAGCCAGCTCACGTAACCTTGTTGATAAAATTTCATAATCATACTCAAGTGTTTCTGTAAAAATTTCGCCATCAGGTGCAAAATGAATGGTCGTGCCTATATGGTCTGTTTCACCAACCACGATTAATTCTCCTTGCGGGACCCCGCGGACGAATTTTTGGTAATGGATCTTTCGGTCCCGGTGCACATATACCTCCAATAACGAAGATAATGCATTCACGACGGACGCGCCTACACCATGCAGCCCGCCAGATACTTTATATCCTCCGCCTCCGAACTTTCCCCCGGCATGGAGCACAGTCAGAATAACCTCTACCGCGGGCCTTCCTTCCTTCTCCAGGATTCCAACCGGGATTCCCCGGCCATTATCTGTAACCGTTATACTATTGTCTTCTTCTATTACGACGTTAATTTCATTGCAATATCCGGCAAGTGCTTCATCTACACTATTGTCTAAAATTTCCCAAACAAGATGATGGAGGCCTCTGCCGGATGTGGAACCAATGTACATACCCGGCCGCTTGCGAACAGCTTCAAGACCTTCCAAAACTTGTATCTGACTGGCATCATATGCCTGCTCTTGAACTCCTACCTGTGCCATTTAATTAATCTCCTTCACTATCCGTCTTTATAACAATAAAAACAGACATATTGTCAACAAGGTTGACTATTTAAATGTAAAGAAAAACCCCCTCATTGTCAACTTCATTGACATTAAGGAGGTTAACTTTTATTCGATTTAACTCTTAAAAGGTTTGTGGGATATTTATGTTAAAAATAGTATGTGGCCTTTCATTGCAAATGCCGTAGTTTATCGGGATTAGCAACCGTGTAAATCGTCTGAATTCGATTGCCGTTAAAGGCAAAGGTGTACACATATTTTAGGTGGTCATCGGTTGTTAATATAACTCCCGGAAGCCCGTTTACTGTAGTAAAAGTGATGGTGAACTTTCCTATATACATTTTCAATAAATTTTGAAGCAATTGGATTACACTGGCGGCACCGAAAATAGGGATCCCGGCGGCCTTTACTTTTCCGCCGCCATCTGTATACATTGCTACATCTTCACTAATCAGATCCAATAATTGATTTACATTGCCATTCAAAAGAGACTGGACAAATTCTTTTACTGTCGATTCCGCGATGGAAATTGAAGGTTGTTTCTTAGGTTGAAAGTCCATGCTTTTTTTTGCACGGTGAAAAATTTGCCGGCAATTTGCATTGCTTTTTCCAAGAATTTCAGCTATTTCATCATACGAGTATTGGAAGACATCACGAAGTAAAAAGACGGCTCTTTCCGTTGCATTTAGCTGTTGTAATAATAGTAAGTATGCGATTGAGAGGGACTCTTGCTGCAAGAAGACTTGTGAAGGATCGTTTGGTGAATTCTGTATTTCAAACAGTGGTTCTGGAAGCCACGGGCCGACATATACCTCACGCTTTTTTGCGGATGACCGTATTAAGTCCAGACAGCGATTGGTGACGATTTTACATAGATACGCTTTTTTGTTTTCAATCTGTTCGCGGTTAGGAAGCTGCTCAAAGGTTATAAACGCTTCCTGGACAATATCCTCTGAATCCATTACGCTGCCTAGCATACGGTAGGCTAAGGAAAAAAGCAGAGGTTGATAGGCTCGATAAAGTCCTTCCATACTCATATTTTGATTTCCTCTCTCGTATTTAGTAAATGTGAAACGGCCCGTTTAGCACTAGCTACGGATGCATCAACGACCAGTTCCCCGTGCGAGGCCCAGTCACCGGCAACATATAAACCGTCAATTTCAGGAACAGTAGGGCCTGGATTATCGATTCTTTTTATATGAGGAAAATCGTGGGCAACGGTCATTTTCGGCAAAAACTGTTTTGTTACTAATTCATCCCGCCAGCCGGGTTGAACTACATCCAACACTTGCTCCAACTCATCCTCATCCTTCGCTGCATCTGTTTGTGGCCCCTGATATTTAAAAAGTGAGACCAGTTTTGTCCCATCATCACTCATGATAGCTGGCCTTGGTTTTCCCTCCCGTGTTTGATGCGTAAGGAATATTGGTTGATCCAATCCATAGATAAATTGGTGCTCATGTATAGGCAGACGGCGCAATCCAACATCCAGACAGGCAACCGTAGCAGGAATCGCCTGCTTGTTCCACGTGCCAAGCGCTGTTTGATCCGCGTAGGGAACTAGTTTGTGAGAAATGGAGGGTGGTGTAGTTAGTATAACATTCTCTGCTTCTATCCTATTGCTACCCTCACATAAAATCGAGTGTACTTTTTGATCTTGATGTTCGACTGCAGCCACTTTACAACCGGTGACCAGCTCCACACCTTGTTGGACAGCAAGCTGACGCAGTTCTTCTACGAGTGTTCCCCAGCCTTTATCAAGATACAAGACTCCTTTTAGTGCACGCTGCAGCTGCTTTAAGGCAGGGCCTGCGGCGTGTAATTCAGGTGCAAGTAAATAAGTGGATGTTCGAAGCAGTGCATAGAACACGTTGCGGAGCATTGGATCATATAATTGAGTTTCAATCCAATCGCGGATACTGATCTGATTCCAAACGCTTGTATCCATTTTTCCTATTTTCATGAACCATTTAGCAAGTTCGAGCTTTCCTCCTAAACTGAGGAGTGGCGTTTGAAAAAAGGAGGATGTGTTCGTGGGTATTGGCAATAATTGTCCTTTCCACATCCCGTAGGCATCAATAGATGGGCTGCTTCCCTCAAGACGCAAGCCGAGTTCGCGGAATGCTTCATATGCTTCCCCTTTATACAGTGCATGCGCGCCCAAATTAAAATATACCCCCTGCTTTTTGTTTGTGATGGCCCTGCCCCCCAATAGTTTTTGCTGTTCCAATACAATGGTTCGTTTCCCTGCTTTTGCCGCATAGATTGAACTCATTAAACCCGCAATTCCCCCGCCTACAATAGCCACTTCATATTTTGTCATTGATATCATCCTTTCGATCATTTACAAACATAACGGATGAGTGAATGATTTTGTGACAAAAAAAAGCAACCAGAAATATCTGGCTGATTCGAACGGTGCAGGTTAGTGAAAAAAATTTTTATAATTTTCAAAAAAAGTATTGAAAATGCCATCAAATAGGTTTATATTTAATATAACCTTTAGGTTATATGTCTGGAAGGAGGGAATGAAAATGCCAGATGTCTATCGAGCTTTAGGTGATCCTACTCGCCGTCGCATTTTAAGCATGCTTAAACAAGGAAGCAAAACCCAAAAGGAGATAGTTGAAGCATTCGATATCTCTCAACCAGCCATTAAGAAGCATCTAAATATTCTGTTGGAGGAAAAGATTATTTCAGAGAGATTAAAAGGGAAGTATCGTATCTATTCGCTAAATCCCAACTCTCTCAAAATAGCTTACCAGGATATGCTTCATTACATCGGAGAACTGCTCGATGATCAGCTCGTAAGTCTAAAAGATTATGTTGAAAGAGGAGAGATTCGAGATGAACAAGATTAAGGATTCCGTCAAAAGAGAAATCGTTATTAATGCCACTTTAATGGAAGTATGGGATGCTTTGACTAAACCTGAGCATTTAAACCGTTGGTACACAAAACATGCGGAAATAGATTTTTCTGTAGGTGGAAGAGGTTACATGAATCATGGTTGGGGAGCAACAACGGAAGGAATATTCACTGAAATTGATCCGATGAAACGTTTTGTTATCCAAAGTATAGATGGTGATTTTACTACTATTACTTCTTTAATGGAAGTTGAAAATGGAGTTAAGGTGAGTATTGAATATCAAGCTTCCTTTTTGAGTGAAATGTCTCAAGCTATTAAAGAAAATATGTTGTTTGGTACAGGTCAATTTTTAGAGAATCTGAAGAGTGTCTATGAAACAGGTGAAGATTTTCGTCCAAAGTTGTGGAAAGGATGGATTGGTATTACACACACAACTAACGAAGGGGCTATAGGCACAAAAGTATTAAAGGTAAAAGAAGGTTCAGTAGCTGCAGCTGCTGGGATTGAACCTGAAGACATAATAAAGGAAATCGATCATGAAGAAATCGTTGGGTATGAATCATTTGAAAGAGCGTTAAACAAAAAAGCTGTTAATCAGACTGTTACCTTAACCATAGAAAGAAAAAGTGAAAAATTACAATTAAGCTGCCTTGTGGATGCTTATCCTGTTCCTTATTAACATACCATGAAGACCGTAGTTAAACTTTTTTTCTCAAGAAACGGGTGCGTTAATCTAAGGATTAACGCTTTTTTGTTGATGTTATTAAGCTAACATGTCAGGCTAGTTCAATAAAAATTCAATAAGTATCCGGAATAGACTGATTTTTGTCTATAATTGTGGAAAATGGAGGTGTTTTGATGGCATATCTATTTATTGCAATTGTAGTATTAGTGGTCGGAACTATAATTTTCAAGATGATAAGAAAAAGAAAATTACCGAGTAACAACTATACTCCTTTCGATGATATAACAACGGGGAAAGTTGATAAAGAATAGAGTTTAGCTGCCATTAAGACAGCTTTTTTCTTCGACTAACGGGGCAGGTTAGCTTAACAGCAAAATCACTCCATCTGTAAGTTAAGTGTTCCATTTTCAATACCCTCTCCTATTGCTTGTACATATAAATGATCGTGAAGGTATGACTTATTAATGTTCCAAGTTAAGGTAAAGGAGTTATCTTGTTCATCAGTTTTTAAATCATAGCCGATTAACTTTCTCTGATTCCAGTTCTCGGTTCCCGTTGGGATTAACCAGAACAAAACGGTTTCCGTATTATTAGCTTGTACGTTAAATGTGATGTTCTTTGTCCCTTTCGGTATTTCAACCCAGTTTTCTATTACAGGGAAATTGGAAGAAATACTTACTATTTCAGGAGCAGATGGCTTAATGGGTTGAACATAGGTTAAAAGAGCTAAAGACAGAAATATTTTCATAACTGACATGAATTCACCTCAAAGTATTAATATGTACCTATAAGAGGTTAGTATGAGGAAGATATTGAACTCTACCGGGGAGGTTAAGAAGAATATTGATAAATGTGATGGTTTTTAAATAATTGGGAAGTTGATTTAACAAGTAATGCTAAAATGGAATTAAATAGGCTTTCTGCATTTAGCAAAAAAAAAATTGTTAAGGAGGGGTAATTTGCAAAAATGTAAAAACTGCAATTCACCATTTAGCTGGAGTAAAATTACTAAATCGATTGGGTGGTTATATAAACCAATTGAATGTGACAACTGTGGTACTAAACATAAGATAACCATTTTGGGGAGATGGACAGTTGCAGCCCTCTGTACTTTACCAATTTTAATATTTTATTTTTTCCTTTCTTCTTTCAATAACGACTATGTAACCATTGGTATAGTACTTCTTATATACAGTGTTATTTTATTGTTCGCTCCGTTTGTTGTTCGATACAAAAAGGAATTTTGACGAATTATACCTAAGCTAACATGTGCTTTAATTCCAAAAAGGATTAAGGCATCTTTTTTTAAATTCTTTATTAAACAAACGGGGCAGGATAGTTGAACAAGGATAAAACTCTAAATGTATATTTGACATAAATTGTGAAAACAAATTTTGATGAAATATTTATTATAAAAAATGTACTTGAAGCATATTATTTGAGAAAAATTTCTATAGTGTTAAAATACTATTAAATCAAATATCTCGAATTCGATATAGTCTGGTTAATAATTAATTCCTAGGAAGAAATATAAAATGAAAGATCTCTATTCACGTATTTCAAAGGAAGATGCTGCGGTTCTGAAAAGAAGAACAGCTAAAAGTAACAAGGTATATAAATTAGTTTAAAGGAAGAATTGGTTGCAATAGTTACAGGTTCTGCTCAAGGATTAGGTAAAGGAATTGCTTAATTATGGTGTAAAAATTCCTTCCTGAATAAAAAAGATTTTTACCTAATAAAAATGTTGTTTACTATAAGCTAGTTGTCCGTTGAACCAGGGAGGATTAACTGATAGATTAATTACATTCTACAGATATATAAAGGAGTAGATTATTATGAAACTACAAGACAAAGTTAGTATTGTAACTGGTGGTGGATCTGGTTTAGGACGATCAATGTGCCTCAACCTTGCTAAAGAAGGCTCAAAAGTAGTCGTAGCAGATATGAATTTAGAGAATGCTGAAGAAACCGTAAAAATGATTAAAGATAACGGTGGAGAAGCAATAAGTGTTGAAATTGATGTAGTGAATACCACACAGATTGAGAACATGGTAAAAACTGTAATAGACCAATTTGGTTCAATTGATATATTATGTAACAATGCTGGTATCCCTGGTACGGGTGTGAAAACTGCTGAAGTATCTGATGAAGCCTGGCATAAAGTTATAAACGTTGATTTAACAAGTATGTTTCTCGTATCCAAAAGGGTAATTCCACAAATGTTGAAACAAGGAAAAGGTGTAATCATTAATACATCTTCTGCTTCTGGTTTAATTGCAAGTGAAGCAGGCATTGAATATACTACTGCAAAACATGGCGTCGTTGGACTTACTAAACAATTGGCGTTTGATTATGGGCATGAAGGGATTAGAGTAGTGGCTATTGCACCTGGTGTTATCGAAACACCACTTACAATTAAAGTAGGTGCGACGGGGCCTGAAGGTATCCTCCATGATTTAACGATGAAAGCTCCAGCAGGACGTTATGGAAAACCTGATGATATTGGTAAAGTAGTAGCATTTTTAGCAAGTGACGATGCTGACTTTATACACGGTCATACAATACCTATAGAAGGTGGATCATCCATTCGTTGATCACAAATAAATAAATACCCCCTATTATTCACATTACACGTGAATAATAGGGGGTATTTTGTTATTGTTTTCCTATTACCATTCAGTTATTTTTCTTGAATTAGGCAGACATACCACCATCAACCGGTAACGTAACTCCTGTAATGAATGAAGATTCTTCAGACGCTAAAAATAAAACAGCATTGACGACATCACTAGTTTCAGCATAACGGCCTAAAGGGATAGACTCAGCGAACAATTTTCGTGCTTCTTCTGGATTTTCGCTATTTGTTCTCGCTTCTGTCTTACGCATCATCTGGGTATTTGCAGGCGATGGACCAACAGCATTAATACGGATATTTTTAGAAGCATATTCAATAGCTGCAGTTCCAGTTAATCCTACGATGGCAAACTTTGAAGCGTTATATGCCGCTGTATTTGGCATAGCCTTTAACCCACCAATTGACGAAGTATTAATAATTGAACCATAGCCCTGTTTTTCCATCACTTGTAAAACATATTTTAATCCCAAAAACGCCCCTCTTAGGTTTACATTAATAACAGTATCAAAGGCATCTACTGGATAATCTGCTGTTGGTACAATAGCTCCTCCAACGCCAGCGTTATTAAAGAAAACGTCAATTTTCCCAAATGTATCGACTGAACGATTCACATAATTTTGTACAGCTTCTTGATTCGAAACATCAGCTGGTACTAATAAATAATCCCCTTCTTTTAAATCCAGTTTTTCTACAGTATCTTGTAATTGATCTTCTTTTAGATCAACTAATACGAGTTTTGCCCCTTCTTGTGCAAATTGTTTAGCTGCTTCAGAACCAATTCCACCTGCCGCTCCTGTAATTACAACTACTTTATCTTCAAATCTACCCATATAACTGTAACTCCTTTTCTAAAATATTTTTAATTAAAGAATTTTTACTTACGAGTAAATGATAAGGCTTTCAAACGTTGGTTGTCAAATTAAATGCCCTTAATATTCAGTAAAATATTAAGAGTTATTATTATTCAAGTATAGGGTGCGATGGTCCAAGAAGGATTCTCGCACTTTTTAGTTGAATTCGTTATTCAACAAACGGTGTAGGTTAGTGAAGTAGTTGCTTTCTATTCATTTGTATCGTAACATAAGATATAATCTTAAAATACGATGTAAGGGCTGGTAATATGGATAAGGAAATCGTAATATTAAATCATCTTTGGACGGACATTTACTATCAGTTACGTTATAATCACCAAGAAAAAATTACTCACCAAGGTATTCGCATCCTACAAGTTATTGAAAAAGAGGACGAAGTAGGAATAAAAGATATTGCTAGTGCGATTCAGGTGTCCCATAACACAGCTTCAGAGCATATTAAACGCTTATTGGAAAAAAAGTATGTATTTAAAACTCGTAGTAACAAGGATGAGCGAAAGGTTATTCTAAGGCTTTCCGAATTAGGAGTAAATGTACTACATCGTCATTCAAGTTTAGATGAAGAAAAACTAAAACAAATTCTATTCGAACAAATGAGCGATGAAGAAAGGAAACTTATCTTAGAAGCATTTACATTACTAAGGGAGAGAGCAAAAGATGTTCGCAATAGTTAAAATCCTTATCTCAGCAATAATAATTGGCGTTATTACAGAATTTTCACGGAGGTATCCCGAACAAGGTGGAATCATTGCCGCTTTACCAATTGTCAGCCTTTTAAGTATCCTATGGCTATATGCTCAAGGCGAACAGATAGACAAAATAAGTAAGTTTGCTATGGGTGTTGTATGGGGGCTTCCTGGAACAGTAGTTATGTTGTTAATCATAGGACTAGCACTGAAATATTCCATTCATTTATTTGCTTCATTAGGTCTTGGAATCGGAGGTTGGCTAATCTTCTATTTTGCTCAAGACTTCATAGTGAAACATCTTTATAACTAATTTGAGAAGTTTGTGAATAAATGTACTTAAACTATAGGGTGCTAATGTTTAATACCCTAAAAAATAATGATAAGCCGAACTTATGCGGCATTCATTTCTTGCATATGGTCGGCTTTTTGGAATGCAAAAAAAATACTGTCATAAACGACATTTTTTATTTGCCATTTTCAGTATACGGATCTGCAATTGCAGGTACATACAGCGCCTGCCCTTCTTTATTTTTAAAAATATAGTAAGGCTGCATTACTTGTCTTGAAGTAAAGGGTTGTTGTTCATGATAGGCTATTTCAATATCTGTTATGACGAATTGGTCAACATTGCCATCGAACTTCGGAACACCATATTCATATATATACAGGTGAAGCCATTTTCCCTTTTTTAACTCCTCTATTGCTTCATTTAGTGAACGTGTTGGATAATCACTCTCCTCAATGATTGGCCTTCTTCTTCCTTCGATATAACTAACTCGCCCTTCGGTATCAAAACCGACTCTTAACGGTTTGTCTACATACACTTTGTACCCATTAATATATCGATAAAAAGTAACCGTCCAACTCCCGTCATTGTGTTGAACTGTTGATGGGTTTGAATCAGGCATTATTAATTTTCCAAGAACCTCTTTCGCCTTTTTTTCTATATCCTTTTGTTGAGGATGATCAATTTTTTCAGTAAGCGGATCTATGCCTGCAAAGTATATCCCTGAATAGGAGGGGTGATAATCTAAAACTTCGTGGTATGGGGTAAAGGATTTAAGAAGTTCTTTATGATGTGATGGGTAGCTGCCTTGCATATAAACAGGGAGCTCTTTTGGAATGCTTGGAAGCTCAGTATCAACTTTAAACTGTTTTATAGATACATTAATATTTTGAGGGATGTGTTTTAGCTCCCCAAATGCAGCCCTTTCTAATTTTCTTGGTTTATCGGTTGCCCAGAATTCCCCTTCTTCGGGAAAAGCCCGATCCGATTGCTCGCCCCATTCTTCAGGAGACCATATACATGGCTTGCATCTTAAGATAGGCTTTTCTCTTATTTTATTCATGTGTGTCTTTCCGGTATTAACAACTTTTTTTGTCTTCGGTTCATCTGCTTTGGATTCACAGCTTGAAAGAATGAAAGATAACATTATCATCATAAGCCCCATTTTCCTTATGACGCCCACTATACCCACATCCTTTAATAAATTTTGCTTACTTAATATACGTACGAAGCAAATTAAAAATTTCAATTTGGTTTGCTTTTTTCTTTGTCTTTTTAAAAAAATACACCCAAAAATTGTCAAATAACGGAAGGTTTTAAAAAAAAATCTAATTCCTCGTATGTTTACTAGGAATTAGACTAATGATCTTCAATATTAACATTTCTCTTATATAAATTTTGTCTCATCCTTAGGATTTGCCAACAGCGTTTTTTCGAGTTCGAGCCTCATTTTCTCGGTTTCGATAAGATAGTTTTCGTGCTTGAGCTTTTCCAGTTCCAGCTGGTCTTTCACCATACTGGCTGTTAGTTGTGACTGTTTTCGAATATGGCTTGTAATTATAGCAGTGATTGGGATACTAAATATCATAATAACAGGAACTAATATTATAATAGCAACAATAGTACCGCTCATGGCAAATCCTCCTTTTTATTGAAATATATGTACAATTAAAATAGTTACAAACTTTTCTGAAAACTTATATTGAAATTTCTGAAATGATGTCAATCCATTATAGAAAGAATTTTTGATGTTGCTCCAGAAAATTCGAACAAATCTTTGAAGAACTTCTAACCTTCGAAAAAAAAATACTTGTAGTTTTAATAGAATAGTATAAGAATGAAAATCTCAGAGCCCTTTCATACTCTGAGATTTTTCGCACCGATATTACAGCTAAAATGTGAGTTGTAATCTTTTCTATTTTTTATCCGACATGCGCTGCAATTTTCACTTCAAAACCGTCATTGGATTTTCCGATGCGTTTTTTATTTATCCTTTACATCGATTAGCTTAAAACGCTCACATACCAACATCATATCTTCTGAAAATTGAAGTCCTATTTTACTTAACTCCTCTGTAAAGAATCTTATGTGAGTTTCTTTCCAGTATTGATATGTTTTATCTCCTTCACCTTCAGCAATAGCGAATTCCTCTGGAACCTCATTCATTGGCGTTATTTTCACATCTACTGTTTTAATAATCGCCAAAGGCTCGTTTTTGCTGTTTAGAACAATACTATAGTCCTCAACAGAAGGCAGTGGCGCGTTTTCGAGTTCATAAAAAATGAGTCCAGAACAAGTGGCTGTTTTTACCCCATCTATTACTAAATGAGCCAAATAGTCTGGATTGTCCCCAAATTGCCACGCACTAACTGACCTTGGTTTTTCTTGGCCCCGGGACTCCCAGTATTCTTTCCAATATAGTTTTGATGATTCGTTCATTCTATTCTCTCCCTAATTTCTTAAGCGCAGAAAATTTTTATTCAAGAAAAAACGCCTAATTCCTCCGCATTTTCAGCTGGGAATTAGACTAATGATCTTTAATATTAGCATTTTGCTTATATAAATTTTGTCTCATCTTTAGGATTTGCCAATATTGTTTTTTCGAGTTCTAGCCTCATTTTCTCTGTTTCAAGAAGATAGTTTTGGTGTTTAAGTTTTTCTAACTCCAGCTGGTCTTTTACCATACTGGCTGTTATTTTTGACTGCTTTTGAATATGGCTTGTAATAATACCGATGATCGGAATCCCAAATATCATAATAACCGCAATAGTCCCTGTCATGGCCGCCCCTCCTTATAAGTGGAAAACATGTACTTCTAAGTAAAATAATAGCAAACTTTTCTGAAAACTGATAATCAAATTTTGAGAAATGATGTCATTTCCTTAATTGTTTTACCTTATTTCGTTCCATTTAAAGGCTTGAGCGGAGGGTGAAAGAATGGGCATTTTTATTGTCATGAACTCCTTTGGTGTTCCTTTATTAAATTCATAAAATTTTTAGCGTGTGTGGAGACATAATGATTTTCCAGCCAAATAACCCCTATGGAAGAGGACATATTTTCATTGCTCATTGGGATTGTACAAAGACTATCGATCCCATAGACATCCAACACAGATTCAGGGATTATCGTGGACCCCATTCCTCCCTTCACCAATTCCATTAATAATTTCATATCCGAACACTCCGCAATATGATTAAGTTCAAGGTTTTGCTTAGTAAATGCTTCAAGAATTGTATTGTAAATGCCCAGACCCTCAGTGCTTGGAATGATAAGAGGAACTTGAGAAATTTCTTCAAGTGAAATAGCGGTTGTTTCCTTATTTGTTACATAGTAAAAGGGCTCATTTTTTACATGTTGGTAAGTAAAACCACGATGTTCAAGTGGCAGACGTACAAATGCGATTTCAATTGACCTCGTTTTTACCATTTCAGCCAAATAAAACGAATCATTTTGAACAATTTTTAACGTTACAAGTGGATACTTTTTGTGGAAGGATTGGACGATATCCGAAAATCCTGAAAGAGATAAAGTATTGATTCCTATCGTTAATACCCCTATTTTCCCTTCCTCGGTTTCCTGTATTTCACGTTTTATTTCTTCCAGGCTGTTCACAACATTCAGGGCTCTTGTATAAAGTACAGTGCCTTTATCAGTTAATTCCATACTTTTGCCGCTTCGTTCGAACAATTTAACCCCCAGCTCATCCTCCAATTGTTTCAACTGAATGCTTAATGGCGGCTGGGTCATGTGTAGCCGTGCGGCGGCAGCTGTTAAGTTCTTTTCCTCGGCAATTGCAATGAAATACCGCAATTGTTTAATGTCCATATCCTTCTCCTTCTATATGAAAAATGTTTAGTTTCTATTCGAATTATATATTTTTAAAATAGTAAGGTCCATGCTATGATTACACTCATGTTCATTTTTAACGTCAAGCAGGAAGGTGATTCATTTGGAGCGTTTTTTTAAATTTAATCAATATGGTACATCAATTGGAAAGGAAATTTCCGCTGGTCTTATTTCATATATAACTGTAGCTTACATTATTATTGTGAATGCGATGATTTTGGCGCAAGCAGGAATTCCTATGGAGGCAGGAATTATTGCAACCATATTAACCAGTTTTTTTGGTTGTTTAATCGCCGGCTTATGGAGTAATACCCCTCTCATTCTCATTCCGGGGATGGGGATTAATGCGATGTTTACTTTTACAATTGTCCAGTCTGGAGGATTTACCTGGCAGGAAGCGTTGGCGATCGTGTTTGTTTCCGGTCTGATTTTTGTTGTGATTGCCTTTACTCCAACGGCGAAGATTATTAGTGCCTCTATTCCTAATTCCTTAAAAGAAGCCATAACCATCGGTATAGGGATCCTATTGATTTTAATCGGTTTTGAAAATGCCGGCATTATTACGAAATCTGACCACACGCTGCTAGCAATTGGAGATTTAAGCAGCCCCACAGTCCTCATAACATTTGCTGGTTTGATTATTACGATTTTATTATTTGTAAAAAGTGTTCCAGGTAACCTGTTAATCAGTATAGCTATCACATCGTTTTTAACAATTTGGCTTGGAGGATCTTCCATAAAGGGCGTTTCCCTTTCACTGCCATCCTTTAATGAATACTTCGGCGTGTTTGGCCAACTATCTTGGGCACAAGCAGGGAATATCGTGTTCTGGCTAACGTCCATCTCTTTTGCAATGGTCATTGTGTTTGAAAATATTGGCTTAATACATGGACATAGCAAAATGCTAAACCGCCCTGAAAGCAGCAAGAAATCTCTGCAAGCAACAGCTGTTTCCGTTTTATCTTCCGGAATCTTCGGTACGAGTCCTACAGTAGCCTCTGTTGAAGCGGCAGCAGGAATTGCAGCTGGCGGAAGAACAGGGTTAACTAGCATTGTGACTGGCTTTATGTTCCTTCTTTCTATCTTGTTTATACCAGTGATTAAAATGGTTCCAGCTAGCGCGGTATCGCCAATTCTTATCTTAATAGGGCTTCTCATGTTGCAAAACATTGCCCAAATCTCAATGGATGACTTAACAGAGAGTATTCCGGCACTGTTAATCATTGTTTTGATTCCTTTGACATATAGCATTGCCGATGGAATGGCAATTGGCTTTATTCTCTATCCACTGTTTAAGTTCTTAATGGGGAAAGGGAAGGAAATTCACCCTGTCCTATATATGATTGCGATTCTGTTTATTAGCAATTTTGTTATACAGTATGTTTTTTAAGCGGAAAAGCAAAAGCCTTAAAACTTAAATTTACAGATAAAAATATAAGGTTAAATGACATTGACTAGCACCGCATTTGCGGTGCTTATTGTTTTTTTGAAAATAAAATAGCCCAGCTCCTTAAGTGAACTAAGCTATCCCAGATTTTATTTAATTTTGTTTAACTAAAGTACCCGTTTGTTCAACAAGAAGGTCAATAAAACCTTCTTGTTAATCTCTATTTTAATGGGTTTTCCAATTCCTCAGATTGAAGAACTAACGCAGTTAATCCCTTTTCACTTCCGCTAATATGTCCTTCACCTTTATACCAAAATACTCCTTGACCACTTTTTACCGTTATTCTTATTTTGTCTTCTCCTTCAACCCATCCCTCGCCTTCTACCACTAAGAAAAGCTGGGGTACGGGTGCTTTATGGTATCCAACAACTCCGCCTTGCTCTATGTTAATAAAACCTATATTAGTAGGTGTTTCTGTTTTCATTAACTTTGAATAGAAAGCAGATACAGAGTTATAATTACCAATTTCTTGAGCTATCTCTTTTCCAAACTTAAAAAATTCCATATATGTACCTCCGAAATCTTTGTTTTCTTTATTTTACCTTTTGTCTTTACTTTTCGGAACTCTTATTCAACTAACCTGCCCGTTCAATAAGGAATTCAACAAAAAGGCTGCTAATCCCACCTAATCAACGCACCCGTAGATTTAATTAAATTCCGTAAACTAAACTGTATTCTGATTTTAAAAGGTCTTATGAGTATCCTTTGGTAAAGCTCCTAGTTCATATAGAATAGCAGCATCGCTATTTTCACACCACAAATCTTTGACTTTTCCCTCTTTAAATAGGAATATCATAATACCAGTTTCCTTTACACGCTGATTTTCCGAAGGAATATTAAACCAGCCTCCCTTATAAGTCATCCAGCCTGTATATCGAACAACTAACTTATTACCTTGCTCTATCAAATCGTCTATTACCCATTGATCATCTTGGAATACTTGCCTGTACCATTTCATAAATTCTTTCATATCTTCTTTTGTATTGTCAGTATTTCTTGAGTGAAAAACAAAGTCTGAATCAGTAAGTTGATCTAAAACATCAAGATTACCCCTAGTAAAGTATTCATTGAACCAAATTTCAACAGTTTTGCTTTTCTCGATATTAATCATATTATTCCTCCTCAACATTGACAGTTTACTTAGAAACAAGTTAATTTTCTTATTCAACTATACTGCCCCTTTAGCTCAATAAGGAATTCAACAAAAGGTGCCTTAATCCTTCTTGGATCAAAGCACCCGTTTGTTGAATAAGAAATTCCAATAATTTTAACCATTAAAGAAGCTTTTACCCTTTACTTAATTTTCTCCGTTCGAATATTAAACAAACAATATATATCACCAACAATGTCATCGAAACATTGATTGATATTTCATAACCTGTCTTAAATAAATCGGAGTTCCAGTGTCCAAAATGATCTTCACCAAAAACGTAATATGCCAACCAGTTGGAAACTGAAAAGCCATCCCTTTCAGGGTATGGAATTAAGCTGTTATTATAGTTCTGTGCTAATGCAGTATTAAAGACCAATGATGTTATTAATAAAACAAGTGTTGATTTAGATTTACTATCCTTTTTATCTAAAATCCTTTGAAGAAAGTAAAACAATAAAATAGCGGGTAATAAGAATTTTATTAGAATGATTAGCATTTATTTCCTCCTACTATTTATACATCAAAACTCAAACTGATAACCTTCCATTCGTTATTTTCAAATTTAAAAGTTAA
>NZ_JAVFKJ010000020.1:0-57185 GCF_032667185.1 Neobacillus sp. YIM B06451 | reverse complement strand
CGTGCGCGGGAATGTCGTTTTCGATTTGGAAAAAGGCATTGTTGGCAACCCTGTAGGAAAGCTGATTTCTGCAAGGTAAATAGATCAAGGCATCAGATAATACATTCAAGACCCTTGCCAATGTAAAAATGGCAAGGGTCAATAAGAAGAAATAATGGAGGAGAACCATGGTTAATTACGATTTAATTATAAAAAATGGGACGATCGTTACAGCAGATTCAATCGTCCAAGGTGATATTGCAGTCAAGGATGGCAAAATTAAAGAAGTATCTGTTGGCAAACCTTTAGAGGCAACAGCAGATAAAGAGATTAACGCTGAAGGGCTTCATATCCTCCCCGGTTTAATTGATACGCATGTCCATTTTAACGAACCAGGCAGAACGGAATGGGAAGGGCTGGAGACAGGGAGCAAAAGCTTGGCTGCAGGCGGAGTCACAACATTCTTTGATATGCCATTGAATAGTACGCCACCGACAATTAATAAAGCAAATTTGAAGCTAAAAAGCTCAGCTGCCGATGAAAAGTCGATCGTAAATCCACGTTTTTGGGGCGGACTAGTACCGGAGAATATTGATGATTTAAAGGAACTTCAGGAAAATGGCGTAATCGGATTTAAGGCGTTCATGTCACCAAGCGGAATTGCTGATTTCAATAATGTTGATGATGAAACAATTTATAAAGGGATGAAAGAGATTGCTTCTCTAGGTTCTCTTCTTGCTGTCCATGCTGAAAGTACGGTTATTACTGATCAGCTTGCACAAGAAAAACAAAGCCAAGGCAAAACAACTGCAAGAGATTTTGTTGAATCTAGGCCAATTATTTCTGAAATTGAAGCGGTTAGAAGAGTGATCTCTTATGCAGAAGCAACTGGATGTAAACTCCATATCGTCCATGCGAGCAGCCGAAAAGTCGTTCAGGTTATTAATGAAGCTAAACAAAGAGGCGTGGATGTAACAGTTGAAACATGCCCACATTATTTGTCATTAACAGTAAAAGATTTAGAAGAAAAAGGAGCATTGGCGAAATGTGCCCCTCCTTTAAGAGATGAAGAAGAAGTAGAAGATCTTTGGGTTGCGGTTGCCAACGGTGAAATTAATGTCATTGCCTCCGACCATTCACCAGCTCCAGCATCCATGAAAAAAATAACAGACAACTATTTTGAAGGTTGGGGCGGTATCTCCGGTGCTCAGTCTACTTTGAATATCATGTTGACTGAAGGCCATTTTAAACGAAATCTACCATTGGAAAAGATTGTTGAATTGACTGCGACAAACCCTGCAAAATTGTTCGGACTTTCAACGAAAGGAACAATCGCGGAAGGATACGATGCTGACTTGGCGATTGTCAACCTGAATGAAAGCTTTGAACTAAAGAACGAAGACCTGTTCTACCGCCACCAGCACTCCCCATATGTGGGTATGACATTTAAAGGAAAAGTGAAGACAACAATTGTTGGCGGGAAAGTCGTGTTCGAAAACGGAAAACCAATACAAAAATAAAAATCGCGGAATGTTTTTTATGACTTTCCGTTCCTACAGTAATCATCAAAGGAAAGGAGAGTTACCTTTATGGCATCAAATGAAAAAGGACAACAAGTGGTAATGAACAAGAAGTTTATCATTCCATATTGGTGGAAAGTGGTGTTTGCATTCACATTAGGGTGGATGTTTATAAATGCCAATAAATATTTTTTGAATCCTATTTTAGGGGAGATTGGCCTAGAGTATAGCCTGAACAATAGCCAGCTTGGTTTGGTCAATAGTATATTCTTTCTGACTTACACAATCGCGCAAATTCCAGCAGGAGCTTTCAGTGATAAATTTGGAAGGAAAAAGTTGCTTGTCATCGGGTTTATTTTATATGGAATATTGACAGGGATCAGTGGCCTCATGGCTGGTTTCACAGGCTTTTTAGCGGCTCGTGCTTTAGCGGGATTTTCTTCAGCAACCTATTACGGCCCACAATTTGCCCTGTCATCCGAAGCAATCCCGGAAAAAAATAGAACTGTAGGCAGTGCGATTATTAACAGTGGATCGGGGTTGGGAATTGCTTTCGGTTTTGTCTTGTCGAGTACATTAGTTTTGGATAAGGGAATGAGCTGGAGTGTTCCCTTTTATATCTTCGGCGTACTTACCGTTCTTGTCGGGACCCTTATTTCAGTATTGGTAAAGGAAAAAAATCCGGATAGGGAGTCGATACAACATGAACAGCTAGTAGAGCCATCGACGAAGGGAGAAAAAGTTTCAGTTTTATCTTTACTTAAAAATCGTAATCTTTTGATTACCTTCCTCGTTTTATTTTGTTCTATATACGGATTTACCGTTGTTGTCACCTGGCTGCCGAAGTTTTTGGAGACCGAAAGAGGTTTCCATGGCAGTCAAGTTGGTTTGATATCGGCCTTGGTCCCTTTGGCTTCTATACCAGGGGCGCTTATCGCAAGTTATATCTCGGATCGCTTAGGCCGGAAGAAGCCTTTCGCTTTTGTTCTTATTCCAATTGCAGCGGTCGCATTGTGGGCTACAGTCTATGTTCAAGATACTGCATTATTGATTACAGCGTTATTGATTTATGGGTTTTTTGGAAAGATTGCGCTGGATCCGCTGCTGATCGCATCTGTTTCTGAAAATGTTAATCAATCAGCGTATGGGATTGCCTTCAGTCTCTTTAATTTTATGGGTATGATGTCGTCGGTCATCGCCCCTTGGTTTGTTGGTTTCCTTGCTGATAAAACCGGAAGCATGGCTACTGGATTTTATTCAGCAGTTATTGTGCTTGCCGTAGGGTTCGTTCTAATGATGTTCTTTAAAGAAGACCCAAAAGGTAAAGCAAGCATACAGCAGTAAAGGAAAAGGAAGCAAATGGTCGTAAAAAAATATGAAAGGGCAGATAAATGTGAAAGATTTAACACGTGAAGTTGAATACCTCGTGAATTGGTTAGGTGAATACGGTAAGGATCCCGAAGGTGGTGTTAGTCGGTTACTTTATACAAAAGAATGGATCGAGGCGCAAAAAGCGTTAGAAAAAATGCTCCAAGAAGATGGATTAACTACTCGCTATGACGAGGTTGGAAATTTATTTGGACGTTTAGAAGGAAGTAAGTATACCAATGAAACAATTTTAACTGGCTCTCATGTTGATACAGTTAAAAACGGAGGTAAATTAGACGGTGCATTCGGAATTGTGGCAGGTATTTTAGCTATTCGCTATATAAAAGAAAAATACGGACAGCCGCTCCGGAATCTTGAAGTCGTCTCGTTTGCTGAAGAAGAAGGAAGCCGTTTTCCATATGCTTTCTGGGGTTCAAAAAACCTTGTTGGTATCGCTAAAAAAGAGGATGTTGAAAACATAACGGATTTCAATGGCGTCCCTTTTGTAGATGCGATGAGAGAAGCGGGTTTTCATTTTAGGGATGAATCAAAAGAGGTCCGAAATGATTTAAAAGGCTTTGTTGAAATTCATATTGAGCAAGGAAATGTTTTGGAGAATGAAGGAAAAGATATAGGGGTTGTCAATAGTATTGTCGGCCAAAGACGTTTTACGATTGAGGTAACGGGGGTAGCAAACCATGCCGGCACAACACCGATGGGTTATCGTAAGGATGCCGTATTTGCAGCAAGCCAAATGATTCAGGGCGTCATTAGCAAGGCAGTTGAATATGGCGATCCACTTGTTGCGACAGTAGGAAAAATTGAAGTAAAGCCAAACATCGTGAATGTGGTTCCGGGCAGTGCATTATTTACATTGGATGTCCGGCATACTGAAAAAGAGATGCTTGTAAAGTTTACTGAGGAATTAACTACGATTATTAATCGTATTGCCGCTGAGTCCGGGGTAGAAATTAACATCGATATGTGGATGGATGAGGATCCAATTCCGATGGATCAACAGGTAGTTGAATCGATTGAGAAACAAGTGAAGGAAAATGGGTTCAATTACAAACTCATGCATAGCGGAGCAGGACATGATTCTCAAATCATTGCACCAATTGTGCCTACAGCAATGATATTTGTGCCAAGCCATAAGGGGATCAGCCACAATCCATTAGAATATACAAGCCCGGAAAATCTGGCAACAGGCGTTAAGGCTCTAATAGATTCATTGTATGAACTGGCTTACAAAGAATAATAAACTAAATGAATAGGAGATTATGAATGTGAAAACAACAGAAGAAGCTTTAAAAAAACTAATTAAAGTAAAGCTGAACAAAGCTGGCCTTTCAGAAGAACATGCTGAAGGAGTAGCTGATGTATTAGTCCATGCAGACCTTCGGGGGGTTCATTCCCATGGAGCAATGCGAGTGGAATATTATGCTGAAAGAATTGCAAAAGGAGGAATTAACACAAAACCAAATTTTGCATTTGAAAAGACAGGACCAAGCACTGGGATTTTCCACGGCGATAACGGTGTCGGGCATGTGGCTGCAAAAAAAGCGATGGATCGCGCCATCGAAATGGCGAAAGAATTTGGAGTAGCAGTAGTTGGAGTGAAACGGATCAGCCACAGCGGAGCTCTTTCATACTATGTCCAACAGGCTGCTAGAGAAGGATTAATTGGTCTTTCTCTAGTTCAATCGGACCCAATGGTCGTTCCTTTTGGAGGTGTTGAACCGTACTATGGAACAAATCCAATCGCGTTTGCGGCCCCGGGCAAAAATGACGATATGATCACCTTTGACATGGCGACTACAGTCCAAGCTTGGGGGAAAATCCTTCATGCGCGCTCAAAGAATGAATCTATTCCTGACACATGGGCGGTGGATAAAAATGGTGAACCGACGACAGATCCGTTCAAAGTAAATGCTTTACTTCCAATCGCGGGACCGAAAGGCTATGGCTTAATGATGATGGTGGACGTATTATCAGGTATTTTGCTCGGCTTGCCATTCGGAAACCGCGTCTCATCTATGTATCATGATTTAAGTGAAGGGCGAAATTTAGGCCAGCTTCATATTGTCATCAATCCAGCATTTTTCACGAACTTAACAACTTTTAAAGAAAACATTTCTAAAACAATGAGTGACTTAAATAATATTAAACCAGCACCAGGCTTCGACAAGGTATTATATCCTGGCCAAAACACGACAATAATTGAACAAAAATCCAGGCTGGAAGGGATTGAAATTGTCGACGAAGTGTATCGTTACCTTGAGTCGGATGTCGTGCACTACAATAAATACGACGATAAGGATCCATTTGCAAAATAAATAACGTATATAGTAATGAGAAAAAGGAGCGTTTTTGAGATGGGTTATCCAAAAGATCTATTATCAAGCAGATCGATCATTGAGCATGGGAAATTTGCATTAATAGCACCAGAAGGATTGGTAAATAACGTTATTCCGGGGTTTAAAAAATGTGTTATCTCCGTATTAGGATCTCCCAAGCTTGGAGCGAGCTTTGTCGATTACGTTGTGACAATGCAAAAAGGCGGTAACAATAGCGAAGGCTTTGGCGGACAAGCAGACGTACAGACTTTCGTATATGTTATTGATGGAAAAGTGAAGGCAGCTGCAGGCGAGGAAGAAGTTATTCTTGAAGAAAGCGGCTATCTATATTCTCCGCCAGGAACAAAATTGTTTTTGGAAAACCTACAAGAAGGGGAGTCCAAACTGTTCCTTTACAAGAAAAAATATAGACCGCTAGAAGGACGAAAGACTTGGGTAGTTTCAGGACATGCCAACAGCATTGAATATAGAAATTATGACGACATGCATAATGTTCATATTAAGGACCTATTGCCAGCAGATCTTGATTTTGATATGAATTTCCATATTCTTTCCTTTGATCCAGCTGCTAGCCATCCGTTTATAGAAACGCATGTGCAAGAGCATGGAGCCTATTTACTGTCCGGAGAAGGAATGTATAATCTGGATAATAATTGGATTCCAGTAAAGAAAGGCGATTATATTTTCATGGGACCTTACGTACATCAGGCAGCCTATGCGGTAGGAAGAGAAAATTTAACATACGTCTATTCAAAAGACTGCAACCGTGATGAAGAATTATAAAAAAGCCATTTAATTTAATCATTATATAAAATAGAGAGAATCAATCAATTGATTGGTTCTACTCTGTTTGGATTTATTAGCACATATTTTATTGTTTATTATAAATTTCAGTAAGATTTAATGTAAAGCTCTTTATATTTAGGATTAAATCATTTTTATTTTAGATGGTAGGGGAAAATTACTATATAAAAATATAATCAAATATCTTGAATTAAAAATATATTATATGATAATATATGAATCGGAGATAAAAAGTATTAAATATTGGAGGAACATCTTATGTCAAACAGAAATGAAATTGGAACCTTTTTACTTCGTGTTATGCTAGGTCTTGTCTTTTTAGCAAACGGAGTTGCTAAGTTTCAAGGTGGTATAGAGAATACAGCAGGTTGGTTTGATAGTATAGGAATTCCAGGATTCATGGCTTATCCAGTAGCTATCATAGAATTAGTAGGCGGTATTGCAATTATCCTTGGTTTAGGGACTCGGATCGTTTCACTGCTATTTGGTTTGATCATGATTGGTGCAATCTTTACGGTGAAATTGCCAGATGGATTTCTAAATGGCTATGTTTTCGACCTTGTTTTACTAGTCCTTGCGGTGCACATGATCTTGAATGGCAGTAAGTTATTTTCTCTTGGTCAACTATTATTCAAGGGGAGAGAAGCTTAAAAGTAGGGTTCCTGATGGAATAAGAAGAACTACCTCCATTCATAATGTATTTTCATGGAGGAGGTTCTTATTAGGTAAAAAACAAAGAAGAAGGTGTAATTATGGGGTTTTTCGATAAATTATTTGGAAAATCAAAGGAGATGGAAAAAATGGCAAATGTTAAATTAGCAGTAGTTTTTTATAGCATGGGTGGAACAAACTATCAGTTAGCAAAATGGGCTGCAGAAGGAGCAAAAGAAGCAGGTGCTGAGGTTAGGGTTTTAAAAGTACAAGAATTAGCTCCACAATCAGCGATTGAAGGAAATGAAGGATGGAAATCAACCGTAGAAGCAACAAAAGACGTTCCAGTTGCAACATCTGAGGATCTTGAATGGGCTGACGCAATTATTTTTAGTGTTCCAACACGTTTTGGAAATATGCCATCACAAATGAAGCAATTCCTTGATATTCAAGGCGGGCTATGGGCGAATGGAAAAACAATCAATAAAGTAGTAAGTGCTATGACATCTGCGCAAAATCCGCACGGCGGCCAAGAAGCCACTCTTTTATCATTGTATACTTCAATGATGCACTGGGGTGCAATTATTGCAACTCCTGGTTATACAGATCCTGTCATCTTTGGAGCTGGTGGTAACCCTTATGGAACAAGTGTTACAGTTGGTCAAGATGGTAAAATGATTGAGGACGTTGAGGGTGCTGTTAAGCATCAGGCAAAACGTACAGTTACAGTTGCTGAGTGGGTTAAAAAAGGAAATCAATAATAATTTATAATAAAGAGCCAATCGAACTCGATTGGCTCTTTTGCGTTCTCTTCAAAATCCTTTTCAAAAAGTGAGACGCAGTCAAATGTAACTGCTGTGCCGGATGTAACAAGTGAGGAAGAACGATTCATCTAGTCAATGTGGCTAAAGGCAAGGCTGCCTACAACAGCGCGAAACATGGGGTTATTGGCCTTACAAAAGTTGCTGCATTGGAAGGCGCTGAACACGGTATTACAGTGAATGCCATTGCACCTGGATATGTTGATACTCCACTTGTTCGCGGACAAATGGCCGACCTGGCAAAAACCCGGAATGTTCCTATAGAAGATGTATTGGCAGAAGTTCTTCTCCCGCTTGTACCTCAAAAGCGGCTGCTTGACGTAAGTGAAATTGCCGATTATGCGTTGTTCCTGGCAAGCGATAAGGCTAAAAGTGTAACCGGACAAGCTGTGGTAATCGACGGTGGATATACTGCTCAATAAAAAACTAATATTTACTGATAGGCTGAAAGCAGTTAACAACTCCTTTCAGCTTTTTTAGTTCTTTTTCAATATATAAAAAGTTTGTGAATCGATAGAGAACGGAGTCTAAGGAGTAAATTAGATTAGATTAGATCATTATTGTTCAATCATAATATTTTCTTATTGGCGGACAGAATAATAAAACCCGAGGCAAATACCTGGATAATTTGTTCTTAGTGAACTCTAACATGCGTTTGCTAGGCTTATCGGTTCCGAGTGCTTTTGGGAACGTTTAAGAACGGTGGATATGCAGTTTCCATAGTTTAAATATAGATAGTTGACGGTGGCGTTAAAAAATATCCTTAATTAAAAATATTTCAGTTCATTATAATTGACGGAATTTAAATAATGGTTTATATTTATTTTGAATTCAAGATAAATTAATTCAAAATTAATTAATTAAAAATATATTTACATAATATATTTAAGCCGGCTAATTTTAAGATTTAAATCTTGGATTCAAAAAATAGCAAGGGGGAGTTTTAACGAGAGGTAAAGATTGATAGGGATGGGTTTGGATAGCTAAAACAAAAAATTTAAAATAATTTAATTATGGAGAGTGACTAAGATGAAAAAAGGAATTTTTAAGAAAATCACTGCTTATGGACTTGCTTTATCTATGGCTTTAGGACTTGTTGGAGCTGCATCTTTTTCAGATGGTGGGACTTCCAAAGTATCAGCAAATGGAAAAGCTCCAGTAAAAGCAACTACCACTTCGGACATTTTGACGCCGGACAACCATTCATTGATGTTGATTGACCACCAACCTCAGATGGCATTTGCCACTAAGTCGCATGATGTAGCAGAAGTTCGTAACAACGTTGAAGCCCTTGCGAAATCCGCGAAACTTTTCAATGTACCAACTATTCTGTCAACAGTAGCTGCTGATACATTTAGCGGCCAAATCTTCCCAGAAATTAAAGCAGTATTCCCTGAGCAGGAAATTATCGACCGTACATCCATGAATGCTTGGGATGATCAAAAAGTTGTCGAAGCAGTTGAAAAGGCAGGAAAGAAAAAATTGGTCGTTGCAGGCCTTTGGACTGAGGTTTGTGTAGTAATGCCGGTACTTGATGCACTTGAAGATGGTTATGAAGTATACGTAGTAACGGATGCTTCAGGCGGTGTTACGACAGAAGCACATGATATGGCAGTAGAGCGCATGATTCAAGCTGGAGCAACTCCTATCACTTGGATGCAGTATATGCTTGAATTGCAACGTGACTGGGCTAATCAAGAAACATATGATGGCGTAATCTCCATTGCTAAAGAACATGGCGGTGCTTACGGTTTGGGTGCTATTTACGCTGAAGAAATGTTCGGTGCAAAAGAAGGAAAATAAATAAATAAATAAATAATAATTAAAAATAAAATGCCTTCCTATTTAAAAAATGATAGGGAGGCATTTTTTCATATTTATTTTAGAAAAACGCAGCTATGTTTTAGGCACCAGAAATAAAAATTAGCCTTAGTGATTGACTTATTTCCACTTAAGTCATATAATTATCTTGAATTAAAGATACTTTAACTTGAGATATACAATTTTTTATTTAGGGGTGTGGTACACATGTTGAATTTATATACTTCTCCAAGTTGTACTTCCTGCCGTAGAGCAAAAGCATGGCTAGAGGAGCATCACATCGATTATGTAGAAAGAAACATTACCAAGGAACCGTTGACGATTGAAGAAATAAAAGAAATCCTCCGCCTAACTGATGATGGAACCGATGAAATTATTTCGATAAGATCTGAAACGTTTCGGAAGCTTAACATAGATTTGGAATCCCTTAAACTACATGAGTTATATCAAATTATTAAGGATAACCCTTCCATGTTAAAACGGCCAATTATCAAGGATGAAAGAAGATTGAATGTAGGCTTTAACGAAGAAGAAATACGCAGTTTCTTGCCTCGAAAGTTAAGGACATTCATTTTTGACGACCCTTATCAAATGGCTAATCATACGCATTGAAAATATTAATAGGAGAGGTGTTGAGTAAAGTGGAAAGAAGATTTCCCAATCGGCCGTTTATTGTTTTAATGAAAACGGCAAAAGGGATTCATGAGAAAATAAGAGAGGAAATGCTGAACCACAAATTAAATGTAACGGAATTTTCAGTGCTGGAAGTGCTATACCAAAAAGGTACAATGACAATCCAGCAAATTTGCCAGAATGTCTTAATTTCAAGCGGTTCGATGACGTACGTAATAGACAAATTAGAAAAGCGCGGCCTCTTAAAAAGAAGTGCTTGTCCTAATGACCGCAGGGCGATACATGTTTCTTTAACAGATGAAGGATTTAACCTCATGGACACGATCATGCCAAATTATCTGGACATGGTTGATGGACTGTTTGAAGTTCTGGACCCTGAAGAGACAGAAACATTTTTGAAACTTTTAAAGAAAGTAAATATTAAGGTCGAATAATGTGCTTTTGAAATAAATCTCGAACTCTAGATTCTTAAAACAAAAATAAAAAGGAGTGCTATAAATGAGTAAGACAACAATGGGAATACATCATATAACAGCGATTGTAGGCCATCCACAAGAGAACGCAGATTTTTATGCAGGGGTTTTAGGATTGCGGTTAGTTAAAAAGACTGTGAATTTTGATGACCCAGGTACGTATCATCTCTATTTTGGCAATGAGGGCGGAAAACCGGGAACAATCATTACTTTTTTCCCGTGGAACGGTGCATATCAAGGGAGAATAGGAGATGGGCAAGTAGGAATCACTTCCTATGCGGTTCCTAAAGGAAGCCTTCGATTTTGGGAAGAAAGGCTTGAGAAGTTCAATATACCATTTATAAAAATGGTCCGCTTTGGGGAGCAATATTTAGAATTTGATGACCCGCACGGCCTGCGTCTCGCACTAGTTGAAAGAGAAGAAGGGGAGGTTAACACCTGGTCGATTGGAAATATTACTCCTGAAGTTGCCATTAAAGGTTTTGGAGGGGCAACCTTACTTTCCGCTCAGCCAAAAAAGACAGCAGAGTTGTTGGAAACAGTAATGGGACTGGAGCGAATAGCGGAGGAAGACGATATGGTCCGTTTCCGTTCTACAGCTGATATAGGGAACATCATTGATTTGAAATTAACCCCTGTTGGCCGCGGACAAATGGGAGTAGGAACCGTCCACCACATAGCATGGCGCGCAATCGATGACCAAGACCAGCTTGAATGGAAGGAATATGTTGAAAGCCACGGGTTTGGGGTTACTCCTGTTCAGGACCGAAACTACTTTAACGCCATTTATTTTAGGGAGCAGGGTGAAATATTGTTTGAAATAGCAACAGATCCCCCAGGATTTGCCCATGACGAATCTTATGAGACGATGGGGGAGCAGTTGATGCTGCCACAACGATATGAGCAATACCGCGATAAGATAGAAAGGTCTGTCCTTCCTTTCGAAATCAGGAATTTAGACCAAAAGCTTTAGTAGATCCGCCAATGCACAGTACTGAGCTTAACCTGAAGGAGGAAGCAGGTATGCAAAAAACAGCTGGTATTCATCATATTACCGCAATGGTTAATGATGCTCAAAGAACGATTAATTTCTACTCGGGAATACTTGGATTAAGGCTTGTAAAGAAGACAATCAATTTCGACCGTCCGGAAGTATATCATCTTTACTTTGGAAATGAATCGGGCGCACCGGGAACTGTTATCACCTTCTTTCCGTGGGAAAAACAGTTAAAAGGCCGTATTGGTACTGGCCAAGTAGGCTCAACAAGTTATGTCATCCCAAAAGACTCCCTCCCCTTTTGGGAAGCACGTCTTAAGAAATTTAAGATAAAAACTTATTCGACTATTCGATTCGGTGAAAGATATTTAAGCTTTCAGGATCCTGATGGGCTAGAAATTGAATTCGTAGAAAGAACCGAGGGGCCAGTCAATAATTGGAGCTTTGGTGAAATTCACCCAGACGTTGCCGTTAAAGGATTTGGCGGTGCAACATTGATTTCGGCCCAGCCAAATAAAACTGCTAATGTTCTTGAGAATATATTGGGGCTTCAATTGATTGGGCAGGAAGAGGGTTTCTTAAGATTCAAAGCAGATTCTGACCTTGGAAACACAATTGATATCAAGCTTACTCCATCGGTTCGCGGGCTTTTGGGGGCTGGTACAGTTCACCATATTGCCTGGAGAGCAAGTGATGAAGAAGATCATAACCTGTGGAGATCACTTCTTGAGGAAAAAGGATATAATCCAACAGAATTTAGGGACCGTAATTATTTTAAAGCTATCTATTTCCATGAAGAAGGTGGAATCCTTTTTGAAATAGCTACCGACGAGCCTGGCTTTGCGGTTGATGAACCCATTGGTGAACTTGGGGAAAAATTGATGCTGCCACCTTGGTTTGAAACAAAGCGGGGAGAATTGAAGGATATGTTGCCCCCTGTAGAGGTCCGCGTATTGGAGGAAGATAAAAAATGATGCACATTTTTCAAAAAGGAAAAAATTCAACTAAACCAACACTTTTATTGCTTCATGGCACAGGTGGGAATGAGTTGGACTTGCTGCCACTTGCAGGAATGATTGATGAGGAAGCTTCTATATTAAGCGTCCGGGGGAAAGTCCTGGAAAATGGAATGCCCCGATTCTTTCGAAGATTAGCTGAAGGAATCTTTGATGAAGAGGATCTTATTTTCAGATCGGAAGAATTAAAACAATTTCTTGATAAAGCAGCAGAAAAATATGGTTTTGACAGGGAAAATATCGTGGCCATTGGATACTCAAATGGTGCAAATATAGCAACGAGTCTTTTATTCCATTATCAAAACGCATTAAAAGCAGCGATTCTACACCACCCAATGGTGCCGAGAAGAGGAATTAGGCTTCCTGATTTGTCAGGAATTCCTGTTTTTATAGCAGCAGGGACTAATGATCCTATCTGCTCTCCAACAGAATCGGTTGAGCTTCAAACTTTATTGGAAACAGCCAAAGCGGAAGTAGAACTCCATTGGGAAAATAGAGGCCATCAATTAACTCCAAAGGAAGTCGAAGCAGCTGCACAGTGGTATCAGAAATACTTTAAAAATTAATATGAATCACTGGTTGCTGCTGACGGCAACCTGAATGGAACAAGTGTTACTGTCGGACAAGATGGAAAGATGATTACAAGATGTAGAACCAGCAGTCAATTATCAAGCAAAGCGCACTGTTAAAGCAGAATGGGTAAACAAAGGCAAAATGGAAATTAAAGCTTTAAAAAGAGCTAATCTCGATTTTAGGATTGGCTCTTTTTTTAAATAAAGGCCCAAAATGGGTAACAAAGGAGCAGGATAATGCACATTTTAGTTGTTGGCCTGGACTACAAAACAGCACCTTTGGAGATCAGGGAAAAGCTGACGTTTAATCCTGTCGACAATGGTGCTGCTATGGAAGATTTACAAGCGAGAAATAGTATAGTTGAAAATGTTATTTTATCTACCTGCAACCGCACCGAAATATATGCGGTTGTAGATGATTTGCATAAAGGCAGATATGAAATAAAAGAGTTCTTATCCGAATGGTTTCAAATTGAGAAGAGCAAGTTTACCCCTTTTTTATTTTTTCATGACCAGGAGCTAGCAATTGAACATCTTTTTAAGGTTGCATGTGGATTGAATTCTATGATATTAGGAGAAACGCAAATTTTGGGCCAGGTTCGTACAAGCTTTTTGTTGGCACAAAATAAAAACACTATTGGAAAAGTATTTAATTATTCTTTTAAAAAGGCGGTCACTCTTGGTAAACGGGCTCATAGTGAAACAGGAATCGGTTCTAACGCTGTATCGGTTAGCTATGCAGCTGTAGAGCTTGCTAACAAGGTATTTACCTCCCTTGAAGATAAATCGGTTCTGTTGATTGGAGCAGGCAAAATGTCAGAACTAGCCTACAAAAATTTAAAGGGAAATGGTGTAAATAAAGTAATAGTCATTAATCGTACATTTGAGAATGCTAAAAAGTTGGCAAATCGTTATGTAGGAGAGGCTAGGCCTATGGCGGAATTGCTAGCGGCTATAGGAGAATCAGACATCATCATCAGCTCGACATCATCAGAAGAATACGTAATAACCCGAGAGATGATACTTGAGGCCAAAAGGCTTCGAAAAGGGAAGCCATTATTTATTATCGATATTTCGGTACCGAGGGATATAGACCCATTAGTGGATGACATAGAAAATGTTTTTTTATATAACATCGATGATTTAAGAGACCTGGTAAATGTGAATTTAATGGAGCGTGAAAAGGCTGCCGAAGAGGTTGCTACGATGATAGAGGGTGAAATAATTGAGTTTCAGGAATGGATCCACTTGTTGGATGTTGTTCCCGTTATCTCGGCGCTTAACAAAAAAACCGCTACCATCCGGTCGGAAGTTATGAATAGCATTACAAATAAGCTTCCAGATCTTACAAACCGGGATGTAAAGGTTATAGCGAAACATGTTAATAGCATCACAAACCAAATGCTGAAGGATCCACTTGCTAAATTAAAGGCATTAGGGGTTTCAAAGGGCTCAGATAAGGATTTGGATATGTTCATAAAAATTTTTAATATAGAAGAAATGCTAGAGAAAAGCCACAGGGAATAGTAAGGAATTAGACTTATGACTCACAGCAAAGGGGTAGCTGGATGGATATAAAAGTGGATGATTTATCAAAAATTGGGCGTAAGGCGTTTGAATTAATCTGGAAAAACACAAATGATGCAATCTTTTTAATTGGAGACGATGGGGCAATCGTTCAGGCAAATCCAACTTTTACTGAAATATTGGGCTGGACAATTGAAGATATTAGAGGATTAACCCCGCCGCCTCCCCTGCATGGCATGACTACTGAAGAACACAAAGAGTTTCTTGATAGATTAAGAAGAGGACAAAATATTAATTACTGTTTTACAGAAAGAAAAACTAAAGATGGAGAAATTTTAGATATATTATCAACCTATAGAGCTATTAATAAGGATGGAATTTTGGCATTGGGGATGTATAAGGACTTTACTGAGCAAATGGAAATCCAAAAAAAACTGGAGGAAAATGAGGACCGATACCGAAAACTGGTAGAATATTCACCTGATGCAATTATTGTTCAGAATAAGAACCATATCTTGTATGCTAATCCTGCAGGTACAAGGTTATTAGGGCAAGACAGTCCGAATGATATGGTTGGCAGATCAATTTGGAAATTTATTTATTCAGAAAACAAAAAAGATATTGAACAAAGACTCTTCAATATGATGGACGATTTTGATGCGTACAAACCTGTTACTATTGTAGAACGGTTTATTCGCTATGACTATAAACAGTTTTATGCAGAGGTTACCGCCCTACCCATTATTTATAATGGGGAAGTTGTTATGCAAATTCTGTTAAGGGATGTAACGGTCAGAAAAAAATATGAGAAGGAACTTGAAAATTTGGCTTATTATGATTCGCTGACCGGGCTTAGAAATAGGCGCAGTTTCATGGAGATTCTTGAACAGGGTATTTTATCTGCGAGTAAAATAAAGGAACAGCTTGCATTATTTTATTTAGATATTGATAAATTCAAGGAAATTAACGATGTATTAGGCCATGATGCAGGGGATGAACTGCTTAAACAGTTTTCACAGCGCTTGGTAAGTAATTTAAGGGAAGATAGTATCATTGGCCGGTTAGGTGGCGATGAATTCGTAGTATTAATTAGAGGTGTTAAAAATGGTAAGAGTGTTTATAAAATTGTAGAGAGGCTATATAAGGCGCTCCAGCAGGAATATACCATCGGTGGCCACCGGATTGAAGCAACAGCAAGTATCGGTATCTCACTATACCCCAAAAATGGAACGAGCAGTGAATTATTAATTAAACATGCTGACGAAGCATTATATTTAGCCAAAGAAACTAGAAACCAGTACCATTTCCATAGTTTATCACATAATAACGAGTAGTAAGCCCTCACCGATGGCTGTTTTATGAGGAGGAAAGCTCATTAAGTTGACTTAAACTTTATTTTAATATATCTTTAACTTGAGATATGTTAAATAGAGATATATTGACGATTTGTAGAAAAGGAGATTATCGATAAATGAATGTATTAGTAGTAAGAGCAAATAACAGACCGGCTTCCGAGGCGGTATCAAGCAAGATGTATGAGACTTTCATGGAAAATCTTGACGGAGTCAATGTAACAACTTTTGATGTATTTGCAGAAGATATGCCATACCTTGGCCAGGATCTTTTCAATGCATTCGGCAAACTTGCATCTGGCGAAGAACTTACAGATGTTGAAAAACGCATTTTGGCAGCAAAGCAAAAAGCAAAGGATGCTTTAACAGCAGCTGATATCGTTGTTTTTGCTTTCCCATTGTGGAACCTAACAATTCCTGCGAAGCTTCAAACATTTATCGATTATGTATATGAGGCAGGATTTACGTTTAAATATGATGAAAACGGCCAGGCAGTCCAGCTTATGAAGGACAAAAAGGCGATTATCCTAAACGCGCGTGGAGGCATCTATTCCGAGGGCCCTGCGGCTGCAATGGAAATGTCCGTTAACTACATTAAGAATGTTGCTGGCGGCGTGTTCGGTATGCAAATCATTGACGAAGTAGTCATCGAAGGACATGCTGCGGCACCTGATCAAGCAGAGAAAATCATTGCTGAAGGATTGGAAAAAGTTAAAGAAGCTGCAAAGAAACTTTCTGCAGTAGCCGTTTAATAATAATCAATTTTTAAAGTTAACCAAACAAAAGCTAACCGGAACTTGCTACTGGTTAGCTTTGTTTCTTAAGGAAGCATAGAACAATGAATTATAGAAAGGATAGTCAATGAAATGATTTCTGGTGAGGGTGCTATAAAAAATCGATACCTAAAAATGGCAATGGGTTTATATTTGAATTATTTACTATTAGGTATGATCAATGTAATTATTGCATCCAATATGAATTTTTTATCTCAACAATTAAATACGGGCAGTGTGGAAATTAGTTTTTTGATTTCTGCTATTGGGATAGGTAAATTAGTTACATTAAGTTTTTCTGGAAGGCTTTCTGATAAGTTGGGGAGAAAGTCCCTTGTCGTAATTGCATCATTTTTATATGTTATTTTTCTAGTTGGTATTCCTCTTGCACCAAACTATCATTTTGCTTTCGTTTTTGCGATTATTGCGGGAATTTGTAATTCAATTATGGATTCAGGGACATATCCTGCTCTAATTGATGCTTTTCCTGAAAATTCAGGATCCGCAATGGTACTACTGAAAGCCTTTATCTCCATTGGGGCGACCCTTTTGCCTATTCTAGTGGTATTCATTATTTCAAACAATCTATATTATGGGTTTGCCTTTTTTGTTCCTGCGGCAGCTTACCTTATCAACGGTTTTTTCCTTACATTAGCTTTATTTCCAAAGCATAAAGTAGGTAAGTATGATCACTATTCAGTGGATTACAGTACTATACGAAAGAGGTTTTCAATTAAGCCCGTGTTCTGGAGAGAAGGTATAGGAGTCGTCTTGATTGCCTTTAGTTCAGTTGCTTTATTTATGATTATCCAAACCTGGATTCCCACGTACGGCCAGGAGATTGTTGGATTGAGCAAGGTGGAAGCAGTTGGATTATTGAGCTTCTATAGCATAGGAGGATTAATTTCCGTTCTTCTGCTCGCATTCCTGTTAAACAAGGTAATTAAGCCTATAACCATAATGGTCATTTATCCGTCTATAGCTTTTATTACGTTACTAGCCCTGTTAGCTCTTCCATATCCAGAAGTCATTATGGTCTGTGCATTCGTTCTAGGGTTATCAACTTCAGGGATTTTTCAATTAGCTGTTACTATTATGGCTGAATTTTTCCCGGATAAAAAAGGAACGAGTACCGCATATGTCAGCCTTGCTTCTAGCTTAGCGTTTATTGTTATTCCATTTATAACAGGAATGATGACAAAGTATTTCAGCGTAACGTCAGTATTTATTTTTGATCTTGCAATAGCAATCTTAACTATATTACTAGGAATCAATTTATCCTTTCGGTATAAGAGAGTATTTAATCCTATTTAATGGGCTCGTTTGGCTTAATTTGGATGGGGAATGGAAGGGTAAATTGGTAGAAATGCATTGAAATCTTGATTGGCTACTAGCCTTCAAGGTTTCTTTTTTCTTAAACAGCTAAATGAACGTAAAACATTGACAAAGCCCTCAAAAGCAGGAAAAAGCTTACCCAAGAAGAGTAAGCTTAGCCTCCTGTATAAATCTCCTCACATGTCTCACCGGTCGGTTCATAATAGCAATGGTTTTTGAATTGGCCGGAAAATGGCTGGTCGTACCATGTAGGAGGGCAGGGGGCGTAGGGATTGAAGTACCATAGGGCAAATTTCGCCGGCTGCTGTCTCCAATACTCCAAATTCTGTCTTGCTAATCGTTTTTCACTTTCTCTTGCCCGTTGATAAAACACATTCCCCTTCTGAACAGCTTCAAAGGAAAAATTTCCTCCCTGGACTTGAAAAATGACCTGGCGGACTGTTCTTACATCTCTAAAGTCTGAACAATTTGCTTTGACGCGGTTAACAATTACATTTCCAACATACAGCATTCCCTGTTTTCCTTCGCCCTCGGCTTCCGCTCTCATCATCCTTGCCATTAAGGCAACATCTGCATCCCTGTATTTAATTCTCGCCATATTTTCACCCCAAGATATAGTATGAAAAAGGCCTATATTGGTGTAGGTCTTTTTTAAAAAAGCAGGTGAAATAATATAGGTTCGAAATCGATCGGATTGAGGAATAATAATAGAACATACCAAAGGAGGGTGTTTCTGTGGCGAAAAGAATGATACAGGGAATTGTTTTATTAGGGGTATTGCTTTTACCGTTACTTACATCTGCGCATGTAAAATGGTTTGCCGAAGTGAAGCCGGAAAGAGAGTCAATTGAGAATATCCTTTCCCCATTATTCATTACGGTAGCCTTGCTTTTCGCGGTACTCCTGGCGGTGTTATCGCAAGTGATGCATAAGCTGACCGATTTTGCATTTGCGAAGAGAATAGACCAGTGGCTGGAGAAGCGAAGACCCTATTCCCGCTATTTGTTAAAGTACGGGACCGCGCTGGCGCTCCTGTTACAAGTTTTTTCCGGATCGACGTTTGCTCCCGAGTTCCACATTGAACATACTTGGGAAACCGTGTTGATGTGGGCTGCGATTATCCTGCTGATTATCCCGCATCACCTGGCAACCAAGGTAGGCGCAGTAGTGCTTTTTATCCTTTTCGTAAACGTTACAATGACCGCTGGCTGGTTCCATATGCTCGATTATGGTTTTTACCTCGCCATTATTGGCGTTTTGCTGGTTGGAAAAACCAAGTGGGAGGATTGGGGCTTCCCGTTCTTGTACTTAGGAACGGGTTTGAGCTTGTGTTGGGTGGCGGTTGAAAAATGGGTGTTTCCAAATATGACGCTTCAAATAATCCAACATCACCACGTGCCAACCTTTGGTTTCCCAGCGGATACTTTTATTGTCCTGGCGGCGTTTATCGAATTTGTAGTCGGTTATTTACTAGTCGTAGGAATATTAAACCGGATTCTTGCGGTAGTAGTGACAGTCCTTTTTATCCTGACGACGATGATTTTTGGCTACACGGAAGTTGTTGGCCATGCGATGATTCACATTGTACTGCTTATCTTTATCATCGAGGGAGTTTCCTTTTATCAACCGCCAATCAAAATGCACAAAACGAGATTGGACCAAATGGTATTCGTTTTCTTAAATTTTATCTTTGTTCTTTCAACATTTTTATTGATTTATTATAGGTTTGCTTAAGGCTGTGAAATGTCTTTTACACGAAAACTAAAGGACGTTTGGCCAGACGGATTATGCCAGTTGGCCTTGTTTTTATTGTATGGAGAGAAGCTTGTGCTTTAATGTGGTTCTTCACCATAAGTTCTGGTTTTTCAATTAAAGGTAATCAAGCTGGGTGACAAAGATTTTCGTCAAAGCGGAAAAGGTGTCACTCAAATCTGGATGAGTGACAAAGATTTGGGCAAAAGCCGAAAAGGTGTCAGTCAAATCCCGTTGAGCGACAAAGATTGGGTCAAATACCAAAAAGTTGTCAAGGAAGATTTCCTTTGGTAAAGCGCTAATCTATAAATTTTAAAAATCACTCTTTTGGTGAAGAACCTTAAATGTTTTAATATGTAACTTTTTCCTAAAACAACCGTAATACCAGCAAGAGGTGATCCAAATGGACAAACAAACTTTGTATGTATCTGATAATTTTTTCTCTGCTGGGCGGACCGATATTTATAATGGATCGAAGGAAAAGGTTGGGGAAGTCGATTTGAGGAGTATGTTCACGGCAGGATTGGATGTCCTTAACATGGACGAGGAAATCATCGTTAGCGGCAAATTCCCTTTTTTAAGCCGGCGATGGGTTGTCACCGGGCCCAATGGACAGGAAGTCGGGAATCTAAGGGCAAAGTTCGCTTTATTTTCAAAAAGGTATGAATACAGCACAGAAAACGGCCGGGTTTTTGAGATTGAGTCGGAGGCCTTTTCCAACCTTTATATCCTTTATGACGAGAATAGGAACGAGGCGGGCCGTTTTGAAAAAATCAGCGGGTTCTTTTCGGCGGCCGCTTTTCAGCTGTCCAGCTCGGATAAAGGGCTAGATGTATATGAAATGATCGCCGTTGTCATGGGCGTCAATGCCATCCAAAAGGCGGCGAGGAACGCCAGGAATGCAAGGAATGCAGCCCACTAAAAAAATATAATTTGCGAGGAAACCAAAGGGTATTTTAGGATGACTTAACCTATTGTAAAATATGGTAAAGGGTGGGCTGAAAAAGGGGAGTCTAAATGAAGCATTTTAATGAAAAATATACGATTCGGCCAGGGGCTCTCGCGGATGCGGAAGGAACTTTTTTGGTGCTTAAAGCTGTCATTGCCGAGGGCGGCTATCTCATGACAGCTCCAGAGGAATTCAATCAAACCATCGACCAGCACAAAGAGTGGATAAAGAAGCTTACGAATAGTGAACGGGAAGCGCTTTTTGTTGCTGAAAGGGACGGGAAGATTGCCGGTTTTATCATGTTTCAATCACCCGATCGGAAAAGGCTGTCCCATACGGGGACTTTTGGAATCATGATTAGCAAGGAGCACAGGGACCAGGGGCTTGGCAAATTGCTTTTAAAAACTCTCCTCGACTGGGCAGAAAAGAACCCTCTCATTGAAAAGGTAAGCCTCGCGGTTTTTTCTACAAACGAAAGGGCGATTGCTTTGTATAAAAGCTTTGGCTTCATAAAAGAGGGGCGCAAGGTCAATGAAGTAAAGTTTGCCGAAAATGAGTATGCGGATGACATCCTCATGTACAAATCAGTGAAATAGCAAAAAGGCACGGTATCCCAAAAGAGCGGGTACCGTGCCTTTTATTAATCTATTTTTTCATATTGTCCTCATCGTTGCCCTTGGTAATTTCCTTTTTGATCTCGTCCGTCAGCCCTTCGGAAGCGCGTTTAAACTCGCGGATGGACCGTCCGACTGCACGGCCGATTTCAGGCAGTTTATTCGGTCCAAACACGATAAGTGCCACAACCAGTATTAGTATCATACCTGGTACACCGATATTTGATAGCATTGCCTCATCTCCTGGTGGAATTGTATCCAGTCATACAAGACCAGTATACTCTTTTTTAAAATAGAGGACTAGTCAAGCCGCTTCCGTTCTCCACGTAAAAACCCGTATCCATTGAGAATCTGGATACGGGTTCTCCTTTTTTCTAGCAGCACCTGGATACTTTCCCGCCCTTGGCGTTGTAGCGGGCGTCCTGTGCTTCGCAAAAGAATTCTTTTCTTGTTTTTACAGGCTGGTCTGGATGTTGGGCTTTCATGTGTTCAACATATCTCTCATAACTCGGGACCCCGACGAGCAGCGAAATGAATTGTTTCCGGTATGCGAGCATGTCTTTCAGTTTATTAAGCATAATGTTTCAGGTCTCCATCCCCACGTGGAATATAAGGTGATTCATGCAATTCCAGCTTCTGGTTTTTAAACACCTTAACCCAAATCCTTAGCGCCGAGATCAGAACCGCAATCACGACTATCATGAAGAATGCGCAAAGGGCGGCGTCAATATAGTCGTTAAAAATAATCTGCCTCATTTGTGCCACGTTTGCAGCTGGGGCCAAAACCTTACCTTCATCCAAAGCCTGGCTAAATACCTTGGCGTGGGAAAGGAAGCCGATTTTTGGATTCTCGTGAAACAGCTTTTGCCAGCCGGCTGTCATGGTAACAATTAAAATCCATGTCGTCGGGATAAGGGTAACCCATACATACGCTTTTTTGCCCATTTTGAAAAGGACGGTCGTCCCGAGAAGCAAGGCGATGGCGGCAAGCATTTGGTTCGCGATTCCAAACAGCGGCCAAAGCGTATTAATTCCTCCAAGCGGATCGATAACCCCCTGGTAAAGGAAATATCCCCAGAATAGGACGCAAAGCGTTGTTGCTATGATATTCGGAATTAATGCATCCGTTTTTGCGAATGGCTTATACACATTGCCGATCAAATCCTGGATGATGAAGCGGCCGACGCGTGTTCCGGCGTCAATCGTCGTCAGAATGAACAGGGCTTCAAACAGGATGGCAAAGTGGTACCAGAATGCCATGAGTGCTTTTCCGCCAATGACCTTCGAGAAAATAAACGCCATACCGATCGCCAGGGTCGGCGCTCCCCCTGTACGGGAAATGATTGATTGCTCGCCTACATCTTCGGCAAGCCCGGTCAAATCGTCAGGCGTGATCGTGAATCCCATGTTTGAAACAGCAGTTGCGGCCTGGACCACGTCCGTTCCAATAACAGCGGGAGGGCTGTTGATCGCAAAATAAATCCCTGGAGTCAGCACGCACGCTGCGATCATTGCCATTACGGCAACAAACGATTCAGTTAGCATTGCGCCATAGCCAATTGGCTGGGCGTGCGATTCGCGTTCGATCATCTTCGGAGTTGTACCTGATGAAATCAGGGAGTGGAAACCCGAGACGGCTCCGCACGCGATGGTGATAAACAGGAACGGGAACAGGTTTCCGGCGAATACCGGGCCGGTTCCATCAATGAACTTCGTCACCCCAGGCATCTGAAGATCCGGTGCGACAAACAGGATGCCCAAGGCCAGTCCGAAAATTACGCCGATTTTCAGGAAAGTACTTAAATAATCACGCGGGGCCAGAAGCATCCAAACAGGCAGGACGGATGCAACGAAGCCGTAAATAATCATCATGATTGCAATTGCTTCGCCTGAAAACGTAAACATTTTTGCGAGCTCGGCATGCTGGGATACATATTGCCCTCCATAAATGGAAAGGAGGAGCAGGATTCCCCCCATAATCGAGGCTTCGCCAACGCGGCCCGGGCGGATATAGCGCATATAGAATCCCATCAGCACCGCAATTGGAATGGTCGCGGCAATTGTGAACATTCCCCAAGGGCTTCCAATAAGCGCTTTTACAACAACCAATGCCAATACGGCCAATAATATAATCATAATGCCTAAAATGCCGACCATGGCGATAATGCCTGTAATAGGGCCGATTTCTTCCTTAATCATTTCACCTAGCGACTTCCCATTGCGGCGCATTGAGCCGAATAGGATAATGAAGTCCTGGACAGCACCGGCAAGGACTACTCCGACGACAATCCAGAGTGTTCCCGGCAGGTACCCCATTTGGGCCGCAAGGATTGGTCCGACGAGCGGGCCAGCACCGGCGATTGCAGCAAAGTGGTGCCCGAAAAGGACCCATTTGTTTGTCGGAACATAGTCTTTTCCGTCATTATTGACTTCCGCTGGAGTTTTCCTGTTGTCATCAAGCTCAAAAACTTTCCTTGCGATGAACTTGCTGTAGAAACGGTATGCGATTGCATAAACACAGATGGCGGCCGTTACAAGCCAAATTGCATTGATGGTTTCTCCATTATTCAGGGCCAAGACCCCGAATGCCGCGGCTCCTAACGCGGAAACCAAACCCCAAATAATGATTGACTTTAATGCTTTAATGACACTCCCCACCTTTTCTGTTTTTTTTGTGTGTATCCAAAATGAATTATAGTACACTATTCTGAATTTTAAAATAAATAAATGTCGATTTGTGAAAAAATGAAGAAAAGATACTAAGATTTTCTACTAGGAGCAGGTTAAAAAAGAAGAAATGTATTTACGGAAAATTAATAAAGCCGGTTTCGGGGCTGATGCCCTTACTTTGGTGTTTTTCGAAAAAGCAAAAAAGCCGCTTGCTACGGCGTAACGAGTTTACTGTAAAGTAAATCCGTTAGACGTCGGCAGGCGGCTATTTCGATTAAATAAAATTAACTTAAATCCATCGTCCCCTTGACTCTTGCTTGGTAAGCGGCAAAACGAATACAACCGAGGCAAATAATGAAAAAGACGATTCCCAATAAAAACTCCTGCGCGGCATAGACAGGGACTCGATCAAAGTTTCCTTCATTCATAATTTCCTTTGTCAGCATAACGCCTCTTGTTAAAGGGATGAATTGAGCTGTAAACTGCAACGCTTGTGGCATGATGGCCTGGGGATAATTTGCCCCGCTTAATAGAAGTAGGATACTAGCCAATAAATTGGTCAGCAGGTGCATGGATGGTGTCCATAAACAGAAGCTTCCGATGATTAATCCGAGCCCGCATGCAGAGAAAATAGAAACAGCCCATACAAGCGCAAGGGCACCCGCGGCTTCAAAAGTAATGGAAATGTCAAAAAGGAAGATTCCGAATAATAATCCGATAAATGCAGTAAACAACCCGTTTGCCACATGCGCCAAGGACCGGGCCAAAAACATCGCGGGCTTGTTAGCGGGAGTTGCCATGATTAGCTGCAGCGTGCCCATGCTTCGATCTGAAGTTATGACGGATGTGATTCCAAACACTGAATTCATTACACATAGCAGTAAGGCGTTTGCACCTATATAGCCGGCAAGGTCCACGCCATCATAAACATGTCTCACTAAAAAAGAGAAAAACAGCAGTTGGCTGAGCGGCATGCATACCATGACAAGTAAATATACCTTCGGATCCAGCCAGCCGAATAATGCTCGATAGGATAAAAAACTATGGCGAAAAAAACGCTGAATTGCCTCCATCATTAATACACCCCCAACTTTCCGTCAACACGTGCTTTTCGCTCCACAGCTTTATAGCAGCACCATGCGATCAATCCATACACAAGAGACAATACTAGTAAAATCCCCATTGTCTTAAGAATGGCATCGGTATTAGTAGCAGCGAGGGTCTCACGCAATAATACAATCGCCCATGTAGGGGGCAGTATATACGAAAGCGGCTGAATCCAATCCGGTAAAATGGAAATCGGGAATAAAAACCCGCAAATAAAATAAATCGGGTATTCTAGGAAGTTCATTAATGCTTCCGCCTGGCGGGATAAAGTGAAAAACAGCGCCAAAAAGAATGAAAAGATGATCAATGCAAATATCACGAGCAGGAGTGCCAGAAAAAACAGGAGGGGATGGGCAATCACAACCTGAACACGGAAAAACACAACTAAATAGAGTACCGAGAAGCCCATAGCGATAATTCCCCAGATGGTATTCCCGACAATTTTACCAAGAAGGATAATTGAAAAGGGAGTAGGAGCAACGAAAATGTTTTCCAATGTTCCGTAAAATCGTTCCCGGTTAATATCGCTCGCAGAAGAGTAGACAATTGACGACCAGAGGGCCATAAAACCGGAACCAAGCAATACATATTGGACGAGTGTCTCATTCGGGACTTTCCCGTATATAAAGTAGCTTAGTGTCGCGTAAAAAAGGGGGGAAATCCAAATGATGAATTGAAACATTGGACGCGCGATAGACAGCCTCATTTGCAGATTAGCTGTTTGCCATAATGGGTGAAGAATGCTGCTCATCTTTTAATCCTCCGATCAAATGCAAATAAACATCTTCCAGGGAAGGTTCCGTAATTGAAATGTTTTGAATTCCGCCTTCACCCAACCCGCTATAAAGAAGGGAGATGATTTTTTGAGGTTCACTAGTTTGGACACGGACAGTGGAATAGTAGTCATTTGACGTTTCTTCCAAATGGTGCAAGCTGGCATTTTTGATCAGCAGGGATTTTGCTTTCACCCCACTTGTACAATCAAATTGGACGACTGAAAGCTGGCCAACCATCTTCTTTAAATTATCGGGTGTGTCTATTGCGATAAGTTCGCCCTGATTAATAAATGCAATGCGGTCACAAAGTTCATCTGCTTCCTGCATGTAATGGGTTGTCAGCACAATTGTCGTTCCGTTTTCGTTTAGCTGCCGGATGATTTGCCGGAGGTTTCTGGCACTAATCGGATCCAGGCCGATGGAAGGCTCATCTAAAAAGAGGATTTTTGGGTCATTAATCAACCCGCGTGCAATTTGCAGCCGCTGTTTCATCCCTTTTGAGAAGGTTTCAACTCGTTGGGCGGCCGCATTCTCAAGCCCTACTAGTTTCAGCAATTCAGGGATTCGTTCCTTTTGGATGCTCCTTGGAATTTTATACAGGTCTGCAAAGTAGGTGAGATTATCATAGGCTGATAAACGCCAGTATAAATTCCGCTCCCCGCCCAGAATGAAATTGATTTGGGTCCTCAATTTGTGATTTTCGGTTTCAACATCCAAACCAAGGATGGTGGCTTGGCCTTCCGTAGGAATAAGCATCGTTGTCAAAATTTTAATCATCGTCGTCTTGCCAGCCCCATTGGGACCAAGCAAACCAAAGACTTCTCCCTTTTGTACTTCAAATGAAATCCCCTTTAAAGCTTCGATGGTTTTTTTCTTTTTTTTGAAAAATCCCTGTTCTGCCACATACGTCCTTTTTACATTTTTTACATTGATAATTGAAGCGTTCATGTTTTCACCTCTATATTAGATGATTATCTTATAATATGATTGTATTATAATTCTTAATTTTTGCAATAAAAAAGAACGACAATTTTGTCGCTCTTTAAATCAAGTTTTAGTATTCGTGAATTCCTGAAGTACTGATTTAAACTTTTCCAATTGAACCGGATCAGCGGAAAAGTATTTAATAGCCCCAATTTTTTCTTCCTTGATCAAATTCGCCTTTTTGAGCAGGTCCAGATGATGTGAAACAGTCGCCGTGGTGACCCCGACATACTCCGCCAATCTCGCTCCATATTCCTTTTTTACGCATAACATTCTTAAAATCAGAAGTCTGTTTGGGTCGGAAAGAACTTTTAGTATTTTAGACAGTTCCTTGCTTTTTTCCCTGTCATCATTCAATGGTTGGGCGCAGCCAAAAATTACAATACAAACCGCATGATTAAAGACACGCATTTTAAATGGAGAGAAGCTATAGCTTGGGAGAAAATAATAGAGCTTATAATCGCTAGTGCGCTTGAACGTTTTTCCCATCACATATTGTGAGAGTGCGAGTGGTTTCATGTTTAACTTTCCCAGTTCCAATAATGATTGGTCAATGGATCCTTGTTTTGTCTTAATCAACCTTTGAAAATAATCCCCATGAACGATGTGGAGGAATACATCAAGAAATTCTTTGCGAAACGAATGGAGTTCGAGCAAAAACGTTTTGATGAATTGCCGTTTCTCGGGAGTGCTCCACTCATAACGCTCTTCCATGGATTCAATATCTTCTGGTGATGTAAGGAGCATTTCAATTAGATCCCTTGGGATTTCTCCACCTAAAAAGCTCTGGACAAAATCAGGATCCGGTAAGGTTGAAATGCCTTTGTAAAAATCCTTTTCCTCTTGAAAGTGCGGTACTTTTAAAAGTAAATCAAGGCAGCCCAATAAATCATTAGTACAATAACTGCGCCACTTTTCAATAAATATTCTCGATTGATCAGGAAGCGCTTTTTCAATTGATTGATAATCTATATAGTGAAAATCCTTTTTGTTTCTTAATAACATTGCACAAAGGAGAATCAGCCCTTCCACAACAGGAGAAAAAAACATATGTACTTGTTCATTTGCAGTTTCTTCGTAATTTATTTCAATGGTCATTAGCCAATCCTCCATAGCGTGTTACTTATATTATAAAGTGGTCATCTAATATTGGAAAGTATGTGACCCTGGTACCGCCAGTAAAATAAAAGCTAATATTGGACTCAAACCCACAACGGGAAAAGCCCGCTGCCAAAAAAGGGAGAGCGGACTTCATATAACGTAAAGTCGGATCGGTTCATAAAACTTGGAATCCGGTTCATAAATTTGTTATGTCGGTTCATAAAAGCTGAATACGGTTCATAAAATTGCGATTCCGGTTCATAAATCCAGGAAAGCGGGTCATAAAATTCGATTCAGGTTTATCGGTCAGAGACCGGTTTAGTTCATAAAGCTTTATTCCGGTTCATAATCCGGAAAAACCGTTCATAAAACTCCAAACTCGGTTCATAAAAATCTAAACCTGGTTCACAAACCAAAAATCCAGTTCATAAACCCAAAAACAACCGCAAACCCCAAAACGGGAACCCTTATTATAGGATTAATAAACCATTCCTTCATCATGATAATATTTGAACTCCAGCAGGTTGTTTGCAGGGTCGATCAAAAAGAACGTAACATGCTCTTCTTTTTTGCCTGGGAACCGGACCATCAGTTCCTGGAAAAACGGCAATTCGTGCGTTGTCGCATGATCAAGCGCTTCGTCGAATTCTTCCCTGATGAGGAAAGTGACCCCGAAGTGCCGCGGGTACATTTTCGGAGCAGGATCGATTTTATCCGGGTTTAAATGGCAGACGACCTGGTCGCCGAAAAAGTCGAAGGTAACCCTGTCGTGGTACCGGCGCGCAAGCCGGCAGCCAAGCTTTTCATAAAAATCCACTGTCTCGTCAAGGTCCTTGCACGGTATCGCAAGGTGGAACACTTTGTTTGTATCTCTCATTTTACAGCCTCCTCAAAAAGGAAAAATGTATCGGAACGCAAGCCGAGCCGGAGCGTTTCAAGAGCGATCACATCACTGAACGGGATGTTCGCCAGATTCACATTCGAGCCCGCAAGCCTGATAAATTCGGTTTGCATTTTTTTCGTCGGTGCTTCAAAAAGAATTCGCTCAAGAGGGATGCCGGACGCAAGGATGTCGTTGACAATGTCAAAACGCATTTCCCCATTTGACTGGCAGATGCCGCTCGTTCCGCTTTCCCTCGCTTCGGTAATAACTTTGGCCGCACCGGCCTCAAGGTCTTCCTCGATACATTCAAGCCATTCGGAAGGGGAAAAGGTGACGCTGCTATCCTTGTTCCCAACTTCGCTGAAGACCGTGAACTCTTTCGAAAAATTGGTGATATGCCGTGCTTTTTCCTTGTTCGGCATTGGCAAAGTACCGTTAGAGATTTCAACATGCATACAGCCAAACTGTTTGCAATAATCATAGTAGTCATCCAATTTATTCTGGCTGAGGAATTTTTCAAAAAGCGTCCCGCCGAAAAAATAGCCTACCCCATGCTCTTGTAAAATTGAAATCTTGTTTTTGAGGCTTGGCGAAACAATGGAAGTACCCCAACCGAATTTTACAAAATCGACATAGCGGGAGGCGCTTTTAATAGTATCTGCGAAAAAACCTACAGGGACGCCGTTGTCAATCAGCACGGTTACCCCGTTAAACCTCGGCTTCGCTTCTCTTTCCGGCAGGTCCAATCCTGTATAATTCATCGTTATCCACCCTCACAATCGTCGGGAGTTCACCGGTGCAATCCACATGCATAACAAATCCCCCAGGCAGTTCCCTCGTGCAATAATCAATGTCCACAGCCTGAAATTCCGGCTGGGACGAGTCAAAAAACTTCCTTGCCGGTCCGCAGTGCCTGATTCTTTCGGCGACAGCTTCCCAGGAAAAGCATTCTTCCCTATGAAGTATCCCTTTTATATATTCGGCGCATGCCAGGTCATCGTCCCCATCGGGATGGGAAGCAATAATATTGACGATTGACCCATACGGCCATCGATCAAGGACACATTCCGCGGTTGTCCGCGCATTCGAAAAGCCGGTGACAAACACCGCGTCGGCGCCGAGGGCATTCAGCGCCGCCCGCACGCCGTTCGTTGTCTTTTGGACAAGCGTCCTTCCTCGTACGTCCGCACCGGCCATTTTTGCAGGGGAATTATCGAAATCAAACCCCGGGATTGGAAATCCCTGTACCTCGCCGCCCAGCAAATAGCACGGATTCTTTTCTTTTAAAAGAAAGGCCTCGGCTTCGGTTCCCGCGAGGATAATCTCCCTGGCCCCACGAAGGAATGCATAATGCGCAACAGTGAATGCCCGAACGACATCGATGACAATATTTACATCTGATCGTGGCAGCCTGGGGCTATGGCCCTGGTAAATGGTTGCTTTCATGTTTTGCGCTCCTGTTGTTAAAATCCATAGACACTCTGCAAAAAGTATATGCCCAGGGAGCCAAAGCGTACCTTATCCTGCCTATTTTGCCGTGCAGAAAATAAATAGGCGCATACCCTTCCTGAAATAGGCTTTTACCCTCCGAACTTTTAGATGGAAAAATGAATATTTTGTACATAGGTTTTAACCTATTTTGCCAGATGGAAGGGTCGGCCAAGGCCCAAATTTTAAAAATGCGAGGGGAAGGAAATGGGGAATGTGCTGACCTACGATACTTGGGAGGAAGCTAAGGCCGGCCTCGTGCTGGAGAAATTAACCGATACAATGGATGTGCTGAAATGGGCGTACCGGGAATATGGGGACGAAATCATCTATGCCTGCAGCTTTGGCGCGGAGGGAATCGTCATGCTCGACCTGATTTCAAAAGTTAATAAGCAAGCGGCAGTCCTCTTCCTGGATACCGGCCTTCACTTCGCTGAGACGTATGAGCTGATTGAAAAAATTAAGGAACAATACCCGGGATTCAAGCTGAACATTGTCAAACCCGATATAACCCTTTTAGAACAGGAAGCGCTTTACGGGAAGGAATTGTGGAAATGCGACCCGAATCTTTGCTGCAAAATCAGGAAGGTTGAGCCGCTTGCCAGGGAGCTAGGTATAGTCAAAGCCTGGATTTCGGGGCTTCGGAGGGAACAGTCCGAGACAAGGAAGAGCGTCAACTATATCAATAAGGATGAAAGGTTTAAAAACATAAAAATTTGCCCACTTATCCATTGGAAATGGGAGGATATTTGGAATTATATCCGCCTCAACAGCCTTCCCTATAATTCGCTCCATGACAGGCAATATCCGAGCATTGGCTGTCAGCCGTGCACCCATCCAGTAAAAGAGGGGGACGACTTGCGCGCGGGAAGATGGGCAAATACAGGAAAGACGGAATGCGGCCTCCATCTTGCGGGAGGGAGTGGGTGAGAAGGGCCGTTCTTGGCTGGACGGCCGGTTTTTCCTGCCGATAAACAGATTACTTGAAAGCGTAAGGAGGAACATTACATGATTGATCCTCACGGGGGAGTCCTGGTTCATAAAATAAATGAGGATTGCTGGGTGGATGAGACGATTCTGTCTGTGGAACTGGATGCGATGGCCCTAAGCGACCTTGAAATGATTGCAATTGGGGCGTATAGCCCTCTTGGCGGGTTTATGGAGAAAAACGATTATCTTGCCGTCGTGGAAAAGATGCGCCTTAAGAATGGGCTTGTCTGGAGCATCCCCGTCGCGCTTCCCGTCCCAAAATGGGTAGCGGCGCGGATTGAGCCGGGCGATACAATCAACCTGGAACGGGAAGGGACCATCTATGGCATTATGGAAGTCACTGATAAATATGTCCCTGACAAACGAAAGGAAGCGAGGCTTGTTTACAGGACCGAGGAACAGGATCACCCTGGGGTTAAAAAAATGTTCGAGCGGGGGGAAGTGTATCTTGGCGGCCCGGTGGCCATGGTAAAGAGGCCGGCAAACCAATACCAGGAACAGAACCGCACCCCGAAAGAGACAAGGGAGCTGTTCAGGAAACGGGGCTGGAAGACGGTTGTTGGCTTTCAAACGAGGAATCCAGTCCATCGGGCCCATGAATATATCCAAAAGTGCGCTCTTGAACAAGTCGACGCCCTTTTCTTGCATCCGCTCGTCGGCGAGACAAAAGCAGACGATGTCCCAGGTGATATCCGCATGAAAAGCTATAAAGCGCTTTTGGAAAAATATTATCCGCAAGACCGGGTTTTGTTATCGGTTTTTCCGGCGGCAATGCGTTATGCTGGCCCGCGGGAAGCGATATTCCACGCAATCATCCGAAAAAACTACGGCTGCACGCATTTTATTGTCGGGCGGGACCATGCCGGCGTAGGAAATTATTATGGAACGTATGATGCCCAGAAAATCTTCGCTAATTTTACGAAGGATGAAATTGGCATCCAAACTTTATTTTTCGAAAACAGCTTTTACTGTGAGGTATGTGGGAATATGGCTTCTGTAAAGACATGCCCCCATGATAAAAAACACCACGTCGCGCTTTCCGGGACCAAAGTCAGGGCGATGCTTCAAAAAGGGGAGGCGCCTCCGCCGGAATTTAGCCGACCGGAAGTAGCAGCTATATTGATAGAGGGTATGAGGATGCAGCATCTTTCCCTCCAGGAGATGGTGGGGAAAAATGAGTGAGCATATCGTCTGGCATCCAGCTGCAATGACAAAAGCGGACCGCCAGAATTTGAATGGGCATAAAAGCTTTGTTCTTTGGTTCACGGGCCTATCCGGTTCGGGAAAATCGACCCTTGCCAATGAGGTAGACCGCCAGCTATACAGCATGGGGGTCAGAAGCTATGTCCTTGATGGCGACAACATCCGCCACGGTTTGAACAAAGGGCTTGGCTTTAGCAAGGAGGACCGCATCGAGAATATCAGGCGGATTGGTGAAGTTTCGAGGCTTTTCGTCGACAGTGGCCTGGTGGTGCTGACCGCCTTTATTTCGCCGTTCCGTGAAGACCGAAGCAGGGTGAGGGAACTGTTTGAGCCGGGCGAATTCATCGAGGTTTTTGCGAATTGCCCGCTTGAGGTGTGTGAAAAAAGGGATGTAAAGGGTCTTTACAAAAAAGCGAGGCGGGGTGAGATCCGGGAGTTCACGGGAATCGATTCTCCGTATGAAGTCCCGTTCGCACCGGAGTTGTCAATTGATACTTCAGGAGCATCTGTGGAGGAATGCGCGAGACGCGTCATCCGTTATTTGCAGAATAATGGATTGATAGGGTTGGATAGCCCAATTAAATAAAAGAGTGAAAAACTCAAAAAGCATAACCGCCGCAGAAACCGGAGGTTATGCTTTTTGATAGATGAACCTGTCAAGCTATAGAATGGATGGCGCTTACGCTTTTCTTTGTCCAGCTACAGCGCCCAGCGCCTATTGTACTTCGGTCCCCTCGCTACGATAAGTCAACATCGAATCGCTTCCGCTCTTCGTGTTTCCTTTATCTCCATCGGGGCCCTCCAGTCCATACGGCGCTAAACGGGCGCTTTCGCTTTTCTTTGTCCAGCTACAGCGCCCAGCGCCTATTGTACTTCGGTCCCCTCGCTACGATAAGTCAACATCGAATCGCTTCCGCTCTTCGTGTTTCCTTTATCTCCATCGGGGCCCTCCAGTCCATACGGCGCTAAACGGGCGCTTTCGCTTTTCTTTGTCCAGCTACACCAGGAAAGCTTCAGCAGCGTAGCATCGCTTTTACTAATTCCATCCGCATTCGGCCAGGTATTGTTCTTTTTTCAAAATATCATCCCGCGAATCGCCGATCAATATGCCGTTAATGAATGGCTGTGTGCCAGGATTGCCCTCAACGTCAGGGTGATAGATTGCGAGCGGAATAAGCGTTCGGGATTCAATCATATTTTTACAAACAGAAAGGAAATCATTCCATTCCGAATCAATTTTCCACGTTTTATACATCATGTCCTGTGTTTGGTAACTTTCGAAAATGCTGTCTTTCAGCAGGAGCGCGGGGGTGGAACCATTCAGCCGGAAATTCAGGTCGATGCATAACACCCGACCTTCCTCCGACAAGAGGATATCGAATCCGGCGACCCCCTTGTAGCCAAGTTCGCATGCCTTTTCCATGATTGATTTCCCAAGGGCGATTGCTTCATCAGGCGGCCCTTCGGCGTTGGAAATCCAGTTTCCTTTATACTCGCCGGAATCGGTCGTGATTTGTTCTCCAGCGCCAAGGTAAATGATTTTTCCATCATGTGTTTTGGCAAATTGGATGCAGTAATTTTTCCTAATATCGACAATCTCTTCAATTACTATGCTCTCACTGTCTTCCAGGCTTTCTAGCGCCTCGGCAAAATCCTCATCCGTATAGCAAAAGAAGACATCGTGTCCGCCTCCGTTCGGGAGGTCCGTCCCTGCTTTCATTACAAACGGTAAACCCCACTCCTCTTTTATCGAACTGGCTTCCGATGGAGTGGCAACAAACCGTTTCGGGCGATGTTCAAGAGGGACGAGTTCCCCGAGGTTCGCCTTGTTATTCAAATAGGAAAATACATTTTTATCAATCCAGTAATTTCCCTCTGGCACCTCGGATTCCGGGACCGGATGGTTCATTACTTTTTTCAGCGGTCGGCTGTTAAGCTCGTCCACCAGACTGTAGAAGCTTTCCTCCGAATCATAAACGAGGAGGTTCGAGGCTGGGGTGATTCCCGCTTTTTCAAAAAGGCCAAGCGTTTCATCCGTCACCGTCCTCCTATTGCACACGAGTGGCATATCCCCCGCAATTGGTAGAAGCGCGCCTGTCCGGAAATCATCCATATTCTCATTTGACGGAACCCAGCCCAAGCCCTGGAATGAAACGCGCGGATTAAAAACAAGCTCCGGCCCAAATATATCTTGCAAAGTCATTGAAGGCTCTATTTTCATTTGTTAAACGTCCCTCCCTTGAGCAATATCATAATCGCCAACTAACATACCATTACCCGGAAATCATTATTTTTAAAATACGCTTCCGCGTTATCCTGATATTCCCAATGAGGCTTTTTCTAATCCATGGAAAAAGGAGGATGAGTTTATCCACCTATCCTCCAAACCAAACGGCTATTTATATAAAAAAATTGACACATGGTCATTCCTGTCGACTGTGGCGAGCAGAACATCGGCCACGTCCGCCTGATAGGTTCGTTTCAGGGTGGATCGGACCCATTCCTCATCCTTGCTGATTCTTTTCAGCTCTTCGAGATTAATTTTCCCTTCCTTAATGATGACCTTGGGCAAAAAGAACGGCTCAGTTTCTATTTTTAATGTTGCGGGTGTAACCGGCTCATAGCGCGGGTCGAGGAAAAAGGAAATCCTTCCGTCAACTTCCCAGACTGCCAGAGCCACTTTCTTTATATCGCCGACCTTATTTTCCCGTAACTCCTCCAAAACAACATCGAGTGAAATTCTGGCCCGTTTTAGCCCGCCATAAAGGATGCTTCCATTTTCGATAATGGTGATTGGGGCATGATTGATCAATCTCCTGAACCAGGGCCATTTTAAAATTAAAAAAATCCCGAAACTATACAAAACGACTAGGACGATGGTAGTGATGATAGACCCTTTCATACCTAGATGCTGGTCTGACAAAGGGTGGGCAATTATATTCCCGATTACCAATGCAATGACGAAATCCAGCAGCCTTAATTGGGATATCGCCCTCTGGCCAAGTACTTTTGCAACAATGACCAAAAAAATGAAAGCAACTATTGCCCGGAGGATCCAATCAAATGAAGACAAAATTTCTTGGCCTTGATAAAAATCCATCGTTGGCACTTCCTTTAGCGAATCCGGATTATTTTTTGTTTAGGAGGGGCATAGGGGGAGGTTTCCAGCCAGTAACAGGTTCCACTATGTAGGTTCATTTCAGTCTCCCGCTTTTCGATAGGATATTTTTACTATTTCCAAACTAAAGATGGCCATTCAAAAATTAGGTGAACTCCATCAGCGGTGAATATAGCGTACGGTCCAACTGTCCGTTATGAATTGAGTAAGAGGAGTTGCCCATCGTTTGGAGAATTAATAAATAAGTAGAATACATCTCAATGGGAGCAAGGAGTAATTAGGGTATGTTGGACTTTTTAAAGTATATTCTTTGTTTAACAATTGCCGGTTATTTGCCGTTCTATTTCAGGCTTATCAATGATCGGAACCGGTTCTTTATTACGCTTAAAATGCTGCACCCGTGGTTTGCGGTTGCTGCGATCGGCTCTTTTTTCTGGCCGGCCCTTTCATTTGTCTGGCTCTTTTATTGTGTCCTAATTGGGGTATATGGTTCGTTCCGGTTTCTTGGGCGGGGTGGATTCTACATCGAAGAGTTATTGATTGATTTTTCAATGATGTATCTGCCAATCGGCGGGGTCTGGTTCACTGTCTATCAAAATGGATTGAGCCTGTTTGGCTTTTCGGGAATGCTTGCCCTTCTGACAGCGATTCATTTTCATTATTCCAGCCTTTATGGCCTATTATTTCCCGGGCTGCTCGGGCGGTGGATGAAGGAAACTGGACCTTTTCCAAGGCTTTACCGTACTGCCTCACTCATTTTCATCGTTTCTCCTTTGCTTGTTGCTGTTGGAATTACTTACTCCCATGGCGTTGAAATAGTGGCTGTCCTGCTTTTTTTGGCTGCCCTCTATACATATTGCTGGTTCTCTTTTAAAACAAGGAACAAGTTTCTGTGGGCTTCATCTGCCGCCATTGTATTTACGATGCTACTTTCGGCGCTTTACGCCCTCAGGCTGGTCGACATTCCATTTATGGTTTATTTCCATGGGTTCGTCAACGCGGTATTGTTTTCCGGGCTAGGGCTTGCTGGCTTTTGGCAGTTGAAGCCGGAGAGCCACTTTCCTTTGAACGCCATCCAGTTTTCCACAATTGCCGGCCAGAGCAGGATTGGAACTAACTTTTTCAGCCGGAACGGTTTCGTCGCCGAGACAGACAGGCATCCGGCAGGCATGGTCGATTCGATGGCCGATTTTAAGAGAGAAAAGTTCAATCCTGGTAAAATCAATCCCCGTATCGCTGATTTTTACATAAATACTGTCTTGTATGACATGGACGTCCAGCCGCGCTGGAGATGGTTCATTTACCCTGCCGCCGTCTTGTATAAAAAGCTTTCGATTCGAATGGAGCAAATGAATTTCCCGACCTTGAAGCATGAGGCCCATACGGAAATCGATAGTGGGATGTGGAAGCTGGCTGATGAAAAGGACAGCCGTCATAATGTCAGGGCCTGGATCAGAAGCGACCGGAAAAGTAGGAAGGCAATCTATGTCGCAGCTTATTCAACCCACAAAAATGGGGTTGGGGAGAGGTTTTACAATGTGTTCTTTCCGCTTCCATTCGGCGGGATGACAAGCATTCTAAGAATCACCCATTACGGGAATGACGGCGTTTCACTAACATCCCTATCTGATATGAGGAGGAATGACCATAACGGCGTTTACTTGACTCTTTTTAAAAAGAGCTTCCGGATACCAATCAATGAAACAATCAACGTCTGGGAGGAGGAAGGCTGCATAAAGGCGTACCATGTGTCTTATTTATTCGGCGTCAGGGTTCTTGAACTTGAATACGCCATCAAGGGTAAAGCTGAAAATTCGTCGGTTAGCATGTAAGACACATATTCCAGATATACGTGTCCGAAGCAGCCGCTTTCCAACAGGAAAGAGAAAAAGGACCTAAAATAGGCCCTTTTTCCATTTGGGGATTACATTATCATTAACCGAGTACCAAATCTTTCAACCTGTCTCTCCACGTTAGGCTTCCCTAACGGTATTGACCCGCGCCTGTGCCCAACCTGGCAGTGTAATGGACGAGTGAATGGGTATTCAACGCTGCGGCCAGGATTGTTCCTGACATGGACAGCAGCTTTTGGTAAAAATGCTGCGTTGGCTACATCATAAAGTCCAACGATTTCCATTTTTACACCAGTACCGGCTCTTTGGAAGTATCGGCTTTCGCTTTCAAAAGCTCTTTGCCTGCAATTCCTGGGTGCGTCATTTCAAAAGGGTTAAGAATTGTGTTCAACTCGGATTCTGTCAGCGCCTTCCTTTCAAGAACAATCTCCCTGACTGGCCTGTTCGTTAAAATTGCTTCGCTGGCGATGGAAGCCGCCGCCTCATAGCCGATATACGGGTTGATGGCAGTGATAACACCCACACTATTATTCACATAGTCTTCCATTCTTTCCTCGTTGGCGGTGATGCCTTTCAAGCAATATTCACGGAAGACGCTCAAAACATTTTTCATAATTTTGATAGATTGAAGAAGGTTGAAGATAATCACAGGTTCCATAACATTTAGTTCGAATTGGCCCGCTTCGGATGCCATGCTGATGGTCAAATCGTTTCCGGCTACCTGGAATGCGCTTTGGTTCAAGACCTCGGCCATGACAGGGTTTACTTTTCCCGGCATAATCGATGACCCTGGCTGGCGCGCAGGGAGGTTGATTTCCCCAAGTCCGCACCGAGGGCCGGAAGCCATCATCCTTAAATCATTGGCAACCTTTGACATATTGAGCATACAAATCTTTAAAGCTCCTGAGACTTCAATATAGCAATCTGTATTTTGGGTGCCATCAACAAGGTTTTCAGCTCCCTGAAGTGGGAAACCAGTGAACTCCGCCAAATAGCTGACAGCCTTTTGAATATAACCCGGGTCCGCATTCAACCCTGTTCCGACAGCAGTCGCGCCCATGTTTACTTCGTAAAGGTGTTCCCTCGTGGCGTTAATTCGCTTAATATCCCGTTTCAGAACCCGCGCATATGCTTCGAATTCCTGGCCAAGGCGGATTGGCACGGCATCTTGAAGATGGGTGCGGCCCATTTTTATAACCCCGTCGAATTCCTTTGCCTTATTCATGAATTCATCGTATAGGCCGTCCATTTCTTTTAAAAGGCCTTCAAGTCCACTTAGTGTGGATAGGTGAATTGCGGTCGGAAATGCGTCATTCGTCGATTGGGCCATATTGACATGGGTATTCGGGCTTATGATCTTATAGTTGCCTTTCTCTTCGCCAAGCAGTTCAAGGGCGCGGTTGGCAATTACTTCATTGGCATTCATATTGATGGATGTACCGGCCCCACCCTGGATTGGATCCACGATGAATTCCTCATGAAGGCTGCCGGCAAGAATTTCATCCGCCGCATCTGCTATTGCAAGTGCAATCTTTCGATCAAGCTGGCCGATGTCGGCATTTGCCAGTGCGGCTGCTTTTTTGACAACGGCGATTGCGTTGATTAGCTTTTCATCAATCCGGTAGCCTGTGATTGGGAAGTTTTCAATTGCCCGAAGTGTTTGAACACCGTAGTATGCCTCTTTTGGAACAGCCTTCTCACCAAGAAAATCCTTCTCAATACGAAAATCAATTAGGTCTGCCATTTTCATTCATCTCCTATTTTTCAATACATGCACAGCCGCCCAAATAGGACGGCTGTTTTGTTCCTATAGCAAAATTGTACTTAGCAATATTCCAATTCCAACTGCCAAAATGGTTGCCACCAAGCCTGGAACCATAAAGCTGTGGTTTAGGACGTATTTGCCAATCCGGGTTGTACCCGTCCTGTCAAAGTTGATCGCAGCAACGACAGTAGGATAGTTCGGGATAAAGAAGTAGCCGTTGACAGCAGGGAACATCGCAATCAGCAAGGCTGGATTTATGCCTAAGGTTATCCCAAGCGGCATAAGAGTCCGAACCGTGGCCGCCTGGCTGTAAAGCAGGATGGACAATGCGAAAAGCGCGATAGCGAACAACCATGGAGCGGCTGTCACCAAATCAGAAATGGAGCTAGAGATCATTGCCATATTACCCTGGAAGAAAGTATCCCCCATCCAGGCGATTCCGAAAATCGCCACTACGGCTGCCGCTCCCGCTTTAAACACACTTCCGGAAACGATATCATCAACTTTCGGTTTGCATAAAATTAGAATCAGTGCTGCCGCAGTCATCATGACAATTTCAATGGAGGCCGGCATTCCCATTCGTGTGAACACGCCTTCAATATCCCAGCCCGGACGGAGTTCCTCGAAAGATCCGAGAAGTACAACCGAAACGGCTGCCATCAGGAACAGGGCGACGGAAAGTTTTGCTCCCTTTGTCGGGACAAATGCTTTTTTGTCCTTTTTAATTGGAGCAAGACCTGCTTCGAGGCGCTGTAAATATTCCGGGTCGTTTGGAAGCTCTTTGCCTGTTTTGCTGGCGATGAACGCCGCGACCATACAGGCAATGAAAGTGGACGGAATACAGATTAGCAATATATCGAGTAGTTGAATTTTAAAATCAGTCAGGAGCGCAAGCAAGGCCACAGTGGCGGCGGAGATAGGGCTTGCTGTAATAGCCTGCTGGGAGGCAATGACAGCGATTGACATCGGCCGTTCGGGACGGATGCCGGATTCACGCGAAACCTCCGCTATGACAGGAAGTACGGAATATGCCACGTGCCCAGTTCCGGCACAAAGGGTAAAAATGTATGTTACGATTGGAGCGATAAAGGTAATTTGTTTCGGATTTTTCCGTAATGCCTTCTCAGCTAAATAAACAAGGTATTCCATTCCTCCCGCGGCCTGAAGAGCTCCCGCGGCGGTGATAACAGCCAGGATCATCAGCATGACATCTATCGGCGCGGATGTAGGCTGGAGGCCGAAACCGAATACAAGGATTGCCAGGCCGACTCCGCCCATAACCCCGAGTCCAACCCCGCCCAACCTTGCACCGATAAAAATACAAGCCAAGACTACTAAAAATTCTATCCAGAACATGAAAAATTCCCTCCTTGCAACAAAGTAGTTAAAACCATTGTCTATATCGATTACTCCGAATGTTCGGTTTGTGGCCTAAACCACTGGAATCTTATAAGTGGCCTCCTTTATGTGTGGTTTTTCACATTTGAATTAAGATGTATAATGAAAGCGATATCTTGTGGGAAATGAAGCAGCACATATAAGTAAGAAGTGCCTCCTACCCACAGGTTGAACATAAACCAAAGACTACAGAAAACTACAGAAACCGACAGATGTAAGGAATAAGTTAATACAATTGCCATACTTTTCTATTTAATGAGGAATTGTTAAACAAATTCTGAAGGGATTACATAGATGAAAAGAGCTGGAACCATGGGGAAAATAAAGGATACATTGTTGATATACATACTGATGGCAGCGGTCGTCCCAATCGCGGGTGAACTAAAATTTTTTCCTTTCCTTGGGGATTTGCGTGTAAGCCTGGGAACACCCTCATTTTTCTTCATTCTTTTGTGGTTCCGGCAATCACGGCCCATACTAGCCGGATTGGTAACAGGGATTTCGGTCGTTGCTTTCCGAATAGGACTGGAAACGTTGGAACCCGGCAATTTCATGCTCGAAGGGGCACTAAAGCTTCATTTCCCGGTTTTCTTCTACTATTTGGCATTCGCTATTCTTTTTCATATTTTCAAAGTTAAAAAACATCATGATAATCCGATATACATTGGGCTTTTTGGAGTTGGGGCGGAAATTATCTCCACCTTGGCCGAGCTGTTTTTCAGGTCTTTTTTCAGCCACACCGCCCTTACAGCCAAATCATTCATGATCATTGTTGTCATAGCTTTCATAAGGAGCTTTTTTGTGCTTGGATTTTACAATATTTTCATTATCAGGGAGGCAAGGCTATCCGAAGAACAACAGCGGAAACGAAGTGAGGAAATTCTCATGATGGTGTCCACCCTGTTTGTTGAAAGGATTCAGCTGAATAAAACGATGAAAAATGCCGAACAGTTAACAGCCGAGTGCTACGCATTGTATCGGTCCCTGAAAGAAGAAGCTAACCAAGAATCCGCTGCCGGAAGGGCTCTTGGCATAGCGGGCAGGATGCACGAAATAAAAAAAGATAGCCAGCGAATTTATGCTGGATTAACAAGGTTAATGGATCATAAAAATCTTAAAGATTTCATGGACATTGGGGAAATCCTGAATGTATCGATTACTGCCAATGGACGGTATGGGGAATCGCTGGGAAAAACAATCCAATACAAGGTGAAAACGGAAGGCGACCATCCTGATTATCACGCAATCATCATTCTTTCCTTCTTGAACAACCTCATTTCCAATGCCGTTGAAGCCATTCCGTCAACCGGGAAGATTTTTGTCGGCGTAAAAAAAGCCGATGGGCAACTGTTTATCGAAGTCCGCGATACAGGCCCCGGCATACCCGAAAAATCCAGGAAATTAATTTTTGAGCCCGGCTTTACGACAAAGTTCAATGAATCAGGATTGGCCTCCAATGGAATCGGCTTAGCTTTTGTTAAAGATACCGTTGAGCACATGGGCGGCAAAATCAGGCTCATGGACAGAAACGAAAACGATGAATATAAAACTAGTTTCCAAATCAGCCTGCCAGTAAGGGAACTGACAAAAAGGGGATGAGCGTGTTGAGATTTTTCATAGTGGATGATTCTGCCTACATCCGTGCCATGCTGGCAAACATAATTGAAGACCATAATTTGGGGGAAGTGGCCGGAGAAGCGGAAGATGGTTCGGAAGTGTACGCCGATATTCTGGCCAGGAAAAAAATCGACATTCTCTTAGTTGATCTCCTAATGCCTAATCGTGATGGGATTGAAACAGTAAGGGAACTATCTGCCTCGTTCGCGGGGAAAATCGTCATGATTTCCCAGGTGGAGGCGAAAGAGCTGATTGGTGAAGCCTATTCCCTTGGGATTGACCATTATATAACGAAACCAATTAACCAGCTGGAGGTCGTCCATGTTTTAAAAAAGGTCAGTGGCAACCTTCTGCTCGAGAAATCACTGAAAAATATACATGAGTCGTTGAGTTTTCTGGGCATGCCAAAAGAGGGTGCCATCCCTCCGCAAAATGAGAAAAGTGCCTCAGATTCAATCGTCGCTGCCGGCAAAAACGTTTTGCTTGATCTTGGAATTTATAGTGAAAGCGGCGGGAAGGACTTGCTTGATATGGTAAGTATCCTTTATACCTTTGAGAGGGAAGGGAACAAAGAAATGCCGCCGCTAAAAGAACTGTTTACCCAGGTTATGGCCAAAAGGCTGGGGAGCCATGCATCAGCCGAAGAACTGGGGAAAGAAGCCAGGGCTAGTGAGCAAAGGGTCAGGAGGGCAATCCACCAGGCACTTGACCATATTGCCTCACTTGGGCTGACCGATTATAGCAATCCAAAGTTCGAGAAGTATGCGACAACACTTTTCGATTACACGAATGTACGAATCAGAATGCTTGAACTTGAGAACAAAACGCCAGGAACGTATTCAAACACAAGAATCAATATCAAAAAGTTTGTGCAGGTCCTGTACAACGAAGCGCTTGAAAAAATGAACTAGAGGCTTGGCCTACCCCGGAAACGGACGGAGGCCGGGCCTTTCTGCTTACCTAATTGTCCCATTCTACCTCGGTCTGAAGTCTTAGGAAAAAATCAATCCACAGCTTCATACGTTATAAAGGTAATTTAATTACCATAAAGAGGACAATGTTCCAAAGTGTTCCTTTGGGCAATAAAAGGATGGGAGAATCAAAACATGAAAAAAGTGATTCAATTTAGTATGAAAAACGCGGTTGCGCTGTTTTTAATGATGGCGCTGATTCTAGCTGGGGGAATCTTTTCCCTAAAAGAAATCAATATCGAAAAATACCCGAATGTCGACATTCCGTATTTGACGGTGGTCATTCCGTACCCGGGAGCCTCTCCCGAGCAGGCAATGAATGAAATTGGCGAACCTGTTGAACGGGAACTGATGAATATTGAGGGTGTCAAGAATGTATATACCGATGGGGTTGCCAATGCAATTTATGCAACAATGGAATTCGATATGTCCATCGATATGGATGATGCTGAACAGATGGCTAAAGCTGCTGTTGGTAAAATTGCCCTACCGGAAAATGCGAAAAATCCGGAATACATTTTGCAGGGGCCCGATCCTGACCCAGCCGTCTATACAATTGGAGCATATGCTGGGAAAAGTGGCGCTGAAGTCCAGAAGTTTGTAAAGGAGAAACTTGTCCCAAGGCTTGAAATGATTGAAGGAGTCAGCAAGGTGGATGTCGGCGGCATTGCGGACAAAACCGTCAATATACGCCTGATTCCTGAAGAAATGAATAAACGCGGCATTACGCTTGACCAGGTAAAAGCAGCGATTGCCGCAAACAATATGACCATCCCGACCGGAGATGTAAAGCTTTCAGGCCAAACGCTGCCGGTCAGGGTCGGCAAGGAACTGCAGTCTCTTGAAGACGTTGAGGGAGTCACCTTGTTTGCACAGGGAGTGCAATCGATTGAACAGATTAAACTTAAGGATATTGCCGATATTACATTTGAAAGTGAAAATAAGAGCGACTTTACACGCATCAATGGGAAGGAAGGCGTCCGAATAGGAATCATTGCCCAAGGGGGAGCCAATGTTGTATCAATCGTCGATAAGGCCAAGGAAGAAATCAAAAATGCAGATCTTCCAGCCGGCGTGAACATTGAAGTCCTGAGGGACCAGTCGATTGAAATCAAGGATTCTGTATACGCCATGCTCCGTGAAGCATTGCTTGGTTCTTTGATGGCTGTCATCGTGACCTTCCTATTTCTAAGGAATATGAGATCGACTCTTATTGCCATCATTTCGATTCCGTTGTCTATTTTCGCATCATTTACCGTATTGAACATGCTTGGCTATACACTTAACATTATGACGCTCGCTGGAATTGCCGTTGCAGTCGGCCGGGTTGTCGATGATTCAATTGTTGTCATTGAAAATGTATTCAGAAGGGTCCGCGCCGCGAAAGAGCGCGATGAAAAGCTTGTCGAAGAAGCCACACGGGAAGTGGCGTCCGCCATCACCTCTTCAACGATCACAACAGTGGCTGTATTTTTACCAATGGCATTCGTGCCTGGAATCATCGGGAAATTCTTTGCGCCACTTGCCTGGACAATTGTAATTTCCCTTCTGTTCTCGCTTCTTGTCGCGGTTACAGTCGTCCCGCTAATGTCAAAATTGTTCCTTCTTAACCTATCACCGAAGGAACATAAAGAAGGAATCATTCAAAAAAGCTACCGTACATCGTTAAAATGGGTATTGAGCCACCGCGCTTTGACTCTTGGAGTATCCATTATGCTGCTTGCCGGAACGGTCGCTCTCATTGCCCCAAAACTCGGCACGACGTTTTTGCCGCAGGAACGGGTCAGCAATTATGACGTGAGATTGACAATGGACAAAGGCACATCGCCTGAAAAAACGAGCGAAGCTGCCAGTGTCGTCGAAGATATTTTATTGGAAAAAGAAGAAGTCAAACTTGTCAGCACGAGCGTGAATGGCCAATTCGGAAGTGCTTCAATCAGCTTCGAGATAAAGGATTCCGTCAAGGATGCTGATGGCTTCATAAAAGATTTGCGCGGCCAGTTTGGAAAGCTGAATGTTGCGAAGGAAATTTCTGTTACAGGAGTTGGTGATTTTGCCGGAGGAGCGCAGTCCCAATATGTCCTAGTCGTGAAAGGTTCGGATTTTGAAGATATCAAGTCCGCCAGCAAAGACATTGTGAACGAACTGAAAGGGATTGATGGCATGGCGGATGTCCAGTCCTCGCTTGAAGGGGATGAGCCTGAAATCCAAATTGATTTAAACGAGCAGAAGCTTGCGGAAAACGGGTTGATGCCTGCAATGGTTGGAAAAAGCCTCCGCGAGCTGATTAATGGAGACGTTGTCACAAGCATGTCCGTTGAGGAAAACAAAACAGATGTGAAGCTTGGCCTGAAAATGGATTCGATTGCCTCGCTCGATGAGCTTGGAGAGCAGCAAATAACAAACATGATGGGCATGCCAGTAAAACTGAAGGACATTGGAATACTGAAACGCGGGAAAAACCGGACTGTCATTACCCACCTGAACCAGAATGAATACGTCATGGTTTTTGGACAAATCACCGATAGCAAAACCGGCGATGTCGCGAAAAAGGCCGACAAAGCGATTGCAGGTCTCGATTTGCCGAGTTCCGTTAATTATTATAAGGAAGGCGCATCGGCTGCAATGGAGGAAGGCTTTAAAAATATGGCGCTTGCCATCGCGGTCAGCATCTTGCTTGTTTACCTTGTGATGGTCATCGCGTTTGGGGAAGGGAAAGCGCCGTTTGTCATTTTGTTCTCGATTCCATTCTCGCTGATTGGCGCGCTTCTGGGACTATACATTGTCAATGAGCCGATTGGGATGCCGGCGCTGATCGGGCTTCTGATGCTGAATGGGATTGTTGTCACGAATGCAATCGTTCTCGTCGATAAAGTGAAGCAATTCGAAAAACAAGGGTTTGCGGCCAGAGAGGCATTACTTGAAGCCGGGGTCATCCGGATCAGGCCGATTCTCATGACAGCAATTGCGACAGTTGGCGCCCTAATTCCAATGGCAGTATCCAGCCATGCGGGTATCGTCTCTTCTTCGATGGCAGTCGTGGTCATCGGCGGTCTTGCGACTTCCACCCTCCTGACGCTATTCATTGTGCCGGTCATGTATAGCCTTTTCAATCCGAGGAAGAAGGCGGCGGAATCGGCTCTTGAAAGCGAAAAGGATGCCAAGGATAAGTCATTAAAAGGCGTCATCATCACAACAAAACCGGTTTGATTTTCATAGGGAAACATTGGGTTTTGCTAAGGCCCACTTGGAAAGCGTGTGCCAGAAGCGAAAATCAACAAAAATCAGAATAGTAAAAAATAACAAGAGTAAAATCCGTGAATTTGTTTAGGAAGTATGATATAAAGGTAAAGAATAAAAAAATACACGTTTCTTGGAGGAGCCTGTCACCAAGGGGAGGAGTCTGCCCTTGGTGGCAGGCTCTTTTTGTATTTTTTTAAAAAAATGAAAGGGTGGGAAAGAGTGTTAATACTTCAACTCGCAATTATCTTGATTGCTTCAAAAGTGGCTGGCAGCATCAGCGTCCGGCTTGGGCAGCCATCGGTACTCGGGAAGCTGCTGATTGGCATCATCCTTGGCCCATCCGTCCTTGGCCTTGTAAATGAAACGGTAACGCTTGCCCAATTAAGCCAACTCGGTGTAATCCTGCTTATGTTTATCGCGGGCCTGGAAACGGATATTGATGACTTCAAGCAATCCGGCAAAGCAGCTTCCTTTGTCGGGCTGGGCGGAATCATTATGCCGCTTGTCGGGGGCTATTTCGTCGGGGGGATGTTCGGTCTTTCAACAATCGAATCCTGGTTCCTTGGCCTGTTGCTATCTGCAACGAGCGTAAGCATCTCAGTCCAGGCGTTGAAGGAGCTGAACCAGCTTCAATCCCGTGAAGGGACGGCAATCATGGGGGCGGCCGTCATTGATGACGTCGTCGTGATTATCGCGCTCGCTTTCCTTATGAGCTTTGCGGGCGGGGATGTGAACCTAACCGCAGTCATCCTCAAGAAAATCGCTTTCTTTGCCGGCGCAATCCTCGTCGGATGGAAGGCAGTCCCATGGTTCCTTGAGAAATTCGGGCGGCTAAAGGTGACGGAAACAGTCATTTCATCGGCATTGATCATTTGTTTTGTATTTGCATACTTTGCGGAATATACCGGGGTTGCCGCCATTATCGGGGCCTATATCGCGGGTGTTGCCATCAGTGCAACGAAGTTTAAGGAAGAGGTATTCGAAAAAGTCGAAACGATCAGTTATTCCATCTTTGTACCAGTGTTTTTCACCTCGATTGGCATCTCGGCACATTTCAACGGCATTGCGGATAACCTGAACCTTATCGTAATCCTGACGGTCCTGGCAATTTTAACGAAATTGGTCGGGGCAGCACTTGGCGCAAAACTATCAGGTTTTGGCTGGAACAGCGCAATGGGCATAGGTTCGGCAATGGTTTCAAGGGGTGAGGTGGCGCTGATCATCGCGGCAATCGGGCTTGAGACAAATATGCTGACACAGGACATGTTTGCTGTTCTTGTTGTTGTAATCCTTGTCACTACAATCGTAACTCCGCCGATGATGAAAGTATTCTTCAACCGCGGATCCAAGAGTTTGGAACCAGTTCAGCCAAATTAAAAGAAGCGTAGAACGCAGCCATACTTACACATGCTAAAAAAAGCGCCTGCCGGCTTTAAGCTGGCAGGCTTCTTCACTATTAAACTTCTTCAGTTATCGGGATGCCATCTTTGTCCTTGAAGCTGCCAATCAAAATCAAAATCAGGTCAATCAATACCCAGATCCCGAAGCCGCCGAATGTCAATAATTGCAGGATTCCAGTACCTATTTTACCGACATAGAAACGATGGGCCCCAAGCCCTCCTAGAAAGATGCAAAGCAAAAGCGCAACAATTCTCCGTTGGTTCATCGTCTATTACCCCCATTTTTAAAAGCAAAGATTAAAAGCAACGATTAAAAGCTATCAGCTTGAGCGCCAGGAACAGCGCTTATGCTAATTAGCGTTTCCAAATGTTTCATCACCATTCGATTGCATCCCCCAAAACCATTCTCCGGATGTTTTTTAACGAAGGTCAACCAGCACCCCCTTCGCCGCTTGCCTGCCGCTGAATAGGCAGCCGCCGAGGAAAGTACCCTCGAGCGAACGGTATCCATGGACACCGCCCCCGCCAAAACCCGCGACTTCACCAGCGGCGTAAAGGCCTTGGACAGGTTTGCCTCCCATATCAAGCACGCGCCCCGCCAAGTCAGTCTGCAGCCCGCCAAGTGTCTTGCGGCTGACAATATTTAGACGGACGGCGATAAGCGGTCCATTCTTCGGATCAAGCAGCTTGTGAGGCTTGGCGACCCGAATCAGTTTATCTCCAATATAATTTCGCGCCCCTCTCAAAGCTGTAATCTGCAGATCCTTTGTGAACGTGTTGTCCATCTCCCGGTCGCGGGCCACAATCTGTCTCTCAATTTCCTTGAGATTAATCAGGTTATCACCAGCCAGCCTGTTCATCCCATCCACCAGGGCCCCCAGATTATCGGCAATCACAAAATCCTCACCCTTATCCATAAATGCCTTTACGGGTGCTGTCGGGCCGGGAAGAATCCTTGCTAAAACCTGCCGGATGCTTTTTCCGGTCAAATCGGGATTTTGTTCCGAACCGGAAAGCGCGAATTCTTTTTCAATGATGGCTTGGGTTAAAATGAACCAGGAATAATCATATCCCGTTTTCGTAATCGCATCGAGTGTTCCGAGCGTATCGAAGCCGGGAAAGTTCGGTGCGGGGAAGCGCCTCCCTTTCGCGTCCAGCCAAAGGGAGGAAGGGCCCGGTAAAATGCGGATGCCATGGTTTGGCCAGACAGGATTCCAATTTTTAATGCCTTCGGTGTAATGCCACATCCGGTCACGGTTTACGATCCTCCCGCCAGCCTTTTCCGCAATCGAAAGCATCCTTCCGTCAACATGCGCCGGAACCCCGGAGAGCATCCTTTTCGGCGGGGCTCCTAGGCGCGAGGGCCAATTATTCCTGATCAATTCATGATTACCGCCAATTCCCCCGCTTGTCACCAGTACGGCGGGAGCCTTGAATTCAAATTCGCCTACAGCCTCACGGGAACTGGCTTCGCCACGCGTGGCATTGCTTGGGACGAGGATTTCGCCTGAGACCCCGGCGATGGTACGGTTGTTCGATAGAAACCTACTGACACGGTGGCGCGGCCGGTAGTCAACAAACCCTTCCGCGATCCCTTTTCTCATCCGTTCTTCAAATGGTTTTACGAGCCCGGGGCCTGTTCCCCAGACAATATGGAATCGCGGGACAGAATTTCCGTGGCCCTCGGCCAGGTAACCTCCTCGCTCCGCCCAACCGACGACAGGGAAAAAACGAATACCCAGATTGTAAAGCCAATCCCGCTTTTCGCCGGCCGCCCAATCGACATAGGCTTCCGCCCACTTTTTTCCCCAGTAATCTTCGTCGTCTTCCCGGTCGAATCCCGCGGCCCCGAGCCAATCCTGCCAAGCCAGTTCCTTTGAATCCTTGATTCCAAGCCTTCTTTGCTCAGGAGAGTCGACAAGGAACAAGCCTCCAAAAGACCACCAAGCCTGTCCGCCAAGAGAGGCTTCGGGCTCCTGGTCCAATAGAAGAACTTTTTTTCCGGCGGCTGCGATTTCCGATGCTGCAACGAGTCCGGCAAGTCCGGCGCCAACGACAATAACGTCATATTCCATTTTTTCTCCCCCAATAGTATTCCGTGGTACAGCGTTTTAGTTCTATAAAGAGTTCTTTGGAAACAGCTTTTTTCCTGCCTGCGAAGTAAAAATCCGTCCAATGTTTAAAAGAAAAAAAAGGGCTTTGACAATATCTTAAATTGTCACAGCCCTGAACATCGACTTTTCCTTATACATTTCTTTATCGGCAAGCTCAATGATATCCTCTGCGGTCATCGGATTTCCTGGAGTAAAGTGATAAAGGCCATAGCTGGCCGATAGCTGGAAATCTTTTTGCATCGTTGCGTTCAGGATTTCAAATTCGATCGTAATCGCCTTCCATGTTTTCCGGGCGTCATCCGGTGTTTTCTTGTTAAAGATAACGACAAATTCATCACCGCCAAGCCTAAAGAAAATATCATCAGCGCTGATTTGGCTGGATATGACCGAACAAATCAATTTAATCATTTCATCGCCTACATTGTGCCCATATTTGTCATTGACTGACTTTAAATTATTAATATCAATGAAGCAAAGTGTAAACTCGTGCCCTTGCGGGGAAAGCGCTTGCTGTTCTAGGATTTCGATCCCGCGGCGACGGTTCATGATTCCGGTCAGCATATCGATCGTAGCATGGCGATGAAGCTCTTCTTCCTTCTTTTTAAAACTCGTAATATCTGAAACCGCAATTAATACGCACGATTCCTCCATATAATCGACCGGTTCGAAATTAAGCATCGTCCATTTTGGGGAACCATTGGAATCCCTGTATTCAAGCATATAGTTTTGGATGCTTCCGCTATGATTGATTTTTTCAAGGATTTCCTGTTTTTGTTCCAATGCAGGGAAAATGAAATCGGCATTCAATTCATCTAAAGGTCTAGTTCCTGTTTGATAAAATTCCGTTGCCTGCCTGTTCATCAGGATAATTTTATTTTCCTCGAGATTTGCCAAAAGCAACGGAGATGGATTCATGCTAAACAGTCTTTTGAAACTCTTTTCTTTACTTTTCAGTTTTTCTTCCTTGATAAAGATTTGCTTTTGGAACATATAAAAGCTGTAGCAAATCAGCAAAGATACGGCCGCAGCCCCTGAAGAATTGATTTGCCTGGCCAGCATGGTAAAGTAGTTTTCAGTTACCATAGATAATCCCGCTAAGAAGAGGGCGTGCACGCATACGAGCATGATTGAAAAATGGAGCGGCCTAAGAGGGAATGCCGCAGCCGCCGAAATCATGACGATGACATACGCGGCAATCGTCCCAGTCAGCATCTGGCTGTTAAGGGAAGCCGCCGCGCCGGCAGCGAGATAAAATGCGATGTAAGCATAGTTGATAATTCGCTTATTAATGAAATCCGGTTTTTTTCTTATGTATAAAAAAATCACCGAGGCGAAAAAGCACACGGAGTGGAGAATGAATAAATTCATCCTGTATACTATGCTGCCAAGATCCCGTAACAGAAAAAAATCAAAGGCAAACATGATAGGGTAGGAAGCAGCCAAAAGAAGGGAAACTAATTTAATCCGCTCAAAGATGAGGCCATCGACATAGAGGTGGAAATTGCGGCTGGCGTTCCGGTCCTTAAAGGCTGGTTTTAACAGGTTGGCAAGTGGCCTCATGGGCATCGTTCCTTTATCTATAGCTAACATTATTTTACCATACTTTTAAGTAATACCAATAAAAACCAACAGATTTTCTTTTAATTTATAATATAAAATATTCCTCTTGATAAAGTGGACAACGTGAAGGCCCCTCCCGTTCGGAAGGGGCCTGTATTGTTCCGGAATGTTATGGCTTGAGGACTATCTTCACTGCATTATCTTCATGGTCATTAAATATTTGATATGCTTTTGCTGCATCATCAAGCGGGAGGCGGTGTGAGATAATTTCAGTCGGGTCGAATTGACCGCTGACGATTTTATCAAAGAGAAGCGGCATGTAATGGACCACCGGCGCCTGTCCCATTTTTAGCGTCAGATTCCGTTCCCATATATGCCCGAGCGGGAACGCGTTGAACAGGGCCGAATATATTCCCGTCATTTGGATGGTGCCAAATTTTCTTACCGCATTCATCGCAATTTCAATCGCGCTTAGCGTTCCTCCCTGGAGATGCAGCTTTTGGCCAATTTTCTCAAGGGCCGACTTTTTGCCGTCGATTCCGACACAGTCGATGACAACCTCTGCTCCTCCGTTTGTCAGTTCACGCAGGAATTTCCCTGTATCATCATGATCTTCGAAATTGCAGATTTCCACATTGTTCATTTGTTTCGCCTTAAGCAGCCTGTATGGCAGATGGTCAACGGCGATGACACGTTTTGCCCCCTTCATCCAGGCAAACTTCTGGGTCATCAGCCCGACAGGACCGCAGCCAAGGACGATAACCGTATCCCCTGCTTTTACACCTGCGTTTTCCACACTCCAATAAGCTGTCGGGAGAACGTCCGACAGGAATAACACTGCTTCATCCTCAAGCTCGCACGATTCGGGAATGACAAATGGCATAAAGTTTCCATAAGGCACCCTTAAGTATTCAGCCTGTCCACCCGGATAATCTCCGTACCTTTCTGTAAATCCTAAGTATCCGGCAGTATCAAGAAGCGGGTTCGGGTTTGAGTTGTCACACTGGCTTTCCATTTCATGCTGACAAAAAAAGCATTCACCGCACGACACATTGAATGGGATGACAACGCGGTCGCCTTTTTTCACCTTTGTGACCTCAGGGCCGACTTCCTCGACAACCCCCATTGGTTCGTGTCCGATAACATAGCCGGGTCGAGTCGGGACAGCCCCAAGGTAGATGTGCAGGTCGGACCCGCAAATCGCGGTCGACGTAATCCTAACAATAATATCATCATTCTTTTCAATCTTCGGGTAGTCTACCTTTTTCACCTGAATATCCTTTGCGCCTTGGAATGTAACAGCTTTCATGTTCAACCTCCTAAGATGTAATTCATTACCCTATACCCGAGATTTAAGGCTATATGTTTCTTTTTTTTTTGGAAAAGAATGGCCCCCAAAATCAGGCTGGCATGCTTATAGTGCCTTGCTCCCGACTAAAAAGGACGGTTGCCGAAAAAGGTTCAATAGTCTGTATATTTCTTCCTGTAGGTATGGTAAAATTTCCGCGACACCATGAAAAGGATGTGCTTTAGTGAAAAAAGCAATCACAGTGATGGCGGCCCTTGTCCTTCTGTTCGCCTCGCTCCCATTGGCAAAGGCAGAGGACAAATGCTCCCAGTACGAAGGAATTGAAAAGGTATGGTGGAATGGCGCTGAGCTGAAACCTGGCCAGATTGGCAGGTTGACAGTCCTTTCCGATACCCTTTTATATAAATTGGATGGAGATAATAAGATTTACGCGCGGACGCTGAAAGCTGGTGAATTTTATAGAATATATGCCTTTAAGCCAGGGATGCTCAGTGTCGGTGGCGGATATTACGTGACCCGCGACAGCCGTGTAAAATATGAAACGCCAAGCAAAGCGAAGCTCGAGGCAGCAGCATGTGTGTATGCGCCGGTGCAAGCGGGGCAACTTACAAACCTGGGACCAACGATAAAAAATATCACAGCAATTACTGCAGCCACCGGATATGCGCCGGATGGGACCCCGCTCATGTACGTTATCATGCAGGGCCAGCCAGCCAAACTGATTGTCATGGACCTTTTGCAAAATAAGGTGGTCGATCAAAAAGCCCTCGGCACGTCTACAAGCGCTTGGGCGATTACAGTGGATGCAGCTCAAAACGCCTGGATTGGCGGGACGCCTAGCGAACATCTGTATCGGTACAATCCTGGGGCGAAAACGTTGGCGGATGTGGGGAAGGCGACGGCGAAAGGAACGTCAATCCACGACCTTGAGGCTTTACCTAATGGCACCATTTATGGAAGCGGGTCGCCGAACGGGAATGTGTTCCGCTACCAGCCGGGGAAGGGATTCACTGATTTGGGACAAGCCCTTCCTGATAAAAAACTGGCAAGGAGCCTGGCCTATAATGAAAAAACAAACACCCTGTTTGTCGGTGTCGGTGCTAAGGCTCAGCTGGCCGCCTGGAATTTGACAACGAACAAAAAACAGGCCATCCTCCATGCCGCCTACCAGGGTGAAACGTCTGTCTATGATTTGGATGAAGAAAACGGCTTCCTGTTTGCAAAGTTGGAGCCAAGCAAGAAAATACTTGTTTTTAATAGCTCAACGTATGCTTTCCTTGGGGAACTGCCTGCAAGCTCGCGGGGCGTATCACCCGTTTTAAGTAAGGAAAATGCGGTCTTTTTTACCCATCAATACACGCTGAAAAAATACAGCCTGGATTCGAAAAAAGTGACAGCCATTCCAGGAACAACGAAGGGGACAGAGGCGGTATCACTTGATGTTATTGATTTGCACAGCAACTCCTATCCGGGTGAATCGGTCGTTTCCTTGCTTGGGAACACGGGGACGTATATGATTTACAATCCAGCCACCGGACAGTCGAAAATCAACAACTTCAAATTGCCGCCGCAGCCGATCCCGATTTATTCAATTGTGAAAGGGCCAGATGGCCGCATTTACACAAACGGCTTTGTCTCCGGCCAGCTGAGCGCATACAATCCGCTGGATGGTTCGGTAAAATCATTGCTGAAGGTGGGACAGGCGGAGTCAATGGCACCGCTGAATGGCAAGCTCTATCTTGGGGTATACCCGGGTGCATCCCTTTATGAATACAACCCGGCTACCGATACACTCGGCGTTCCATCTCCGTTATTCTCGGTGGGAAACGGGCAGGACCGGATTGCCGCAATGGCGGTCGATTCGGCAACAAACACGATATTTATGGGAACCCACCCGAAGAACGGGGAAATTGGCGGAGCGTTCGTTGCCTATAATACGCGAACGAAAAGCAAAACAGTCCGGCGGAATATTGTCGCCAATCAAAGCGTTGTCTCACTCGCGGTAAGCGGAGGGTACGTTTACGGAGGGACTTCCATTTTCAGCAACAGCCCATCTGAAGGCACGTTTACAGCTAAGTTTTTCAGGCTGAAAACGGGCCAGCCAGGAAGCCAGCCGGAATTCATCGCACTTCCGCTGACGAAGCCGCGGATGATCCACGCCCTTGCGGCTGCGCCAAACGGTGTTATTTGGGGGCTATCGGATGGAAATTTATTCGCCTACGATCCCAGGACAAAAACAACGAAAACAATCTCCATCACCGCTACCACGAGCGGCCGATTCAAGAATGGCTCTCTTGTAATTGGCAAGGACGGGAATGTGTACGGAACCGTGGAGCAAAAGCTTTTCAAAGTCTTCCCGGCAACGATGACGAAGAAAATCTTGTTGGAAAAAGGCGCCGCCAATTTGGCCATGGATAACAATGGGGATTTGTATTTCAACAACAATACCGATCTCTGGATATATAAAACGATGTAAGAATAAAAGCATAATGCAGATGGATTATTTGTATATTAAGGCTTGCCTGGAGTGATTCGGGCAGGCATTTTTTGTGGGGTTTTCAGGGACCGGGCCGTCAGGTTGAATCCCAGGTCCTTTTTCCAACTTGGGGTATCTAGGTGCTTCCTCAGAAAGGACTATTCCTCATTTATATTCTAGGAGTTATCTCCTGATTTTCCTAATTACGGAACATTTACCCCTATTTAACAATTTCTTCATACGTAATTTTTATAATGAAACCGTATCTACCAACCAACAGGAGGGATTTGAATGAAAAATCCGTTGAAGAAAAAAGTGTTGGCATTCGCCGCCGTTACCGCCTTGGCCCTCGGTGCGCTGGGTATTGGTTTAACAGTTGGAGCGGATGGAACGTACAAGCACAACCATGGCAAGGTGAAAAATGTAATTTTTATGATCCCTGACGGATACTCAGCTTCCTATGCAACAAACTATCGCTGGTTCAAAGGAAAGGAAAGCCAGATGGACTCCATCCTTGTCGGGATGCACCGTACATACTCGGCCGATACCGAAGTGACGGACTCCGCGGCGGCCGGGACGGCGATGGCGACTGGCGTGAAAACGAACAATGGCATGATTAGCACATCTCCGGATGGCAAAAAGCTTACGACGATCCTTGAGGCGGCCGAAGCTGGTGGGAAGGCAACCGGTCTCGTTGCAACATCGACAATTACCCACGCCACCCCGGCTGTTTTTGCATCCCATGTTCCCAGCCGAGCGGATGAAGCATCAATTGCCCCGCAATTGCTCGAAAACGACGTTGATGTCCTGTTGGGCGGCGGAAAGAAGTACTTCCCCGACTCCCTAATTGATCAAGCGAAAAAGAAAGGCTACACATACATCAACAACAAGTCGGGACTGGCTAGTGCCTCGAAATTGAACAAGCTCATCGGCCTTTTCGCGGACGACGCACTTGCTCCTTCGCTAGACAGGGACGAAACGAACCAGCCATCCCTTGCTGAAATGACCGACGCGGCATTGAATGTCTTGAATAAAGATAAGGACGGATTCTTCCTGATGGTCGAAGGCAGCCAAATCGACTGGGCCGGCCATGACCATGACGCGGCATGGGCGATGAACGATGTAATGGCGTTTGAAGAAGCATTGGCCAAAGCTCTTGCTTTTGCGAAAAAAGACAAGCAAACCCTCGTTGTCGTCGCTGGTGACCATGACACAGGCGGCATGTCCGTCGGCGGTTACGGCGTCTACGATGCAAAGGTTGAAATCCTCCGCAATGTAACCGCGACCGGTGATTACATGGTCAGCAAGCTCGATGCAAACCGGAGCAATATTAAAGAAGTTGTAAAACAGTACACAAGCCTCGACCTGACAGATGCCGAGATTGAAAAAATCAAGAACGCATCAAAGCCGGATATGGCAATCAATGATATTATTTCCGAGCGCGCCCTCGTTGGCTGGACAAGCACCGCCCACACAGGGGTTGATGTACCGCTCTACGCATTCGGGCCAGGCTCCGATATGTTTAACGGCCTGCACCAGAATACGAATTTGCCTGTATTGATGGCAAAGGCAATGAAGATTAAGTTCACAGGAAAATAATAAGTTGGATCATCGCATCCGGTTTCGCTATTATTAGCCGAAACAGTTTTCGAAAAAGTACGTTGTAGGGAGGGTACCGCTTGGATAGGGCGGTGTCTTTTGGTGTTGGGGTGTGCGCTACGATTGATTAGGGGTAAATATCGTGAATACTGATAAACTGCCTTCGTTTGCTGATAAAGTGGTTACGTTTACTGATAAACTAGTTGCGTTTACCGATAAACGTGTGTTATTTGCTGATAAACAGCC
>NZ_JAVFKJ010000019.1:0-62939 GCF_032667185.1 Neobacillus sp. YIM B06451 | reverse complement strand
TGTTTGTTGACGCTTGTTTGTTTAGTTTTCAAAGAGCAATTTTTGAACATATCGCTCAGAGGCGACTTTTTAAATATACCATGTTGTTCGACTTGTGTCAACAACTTTTTTTAACTTGGTTACTGCCTCGCAGCAACGTTTTTTAATATACCAAGATAACAATGCAAAGTCAATAAGAAATTCGAGCTGAATATATTTCCATATAGGTAACTATTCAAGGCGCAATAATGGTAACTCCAACATTAATATTTTTTTATCCTCTTTTTTCTCATATACCTGATGCAATCCCCTGGTTGGGCAATTCTCCTGAAAAGCATAAATATAATTTTATACCTCTCCTCCATTGCCCTTTTAGCAATCTGGTCAATCCTTTCATCGTCTAAATCAAACAAAATTTCTTCCATTTCCCTTTTAAGAAGGTATTCAAGTTCCTTTGCTTCCTTTGTATTGACCAGCAAACCAATCATTCACTCACCACTCCTGGCATGGATTTGCACCTTATGTTTTCCAACAAATTCTATTTTATGTAGATTTGGTACTCATACGAGCAGGTTTTTGGACATAGGTATAGGACAAGGAAAGCTTTAGACGGGGGAATGAAGGTGGATTTCTTTGTTATTTTAAACGGAAAGCGAATTAAGCAGGCCATTTTAATAATCGTGTCAGCCTTATTTACAGCATGGATTGTGTATATGGAAAATCTTGTCCAGGTTCCGGTATTTTCGACAAAGGATGGACCAAAGGCGGTTTACAAGGGGGAAAAGGATATCGCCTTGACATTTAATATTGGCTGGGGAGATGAAAAAGCTGAGCCAATATTGGATGTACTCGAAAAAGAAAACGTAAAATCAGCTACCTTCTTTTTGTCCGGCGCTTGGGCCGAACGCCACCCAGACCTCGTGAGCCGAATAGCGAAGCTTGGATATGAAATCGGCATTCTCGGCTATGGGTATGAAGATTATACGGCTATCGAAGAGGCTGAGATCCGAAAGGACCTTGCTAAAGCACAGACAGCCTTTGGCAAATTGAATATCAAAAAAATAACATTAATTCGTGCCCCAACAGGACATTTTGACAAACGGACGTTAAAAATTGCAGATCGATTTGGGTTTACTGTCGTACATTGGAGTGTTGATTCTAAAGACTGGACCAACCCTGGCATCAAAAAGATCCATGCAAACATTCTTAAAGCGGGGGCCGGTGACATCGTCCTCCTTCATGCTTCGGATGCAGCCAAACAGACTGCAAAGGCACTCCCGGGCATCATTAAAGATTTGCAGGCCAAGGGTTTGAAGTTTGTCACTGTTTCGGAGATGATAGCCAATGGAGAGGCAAAGACAGAAGAAGTAAAATAAAAATACAAGCCGCCCATTTTATTTCGGGCGGCTTAAATGCTTTTGGATAAGTATTGCCTTGGATTTAAATCAGCGAAAACCTGCCGCTAACAGAGGCGTCATTATTTCGACGCCTTGAGTTGTTTTTGTGCTTGCCGGGGTTTTTTCCCCTCCAGCTTCTTTCGCTCTGCAAGCGATTTTTCATTCAGCTTGTGAAGGACAAGCAACTGATAGCCGTTGCAGATAAGTAATGGTATCAGCATGAGGTAAAACCAGCTGCCTTCATTTACCCTGAGGACAGGAACCCATTCTATGACAGTCCCGACTACCATAAAAAATAACGCCGGAATGAACGCCTCTTTGTTTGTTTGCCTCATCTTTTGCCAAGCTACCGCCAATCCCGCAGCAAGGACGATCAGAGCGGGTATAACATAAGAAACGGCCCCTTCTCCTTCCTTCGCAAAAGAGATGTACCTTAAATAAATGAGATCGAACAGCACAAATGCAACAATAACGGCCTGTACGCTATTCCACAACCGTACCGATTTAAAAATTCCCAAGCCGAATCGGTGGACAGTCAAATAAGCAAAGAATCCCATCTGGCTCAATAAGCTGAAAATAAACCCAACTCCAACGAGCCAAATAAAGACCGATAGGACTTCCAGGAAGTCGGCATCCGCAAACAACGGTTCAAATTCGTCCCAGCGGACAAAAAAACCAGTAACAACTGTAGTAAGTCCCCCAATTATTAATGTGTTGATAAATAATTTAACCCAATTACGGCTAGTCACAATTTTTCCCCCAGCACTGCATTCTTTTTTTGATTGCCATTAACTCAAACTTGGAGCCAATGACGTTTTCACTTCATTGTACCAACCGGAAACGTAAAAATCCAGGCATTCCGATTGTGCGAATAATTAGGTGTATTTTTCTTCATTCTAAGGGTAAGTGCCATTCGTTGAAGGGAGCTATCGGGAATGAAAAAGATGTATACGCTGCTTTTGACCGGGATGATCCTCATTGTTTCGGGCTGCGCGGCTGGGACCAGCCAGATTGAGACTAAATTGAATTACGAGGAAACAAAAAAAATGCTTGTCGATATCCTCCACACGGATGATGGGAAAAAAGCAATCCACGAAATCATGACTGACGATTCAATTAAAAAGCAAATGATTATGGATGAGTCGGTAGTGTCGGATACAATCCAAAAAACTTTAGTCTCCAAGGAAGGAATGGATTTTTGGAAAAACTCGCTTAAAGATCCCAAAATGGCCTCAGCCTTGGCAAAAAGTATGAAAACGGAAAACGAGAAACTGTTAAAAGATTTAATGAAGGATCCTGATTACCGTGCGATGATGATTGAGATACTTAAAGAGCCTGAAATACAAAAAGAGATGGCTGACGCCTTAAAAAGCAAAGACTTCCGGCTCCATTTGCAGGCTGTTATAGCCGATTCAATGCAAAGCCCTTTGTTTAAAGCAGAGATGCAAGACCTCCTTTTGCAGGCGGCTAAGGAAGCCGCTAAAGGCGACAAAGGCGGAGGGGGCGGCCAAGATGGGGGCGGCGATAAAGGCGGGTCTTAAATTGTTTAAAAAAGCCTCTTCCGGTTCCGGAGAGGCTTTTGTTTTACTTATCCAGTTTGTTAATGACATTATCGGCAATTTGCAGATAAATAGCGCCAATGTTGTGTTCTTCCTGATAAACGGAAGGGGCAAAATCGTTTTCATCCCAATCCGGCTGGCCGAGTGGAAGCTGCCCGAGGATTTCAGTATTAAGCGCTTCGGCAAGTTTTTCCCCGCCGCCTTTACCGAAAATGTATTCCCTTTCGCCAGTGGCCTTGCTTTCAAAATACGCCATATTTTCAATGACGCCCAGAATTTCATGTTCGGTCCTTAACGCCATCGCGCCTGCCCTAGCCGCAACAAAAGCGGCTGTAGGATGGGGAGTCGTTACGATGATCTCCTTGCAGGACGGCAGCATGGAGTGTACATCAAGCGCCACATCGCCTGTCCCCGGAGGCAGGTCCAGAAGCAGGTAATCGAGTTCTCCCCAATTAACCTCTTCAAAGAAGCTGTTCAGCATTTTGCCGAGCATTGGGCCACGCCAAATAATCGGCGCATTGTCCTCGACAAAGAAGCCCATCGAAATGACTTTTACCCCAAACCGCTCGACAGGCAGGATTTTTTCATCCTTTATAGCGGGGCGTTCTGTAATACCCATCATATCCGGTACACTGAACCCATAAATATCGGCATCAATTAGCCCGACTTTTTTCCCGAGGCGCGCCAGTGAAACTGCTAGATTAACGGAAACTGTCGATTTCCCAACCCCACCTTTTCCGCTCGCAATTGCTATGAATGTTGTTTTGCTTCCCGGAGCCAACAGCCCAAGATCGCCTTGCTCTGCCGTGGCGGCGCGATGCTTTGCCAACTCTTCTTCCGGAAGCTGGCTGAAGCGGATACCGACTGTGGCTGCTCCCTGGTTTTTTAAAGCGTTAACAATTTCAGTCTGAAGCTGAAGCTGTTCGGCGGTACCGGTCTTGGCAATTGCTATTTTTACACTGACATGGTTCTTTTCTTCCTTAACCTTTATTTCCTCAATGGCATTCAGCTCACCAAGCGATTTATGTAAAAAAGGTTCCTGTAAACCGCTCAAAACTTCCCGTACGATAGCCTCTGTAATCATATACTAAAGCACCCGCCTTATTGATTTGGTTACTGCCAACCGTTGCCGGCATGTCTTTATATTATATCATAGAGCTAGGTAAGGCTGTTAAATGGCGCACACCCTTATGTTTTTATGCAAAATTAAAAAGGGAGGCGGCAGGGCCTCTCCCTATCATCTTTCCGTGAAAAATCGATTGATGCCTTTATAAATTGATGCCGCCACCATTTCCTGGTATGAATCGCGTTCTAAATTTGTTTTCTCAGCCGGATTTGAAAGGAAACCAGCCTCCACCAGGACCCCCGGTATTTCCGCGTGCTTCAGGATATAGACGCTGTTAAGCGGTTTTTCCTTCCTCGTTGTGTTTTCGAGGTTCGTTCTTAGCTCTTGCTGGATCAGCCTGGCAGCCTTTTTGTTCTCCTTGTTATTCGTGCTATAGAAAGTTTGCGCTCCGCTCCATTGTGGGGCGGGAATCGCATTCAAATGAACGCTGACAAAGAAATCCGCATTGGATTCATTGATAATTTTGAGCCTTTCCTTCAAATCGGCTGTTTTCCTGCGGCTATAGCCCTTCATTTCCGGTGGCGCCAAATCCTTGTCTATATCCCTGGTCATGATGACAATCGCACCCTGTTGCTGTAAGAAATCACGCAGCTTAAGGGATATACTCAATGCGATGTCCTTTTCCTGAACGGTCCTCTCACCCGCTCCTCCGTCCGCTCCCCCATGCCCCGGATCAAGGAGGATTACCTTTCCTGTAAGCGGCAGATGCCATGTATTCCAGGAATGATTATCGGAAAAATCATATTGGATGATAAAGAATAACATGATCAGCCCAATAGCTATAGCCGTCCTCTTCAGTCTTTTAATTGACACTCCGCCCAGCCCCCTGCCTGTCCTTTTCCATTTCACTATATGGCTTTGGAACAGGAATTAGAACCGGAATCAGGCTGGTTTAGTGAAGGCGCAGCTTTTGGCGGCGCATCCCCTTTTCAAACCCATCAAGCCACCATTTCCTCACATATTGCTCACAGTTGAAATAAAGGGATTCGCTGTAATACCCTTCATCCCCTCCTCCCCAATACAAAAGGAAGTTGAACAAGGTATCAATCAAATGGGTTTCTTCGGGTTCACACCGTTCAAGTGTCAGTTCGACTTTTTCACCATTGGTACCAAATTTGCTGAAATGCGCTCCAAGTAAATAGGCTTCCAGTGCTACATCATAGCACGCTTCCTGGATGCCCGGATTTTGGAGTAGGCGCTGGGACATCCTTAACGATCCGAAATGTTCCTGAACACGTTTCTTTAATTCATTTATAGAAAGGTCTTTTAGGACTGAACGTTCATATTTAATCTGTTTTTCCCGCCTTTTTTCATTGAAGGTCGTAATTACATTCACTGTAGTCACCTCTTAATCCCTAGTGTTTAACCGTTTCTCAAGGAGAATACCGGCTAACGGATTGATTCGCTTTCCAGTTTTACAACCAATTAGCAATCATGTATCTTAAAATCAGAATAGACAGACTTTTTTAGGGGGATTTTTATGAGAAAAGAACATGAAATCCTATTTAACCAGCTAAGGGATTACCGGAACGATATCCTTGGCTGCGTAGCTGATCTTTCCGAGGAGGCCTCAAATACCGTTCCAACTGGATTCAACAATAATATCCTCTGGAACCTCGGTCATATTTATCTTGACCAGCTGCTGTGGATTAAGCATCTGACAAAAGAGCCTATTGGGATTCCCGAAGGATTCAATGAATGGTTCGGTTTTGGGACCAGCCCTGCCAACTGGGCAAGCCAGCCTCCATCCCTTGAAGAATTAAAGCAACTGCTCGCCCGCCAGCCGGAATGGATTAAGGAGACATACGGGGATAGGCTTGATGAAACCTTCCCGGAAACTGAATCCGGCATGCAGACCATCGCCCAGGTGCTTGTCCGGACGATTTACCACGAAGGTATCCATCTCGGAGCAATTATTGCGTTGAGAAAATTTATTTAAACTGCTTACAAAAAGAAAAAAACACTGGCAAAAGATAGGCCAAACCTAAGGACGAGATTAAGCTTGTAATAAAGAGTAAATGATTGGAGGGGATTGAGTTAAGATTTACAACAAACAAGAGGAATTCATTTTGAAAAAATAATCAAAATGAATTCCTCTTTAATGTTTATTTAAAATTTTTATTCATTTTCACAGGTTAGCTAACACTACTCTTAATATTTATAAGATTGTCCACCATCGATTGGAATAACGGTTGCATTGATGAAGTTGGCTTGGTCGGATAGCAGGAATGCCACTAAATATCCCACTTCTTCAGGTTTACCGAAGCGTTTCATTGGGTTTGGCTCAACAAATTGCTTTCCTACTTCTTCCCAATTTTCTGGATCCATTTGTTTTAATGAACCTTCTACCATTGGTGTCATGATTGCGCCTGGTGCGATGGCTTTGATGCTGATTCCGTATTGGCCATATTCAATTCCTGAGTTTCTTGTTAATCCAACGACGCCGTGTTTACTAGCTGCATAACCGGATTGGTTTCCTACCCCACGAATACCGCCAACGGAAGCCGTATTCACAACAGAGCCAAATCCTTGTTCTCTCATGACTTTCAATACGTGTTTTAAACCATAAAACACTCCATTTAGGTTGACATTGACTACCTTTTGAAATTGATCAATGCCAAAATCCTCTGTAAGGTTTTGTTTTCCTTCAATGCCTGCATTGTTGAAGAAACCGTCGATTCTCCCGAATTTTTCAACTGTCTCATTTACATAGTTTTCAACTGCTTTTTCATCTGCGACATTTGCAGTGATAAGCAATACTTCTGCGTTTGGTGCAACTTCTAACACTTTACTTTTTGTTTCTTCTAATGAAGAAGCGTTTAGATCAACGAGAGAAAGTTTCGCGCCTTCCTTTGCTACTTGTAGAGCAGAGGCTTGGCCTAAACCAGATCCCGCACCTGTAATTAATACGACTTTTCCTTCAAAACGATTGCTCATGATGATTATCCTCCCTTGTTGTACTTTCTGATTAAAACACATACTATCGCAAGATATTTAGGATGACAGTGTACCCCTTTTTATAAAATATCATCCATTAAAATATCTCTAATTAAAATATCTTTAATTGATAGTATATTTTAATTATATATCCAATGAAAAATTTATCAATTAAAAGGTCTTATCCTTTTTAAGCCTAATATGGAAGAATGGACCGGCTTATGATCCTAATTTACTAACTTTTCCAACACAACAAACAGGCTACCTCATTGTAAATGAGATAGCCTTTTAATGTTGATATACCTGTTAGTTCGTTGCCCCAAAATTACTTCCCGACAGTATATAAGGAATTGATGATTTGATAAATTCTTCGGGCTGTATCTCTTTACTATTTCTTCTCCATTCCACAGAAGCTCCATACATTCCCCAACTCAGCATGACAGCTGTAACCTTTAGTGGATGCTCCTCTCCGGTTGGTCGTTGTTTTAACAATATTTTATAAAAAATGATTTCAAGCTGTTCCCTAATAATCCGGGCAATGGTATCTTCATATCCTCTATGGCAACGAGTAGACAATGACTTTTGAAAATTCGTGATCGCATTAAAAATGCTAACCAGCGTTTCTTCATTTAGTCCGTTATTTTGGTAGTAATCATAATCCAAATTAACCAACAACACTTCTGATAATACCTTTTCCAGTAAGTCATATATATCCTCAAAATGATAATAGAATGTGGCACGATTAATCATAGCCTTAGATGTAATATCTTTAACAGTAATATCCTTAAATTCCTTTTCCCCTGAAAGGTCAATGAAAGAATCCATTATTAATTTGCGAGTACGCAGCACTCGAGGGTCCGTTTTTGATTGATTCATTTGTTACCCACGCCTACTTTCTAAACAATTTCTTGAATGTGTTGTATAAACGACAAATCGGCAGAACTATTGGTGTTGGTCATGTTCATTATGGCTTAAGATTCAATTGTAAGGCAAATAATTCATTTTGCCCCAGAAAATATAAAGCGAAATAAGACCAAGACGATTAATTAAAACAAAGGAGGAAGATGGACTTGAAAAATAATAATATGATTTGTGATTTAGAAACTGGTATTTGCGGAGTAGCTGAAGAAGAAGAGATGGAGATGATTGATTTTAATAAACCAGCAAAATCAATTAACCTTTATTATGTGACGGATCCGATTTGTTCTCATTGCTGGGCGATTGAGCCTGTGCTCCGCCGTTTTGTAAAGCAGTATGGTGATTATTTTAACTTTCATACCGTTATGGGCGGCTTGCTGGAAAAATGGCATGACGGACCTATCGACCCTGCGAACGGCATTTACAAACCGGCCGATGTTGCTGGCCACTGGAGAGAAGTTGGAGAATATTCAAGAATGCCAATCGATGGGACTTTAATGATTGACAATCCAGTCCAATCTTCCTATCCGCCTTCTCGTGTATTTAAGATCATTCAAAAAAATCATAGTGAAGCAATAGCATTTGAATTTTTGCGCCGTGCACGAGAAGAACTTTTCGCATTTAATCAAAATATTTCAGAGCAATCGGTTATGATAGAAATCGTAAATAAACTTGGCCTTGATGGGAAAGCCATTGTAAATGAAGCTGAACAACCTATCGGACAACAATTATTGAATGAAGATTTTGCTCTTACTAGAAGCTTGGGAGCCAGGGGTTTTCCTACCATCATCATGATTAATGAGGAAAATAAAGGCGTCAAAATTGTTGGCGGCCGTCCGTTTGAATACTATGTTGACGGTTTAAAACAAGTTCTAAATCTGGAAGAACTCCAACCAAAACAACAGCCATTTCTTTCTGACTTGCTTGAAGAGGAAAAACTTCTATTTTCCAAAGAAATTGAAGTCATGTATGATATCGAACAATCAGCTGTTAACTCTTTTATTGAAAAAGAATTAACTCCAGCAACGTATGAAGCTAAGGAAGTTCTGGGCGAGACCTATATTGTGAGCAAATAGCAATAGATGAAAAGATCTGTACAACCAAAATATGGTTTACAGATCTTTTTCAATTCATCATTTTGTTTTTTGAATACCTTATTGTGCCTGTCGCCCACATAGGTGCATTCAATTTACAATTAATATTAATAAAAACAAAAACAGGCTATCCCACCGTAAATGGGATAGCCTGTAAACGTTGATAGAAAAACGATATTAACGCTTCGAGAACTGAGGTGCACGGCGTGCGCCTTTAAGACCGTATTTTTTACGCTCTTTCATGCGGGCGTCACGAGTAAGAAGGCCTGCACGCTTAAGTGTTGGACGGAATTCTGGATCAGCTTGCAGCAATGCACGTGCAATGCCGTGGCGGATAGCGCCAGCTTGGCCAGTGTAACCGCCGCCCTTAACGTTTACAAGGATGTTGTAGCTGCCAAGAGTTTCAGTAGCAACAAGCGGCTGCTTAACAACTTCGCGCAACGCTTCGAACGGAATGTAGTTAGTGATTTCACGATCATTGATTAGGATTTGTCCATTGCCTGGAACTAGACGTACGCGGGCAACGGAGCTTTTACGACGGCCTGTGCCGATATATTGAACTTGTGCCAAGTTAATACCCTCCCTTTATTATCCGCGAAGTTCGTAAACTTCTGGTTTTTGTGCTTGGTGCGGATGCTCGCTGCCTGCATATACGTGCAGCTTTTTGTACATTTGACGGCCAAGAGAATTTTTTGGAAGCATGCCTTTAACAGCAAGCTCGATCATTTTCTCAGCATAGTTAGTGCGCATTTCAAGTGCAGTCCTTTGCTTAAGGCCGCCTGGATGCTGGGTGTGGCGGTAGTAGATTTTGTCTTGAAGCTTGTTTCCAGTCAGATGGACCTTGGAAGCATTCAGGATGATTACATTGTCACCAGTATCAACATGCGGTGTGAAAGTTGGTTTGTTTTTACCACGTAGAATTGCTGCAACTTCGGAAGCAAGGCGTCCGAGAGTTTTGCCTTCAGCATCAACTACGTACCATTTACGCTCGATATTGTTGGCATTCGCCATAAATGTTGTACGCATGGGTTTCCCTCCTAATTAAATCCGAAAAATATTGGTTTCGCGCTTCTTCCCGATCTCCATGTGGCCGGCTCTGTTCCGGGAGCGGCAGTGGGACGGTTTTGCGCCTTTAAGGTCATGTTCATATATTTCTAATCACGATGAGGCTTTCCGGGGCTTTATCGTGGGATTAAAATACATACATATGATATAATAAATCCTTGCGGGCTCAATGTCAAGAAATTATTATACACCAGGTTTAGTTGTTTTACTTTTTTGAACCCAATCCTCGTAAAATACTTCCCAAAGATACAAACCATGTGCCGGTGCGGTTTTTCCCGCAAGCGTCCTGTCCCTGGCCGCAATCAAGCTAGGAATGGCCGCTGCTTCCCTTGCACCGGAGCCCACCTCGATCAGTGTCCCTGTCAGAATCCTGACCATATTGTACAAAAATCCATTTCCCTTAAATCCAAGTACAAGGCATTCGTCTTCTTTTTTTAAGGAAATATCAGTAATCGTCCTTACTTTATCTGCCACTTCCGTATTGGAGGCACAAAAGCTCGAAAAATCGTACCTTCCGGTTAAATGCCGGGCCGCTTCTTCCATTTTCGCCAAATTAAGCGGATATGGGTAGTGATAGGCATAGTTGCGGTTAAACGGGTTTTTGTTTTTCCCGAGATAAAGGACGTAACGGTACTCCTTACCGATTGCATCAAAACGCGCATGAAAGTCCGGCTTCACCCTTTCAGCCAAAAGAATCACGATTTCCCCGCCAAGCATGGAGTTAAGTGCTGCTGGCCAGCGCTCGGGCGGAATCGAGAGGGGAGAATCGAAATGGATAACCTGCCCTTTTGCATGTACGCCGGAGTCGGTCCTTCCGGAAGCGGTGACCTTGACAGCTTCACCTTTATGAATTTTCGCCAGTACAGCTTCGATTTCTCCCTGGACTGTGCGCTTTCCGGGCTGGACCTGATAGCCTGCAAAGCCTGTCCCATCATACGAAACAACGCATTTATACCGTTGCATGGTAACCCTCCATTAGGACCTTAGTAAAACAAGGACAATGGCCAAAAGCAGAAGCAGGCCGATTTGCAGTGAATCAAGCAGCTTCCAGTACAGCTGCCTGAACCGAGTCCTTCCCTCACCGCCCCTGTAGCCCCTTGCTTCCATTGCAGTAGCCAGGTCTTCCGCCCGTTTGAATGAACTAACAAACAGCGGTATCAATAGCGGTATGATTGCCTTAACACGTTCCTTCACCGGACCGCTCGCAAACTCAACTCCCCGAGCGGCCTGAGCTTTCATGATTTTATCCGTCTCCTGCATCAAGGTAGGTATGAATCGCAGGGAAATCGACATCATCAAAGCCATTTCGTGAACAGGGAAACGGATTTTCTTTAATGGATTCAAAAGGACTTCGAGGCCGTCTGTAATCTCAATCGGAGTCGTTGTCAATGTTAACAGGGACGTGACAAGAATCAAGAAGAAAAATCGCATTGAAATAAAAAGTCCTTGCCTGATTCCTTCTTCGTATATTTTCATAAAACCCAGATCGGCGACAACATCTCCCTCTTTTGTCAGGAACAGGTGGAGCAGAAATGTGAAGATGACAAGGAAAAAGATCGGTTTTAAACCTTCATAGAGAAACCTGAACGGGATTTGCGACAGACCCAGCAAATAAAAGGTGTAAAGGCCAAGCAAGGCATACGTAATGGAGTTATTCGCAATAAAAACAATCCCGACAAAAGCAAAGACGAGAATCAGTTTTGACCTCGGGTCCATTCGGTGGACCGCCGACTCGGCAGGAACATAGCGCCCGAAGATCATTTTTTCCATCATGGCTGGCCACCCCCGTAGTACCTGGCAATCGCATCTGCAAGCTCTTCTATTGTTAAATAGGCCTTTTCAAGCTTTACGCCCATTTTTTCTTCCCATTTCAGTTGAAAGCGAACAGCCTCCGGTACATCAAGGCCTAACGAGACGAGTTCAGCCGGATGTGAAAAGATTTCTTCAGGCGTGCCAATTTTCACCGTTCTGCCTTTATGCAAGATTACGATTTTATCGGCATAACGGGCCGCGTCCTCCATGCTGTGTGTTACAAGAACAGTTGACAGCCTCCTATCCTGGTGGAGGCGGTAAAACATATCCATGATTTCTTTCCTTCCGCGCGGATCCAACCCAGCAGTTGGTTCATCGAGTACAATTACTTCTGGCTGCATGGCCAAAACTCCAGCAATGGCGACACGGCGCATTTGGCCCCCTGATAGGTCGAAAGGAGACCTTTGCAAGATTTCCTCGCCAAGTCCTACCTGGCTAATGGCGACCCTTGCCCTTTCCTTTGCCTCCGTTTCCGAAACACCAAAGTTCATTGGCCCAAAGCAAATGTCTTTTTCGACTGTTTCCTCGAATAGCTGATGTTCCGGGAATTGGAAGACAATCCCGACTTTTTGGCGCACCGCCTTCAAGTTCTTTTCTTTTTTTCCGGCCTGAATGGTTCGGTCTCCGAGGTCGACTCTCCCCGAGGTAGGCTGAAGCAGTCCGTTTAAATGCTGAAGGACAGTCGACTTGCCGGAACCCGTATGGCCAATTATCGCCAAATAAGTGCCAGAAGGGATTTCAAATGTGACATCACTTACAGCCAGCTTTTCGAACGGCGTGCCTGCCTGGTACTTGTATTCTATATCTTTGAGCGAGATGTCCATAGTTCCGTCACCAACTCTTCTTCAGACAAATAATTTTTCGGCAGTTTTATCCCTCTTTCGACTAACGTCTTTCCCATTTTAACCGCAAACGGAATATCGAGGCCGAGGGAGATGAGTTCTTCGTCCAAGGCGAATATTTCTTCCGGCGTACCTTTACGGTAAACCGAGCCTTTATTCATAACGATGATTCTATCAGCTTTCGCCGCTTCATCAAGGTCATGGGTTATGGATATGACCGTTAAGGCTTTCTCATTCTTCAACAGCCTCACGGTCTCAAGCACTTCTTCCCGCCCTCTTGGGTCGAGCATCGAGGTTGCTTCATCCAGAATAATAATCGTTGGCCTGAGCGCCAACACTCCAGCAATTGCTACCCGCTGCTTTTGCCCGCCGGAAAGATGGTGCGGCTCTTGATTAAGAAATTGTTCCATTTTAACCTTCGCCAAAGCTTCTGGCACCCGGACGGCCATCTCCTCTTGAGGGATGCCGTTGTTTTCCAAACCAAAAGCCACATCATCTTTTACTGTCGTCCCGACAAATTGGTTGTCCGGATTTTGGAATACCATTCCTAGCTTCTTTCGGATATCCCATACTGTTTGTTCGGCGAGGGCTAATCCTCCAACCACAATAGTTCCTTTTTGAGGGTATTGCAACCCATTTAAAAGCCTGGCCAGTGTGGATTTCCCAGATCCGTTATGCCCAACGATCGCAAGCCATTCACCTTCATACACTTCAAAGCTGACATCCTGGACGGCATATCGATCTCCATTGCTGTATTGAAATGAAACATTTTCAAGGCTGATAATCGGTTTTTTCACCAGGCCTTCCTCCTCTCGGCTCACCTTTTCTCTCTCTGCTCTTCCGTAAAAGCAAAAAAAGCCTGCACCCCGCCCCCCTTCAGATACAGGATCTGATGTATTTCAGGGTTTCTTTTTGAGAAACGGGAGGGGTGCATGAGCTAGACGGGACAGGAAAAGAATGCAGGCGATTTAAACAAATGAAGCTGCAATCTTCCGAAAGTCTGGGCCAAACCTGGCCATCCGGTTATCCAATGGATATTCCTGCCCATCGTAACGCTCTTTTTGGCTTGTGCGGCAATACTATTCATTTCTAACTAAAGCGGCGGCTTTCGCTATTCTTGTGTCCAGCTACGTGCCTCCGCTCTTCATTGTCCAGCTGCAGCGGCCAGNATCCGGTTATCCAATGGATATTCCTGCCCATCGTAACGCTCTTTTTGGCTTGTGCGGCAATACTATTCATTTCTAACTAAAGCGGCGGCTTTCGCTATTCTTGTGTCCAGCTACGTGCCTCCGCTCTTCATTGTCCAGCTGCAGCGGCCAGCGCCTAGTGTACTTCGGTCTCCTCCTTACGATAAGTCAACATCGATTCACTTCGTTCATCGTGTTTCCTTTATCTCGTTCGAAGCCCTCCAGTCCATACGGCGCTAAGCGGCCGCTTCCGCTCTTCTTGTAAAAAAGGCAAGAAACAAGTTTCATGAAACTGTCCCTTGCCTTCTAGATGGTGTATTAAACTAGCTCGATGATGACCATTGGTGCACCGTCGCCGCGGCGAGGACCAACTTTCATGATGCGAGTGTATCCACCTTGGCGCTCTGTGTAACGAGGAGCGATATCAGCAAACAATTTTTGGAGTGCATCCGTGTTGTTCTCTGCATCGGCTATTTCGTTACGGATGTATGCTGCTGCCTGGCGGCGTGCATGCAAATCTCCGCGCTTTCCAAGAGTGATCATCTTTTCTACAACAGAACGCAGTTCCTTCGCACGTGTTTCAGTTGTCTGGATACGTTCGTTAATAATTAGGTCAGTTGTAAGGTCACGAAGCATCGCTTTACGCTGTGCGCTTGTGCGGCCTAATTTCCTGTATGCCATGAAGGGTTCCCTCCTTTGTTGAAGTCAGTAAAGGCTTTGGCGGCTTTGCCGGACTAGTCGTCCTTGCGAAGGCCCAACCCAAGCTCTTCTAGTTTCGCTTTTACTTCCTCTAGCGATTTACGTCCAAGGTTGCGCACCTTCATCATATCTTCCTCGGTCTTGTTGGCAAGCTCCTGGACAGTATTGATTCCTGCGCGCTTCAGGCAGTTGTAAGAACGCACCGAAAGGTCGAGTTCTTCAATTGTCATTTCGAGGACTTTTTCTTTTTGGTCTTCTTCTTTTTCAATCATGATCTCGGCATTTTGCGCTTCATCTGTCAATCCAACGAAGATGTTCAAATGCTCGGTCAAAATCTTTGCTCCGAACGCGATGGCTTCCTGGGGGCCTGTGCTGCCGTCTGTCCATACATCCAATGTCAATTTATCGTAGTTGGTCATTTGCCCAACACGTGTATTTTCCACCTGGTAGGACACACGGGAAACCGGAGTGTAGATCGAGTCGATCGGAATCACGCCAATCGGCTGGTCTTCTCTCTTATTCTGGTCAGCTGGCGTATAACCGCGTCCGCGCCTTGCAGTTAGCCGCATACGAAGATGTCCGTTTGAACCTAATGTAGCAATATGGAGATCCGGATTAAGGATTTCAACATCACTGTCATGAGTGATATCGCCAGCCTTTACCTGGCCTTCACCCTTTACATCGATTTCAAGCGTTTTTTCTTCATCGGAGTATATTTTCAATGCGATTTTCTTAATGTTTAAGATAATGGATGTGACATCCTCAACGACGCCTTCAATTGTTGAAAACTCATGAAGAACACCATCTACCTGAATCGATGTAATCGCGGCACCTGGGAGTGATGATAGTAGGATACGACGTAAGGAGTTACCCAGAGTTGTACCATATCCACGCTCAAGTGGCTCTACGACGAACTTCCCGTATTTGGCATCATCGCTGATCTCAACCGTTTCGATTTTTGGTTTTTCTATTTCGATCATCAAATATACCCTCCTTCAAAACGTCGAAAACCCGGCCGGTCACTGCCCAACCGAAATTCCCCCTGTATTCGTCCCTGTTTGTGCACAACAACTGGATTATTGGTTCTGCATGAACGAAAATTGGTATCATATCCCATTATAGACATGGATACAATTTCTATACAGAAAAATTACACGCGACGGCGTTTTGGCGGACGGCAACCATTATGTGGAACTGGAGTGACGTCTTTGATTGCAGTAACTTCAAGACCTGCAGCCTGAAGTGCACGGATGGCAGCTTCACGTCCGGCGCCAGGACCTTTTACAGTTACTTCAAGAGTTTTCAGACCATGTTCCATTGATGTTTTAGCAGCAGTTTCAGCAGCCATTTGCGCAGCGTATGGAGTAGATTTACGAGAACCTTTAAATCCAAGCGCACCTGCACTTGACCAGGAAATAGCATTACCATGAACATCGGTGATGGTAACAATCGTATTGTTAAATGTTGAGCGAATATGAGCGATACCGGATTCGATATTCTTTCTCACACGGCGTTTGCGAGTATTAGTTTTACGTGCCATTTGTAAGTACCTCCTTTACTGATTACTTCTTCTTGTTCGCTACAGTTTTACGTGGGCCTTTACGCGTACGGGCATTGTTCTTCGTGTTTTGTCCACGAACAGGCAACCCGCGGCGGTGGCGCAAACCACGGTAGCTCCCGATTTCCATCAGGCGCTTGATGTTAAGGGAAACTTCACGGCGAAGATCGCCTTCCACCTTAAGCTTGTCAACGATCTCACGGATTTTGTTGAGTTCGTCTTCTGTAAGATCGCGTACACGAGTGTCTTCAGAAACGCCCGCTTCAGCAAGGACCTTTTGTGCTGTATTTTTACCAATTCCATAGATGTAAGTTAAAGAGATAACCACACGCTTTTCACGCGGAATATCTACACCAGCAATACGTGCCATAAATATGGAGCACCTCCTTTATTTTTAACCTTGTTTTTGTTTATGTTTAGGGTTTTCACAAATAACCATAACTTTTCCGCGTCTACGGATAACTTTGCACTTTTCGCAGATCGGTTTTACAGATGGTCTGACTTTCATTATCCTAACCTCCTTAGCAGTACGGAGTGCAATCGGCTTATTTGAAGCGGTAGGTAATCCTGCCGCGAGTTAAGTCGTATGGGGATAGCTCCACTGTTACTTTATCGCCAGGCAGAATCCTGATGAAGTGCATACGGATCTTGCCTGATACGTGGGCAAGGATCGTATGGCCATTTTCCAATTCTACCTTAAACATGGCGTTTGGCAAAGTTTCAATTACCTTGCCTTCAATTTCAATTACATCATCTTTAGCCATCGAATTCGTCTCCCTTCTCTTCATCTGTCAGGCGTTCGTTTAAAAACCTTGTAAGTGCGAAGCGCAGCTTTCCGTTCGTCACGCTGCCTGTTTCCAAGATACTGTCATAAACTTCCGGAGCTATGCGGTCCACCAGTTGGAGATGACGGAGATTCTTCCTCTTTGGGCGGTTGTTTTTTAGCTTCCCGCCGTCAGCGACAAGAACAAATTGTTCATCAGCCAACTTTATAATTATAACATACTGGCCTGCGCCGCGTCCGCTTTTAACAAGGGCGATTTGACCGGGAACAGGGCCGCGAGTTTCATCACAGTTTTGTGAGAATTTCAAAGCCTTCCTCCGTAATGGCAATCGTATGTTCAAAATGGGCGCAGTTTTTGCTATCAGCAGTTACAACTGTCCAGTTGTCAGCCAGTGTTTTTACATACCGGCTGCCCGCATTTACCATCGGTTCAATTGCCAGTACCATGCCAGGCCTGAGCCGAGGGCCTTTGTTTGGCGGTCCGTAATGCGGAACATGTGGTTCCTCATGTAAGTCTTGCCCCACACCGTGGCCTACATACTCGCGCACGACCGAAAAACCGTTTTCTTCAACATACACCTGAATTGCATGCGAGATATTCGTGAGACGTTCGCCTGGCTTAGCCTCTTCCAGCCCTTTGTACAGGGACTGTTCCGTTACTTCTAACAGACGGGCAGTTTCCTCGTCTATTTCGCCAACCGGATAGGTCCAGGCCGAGTCACCGTGATAGCCGTTGTATTTGGCTCCGATATCGATGCTGATGATATCCCCTTCTTTTAAAATACGGCCTCCGGGAATGCCATGCACCAGCTCCTCATTGACTGAAGCGCAAATGCTGCCGGTAAAACCATTGTAGCCTTTAAAAGAAGGAATTGCATCGTGCTTCCGGATTACTTGTTCTGCAATGCGGTCCAGTTCTTCTGTGGTAATCCCCGGAACTATATGTTTCTTTAGTTCTTCATGGGTCAAAGCCACAATCCTGCCCGCTTCTCGCATGATTTTCAGCTCACGGGGCGTTTTGCAAATGATCATTACTCCAAGCCCCCAAGCAATGCCTGGATGTCAGCGAAAACCTCGGAGATTTCACGTTGCCCATCGATATTGCGCAAGTACCCTTTTTCAATATAAAAATCAAGCAATGGCTTCGATTGCTTCATGTTGACGTCAAGCCTGTTCTGCACGGTTTCAGCGTTGTCGTCCGCCCTTTGGTACAATTCACCGCCACAGCGATTGCACACTCCCTCAACTGCGGGGGGATTGAAAACAAGATGGTAGGTCGCACCGCAATTTTTGCAGATGCGGCGTCCTGTCAGGCGTTCCATCAAAATGGATTTGTCAACATCGATATTGAGGACAAAGTCAATTTTTTTGTTCAACCCTTCCAGCATGCTTTCAAGTGCTTCAGCCTGCGGAACTGTCCTTGGGAACCCGTCGAGGAGGAAGCCCTTTTCACAGTCTTCCTTGCTTAGCCTTTCCCGTACGATGCCAATCGTCACTTCATCCGGGACAAGCGCCCCTTCATCCATGTACGCCTTTGCTTTCAGTCCCAATTCCGTACCTTCCTTCATTGCGGCACGGAACATATCTCCGGTTGAGATATGGGGGATTCCAAACTGTTCTACAATTTTTTCCGCCTGAGTGCCTTTACCGGCACCAGGTAGACCCATTAATACTAAGTTCATGCAATTACCCCCTCGGGGATTATGTGGTTTTAGGGAACGGTAGCGTCCCCAAAACCAACCTTACTTGATAAAGCCTTTGTAATGGCGTTTGACCAACTGGGCTTCAAGTTGTTTCATTGTTTCAAGCGCTACGCCGACCACGATCAGCAGGCTCGTTCCGCCAATTTGGGCTGACTGCGGCAGGTTTGCCACTTCAATGAAAACAATTGGAAGGACAGCGATCACTGACAGGAAAATCGCCCCTACAAATGTCAGACGATAGAGCACGCGTGTAAAGTATTCTTGCGTTGGCTTTCCTGGCCGGATTCCAGGGATATAGCCGCTCTGCTTCTGCAGGTTTTCGGCTGCCTGTTCCGGATTCACCTGGATAAATGCATAGAAATACGTAAACGCGATGATCAATCCTGCATATAGCACCATCCCGATAGGATGGTTATAATCGAATACTCTCGTTATCCAAAGAGTCACGTCATTCGTTGGGAAGAATTGAGCGATTGTCCTTGGAGTAATGATGAATGATACTGCAAAAATGACCGGGATAACCCCTGCTGCGTTCACTTTCAAAGGCATGTGGGTGGACTGGCCGCCAACCGGCGTACGTCCCGCAGTCATCCTTTTTGCGTATTGGATCGGGATTTTTCTAACTGCCTGTTGGATAAAAATTACCCCAACAACAATGGCGATAACAGCCAGAACAATGAGCAGCACTGTCAAGATGCGGATGAACAAATCGTCACCTACGTCTTGGAACTGCTGAATATAAATTTGGTTGACAGTAGTCGGAATTCCGGATGCAATTCCTGCGAAGATGATGATTGAGATCCCGTTACCGACACCTTTTGCCGTGATTTGCTCACCGAGCCACATTAGAAAGGCAGTACCAGCGGTCAGGACTGTCGCGATCAGCAAGTACGTTCCGATTCCAGAGCTTTCAATCAACTGGCCTTGGGCCATGTTGTTAAACCCGTAGGACATGCCTAATGCCTGGATAAATCCAAGCACAATTGTGAAATAACGGGTAAATTGGGCAAGCTTTCTTCTTCCCGCATCCCCCTGCTTTGACCACTCGGTGAACTTCGGCACAACATCCATCTGCAATAGCTGGATGATGATCGAAGCAGTGATATAAGGCATAATGCCCATTGCAAGGATGGAGAAGTTTTGCAAGGCCCCGCCTCCAAATGTATTCAGCACGCCGAATACACTGAACTGGTCCTGGGCTTTAAGAATATCAGCATTGACATTTGGAACCGGAATAAAAGTTCCGATACGGAAGATGACTAACATCAAAAGGGTGAATAGAATTTTGTTCCTTATTTCACCCACGCGCATAAAATTGGAGATTGTCCGGAACATTAGATCACCTCAGTGTTTCCACCGGCAGCTTCGATTGCTTCCTTGGCAGCAGAGGAAAATTTATGAGCTTTTACAGTCAACTTTTTCTCAACGTTTCCTTTTGCAAGAATCTTGATTCCTGCTTTTTCGTTCTTAACCAAGCCTGCTTCGATAAGAAGTTCTGGAGTAACTTCTGTACCGTCTTCAAAGCTGTTCAGGACATCAAGGTTTACAATCGCATACTCCTTGCGGTTGATGTTTGTAAAACCGCGTTTTGGCAAACGGCGGAATAAAGGCGTTTGACCACCTTCAAAACCCACACGCACACCGCCACCGGAACGGGCTTGTTGACCCTTGTGGCCCTTACCTGCAGTTTTTCCGTTGCCGGATCCGATACCGCGGCCTTTACGCTTGCGGTCTTTGCGGGAGCCTTCTGCTGGCATTAATTCATGAAGTTTCATTTGGGCACCTCCTTAAGAAAGTATGAATCGTTTATTGTTCTTTAACCGAAACAAGGTGGGCAACCTTATTGATCATTCCGCGGATAGCCGCGTTGTCCTGTTGCTCTACTGTTTGGTTCACTTTTCGCAATCCGAGAGCCTTAACTGTTTCGCGCTGGTCCTGTGGACGGCCGATCACGCTTTTAGTGAGGGTAATTTGCAATTTGTTAGCCATTTGATTTCCCTCCCTTATCCTAACAGTTCTTCTACTGATTTTCCGCGCAGTTTCGCAACATCTTCGGCACGCTTAAGTTGCTTGATGCCGTCAATTGTAGCGCGAACTACGTTGATTGGCGTATTTGTTCCAAGCGATTTAGAAAGAATGTCGGAAATTCCGGCAAGCTCAAGTACCGCACGGACAGGGCCGCCAGCGATAACTCCTGTACCTTCATATGCAGGTTTCAGAAGAATTTCACCAGCCCCGAAACGGCCGATAACCTGATGTGGAATAGTCGTTCCAACCATCGGCACGGAAACCAGATTTTTCTTTGCATCTTCAATTGCTTTACGGATCGCATCAGGTACTTCCTGTGCTTTACCTGTGCCAAAGCCGACATGGCCATTTTTATCTCCTACTACGACAAGAGCAGTGAAACGGAAACGGCGTCCGCCTTTAACAACCTTAGCAACACGGTTGACCGTAACTACGCGTTCTTCAAGTTCAAGTTTGTTTGGATCAATGCGACGCATCTTTGTGTGTCCCTCCTTTGTCTATTAAAATTGCAAGCCGTTCTCACGGGCAGCATCAGCAAGAGCCTGGACGCGGCCATGGTAGAGGTACCCTCCGCGGTCGAAGACTACTGAAGTGATGCCTTTTTCGACTGCACGCTTTGCAATAAGTTCTCCAACTTTTTGCGCAGCTTCTTTGTTTCCGGAAACTTCCGATCCGAAATCTTTATCCATTGTCGAAGCACTCGCTAGAGTAACTCCGTTCACATCGTCGATTAACTGAGCGTAAATGTGTTTGTTGGAACGAAACACATTCAGACGGGGACGGGCCGCTGTTCCGCTAAGCTTTGAACGGACGCGTGCATGTCTTTTCTTACGGCTCACGTTTTTATCAAGCTTCGTAATCATTTACGTCACTCCTTTCGTATTACTATGCGGCATTACTTACCTTTTTTACCTTCCTTACGGCGGACAACTTCGCCTTGATAGCGAATCCCTTTACCTTTGTAAGGCTCTGGAGGACGGACGCCACGGATGTTTGCAGCAAGCGCTCCAACACGTTCTTTGTCGTAGCCTCTAACAATTACCTTTGTATTTGCAGGCACTTCGATTTCAAGTCCCTTTTCAGGCTCAATTTCAACCGGGTGGGAATATCCAACGTTAAGTACAAGCTTGTTGCCCTGCTTGGAAGCACGGTAACCAACCCCTACTAGCTCAAGGCCTTTTTCAAAGCCTTTGGATACACCTTCAACCATGTTGGCGAGTACAGCCCGTGTTGTGCCATGCAATGCACGGATTTCCTTTACATCGGAAGGGCGTGTAATCGTAACAGCATTATCTTCTACGAGGATGCTGATTTCAGGGCTGAAAGTACGAACCAACTCGCCTTTCGGTCCCTTAACTGTAACAGTGTTTTTATCTAGAGTAACCGTAACTCCTGCTGGAATTTCGATTGGTTTTTTTCCTATGCGAGACATTTAGTGCACCTCCATTCATTCAGAAACTTTCTTACCAGATGTATGCTAATACTTCTCCGCCGATTTGCTTTGCACGGGCTTCTTTATCAGTAACGACACCCTGTGAAGTTGAAACAAGGGCGATGCCAAGGCCGTTCAATACGCGAGGCACTTCTGTTGATTTTGCATAGACACGAAGGCCAGGCTTCGAAATTCTTTTGAGGCCAGTGATAACGCGCTCGTTGTTTGCACCGTACTTCAGGAAGATTCGGATGATGCCCTGCTTGTTATCTTCAATCAGCTCTACATCACGGACGAAACCTTCACGCTTAAGGATTTCAGCGATTTCTTTTTTGATATTGGAAGCAGGTACTTCCAGCTTTTCATGGCGCACCATGTTCGCATTACGGATGCGGGTAAGCATATCTGCAATTGGATCTGTCATGACCATTATTTTTACCTCCTTCCCAGACTTGGGTTTTACCAGCTAGCTTTTTTCACACCAGGAATCTGGCCTTTGTATGCTAATTCACGGAAACAAATACGGCAAAGCTTAAATTTGCGGTATACAGAGTGTGGACGGCCACAGCGTTCGCAGCGGGTATACTCTTGCACCTTATATTTAGGCGTGCGTTTTTGCTTCGCAATCATTGACTTTTTAGCCACGTTTTCGCCTCCCTTATTTATAGATTACTTCTGGAACGGCATTCCAAACTGAGTTAAAAGCTCACGTGCTTCTTCATCAGTGTTGGCTGTCGTAACAATAACGATATCCATACCACGGACTTTGCTTACTTTATCGTAATCAATTTCAGGGAAGATCAATTGTTCTTTCACACCAAGAGTGTAGTTGCCGCGGCCGTCGAATGCTTTCTTGGAAATTCCGCGGAAGTCGCGCACCCGTGGCAGAGAAACTGAAATTAATTTGTCGAGGAACTCGTACATACGCTCACCGCGCAAAGTAACTTTCGCTCCAATTGGCATGCCTTCACGAAGGCGGAAGCCGGCGATTGACTTTTTCGCGCGAGTAACAACCGGCTTTTGGCCAGTAATGCTTGTCAGTTCTTCAACAGCATTGTCCAGGGCTTTTGCGTTTGCTACTGCATCGCCAACACCCATGTTCACAACGATTTTTTCTACTTTAGGAACCTGCATAACAGATTTATAGTTAAACTTGCTCACTAGAGCAGGAGTAATTTCTTTTACATACTTTTCCTTTAGGCGGTTCATCTATTGTACCTCCCTTCTTCATGAACTATTTATCTAATACTTCACCGGATTTTGTTACGCGTACTTTTTTACCGTCAACAATTTTGTAGCCAACACGGCTAGGCTTTCCGGACTTGTCTATAGGCATAACGTTTGATACGTGTACAGGTGCTTCCTGGCTGCTAATGCCGCCCTGGGGATTCGCCTGGGAAGGTTTTGAATGCTTCTTGACGATATTAACTCCCTCTACGAGGACACGGTTTTGCTTCGGATATGCTTCCAGGATTGTTCCTGTCTTGCCTTTATCCTTGCCAGAGATGACCATTACTTTGTCACCTTTTTTTACATGCATCTGTGCGCACCTCCTTAAAGGCATTTAAGATTGGTTTGTTGCAAGTACTGCTAATTAAAGTACTTCTGGAGCAAGGGAAATGATCTTCATGAAGTTGCTGTCGCGCAATTCGCGTGCAACCGGTCCGAAAATACGGGTTCCGCGCGGGCTCTTGTCATCACGGATAATGACACATGCGTTTTCGTCAAACTTAATGTAAGTTCCGTCTGAACGGCGCGCACCGCTCTTAGTCCGTACGATAACTGCTTTAACAATGTCACCTTTTTTAACAACGCCACCTGGTGTTGCTTGTTTCACTGTGCAGACGATCACATCGCCAATGCCGGCAGTTTTGCGGCCAGAGCCACCAAGCACTTTAATTGTCAGAACTTCACGAGCACCAGAGTTGTCAGCAACTTTTAAACGTGTTTCCTGTTGAATCATGCGTGTAACCTCCCTTCGGATGAAAGCTTATCCGAACAATTAAATAATAACTGCTTTTTCAACCACTTCAACAAGGCGGAAGCGTTTTGTAGCCGAAAGCGGGCGAGTTTCCATAATGCGGACAATATCACCGATTTTGGCTTGGTTTTGCTCATCATGCGCCTTAAACTTTTTAGAGTATTTAACGCGTTTACCATAAAGAGGATGCTTTTTGTGTGTCTCGACAAGAACAGTAACGGTCTTATCCATTTTGTCAGAAACAACGCGTCCGGTGTAAACTTTGCGTTGGTTGCGTTCGCTCATTTGGCGGACCTCCTCTCAATTATCGATTGTTAACGCCGATTTCTCTTTCACGGACAACAGTTTTCATGCGGGCGATTGACTTGCGCACTTCCCTGATGCGGGCAGTGTTTTCAAGCTGTCCAGTCGCCAATTGAAAGCGAAGGTTGAAGAGTTCTTCTTTTAATGACTTGACTTTTTGTTCTAGTTCGGCAGTGGTAAGGTCACGTAGTTCATTAGCTTTCATTTGATTCACCACCAATTTCTTCACGTTTTACGAATTTGCATTTAACTGGAAGCTTGTGTGCTGCAAGGCGGAGCGCCTCGCGTGCGATTTCTTCAGATACGCCGGCAATTTCAAACATGATCTTACCAGGCTTTACAACTGCTACCCAGCCTTCCGGAGAACCTTTACCGGAACCCATCCGTACTTCAAGTGGCTTTGCAGTATATGGCTTGTGCGGGAAAATTTTAATCCAAACTTTACCGCCACGCTTCATGTAACGAGTCATCGCGATACGGGCAGATTCAATTTGGCGGTTTGTGATCCAGGAGGCTTCAGTTGCCTGCAAACCGAATTCACCGAAAGTTACTTCAGTTCCGCCTTTTGCTTGACCGCGCATTTTTCCACGGTGTACACGGCGGTATTTTACACGCTTAGGCAATAACATGATTATTTGCCTCCTTCCTCAGATTTCTTCTTCGTTGGAAGGACTTCACCCTTATAAATCCATACTTTTACGCCTAGCTTGCCGTAAGTAGTATCAGCTTCTGCAGTTGCATAGTCGATGTCTGCACGAAGTGTATGAAGGGGAACAGTTCCTTCGCTGTAGTGTTCAGAACGGGCGATATCTGCACCGCCAAGACGGCCTGATACCATTGTTTTGATACCTTTCGCACCTGCGCGCATTGCACGTTGGATAACCTGCTTTTGGGCACGGCGGAATGATACACGGTTTTCTAACTGACGAGCGATGTTTTCAGCAACAAGCTTGGCATCGATGTCAGCCTTTTTGATTTCAAGGATATTAATGTGGACACGCTTGCCAGTAAGCTGGTTCAACGCTTTGCGGAGCGCTTCAACTTCTGTACCGCCTTTACCGATTACCATACCTGGCTTAGCAGTGTGTACAGTAACGTTAACACGGTTAGCAGCGCGTTCGATTTCAACTTTGGATACAGATGCGTCTTTCAGGCGCTTCTGGATGTATTCACGAACTTTAATGTCTTCATGAAGAAGATCTGCAAAGTCTTTGCCTGCGTACCATTTGGATTCCCAATCACGGATGATACCGATACGCAAACCGACTGGATTTACTTTTTGACCCACTAATTATCCCTCCTTCTTTTCTGATAGAACGATTGTAATGTGGCTAGTGCGCTTGTTGATTGCGCTGGCACGGCCTTGCGCACGTGGGCGGAAACGCTTCAGTGTCGGACCTTCGTCAACGAATGCCTGCTCAACCACAAGATTGTTAACGTCCATTTCATAATTGTGTTCTGCGTTAGCCATAGCAGACTTCAATACTTTTTCAACGATTGGAGAAGCAGCCTTCGGAGTCAAAGTTAAAATGGCTACCGCTTCGCCAACTTGCTTTCCTCGAATTAAATCTACGACTAAACGAGCTTTACGAGGAGCAATACGGACTGTTCTTGCAACAGCTTTAGCTTGCATGATGTGATGCCCTCCTCTCATTAACGTCTTGTTTTCTTATCGTCATTGCCATGGCCTTTATAAGCGCGTGTTGGAGCAAATTCTCCTAGCTTGTGGCCTACCATGTCTTCAGTGATATAGACCGGCACATGTTTGCGTCCATCGTACACAGCGATTGTGTGGCCGATGAATTGTGGGAATATTGTTGAACGGCGTGACCAAGTTTTAATTACATGCTTGCTGTCAGCACCAAGGCTTTCGACCTTTTTCAATAAATGATCATCAACAAAAGGTCCTTTTTTCAAACTGCGACCCATGTGGGTACCTCCCTTCGAGACCGTTCTACGGTTCGTTTTTTGAACCGTAGTTCAATCACGTTATTTTTTACGGCGTCGTACAATGAATTTATCGGACTTGTTTTTCTTTTTACGTGTTTTGCGTCCAAGAGTTGGCTTGCCCCATGGTGATACTGGTGATTTACGTCCAATTGGGGAACGTCCTTCACCACCACCGTGTGGGTGATCGTTCGGGTTCATGACAGATCCGCGGACAGTTGGGCGCTTGCCTAACCAGCGGGAACGTCCTGCTTTACCGATGTTGATCAGTTCGTGCTGCTCGTTTCCAACCTGGCCGATGGAAGCACGGCAAGTCGCAAGGATCATACGGACTTCACCGGAAGTCAAACGAACCAGTACGTATTTGCCTTCCTTACCAAGAACCTGTGCAGATGTACCTGCGGAACGGACCAACTGGCCGCCTTTTCCAGGCTTAAGCTCGATGTTGTGGACAACTGTACCAACCGGGATATTCGCAAGTGGAAGTGCGTTCCCTACTTTGATATCAGCGTCTGGGCCAGACATTACTTCCATGCCAACCTTAAGGTTTTTAGGAGCAAGGATGTAACGCTTTTCCCCATCCACATAGTTGATTAGTGCAATGTTTGCTGAACGGTTTGGATCATATTCGATAGTGGCAACGCGTCCTGGAATGCCATCTTTGTCGCGCTTAAAGTCGATTAGACGGTATTGACGCTTGTGGCCGCCACCTTGATGACGAACAGTTAACTTACCTTGGTTGTTACGGCCGCCCTTTTTTGTCAGCGGAGCCAACAAAGACTTCTCTGGGGTGCTAGTTGTGATTTCCGCGAAATCAGAAACTGTCATGCCGCGACGACCGTTAGAGGTAGGTTTGTACTTTTTAATCGCCATTTCTATTCCCTCCTCTTCTAGTTAAATTCTAGGATTCAAAAATTTCGATTTCTTTGCTGTCGGCAGTCAGCTTAACAATAGCCTTGCGGCGTTTGTTCGTATATCCGCCAAACTTGCCCATGCGCTTGAATTTACCTTTGTAGTTCATGATGTTTACTTTCTCAACATCAACGCCAAAGATTTTTTCAACAGCGTCTTTTACTTGTGTTTTATTGGCTCTAACGTCAACTTCGAACGTGTATTTCTTTTCAGCCATCAAATCAGTAGAACGTTCGGTGATAACGGGGCGCTTAATGACATCGCGTGCATCCATTATGCAAGCACCTCCTCTACTTTTTCAACCGCTGCTTTGGTGATGATCAGCTTGTCATGGTTAAGGACATCGACGACATTGATGCCGTTGGCTGCTACTACTGTAACGCCAGGAATGTTCCTTGCAGACAATGCGACGTTTTCATCAAGGTCAGCAGTTACAACAAGTGCTTTCTTTTCTACGGAAAGTCCTTTTAGGACATTTACGAAATCTTTCGTTTTTGGCGCTTCGAAAGCAAGGCTTTCAAGTACCACAATGTTTTCTTCAAGTACCTTTGTGGAAAGAGCTGACTTAATTGCTAGCCTGCGTACTTTCCTTGGCAATTTGTAGCTGTAGCTGCGTGGTACTGGTCCGAAAACTGTACCGCCGCCTTTCCATTGTGGAGAACGGATAGAACCTTGGCGCGCACGGCCTGTTCCTTTTTGTCTCCACGGCTTGCGTCCGCCGCCGGCTACTTCAGAACGAATTTTTGTTTTGTGTGTTCCCTGGCGCATTGAAGCCCTTTGCATCAAAATAGCTTCGAAAAGCACATGCTGGTTTGGCTCAATACCGAAAACTGTATCATTAAGTTCGATTTCCCCAACTTGGGAACCGTTTTGGTTAAACAATGCTACTTTAGGCATTCCTTTGTTCCTCCTTTCTTAAGAAGTCCTATGCTTTTACCGCACTTTTAATTTTAATCATTGCTTTTCTAGCTCCAGGCACATTGCCTTTTACAAGAAGCAAATTGCGTTCAGTATCTACTTTTACAATTTCAAGGTTTTGAACTGTAACTACTTCTCCACCCATGCGTCCTGGCAATGCTTTGCCTTTGAATACGCGGTTCGGGGCAACTGGTCCCATGGAACCTGGACGGCGATGGTAGCGGGAACCGTGAGCCATTGGGCCGCGGGATTGTCCGTGGCGCTTGATAGAGCCTTGGAATCCTTTCCCTTTCGATACTCCGGTAACATCAACGATGTCGCCTTCTGCAAAAATATCAACTTTGACTTCCTGACCAACTTCATATGCTGCCAAGTCTACTCCGCGGAATTCGCGAATGAAGCGCTTAGGAGCAGTATTCGCTTTAGCAACATGTCCTTTTTCAGGCTTATTGGCAAGCTTTTCACGTTTATCTTCAAAACCGATCTGAACAGCTTCATAACCGTCATTTTCAACCGTCTTCTTTTGAAGGACAACGTTGGCAGCTGCCTCAATAACTGTTACAGGGATTAAATCGCCGTTCTCAGCAAATACTTGAGTCATACCAATCTTTCTTCCTAAGATTCCTTTGGTCATTCGTCACACCTCCTGAATAATATTATTTATGATGGTTTATAGTTTGATTTCGATGTCGACGCCGGATGGCAGGTCTAAACGCATAAGTGAATCAACTGTTTGTGGAGTTGGGTTCACAATGTCGATCAGACGCTTGTGTGTACGCATCTCGAATTGCTCACGGGAATCCTTGTACTTGTGGACCGCACGAAGGATCGTGTAAACCGTCTTTTCAGTTGGAAGCGGAATTGGGCCAGACACTGCGGCACCGGAACGCTTGGCTGTTTCAACGATTTTCTCTGCAGACTGATCCAGAATCCTGTGATCATACGCTTTTAATCGGATACGAATTTTTTGTTTTGCCATTATTTTTCCCTCCTTTTCGCCTATTTTAAAAATAGACATTCTCCGTGAAAATCTCCTGCACACTCGCCATGGCAAAGCGGCCGGGTGTGTCAGCAACCTCTCACATCATCGCAGTCAAAGACCAACATTGTCTATTATACACAAAACACCGCCCGAACGCAATAACTTTCATGGGGTTTTTATGTTTCGCACACTTGTACTATTATAGCGGCACTATACAGTGATTGCAATGTTTTCTTTCATTTTTATGTCTGTTGCGAAACTGCATGCTTTTTTCGTATTTTTGCACCATTACTTTCAATGTACATTACTATAGAAGAAACTCGATTTTTGTCGGCAAACCAATGCGGTATCTTTAAGCAGAATGTGATTCCATCCAAAAAAGTTGGGATAAATCCTCATTCTACGACGGGGCAATCAAAATCAAAAAAGCGGATGGGTCGTCACCCATCCGCTTTTGATCAAGACCAATTATTCAACGATAGAAGCAACAACGCCAGCGCCTACTGTACGGCCGCCTTCACGAATAGAGAACTTAGTTCCTTCTTCGATCGCAACTGGAGCGATAAGCTCAACTGACATTTCGATGTTGTCGCCAGGCATAACCATTTCTACGCCTTCTGGAAGGTTACAGATACCTGTAATGTCAGAAGTACGGAAATAGAATTGTGGGCGGTAGTTAGAGAAGAATGGAGTATGGCGTCCACCTTCTTCTTTGGACAAAACGTACACTTCAGCTTTGAACTTTGTGTGCGGAGTGATGGACTTTGGCTTAGCCAAAACTTGTCCACGCTCGATGTCTTCACGGGCTACGCCACGAAGAAGTGCACCGATGTTATCTCCAGCTTCTGCATAGTCAAGAAGCTTACGGAACATTTCTACACCTGTTACAGTTGTAGATTTTGGCTCTTCAGTGAAACCAACGATTTCAACAACGTCACCAACTTTAACTTGTCCGCGCTCTACACGTCCAGTAGCAACTGTTCCACGGCCAGTGATGGAGAATACGTCCTCAACAGGCATCATGAATGGCTTCTCAGTGTCACGAGCTGGATTTGGGATATAGCTGTCTACAGCATCCATAAGCTCGATGATTTTTTCTTCCCATGCAGCATCGCCTTCAAGAGCTTTAAGAGCAGAACCTTTGATAACTGGAGTGTCATCGCCAGGGAACTCATATTCAGATAGAAGGTCACGGATTTCCATTTCAACTAGTTCAAGTAGTTCTTCGTCGTCTACCATGTCGCACTTGTTCATGAATACAACAAGGTAAGGAACGCCTACCTGACGGGAAAGAAGGATATGCTCGCGAGTTTGCGGCATTGGGCCGTCAGTTGCGGATACTACAAGGATACCGCCGTCCATTTGAGCAGCGCCAGTGATCATGTTTTTAACATAGTCAGCGTGCCCTGGGCAGTCAACGTGCGCATAGTGGCGGTTAGCAGTTTCATACTCAACGTGAGAAGTTGAGATTGTGATTCCACGCTCTTTTTCTTCTGGAGCGTTGTCAATTTGATCATAACCGCGTGCTTCACCGCCGCCTGCTTTTGCAAGGACAGTTGTGATTGCAGCTGTCAAAGTAGTTTTACCATGGTCAACGTGACCGATTGTTCCAATGTTAACGTGTGGCTTGGAACGGTCGAATTTAGCTTTACCCATTAGGATTTCCTCCTTTAATTTTAAAAAGTTAAGTATTATTTAGGGCTGAGTATGGCAAGCCAGACTCAGCCTATGCTTACATAGTAGTTATACTTGATTGGATGGTGAAAATCAATTATTCACCTTTATTTTTTTTGATGATTTCTTCAGAGATCGATTTTGGTACTTCTTCATAGTGGTCAAAGTGCATGGAGAACACTCCACGTCCCTGTGTGCCAGAACGAAGGGCAGTCGCATAACCGAACATTTCTGATAGTGGAACCATCGCACGGACTACCTGTGCATTTCCTCGTGCATCCATACCCTCAACGCGGCCGCGGCGGGCAGTGATCTGTCCCATGATATCCCCAAGATATTCTTCAGGGATAACTACCTCAACCTTCATGATCGGCTCAAGGATAACCGGATTACATTTCGAAGCAGCATTTTTAAGCGCCATGGAAGCGGCAATCTTAAACGCCATTTCGGAAGAGTCAACGTCATGGTAAGATCCGTCGAAAAGCCTTGCTTTGATGTCTACTAGCGGATAACCGGCAAGTACGCCTCTTTCAAGAGCGTCTTCGAGGCCAGCCTGTACTGCAGGGATGTATTCACGAGGAACGACACCGCCTACGATTCCGTTTTCGAATTCAAAGCCTTTTCCTTCTTCGTTTGGAGAGAACTCAATCCAAACGTGTCCGAATTGTCCGCGTCCACCGGATTGACGGGCAAATTTCCCTTCAACCTGCGCAGAGCCGCGGAATGTTTCGCGGTAGGCAACCTGTGGTGCACCCACGTTTGCTTCTACCTTGAATTCACGGCGCATCCGGTCGATCAAGACATCCAAGTGAAGCTCACCCATACCGGCGATAATAACCTGTCCAGTTTCCTGGTCGGTATGCGCGCGGAATGTAGGGTCCTCTTCCTGGAGCTTTTGCAACGCAGTCGCCATTTTGTCCTGGTCTGCTTTTGACTTAGGCTCAACAGAAAGCTGAATAACAGGCTCAGGGAACTTCATGGATTCAAGAATAACAGGATTCTTTTCATCGCAAAGCGTATCTCCTGTAGTGGTATCCTTCAAACCTACTGCAGCAGCGATGTCTCCAGCATATACCTTAGAGATTTCTTGGCGGCTGTTTGCATGCATTTGCAGGATTCGTCCAATCCGTTCACGCTTTCCTTTTGTAGAGTTCTGGACATAGGATCCAGCTTCTAAAGTACCGGAGTATACACGGAAGAACGTTAGTTTACCAACATAAGGATCAGTCATAACCTTGAACGCAAGAGCCGCGAATGGTTCCTCGTCACTTGAGTGCTTTTCGATAACTTCTTCTTCCGCGCCAGGAGCATGTCCATTAATCGCAGCAACATCAGTAGGAGCTGGAAGATAGTCAATTACCGCATCAAGCATTAATTGAACACCCTTGTTTTTAAATGCGGTTCCGCAAAGAACAGGGTAGAATTCAACAGAAAGTGTGCCCTTACGGATGGCAGCTTTGATTTCTTCATTCGTAAGCTCTTCTCCGCCAAGGTATTTTTCCATGAGTTCTTCGTCAAGCTCGGCAACCGCTTCAATTAACTTTTCGCGATATTCTTCTGCCTGCGCAAGGTACTCTTCTGGAATTTCACGGACTTCAATGTCAGTTCCAAGATCATTACCGTAGAAAGTAGCTTTCATTTCTACAAGGTCAATGATGCCTTCGAATTGGTCTTCTGCACCAATCGGAAGTTGAATTGGATGTGCATTTGCTTGTAGGCGGTCACGCAAGGTGCTTACGGAGTAAAGGAAATCCGCACCGATCTTATCCATTTTGTTAACGAATACGATCCTCGGAACACCATAGGTAGTGGCCTGGCGCCATACAGTTTCAGTTTGTGGCTCAACGCCGGATTGGGCATCAAGAACAGTAACCGCACCATCTAGTACACGCAGTGAACGTTCTACCTCTACTGTGAAGTCTACGTGCCCTGGCGTGTCAATGATGTTTACGCGGTGGTTCTTCCAGGATGCAGTTGTCGCAGCGGAAGTGATTGTGATCCCGCGCTCTTGCTCCTGCTCCATCCAGTCCATCTGGGCTGCACCCTCGTGAGTTTCGCCAAGTTTATGAATACGTCCCGTATAGTACAGGATACGTTCAGTGGTGGTTGTTTTCCCCGCATCAATATGGGCCATGATGCCGATATTACGAGTTTTTTCTAAGGAGAACTCTCTTGCCATTGGGTCTTTCTCCTTCCTTGTATGAGTGTTTAGAGATCCTTCGGCAGCTATGTAGCAACCGTACCTGAAGCCGGGAAGCTTGCCCGGCCAAGTATGGTTCTATATAGCTCGTCTAGTTTAAGGACCCATTGCGGGTGCTTAAACGCATTTATTTTACCAACGGTAATGTGCGAATGCTTTGTTGGCTTCAGCCATTTTATGTGTGTCTTCACGCTTCTTGACAGATGCGCCAGTGTTGTTTGCTGCATCAAGGATTTCGTTGGCAAGACGCTGTTCCATAGTCTTTTCGCCACGAAGCCTTGCGTAGTTCACCAACCAGCGTAGTCCAAGTGTAGTGCGTCGGTCTGGGCGCACCTCAACTGGAACCTGGTAGTTTGCACCACCAACACGGCGTGCTCTTACTTCAAGTACAGGCATGATATTCTTTAGTGCGGCATCGAAAACTTCCATTGGTTCTTTTCCTGAACGTTCACGGATGATATCGAATGCATTATAAAGAATTGCCTGGGATGTACCTCTCTTACCGTCGATCATCATTTTGTTGATCAGGCGGGTAACTAGCTTCGAATTGTAAAGCGGATCTGGCAAAACGTCTCTTTTTGCAACAGGACCTTTACGAGGCATATTTTTTCCTCCTTTCAGAAAATCTTCTATTTAGGGTTCAATGATTATTTTTTAGGTGCTTTCGGACGCTTAGTACCGTATTTGGAACGGCCTTGCATACGGTTGTTTACGCCAGCTGTATCTAGGGCGCCACGTACGATGTGGTAACGAACACCCGGTAAGTCTTTTACACGGCCGCCACGGATAAGAACAACACTGTGCTCTTGAAGGTTGTGGCCAATACCAGGGATGTAGGCAGTTACCTCGATTCCGTTCGTCAAACGCACACGAGCATATTTACGAAGCGCTGAGTTCGGTTTCTTCGGAGTCATCGTACCAACACGGGTGCAAACACCGCGTTTTTGTGGAGACGATACGTTTGTTTGTGATTTTTTGAAGCTGTTGTAACCTTTGTTAAGCGCAGGGGACTTCGAAGTTTCCTCAACGGATTTACGAGGCTTGCGCACCAATTGGTTAATTGTAGGCATGTTTTTTCCTCCCTTCACGACTTTTGTAGACCCACACATCCAGGTGGTTCTTTTTTAGGCAAAAACAAAGTTCTTGCAGCAGCATCTGCAAAAACAGTTTTCAACGGATTATTGCGACAGCAGAAGTTCCAACTTTAATGCCGCTGGCCTTGCCGAGTTTTTTCATCGAATCGACCCGCAGCACAGGTATGCCATGTCTTCCGGCCGCTTCAACGGCTGCTTCCGTTAGTTTCGGATCAGCATCCTCCGCGATAACCAGTTCATCGGCGGTACCTTCTTCAAGCGCTCTGACTGCCTGTTTTGTTCCTATCATGAGTTTCCTCGCCTGATAAACTTTTTCATAAGACATCGTTCATATCCTCCAAAGTTACAGGTGAATAGGAGCACCTTTGCTATATTACCATCATGAAAAGTGTATGTCAACTAATCTTGCTATATTTTTTTAAAAATAGCTATGTTAAATTGGCTGTTGATTTCCGCTCCGGGCACACGCTTTCCGCGGGGCGTCAGTGGAGCCTCCTCGGCGCTAGCGCCTGCTTGTCTAGCTACAGCGCCTAGCCCCTCGAGGTCGCTTCGGTCCTTCAGCGCTTGTCGGGGCTGATCAAGGCGCTTTCGCTTTCCGAGGGGTCTCCACCTTGCTGCTGCATCCCGCTGGAGTGGGTGCCCTTCGCTTCAATCAACTTGGTTTACATAACGGCTCCCTTTAGCATCGCCAAAAAATCTTTAAAACGGCACCAGGCTGGTTACTGGTGCCGTCTTTGATAATAAGGAGGCGGTTTGCCCTCTTATTCGATTGTGATGCTTTCTTCTTCCTCTTGGGTCACCGGTTCCGCCTTGCGGTAACGCTGCATTCCTGTTCCTGCAGGGATGAGCTTTCCGATAATGACGTTTTCCTTCAGGCCGAGAAGCTCATCGCGCTTGCCTTTGATGGCCGCATCGGTAAGCACCCGTGTTGTTTCCTGGAAGGACGCCGCTGAAAGGAAGGAATCCGTTTCAAGTGATGCCTTTGTGATACCCAGTAGGACTGGACGACCTGTTGCCGGCATTTTGCCGTTCGACAATGCCTTTTCATTCGCATCGGTAAATTGATGGATATCCAGAAGCATGCCCGGAAGAACATCTGTTTCACCGGCATCGATGATCCTGATTTTACGGAGCATCTGGCGGACCATCACTTCGATGTGCTTGTCGCCGATTTCAACCCCCTGCATCCGGTATACCTTTTGCACTTCACGCAGCAGGTATTCCTGTACATTGCCGACATCCGTTACCTTTAGAAGCTCTTTCGGATCGATCGATCCTTCAGTAAGGTCCTGGCCACGTTCAACTCTGTCGTTAACTTGGACTTTTAGTCTTGCCGTGTAAGGGGCTGTATAAGTCCGTGATTCGACTTCGCCCTGGATGACGATTTCCTGCTGGCGGTCACGCCCTTCGTTGATGCCGACTACGACACCCTCCAATTCGGAAATGACTGCCTGGCCCTTCGGATTACGCGCTTCGAATAGTTCTTGGATACGCGGAAGACCTTGGGTAATATCGTCCCCTGCTACACCGCCCGTGTGGAATGTACGCATCGTAAGCTGGGTTCCAGGTTCACCAATGGATTGGGCAGCGATAATTCCGACTGCTTCGCCCACTTCGACTTCCTGGCCAGTTGCGAGGTTGCGGCCATAACATTTTTTACATACCCCGTGCCGCGTATTGCACGTAAACGCCGAGCGGATTTGTACTTCCTCTATGTCGGCTTTGGTAACTTCGACGGCTAGGTCTTCCGTTATGAGGCCGTTTTCTGGAACAATGATTTCCCCTGTTTCAGGATGCTTGATATTCCTTCTTGCATAACGGCCAATCAAGCGTTCTTCAAGTGATTCGATTACCTCTGTGCCATCCTTCAATGCCCTAATCCTTAGCCCGCGGTCCGTTCCGCAATCGTCTTCCCTGACGATAACGTCCTGGGCAACGTCGACAAGGCGGCGTGTGAGGTAGCCCGAGTCAGCTGTTTTAAGTGCTGTATCGGCAAGACCTTTACGAGCACCGTGTGTGGAAATGAAGTATTCCAATACTGTCAGACCTTCACGGAAGGAAGATTTGATCGGCAATTCGATAATCCGCCCTGCCGGGTTGGCCATCATACCACGCATACCAGCAAGCTGGGTGAAGTTGGAGGCGTTACCACGCGCTCCGGAATCACTCATCATGAAGATTGGGTTTGTCTTATTCAGGGACTGCATCAGCTTGCCCTGAATCGTATCCTTCGCCTGGCTCCAAATGGAGATGACACGGTCATAGCGTTCGTCTTCGGTGATCAAACCACGCCTGAACTGCTTCTGCACATTGTCAACCCTGCTTTGTGCCTCAGCAAGGATTTCTTCTTTTTCACCGAGAACAACGATATCGGCTACCCCGACCGTAATCCCCGCCTTTGTCGAATACTTAAAGCCGAGATCCTTCATGCGGTCAAGCATTTTCGAAGTTTCAGTGATTTTGAAGCGTTTGAATACCTCAGCGATGATGTTTCCGAGGATTTTCTTTTTAAACGGCTCTACAAGCGGCATTTCCTTGATTACCGCTCGAACATCGGCACCCTTTTCAACAAAGTACTTTTCCGGAGTTTTCACTTCGAGGTTGTGCTTTGTCGGTTCATTAATGTAAGGGAACGACTTCGGCAGTATTTCATTGAAAATAAGCTTTCCGACTGTTGTCATCAACAGCTGCTTGTTTTGCTCTTCGGTAAATGTTTCATTATTAAGCGAGCCTGCGTGAACGGCAACGCGTGTATGCAAGTGGACATAGCCATTTTGGTAGGCTATGAGCGCTTCGTTTGTATCCTTGAAGACCATCCCTTCGCCGATCGTACCTTCGCGTTCCAAAGTCAGGTAGTAGTTCCCCAATACCATGTCCTGGGACGGCGTTACGACCGGTTTGCCATCCTTAGGGTTAAGGATGTTTTGAGCCGCCAGCATCAAGAGGCGCGCTTCAGCTTGTGCCTCTGCAGAAAGTGGTACGTGCACGGCCATCTGGTCACCGTCAAAGTCCGCGTTGTATGCGGTACACACAAGAGGGTGAAGGCGGATCGCCCGTCCTTCGACAAGTGTCGGCTCGAATGCCTGGATGCCCAGCCTGTGTAGAGTCGGCGCGCGGTTCAGCAGGACTGGATGTTCACGGATGACTTCTTCGAGCACATCCCAGACTTCAGGCTGGACGCGTTCGATTTTCCGCTTTGCGGATTTAATGTTATGGGCGAGGCCCTTTTCAACAAGTTCCTTCATGACGAACGGCTTGAACAATTCCAGTGCCATTTCCTTAGGAAGGCCGCATTGATACATTTTCAGGTTCGGGCCAACGACAATAACCGAACGTCCTGAATAGTCAACACGTTTTCCAAGCAGGTTTTGGCGGAAACGTCCCTGTTTACCCTTCAGCATATGGGAGAGGGATTTCAATGGGCGGTTCCCCGGCCCAGTTACAGGACGTCCACGGCGTCCGTTGTCAATCAGCGCATCGACAGCTTCCTGCAGCATGCGTTTTTCGTTTTGGACAATGATGCTTGGTGCGCCAAGGTCAAGCAGGCGCTTAAGGCGGTTGTTTCTGTTGATGACTCGGCGGTAAAGGTCATTCAGGTCGGATGTGGCAAAACGGCCGCCATCCAGCTGGACCATTGGGCGTAATTCCGGCGGGATTACAGGAAGAACATCCAGAACCATCCATGATGGCTCATTCCCCGATCCGCGGAATGCTTCCAGGACTTCAAGGCGCTTGATTGCGCGTGTGCGCCTTTGTCCTTGGGCTGTTTTCAATTCCTCTTTGAGGGAATCGGCCTCTTTATTAAGGTCGATGTCCTGAAGGAGCTTCCGGATTGCTTCGGCGCCCATGGAAGCCTGGAATTTATTTCCGTACTTTTCGCGGTATGCGCGGTACTCTTTTTCGGATAAAAGCTGTTTCTTTTCAAGGGCTGTATCCCCTGAATCCGTCACCACATAGGAAGCAAAATAGATGACTTCCTCAAGGGCGCGGGGGGACATGTCAAGAACGAGTCCCATTCTGCTCGGAATTCCTTTGAAGTACCAAATATGGGAAACGGGTGCGGCAAGCTCGATATGGCCCATCCGTTCGCGGCGGACTTTTGCGCGTGTCACTTCAACACCGCATCGGTCACAGACGACTCCCTTATAGCGGACGCGCTTATACTTTCCGCAATGGCACTCCCAGTCCTTCGTTGGGCCAAAAATCCTTTCACAGAAAAGGCCGTCTTTCTCTGGCTTTAATGTACGATAGTTGATTGTTTCCGGCTTCTTGACCTCACCGAAAGACCATGAACGGATCTTATCCGGCGACGCAAGTCCGATTTTCATATACTCAAAATTATTAACATCCAGCAAGGGGCCTACCTCCCTTTTAATCTCCAGGTTTTACCCTGTAGCTGACATAACCGGCTCCCGGACGCTCGTATGGCGCCCGGGCGGTTATGGTTAAAACCTGAAAAGCTTATTCTCTTCGAGAATTGTCTAGCTCCGACGCAAGGCGCCTCCGCTTTTCCATGTTACTCTTTTGAACCTACTTTCTCAGATTCGAAGCTTTGTGTTTCAGGAGCAATGGTCAATGTATCGACCTGCTGCATATCATCCTCGTCTTCCAGGTCACGCATTTCTATTTCTTCTTCATCACCGGACAGGATTTTCACATCAAGTCCAAGGCTTTGAAGCTCTTTAATCAATACTTTGAACGACTCAGGAACACCTGGTTCTGGTACGTTTTCGCCTTTTACAATTGCTTCGTACGTTTTTACACGGCCGACCACATCATCGGATTTGACAGTAAGGATTTCCTGAAGGGTATAGGCAGCGCCATACGCCTCAAGCGCCCAAACTTCCATCTCCCCGAAACGCTGTCCGCCGAACTGGGCTTTTCCGCCAAGCGGCTGCTGCGTAACGAGAGAGTACGGGCCAGTTGAACGGGCATGCAGCTTATCGTCAACCATGTGAGCAAGTTTAATCATATACATGACCCCGACAGAAACCCGATTATCAAATGGTTCGCCTGTTCGTCCGTCATATAAGACAGTTTTCGCGTCGCGGGCCATGCCGGCTTCTTCGATAGTTGCCCATACATCTTCCTCAGTCGCCCCGTCGAATACCGGTGACGCAACATGGATGCCAAGCGCCCTCGCAGCCATGCCGAGATGGAGTTCAAGTACCTGCCCGATGTTCATACGGGAAGGTACGCCGAGAGGGTTAAGCATGATGTCCACAGGTGATCCGTCCGGAAGATATGGCATATCTTCTTCAGGAAGAATTCGGGAAATAACCCCTTTGTTTCCGTGGCGTCCGGCCATTTTGTCCCCTTCGGAGATTTTACGTTTTTGGACGATATACACACGGACGAGCTGGTTTACGCCCGGAGGAAGCTCATCACCGTCTTCACGGTTGAACACTTTAACGTCCAGGACAATTCCGCCGCCACCATGTGGAACACGGAGTGAAGTATCCCTTACTTCACGGGCCTTTTCACCGAAGATTGCATGAAGCAGACGCTCTTCGGCAGTCAGTTCGGTTACCCCTTTAGGCGTAACTTTACCAACAAGCAAATCGCCGTCCTTGACTTCCGCGCCTGTACGGATGATTCCACGCTCATCAAGGTTTCGGAGCGCATCTTCCCCAACGTTCGGGATATCGCGTGTTATTTCTTCCGGCCCCAGCTTCGTATCGCGGGACTCAGATTCATATTCTTCAATATGGATGGATGTATACACATCATCCTTTACAAGCCGTTCACTCATGATGATGGCATCTTCATAGTTGTAGCCATCCCAGTTCAGGAACGCAACCAGCACGTTCCGGCCAAGAGCCAGTTCGCCCTTTTCCATAGATGGTCCATCGGCCAGTATTTCACCTTTGGTTACCCTGTCGCCTACAGAAACAATCGGGCGCTGGTTGTAGCAAGTTCCCTGGTTTGAGCGGATAAATTTAAGCATCCTGTATTTATCGAGGTCGCCTTTTACTTCCTGGCCATCAATTTCCTGGACACGGCGAACCCAAACTTCACGGGCTTCAACGTGCTCAACAATTCCTTCGTGTTTGCAAATGACGGCGGCTCCGGAGTCTTTCGCGGAAACGTGCTCCATACCGGTACCAACCCTTGGAGCTTCCGGCTGCATCAACGGAACAGCCTGTCGTTGCATGTTTGCTCCCATCAGGGCGCGGTTGGAGTCGTCATTTTCAAGGAACGGGATGCACGCAGTCGCTGCGGATACAACCTGCTTTGGCGATACATCCATGTAATCGACGCGTTCCCTCGGGACTACCGTATTATCGCTTCGGAAACGAGCAACGATGTCCTCATCGATAAACGAGCCATCCTCATCAAGCCTTGCGTTTGCCTGGGCGACTACGTAAAGGTCCTCTTCATCGGCGGTCAGATAGTCGATGCGATCCGTCACTTTTCCTGTTTCAGGATCTACCCTCCGGTACGGAGTTTCAATAAAACCGAAACGGTTTACCTTCGCATAAGATGAAAGCGAGTTAATCAACCCGATGTTCGGTCCTTCCGGCGTTTCAATCGGACACATACGCCCATAGTGGGAATAGTGAACGTCACGAACTTCGAAGCCAGCGCGCTCACGAGTCAAACCACCTGGCCCGAGTGCTGATAGACGGCGTTTATGCGTCAATTCGGCAAGTGGGTTCGTCTGGTCCATGAACTGCGAAAGCTGGGAGCTTCCGAAGAACTCTTTAATTGAAGCAATAACCGGACGGATATTGATCAGCTGTTGCGGAGTGATAGTCGCTGTATCCTGGATCGACATCCGCTCACGGACAACACGCTCCATTCTGGAAAGCCCGATCCGGAACTGGTTCTGCAGTAATTCCCCTACAGAACGGAGGCGGCGGTTTCCAAGGTGGTCGATATCGTCCGTATCACCCACTCCATGAAGGAGATTGAAGAAATAGCTGATTGAAGCAATGATATCTGCCGGGGTAATGTTCTTTACCTGTTCCGGTACATAGGCGTTGCTTAAAATATTTATAACTTTTTCGTTATCATCGGTTGGCGCGAAAATCTTGATTCCCTGAAGGACGATCTCACCATCGACCACTCCGCCTCCTGGCTCGTAGCTGTCCATGTTGATGTTCTTTTCAAGGTGGGGGATGATCCTGTCAAGATTCCTCCGGTCAAGTAGCGTTCCTACTTCAGCGATGATTTCGCCGGTTTCCGGATCCACCAATGCTTCAGCAAGCCGCTGGCCAAACAGTCGGTTTTTAATATGAAGCTTTTTGTTGATTTTATAGCGCCCTACACTTGCTAGATCATATCGTTTAGGGTCGAAGAAACGCGAAACGAGCAGGCTCTTGGCATTTTCCACCGTAGGCGGTTCACCTGGACGCAGCCTCTCATAAATTTCAAGCAGCGCTTTTTCGATGCTGTCGGTATTGTCCTTTTCAAGCGTATTGCGGATATACTCATTGTCGCCAATGAGGTCGATGATTTCTTGATCAGAGCCGAACCCGAGTGCACGCAAAAGAACCGTAACTGGCAGCTTCCGGGTACGATCTATCCTTACGTATACGACATCCTTGGCATCTGTTTCATATTCAAGCCAAGCGCCGCGGTTCGGTATAACGGTGGCTGTAAAACCTTTTTTCCCGTTTTTATCCACTTTCCCGCTGTAGTAGACGCTAGGAGAGCGTACTAGCTGGGAAACGATGACACGTTCCGCACCATTTATAACAAAGGTGCCTGTTTCTGTCATTAGCGGGAAATCGCCCATGAAAACATCCTGGTCCTTTACTTCCCCTGTTTCTTTGTTGACGAGACGCACTTTTACACGCAGCGGTGCCGCATATGTAACATCTCGTTCCTTCGATTCCTCAACGGAATATTTCGGATCGCCAAGGCTATAATCAATAAATTCTAGAGATAGGTTACCAGTAAAGTCTTCAATCGGTGAAATATCCTGGAACATTTCACGCAGTCCCTCATCAAGAAACCATTGATAAGAAGAGGTTTGGATTTCAATAAGATTTGGTAATTCTAAAACTTCACTGATTCGCGCGTAACTTCTTCGTTGGCGGTGTCGTCCATACTGAACTAGTTGACCTGTCAACTGATTCACCCCTCAAATCAAGAGTTATAATGTAAATCTATTTGGAGCCTGAAGCCGGACAGTTGTCCCGCAACAGACAAAAAAGAAAAAGGGTTTTTCGACTCAAAAACCGCATTTTTCACATTTTCACCTATTATTTTGTCATCTTTTCCTTCCTATACCAGTTTTATACAAAAAGAATTTCCTTTTTCATTCACAGAAAGTTTTATCCTTTTCGCAAAAAAAGCTTGACAATCTGGAATAGTACCGAAAATAAGATGATGGCATTTTATAATATTAACATAGTGGCATTTTCGAGTCAAACATTTTTCGCCCTGATAATAAAGTAGCCCTTTTCCTTGTCGACTACTTCCACTTCCCCGAATAGCTCATTCAGCTTATCCAATGCTGATGGCGCTCCTTGCTTTTTCTGAATCACAACCCAAAGCTCGCCCAGTTCCACCAGCTTCTCTTTCGCCTGAGTAAAAATATCATGGACTGTTTTTTTGCCGGCGCGAATAGGAGGATTGGTAAGGATTGCGGCAAAGCCTGTCTCTTGCACGCCAGTCAGCCTGTCACTTTCATAAACAATGACATTCTCCACTCCGTTCGCCTTTGCGTTTTCCATCGCTAGTTCAAGGGCGCGTTCATTTACATCCACCATATGTACGGCGCGGCCAGGATACTGTCTGGCTATCGCTAGCCCGATTGGTCCATAGCCACAGCCCACATCAAGGATTGGCCCGGAAATTTCAGGCAATACAAATGTTTCGATTAACAACCTTGAACCAAAATCGACTTCATTTTTTGAAAAAACACCGCTATCGGACTTGAACCGGAAACGAACGTTCCTCAGTGTATACTCCCAATGCTTTGGTGCACTCTCAACATGCGGCTTCCGTGAATAATAATGATCCGCCATCATTTCCACCTCCAGGGAAAGCAGAAAAAAGCCCGCTTAGGCAGCGAGCTTTCTAATTGGTTGATTACTTAACTTCGACGTTAGCTCCAACTTCATCAAGCTTAGCTTTGATAGCTTCAGCATCTTCCTTAGAAACGCCTTCTTTGATTGGCTTCGGAGTGTTGTCAACAAGGTCTTTTGCTTCTTTAAGGCCAAGTCCAGTGATTTCACGAACAACCTTGATAACCTTGATTTTTTGATCGCCTGCAGATGCAAGGATAACATCGAATTCAGTTTTTTCTTCAGCAACTGGGCCAGCGCCGCCGCCAACCATAGCTACAGGAGCAGCTGCAGTTACGCCGAATTCTTCTTCGATAGCTTTTACTAGGTCGTTAAGTTCAAGTACAGTCATGGATTTGACTGCTTCAATGATTTGTTCTTTAGTCATTGTAAATTTCCTCCTCAAATTTGTTGGTTTTATGGTAAAGCGAAAACGGTCAGCTTACGCGCCTTGTTCTTCTTTTTGCTCTGCAACAGCTTTTGTAGCAAGAGCAAGGTTGCGGATAGGAGCTTGAAGCACGCTGAGTAGCATGGACAGCAATCCTTCGCGTGATGGAAGTTCTGCAAGTGCCTTGATTTCCTCGGCGGTTGCAACGTTCCCTTCGATGACACCAGCTTTGATTTCCAAAGCGTCGTTCTTTTTCGCGAAATCATTGATGATTTTCGCTGGAGCAACTACATCTTCCGCGCTGAATGCGATGGCGTTAGGGCCAGTCAAAGACTCATTAAGGCCAGCAAGGTCGGAAGCTTCTGCCGCACGGCGGCTCATCGAGTTTTTGTAAACCTTGAATTCAATACCAGCTTCACGAAGCTGCTTACGAAGTTCGGTTAGTTGGGCAACATTCAATCCACGGTAGTCTACAACTACAGATGTTACGCTGTTCTTAAATTTATCGGCGATTTCATCGACGATCAATTTCTTTTGTTCGATAGCGCTGCTCATGATTACACCTCCTATAGATTTCTGCATTTATACCGGGCAAACAAAAGCCTCCATATCAAGAAGACATGGAGGCATAATACAACAAGCCGTTTGAAGGGCCAATTCTATCGTATTCCCTCGGCAGGATATTTAAGCTTGTCAGCACCTGCTGTCTTCGGTACAAATGTATTCATTTTAAACAACAAAAGTAATATTAACAAACTTGAATTGTTTTGTCAATAATTATTTCGCTGTTACAGAAGCTGGATCAATTTTCACGCCAGGACCCATTGTAGAGGAAACTGTTACACTCTTCATGTAAGTTCCTTTTGCAGCTGCCGGCTTAACTTTAACCATTGTGTCGAAAATGGTCTTGAAGTTTTCTACAAGCTTTTCATCTTCGAAAGAAACTTTGCCGATAGGAACGTGGATGATACCAGCCCTGTCAACGCGGTACTCTACTTTACCGGCTTTGATTTCGTTAACCGCCTTGGTTACATCAAATGTAACAGTGCCGGTTTTAGGGTTTGGCATTAAGCCTTTTGGTCCAAGTGTACGGCCAAGCTTACCAACTTCACCCATCATGTCAGGTGTCGCAACGATTACATCGAATTCGAACCAGCCTTGTTGGATTTTGTTGATATACTCGGAATCGCCAACATAATCTGCGCCAGCAGCTTCCGCTTCTTTCGCTTTTTCGCCTTTTGCGAAAACAAGGACGCGCTGGGTTTTGCCAGTTCCGTTTGGAAGCACTACCGCTCCACGGATTTGCTGGTCAGCTTTCTTCGGATCTACTCCAAGACGGAAAGCAACTTCGACAGTCGCATCGAATTTTGCGTAGTTTGTTTTCTTAGCAAGCTCAATCGCTTCGTTTACCGGATAAGCTTTCGTACGGTCGACAAGCTTAGCGGCTTCTTGATACTTTCTGCTTTTCTTAGCCATTTTAAATATCCTCCTTGATTTGTGGTTATAACGGAATGGACCTCCCACGTAAAAAGGCATAAACGCCTTTTTCCCGGCGTCGGAGCCGGATATCATCCCGCTCGACTTCCGCCTTACAGAACAAAGGTTGCGTGTGATAAATCAGCTACGCAACCCCATCATACCTTAACAGTCAGCACGGATTAGTCTTCGATCGTGATACCCATGCTGCGCGCTGTACCTTCGACCATGCGCATTGCTGCTTCAACGCTGGCCGCATTCAGGTCAGGCATTTTCTGTTCAGCAATCTCGCGCACCTTGTCGCGCTTAACTGTTGCTACTTTATTACGGTTAGGCTGGCCTGAACCAGACTGGATTCCGGCTGCTACTTTCAAAAGAACTGCAGCTGGAGGAGTTTTCGTAATAAATGTAAAGGAACGGTCTTCAAAAACCGTAATTTCAACAGGAATGATCAGACCTGCTTGGTCCGCTGTACGTGCGTTAAATTCCTTACAGAATCCCATGATGTTTACACCCGCCTGACCCAATGCAGGACCAACCGGTGGCGCTGGGTTAGCTTTACCAGCAGGGATTTGCAATTTAACTACCTTAATTACTTTTTTAGCCACGAGACACACCTCCTTAAAAAGTCCGTGATGTGGTAATAGGGGTATCCCCCTCCCACTCATAACAAAAGCCTTTATTCACATAAAGAACTTGACAAATGTCCGGTTTTTCCTGTCCAAGACATACTGACCTTTGAAATGTTACCACTTTTCACGTTTGATTTCAAGCTATTTTACACTTTCAGTTAATTTTTTTCTTCCACTCTTAACGGACAGGAATACTACCCTGGCCTGAAGAAGCGGAGAATTTAACTTTAGTAGATCCAGCTACTCAGCGGGGGATAACCCCCAAACCGGTAGAAGGTTCGCTTTATATACCTTGCGTACGCCAGTAGGGTTATAACTTATCAATTTGTGAAAAATCGAGTTCAACCGGCGTATCGCGGCCAAACATATCGACAAGCACGCGCAGCTTCGACTTCGTTTTATCCATTTCTTCAATGATGCCTGTCTTATCCGTGAACGGACCTTCCTTGACCCTGACAGTTTCGCCAATTTCGAAATTGACATCAACCCGTTTTTCTTCCACACCCATCCTCTTTAAGATGACTGTAACTTCCTCAGGGAGGAGGGGAGTAGGTTTCGAGCCTGATCCGGCCGAGCCTACGAAACCTGTAACGCCAGGGGTATTCCGGACAACATACCATGAATCGTCGGTCATGACGATTTCAACAAGCACATAGCCAGGGAATACTTTACGTTTGACTGTTTTCTTTTTACCATTTTTAAAATCTGTTTCTTCCTCTTCCGGAACGACGACACGAAAAATTTTATCTTGCATTCCCATTGATTCGACGCGTTTTTCAAGATTCGCCTTAACCTTGTTTTCATATCCGGAGTACGTATGGACCACATACCAGTTCTTTTCCATTTCAAAGGACTAAATGTCCGTCCCTCCCTGCATTTTCTTTTTCGCCATTACCGCGCTAAACGGCTGCTTTTGCTTTTCTTTGTCCAGCTCCAGCGCCGTAAACGGGCGCTGGAGCTTTTCTTTCCCAAATGAAAAAACCCGTTAAACCGGGCTTTGTAGAAATTTCCTGCATTATTTCCCATTATACCATGAACAGGGGGTGTTTATTCAAGAATTAATCGAATCAGCTTTGAAATGCCAAGGTCGACTACCGCAAAGAATACGGCGAAAATTGCCACAGTTGTGATAACCGTTATCGTATAACGGGTAAGCTCGTCCTTCTTCGGCCAGCTGACTTTTCTCATTTCACGAGCGATATCGCGAAAAAAATTCGTTATGCGCTGCATTGTTCGTGACCTCCATCTATCCTGTATGCAAATCCTGCTGTCCTACCGGGTTTCTTTATGGACCGTGGAGGCATTGCAGGTTTTACAGTACTTTTTTAGTTCCAGACGTTCGTTCCTGGCCTGGTTGCTTGCTGTTGAATAATTACGCGAACCGCAAATAGAACAGGCAAGAACAGCTTTTTTTGTCATTTCGTCACCTGCTGCCAGTTTTTTGTCCTTAAAACTGTATCACGCCCACCAGTAACTGTCAATAAGCTCTGAAGGGTTTCATCGAAAATACATATTTCACGGACTCTTAAAGGGAATATTCGCGGATTTCCAGATAGCGCTCCAGCTTCCGCTTAACCCGCTGGAGGGCATTATCAATCGACTTCACATGGCGGTTCAGCTCTTCGGAAATTTCCTGATACGATTGCCCGTCAAGGTAAAGAGCAAGAACTTTCCGCTCCAGGTCGCTCAGGAGTTCGCTCATTTTTATTTCGATATGATCGAATTCCTCTTGGTTTATGATAAGCTGTTCCGGGTCCGTCGCCTTGGTTCCGCTTAGTACATCCATTAGGGTCCTGTCGGATTCATCATCGAATATCGGCTTGTCCAATGAAACATAGGAATTCAGCGGGATATGCTTTTGCCTGGTGGCTGTTTTGATCGCCGTGATGATTTACCTCGTAATGCATAGCTCGGCGAATGCCTTGAAGGAAGTGAGTTTGTCGTCACGAAAATCCCGGATTGCCTTATATAAACCAATCATCCCTTCCTGGACAATATCTTCCTTGTCAGCACCAATCAGGAAATAGGACCTTGCTTTGGCCCTGACAAAATTGCGATACTTGTGGATTAGGTAATCCAGGGCTTCGCTGTTGCCGCCGTGCACCAAATAAACGATCTCCTCATCTTCCATAATCAGAAACTCATCGCCTGCCCTCGACCTTACATCCACACTCACTGAGATCCCCCTCGCATGTACATGCATAGTTAGAAATATTATACAGTAGGTAATTTTTAAGCGTCAATGTTCATTTTTCGCCTCTGCGCCACTTTTCGAAAATTTCTGCCAAATCGCCGCTTATTGGAATCCGGGTTACAGGCTTCTTTTCCTGGATTTTCTTTACATTTTTTTCGATGTTTTTTTCGATGCCTGCCATTTCGATAAGAAGCTCTCGAGCGGACTTTCGTAATGCGCCCTGCCCAAAAATGACCCATTGTTCTGTAAAATCGGATGTGGCCACATGGATTTGTGTTTTTCTATTGCCAAGTTTAACGGCCAGCTTTTCAATCCTTTCATCCGCTGATTCATTCTCGCGTGTGAAAATGACCTCGACTTTATGGTTTTTAAACTTCTTCTCTATCCCTTGTACATAATGGGCATCAAAAACAACTATAACCCGATAGCCAGAATACCCTTGATATTCCGCCATCAACTCGATCAGTCTGTCCCTGGCGGCGGACAGGTCCCTGGCCTTCAATTCCCTAAGTTCCGGCCAGGCACCGATAATGTTGTAGCCGTCAACTAAAAGGATATCCATCCTTATCCCTCAAGCGGGTGGCGTCTGCGGTAAACCTCGTACATCAACAATGCTCCGGCGACTGATGCATTCAGGGAAGTGACCTTCCCGGCCATAGGCAAATGGACTAGGAAGTCACATTTTTCCCGGATCAGCCTTCCCATCCCCCTTCCTTCACTGCCGATGACGAGCCCAAGCGGCATGGTGAAATCCTGTTGCCGGTAATCCACGCTTCCTTTCGCATCCGTTCCCGCGATCCAGACGCCGCGCTCTTTCAATTCATCAATCGTCCGAGCGAGATTTGTAACCCGCGCAACGGGGATATACTCGATTGCTCCGGTCGAAGCTTTTGCAACTGTTGAAGTAAGCCCTACTGCCCGCCGCTTTGGGATAATGATTCCGTGGGCGCCTACCGCATCGGCTGTCCTCATCATAGAACCGAGGTTATGCGGATCCTCGATTTCATCTAGAATCAGAAAAAACGGCTCCTCGCCTTTCTTTTCCGCCGCGTTAAACAGGTCATCTAACTCGGCATATTGGTAGGCGGCAACATAGGCAAGCACCCCTTGATGGTTTCCATCGGCCAACTGGTCGATTTTCTTCTTCGGTACATATTGGACAATGACATTCGCTTCTTTTGCGAGTTCTGTAATCTGTTGCATTTGACCGCGCTGAGAGCCTTCAGCGATCAGGATTTTATTGATATCCCGTTTGGACCTTAATGCCTCCAGGACGGGATTTTTGCCAATGATTGTATCCTCACTCATCCTTAACCCTTCCTTTCCTGCCCTCTACATACGCAAATGCTTTTTCAATAAGCTCTTCAAGCCGTTTTTTATTGCCTGATAAATAGAGGGTTCCTATGAGTGCCTCAAAGGCTGTGCTGTGCCTGTAGGTAACCACATCTGTATTTTTTGGCACAGAACCTGATTTCGCATTCCTGCCCCTTTTCACCACAGCCATTTCTTCTTCGACAAGCAGGCCTTCATCCATAAAGCTGAAAAGTATTTGGGACTGGGCTTTGGCGGAAACGTATTTTGTCGCTTCCGCATGAAGCCGGTGCGGCTTGACCGTACCTTTTTGCAGCAGGTGGCGCCGAACATAGACCTCGAGGACCGCATCCCCCATATAGGCAAGCGCAAGGCTGTTCAGCTGTTTTTCGTCAATGGTTGTTTCGTAATGGAGCATAAGTCAGCCTCTTTTCCATCTTGTACCTTGAGGCGTATCTTCCAGGATGATATTCATGTCCTTCAACTGGTCCCTGATTTCATCAGACAACTTGAAGTCCCTGTCTTTCCTGGCTTGGTTTCTTTTCTCTATTAGCGCTTCAATTTCTTCATCAAGTAACTCTTCCCCGCCAAGCTTTAGACCGAGCACGTCAAAAAGTTCCTCAAATTCCTTTGTAAAACGGTCGATGACTTCTACCGCCGTTGTTTTTTCCAGAAGGTATTGGTTGGCCAATTTGGATAGGTCGAACAAGACCGTAACAGCATTGGCTGTATTAAAATCATCGTCCATTTCCTTGATGAACCGCTCCCTTAGCGCCTCGACATCCGCAATCCAGCGGCCATTGTCTTCTGTCAGCCCCGTACTCGATTCCTTCCTGTGCTTCAGGTTTTGGTAGGATGTCTTCAGCCTTTCCAATGCAGCTTTTGTGTTTTCAAGCAACTCTTCGCTGTAATTAATCGGATTCCGGTAATGGACCGATAGCATAAAGAAACGTAAGACCTGTGGATCATGTTTTTTAATAATGTCATGGACAAGGACGAAATTACCGAGTGATTTCGACATTTTTTCATTGTCAATGTTTATATATCCGTTGTGCATCCAGTAGCGGGCAAACGTCTTTCCGGTAAGTGCCTCTGACTGCGCGATTTCATTTTCATGGTGCGGGAATGCCAAGTCCTGCCCACCCGCGTGAATGTCAATTGTGTCACCCAGGTATTTCTTCGCCATGGCCGAGCATTCGATATGCCAGCCTGGGCGGCCTTTGCCCCATGGGCTTTCCCAGTAAATTTCGCCTTCCTTCGCTGCTTTCCAGAGAGCAAAATCAAGAGCGTCCTGTTTCTTCTCACCCCGCTCAATCCTGGCACCGACCTTCAGTTCATCAATTGATTGGTGTGAAAGTTTTCCATAACCATCGAATTTCCTTGTCCGGAAATAAACATCTCCATTGGCCTCGTATGCGTAGCCTTTGTCGATTAATGCCGAAATGAAATCGATAATGATGTCCATGCTTTCCGTGACCCGCGGGTGAGCGTCAGCCCTTTTGCATCCGAGGGCAATAACGTCTTCGAAATAGGCGTCGATGAATCGTTCGGCGATTGCAGGAACATCCTCGCCGAGTTCCTTTGCCGCCCTTATAAGCTTGTCGTCAACATCGGTAAAATTCGAGATGTAGTTCACATCATAGCCCCGGAGTTCGAAATATCGCCTGACAGTGTCGAACACAATAGCAGGGCGGGCGTTCCCGATGTGGATATAGTTGTATACGGTCGGGCCGCAAACATACATCTTTACTTTTCCTTCTTCGAGCGGAACAAACTCCTCTTTTTTCCGTGTCAATGTATTATAAACCTGGATGGCCATCTCACCTGGCTCCCTTCATTTTGATTGCTTCCAATTCTTCTTTTAACATGGCAATTTCCTTCTCAAGCTCTTGGAAACGGTCGCCGGTTGGATCCGGCAAATCCGTATGGTCCAGCCTCGTGCCAACTTTAATCCCGTTTTGGATGACGATTTTCCCTGGGATGCCAACAACGGTCGAATGTGCTGGAACATCCTTCAGGACAACCGACCCCGCGCCTACTTTTGCATGTTCGCCAATAGTTATTGAACCGAGCACCTTGGCGCCCGCGGCAATCAGTGCATTGTCATGGATGGTCGGATGTCGTTTTCCTTTTTCCTTTCCTGTCCCGCCGAGAGTAACTCCCTGATATACAGTTACATTATCCCCGATTTCGCATGTTTCACCAATGACGACACCCATTCCGTGGTCTATAAAGAAGCGGCGTCCAATCCTGGCGCCAGGATGTATTTCAATTCCGGTAAAAAAGCGGCTGATTTGCGAAATCAAGCGTGCCAAGAAGAAAAATTTTCGTTTAAATAGTCCGTGGGCAACCCTGTGTGCCCAAATGGCATGCAATCCGGAATAGGTTAGCACAACTTCAAAAGCACTTCTTGCGGCCGGATCCTGCTCGAACACAACATCGATGTCTTCTTTCAAAGTTTTGAACATTCCTTTCCCCTCCCTGCGTAGGAAATGTATGAATCTGCCAAGTAATAACAAAGTGCGAAAGCGCCTGGGTCAGCCCCGACAAGCATAAGACGGGGCCCGCAGGACGGGCCTGCCCTCCGGAGGGAACCGGCTTATGACCTCGAGGGGCTAGGCGCTGGAGCTGGATTAATATAACTTATTTCGAGTTAGCCACAATGTTCGATTTTATAATTTCCTAACGAACAAAAAACGCCCCTGCCATAAAGACAGAGACGCTTGTGCGCGGTTCCACTCTGTTTGGGCTACGCAAACCTCCTGGAAGGATTCCGGCCCCAACTTAAGCCTGGTAACGGCAGGTACCGCCCTGCTCCTACTGTGGACTGCGCCAGTTCGGGAGGGACTCAGGGGTGCATTTCAAAAAAGCGAGAGGCTTAAACCATTTTCAGCCGGTGATGGTTCTCTCTTTCAAGCTTCGTTCTTTTACTTTTCCCCGTCTTTGATTTGTTGCTATAAGATTACTTTTACTATATACCATTTTAGACCAATTGTTAACTAATTAAATCGGTTAATCTCTTTTGAATTTTTTCCCTGCCCAATAATTCAATCGTTTTCGGCAGATCCGGCCCATGTGTTTGGCCAGTTACAGCAGCGCGGATTGGCATGAAAAGCTTCTTTCCTTTATGGCCCGTCGATTTCTGCACGGCCTTCATTGCAGCCTGGATTCCTTCCGACTTGAATTCTTCGAGCTTCCCGATTTCCTCAAGGAAGGCCTTCATCACCTCAGGGACCTGTTCCTCGGCGAGAACGGATTTTGCTTCCTCATCCGGATTGATATCCTCACGGAAGAAAATATCCGACATTTCGACAATTTCAGCGCCAAAGCTCATTTTCTCCTGAAAGAGAGCAATTAGGCTGATAACCCACTCTTTTTCCTTGTCATTCAAATCCTCTTTAACAAGCCCAGCTTTGATAAGATGAGGAAGCGAAATAGCGACAAGCCTATCCAGATTTACCTTTTTCATATACTGGTTGTTCATCCAGGCAAGCTTTTGCTGATCGAAAAGAGCCGGAGATTTTGAAAGCCTTGCCGGGTCGAACTTCTCAATGAATTCCTCTTTTGAAAAGATTTCTTCTTCCCCTGCAGGCGACCAGCCCAAGAGGCCGATAAAGTTGAACAACGCTTCCGGCAAGTAGCCAAGCTCATCGTACTGTTCAATAAATTGGATGATTGATTCATCACGCTTGCTAAGTTTCTTGCGGCTTTCATTGACAATTAGCGTCATATGGCCAAAAATCGGTGCATCCCAGCCAAGCGCTTCATAAACCATCAACTGCTTCGGCGTATTTGAAATATGGTCATCGCCGCGAAGGACGTGGGTGATTTCCATCAAATGGTCATCGATTGCCACGGCGAAATTGTATGTCGGTGTACCATCTTTTTTAATCATGACCCAGTCGCCCATGCCTTCGGACTCAAAGGATACGTCTCCTTTTACAATGTCATTGAAAGTGTAGATTTTTCCGGCAGGAACTTTCAGGCGGACGCTTGGCTGCCTTCCTTCACTTTCAAGGCGGCTTCGTTCTCCATCCGTCAAATCGCGGCATTTTCCTGAATAATGGGGGGTCTCACCACGAGCTGACTGCTCCTCACGCTCGGCTTCCAGCTCTTCTTCAGTGCAGTAGCATTTATAAGCATGGCCTTCTTCTATAAGCCTTGTATAATATTTCTTGTAAATATCAATCCGTTCAGACTGTCTGTAAGGGCCATATCCCCCATCTTTATCGACGCTCTCATCCCAATCGATACCGAGCCAGTTTAAATAGTTCAGCTGGCTTTCTTCGCCCCCTTCAATGTTACGCTTCTTGTCCGTATCCTCGATGCGAATAATAAATTTGCCGCCCTGGCTGCGCGCAAACAAGTAATTGAATAAAGCTGTACGGGCGTTTCCAATATGTAAATGTCCTGTCGGGCTTGGCGCGTACCGAACTCGAACTGTGTTTGACATAAAAATCCTCCTAAACGTGCTGCTCAATTTTCTTTAAGTTTCATTTTACCACTGTAACGCAAATGCCGGAAGACCAGGAAGCCCTTAACGGTTTCTTTTTTGAAGCAGGACCGCCACCTGGGAGGCAATGCCTTCACCCCGTCCAGTAAAGCCAAGCTTCTCGGTTGTTGTTGCTTTTACATTGATTTGACTTGGATCGGCTTCAAGCAGCTCGGCGATCTTGTTTTTCATCTCGCGAACATAGGGAGCCATTTTCGGCTTTTGGGCAATGATGGTGCAATCGGCATTGCACAGTTCATACCCATGTTCCTTAACCATCTTCCACACTTGTTCGAGCAATTTAGCAGAATCAGCATCCTTGAAAGCATCGTCCGTATCAGGGAAATGCGTCCCAATATCCCCTTCACCGATCGCTCCTAAGCAGGCATCCGCCACGGTATGCAAAAGAACATCCGCATCCGAATGGCCCAATAGTCCTTTTTCGTAGGGAATCGTTATCCCTCCTATAATGAGCGGGCGGCCTTCCACAAGCTGATGCACATCAAATCCTTGTCCAATCCGAAACATATCCGTATCTCCTTTACGTTATATACTAGTTGTTGCCGTACCTGTTTACTTCCCTTCGGAATTTCGCTGTCCCAATATCGCTTCGGCAAAAACAAGGTCTTCCCTCGTTGTCAACTTTATATTGTTGTAGTCACCGTGAACGACTGCGACAGGATGCCGCATCCGCTCCACAAGGCTCGCATCGTCTGTCCCGAGGAATTCATCCTGCTCAGCCCTTTCGTGGGCTTCAAGCAGCACCGAAATACGAAAAGCTTGTGGGGTTTGGACCGCCCACAAGCTGGAACGTTCAATCGTTTCCGCAACATGATTTCCGATTACCTTTTTTACGGTATCCTTTACTGGAACCGCCAATACAGCTGCTCCATCCCGTTCCGCTGCTTCAGCCAGACGGCTGATTATGCCCTTTGTGATGAACGGGCGGGCAGCATCATGGACAAGAACAAGCCCTTCGTTGCCTGCTTCCTTGAGGCCGCTGTATACGCTTTGCTGCCGCTCAGCTCCTCCTTGGGCAAACCTGACCGGTTTTTTAATATTATACCGATGCAGAAGGCTAGCCATCTCATCTTGCTCTTCCGGATTCACCGCCAGAATCATGCCTTGGCAATTTTCATCAGCTTCAAATACCAAAAGTGTATGAATGAGGACCGGAATCCCGGCGAGTTCAAGCAAAAGCTTATTGACCCCGGCTCCCATTCGCTTCCCCCGGCCGGCTGCCGGCAGAATCACTTTATACTTCATAAGAAAAACCCCAAACGTTTATAGTAGGTTCCAATGCCCACGTATAGGCAGCATAGATTCACAATGCTTTTTCATATAGCTTTGGCTTTGCGAAAATCATCCGTCCGGCAGATGTTTGCAAAACGCTTGTAACCATGACATCAATCCGCTTGCCGATATATTCACGGCCTTCTTCGACGACAATCATCGTACCATCATCGAGATACGCAACCCCCTGATGATGCTCCTTGCCGTCCTTTATTACCTGAACACTTAGTTCTTCACCCGGCAATACAACCGGCTTGACTGCATTGGCAAGGTCGTTGATATTGAGGACCGAAACATTCTGGAACTCGCTCACCTTGTTCAGGTTAAAATCATTTGTAACCAAAATTCCGCCTGTTTTTTTCGCGAGTTTCACGAGTTTACTGTCGACTTCCTGAATATCATCAAAGTCGGTTTCACTAATTTCCACATTAATGGCAATTTCCTTTTGAATGCGGTTTAGGATGTCCAGGCCGCGCCGTCCCCTGTTCCGCTTTAACACATCCGATGAATCGGCGATATGCTGAAGTTCCTCAAGGACGAAACGGGGAATGACAATTGTTCCTTCAAGAAAGCCCGTCTGGCAAATATCAGCGATTCTTCCATCGATGATGACGCTTGTATCCAATATTTTAAGAGAATGGGAAGCAGCTTTTTCCTGCTCCTCTTCAGCCGCCTTTTTCTTCTTGCTCGAAAATAGATTCATCATTTCATCGCGCTTTTTGAAGCCGACCTGAAAGCCCAAATACCCAAAAAGAAGGGTAAGAAGAATAGGTGCCACTGTATTTAGGACAGGCACTTCAATAGCATTTAGGGCAAAACCTATCAGGAATGCGACTATTAGGCCGAAGATAAGGCCGAGACTGCCAAAAAGAACATCGGTAACCGGAACTCTCACAAGGGTATCTTCAACCCATTTAATAAAATCTATTACATACTCAATTGCCCAAAAAGTTAAAAAATAAAATATAAGTGCGCCTATAATGGCTGCCATATAGGAATTATTTAAAAATGGAATTCCGTCAGCCCCGATAATATTCAATAATGGTGGAATTAAAAAGATCCCAAGCGTTCCCCCGGTAATAAGAAAACACGCCTGAACGATTCGTTTTAACATCCCTTCACCTCCTTTTAATCATTATAAACAAAAACCCCGAAATGAAACCTTAATTACACCTACATTTTTCCGAAATGGAAGCTTTTTCTGCCAGTCCTTTCCGCCCTTTGGCAGAAAGGATTATTCTCCAAGCGCAGCCCTTAATGCTTCACTTACAGTGGAAACCCCTATCAGCTCCAAGCCTTTCGGGCCTGTCCAGCCCCCAAGGTTATTCGCGGGAAGAATGACACGCTCAAAACCAAGCTTGGCCGCTTCCTGGACCCGCTGCTCGATTCTAGATACCCGCCTGACCTCGCCTGTGAGCCCAACCTCACCTATAATGCAGTCTGTCGGCCTTGTCGGTTTATCGCGGAAACTGGATGCAATGCTCACTGCGACCGCCAAGTCTATGGCCGGTTCATCCAATTTGACGCCGCCAGCCACCTTCAAATAAGCATCCTGATTCTGGAGGAGCATCCCAACGCGTTTTTCGAGGACTGCCATTAAAAGTGGCACTCTGTTATGATCTATTCCCGTAGCCATTCTCCTCGGATTACCAAAGCTTGTCGGAGAAATGAGCGCCTGTATTTCAACAAGTACCGGCCTCGTCCCTTCCATCGATGCAACAACCGTAGAGCCTGCCGCACCGCGTGAACGTTCCTCAAGAAAAATTTCAGATGGGTTCTCGACTTCCTCAAGGCCAGCTTCCTTCATTTCAAAAATCCCCATTTCATTCGTGGAACCAAAACGGTTTTTGACAGCACGTAGAATCCGGTACGTATGGTGCCGTTCCCCTTCAAAGTAAAGTACGGTATCGACCATATGCTCCAATAATCTGGGTCCGGCGATATTGCCTTCCTTTGTGACATGGCCGACAATAAAGATGGCTATTCCCTTTGTTTTACCAATTCGCATCAGCTCTGCTGTACACTCCCTGACCTGCGAAACGCTTCCAGGCGCAGAAGTAACCTCTGGGTGAAAAACGGTCTGAATCGAATCAACGATTACGAATTCAGGAGTAGTTTGTCCGATTGTCCTGCTGATTTCCTCCAGATTGGTTTCAGAGTACACCAGAAGATTCTCTGAAGCAACTCCCAGCCTCTCTGCCCGCAACTTTGTTTGACGGAGTGATTCTTCCCCTGAGATATATAGGACTTTGTGTCCTTTATTTGCAAGTTGGGATGATACCTGAAGGAGAAGGGTCGATTTCCCGATTCCTGGATCGCCGCCTATAAGTACAAGCGAACCTTTGACAACACCGCCGCCAAGCACCCTGTTTAATTCCGTCATTTCGGTATAAATCCTTGGTTCACTAATTGTTTCAACTGCAGTGATCGGCATGGCCTTTGAGGAAACCGCCGAACCTTCGGAATGGGCAAATGCGCCTCGCCTGCCCGTCGAGGCGGGTTCTACTTCTTCGACCATTTTATTCCATTCCCCACAACCAGGACATTTTCCCATCCACTTGGGCGATTCGTATCCGCAATTCGTGCACATAAATTTCGTTTTACGTTTTGCCATCACTAGCCCACTTCCGCTTCTAATTCTTTTTTATTGCAAGGCACCGGAACGGGGAAAAAAATCAAGGAGGTGCCGCCAGATAAATAAGCGTGTACCTCCTTGATCGATGCTATCCTCAACTGCGGGAAATTACCTTACAGGATCTTTGGCCGCCGTTTTCACAGTGAACTCGCCATTATCTACATCAATTATAACATGCTGCCCGGTCAATAATGTACCTTTTAGCAGTTCTTCTGATAGACGGTCTTCAATATGCTTCTGGATGGCCCTGCGGAGCGGTCGGGCTCCATATTCAGGGTCATAGCCTTCCTGGGAAATCTTCTCCTTAGCCGAATCCGTTAACTCCAGGCTGATATCCTGCTCTTTCAGCCGCTTCACGAGCTGGTCGGACAGGAGAGTAACAATTTCCTGAAGATGTTTCCGTTCAAGTGAGTGGAAGACAATGATTTCATCAATCCTGTTAAGGAATTCAGGACGAAACGCTTTTTTGAGCTCATCCATTACCTTGCTCTTCATATCTTTGTAATCCTGTTTCCCGTCTTGGATATTAAATCCTACATATTTGTTTCTCTTCAGCGCTTCCGCACCGACGTTGGACGTCATAATTAACACGGTATTCCGGAAGTCGACTGTCCGCCCCTTTGAATCGGTCAGGCGTCCATCCTCCAATACTTGGAGCAGGATGTTGAATACATCCGGATGCGCCTTTTCAATTTCGTCGAGGAGAACAACGGAATACGGTTTCCGGCGAACCTTTTCAGTGAGCTGACCGCCTTCCTCATACCCTACATATCCTGGAGGCGAACCGACAAGCCTTGAGGTTGAGTGCTTTTCCATATATTCGGACATATCGATTCGAATCATTGCATCTTCATCACCAAACATCGCTTCCGCCAATGCCCGGGCAAGCTCGGTCTTACCTACCCCAGTTGGGCCAAGGAAAATGAATGAGCCGATTGGGCGTTTTGGATCCTTCAAACCAGCACGCGCACGTCGGACGGCTTTTGAAACAGCTATAACCGCCTCTTCCTGGCCAATGACCCGTGAATGTAGAATTTCCTCGAGATTCAATAGCTTTTGCGTTTCTGTTTGCGCGAGTTTTGAAACCGGAATCCCGGTCCAGCTTGACACTACATCCGCGATATCTTCAACGGTGACTTCACTATTTTCCTTGCCTTGCTGCTCTTTCCAGCTTTTTTTCGTTTCCTCAAGCTGTTCACGCAGGCGCTGTTCCGAATCTCTTAGGGAAGCCGCTTTTTCAAACTCCTGGCTCTGTACGGCGGCATCCTTTTCCTTCCTTACTTCTTCAAGTTTCACTTCCAGCTCCTTTAAATTAGGAGGAGTCGTGTAGGATCGGAGCCTTACCTTTGAACCGGCTTCATCAATTAAGTCTATCGCCTTATCCGGAAGGAACCTGTCAGAAATATATCGATCGGATAGCTTAACGGCAGCTTCAATCGCCTCATCTGTAATTGTCACCCTGTGATGTGCTTCATAGCGGTCGCGCAGCCCCTGGAGAATTTGGATGGACTCTTCAGCGGTCGGCTCATCGACACGGATTGGCTGGAATCGCCTTTCAAGTGCTGCATCTTTCTCAATGTATTTCCGGTATTCATCAAGTGTAGTCGCACCTATGCATTGCAGTTCTCCTCTGGCCAGCGATGGCTTCAGGATGTTAGATGCATCGATTGCACCCTCCGCGCCTCCCGCGCCGATCAAAGTATGCAATTCATCGATAAACAAAATAATATTTCCAGCCTGCCTTATTTCGTCCATTACCTTTTTTAGGCGGTCTTCAAATTCACCGCGATATTTTGTACCGGCAACAACCGTTCCCATGTCGAGAGTCATAACACGCTTATCGCGAAGGATTTCGGGTACTTCATTATTCACGATTTGCTGGGCAAGCCCTTCGGCGATGGCTGTCTTTCCAACACCAGGCTCCCCAATTAATACAGGGTTGTTTTTCGTCCTGCGGCTAAGCACTTCGATTACACGCTGAATTTCCTTGCTCCTGCCTATGACAGGGTCGAGGCTTCCTTCCCTTGCGACGACCGTCAAATCCCTTGCAAGGCTGTCTAGCGTTGGGGTATTGGCGCTGACGGAAGTACTGCCGGGATGGCCTCCGGATTCATTGCTCCCCAGAAGCTGGAGAACTTGCTGCCGCGCTTTATTAAGGCTAACACCAAGATTGTTTAGCACCCTTGCCGCAACACCTTCGCCTTCACGGATAAGGCCTAGCAGGATGTGCTCTGTACCAACGTAGGAATGGCCAAGTTTTCTAGCTTCATCCATAGAGAGTTCAATTACCTTTTTTGCCCTTGGCGTGTAATGAATAGTCTGGGGAACTTCCTGCCCTCTGCCGATAAGCGTTTCAACTTCATTTTGGATCTTTTCCGCTCCCAGGCCAAGCCCATAAAGAGCCTTAGCGGCGATCCCGTCTCCTTCACGGACGAGGCCGAGCAAAATATGTTCAGTTCCAATATTATTGTGGCCGAGGCGGATTGCCTCTTCCTGGGCCAGTGCAAGCACTTTTTGCGCCCTCTCTGTAAAACGGCCAAACATCATTGTCGTTTCCTCCTCATCTATCATTCATTTCCAGTATTAGTCGCTCCCTGATAAGCCCCGCGCGCCGAATGTCTCTTTCTTCCGGCCTCAATGGCCCGCCCGCATATTGCTGGAGGAAGCCCGGCTGCATCAAAATCATGAGTTCATTCAATATTGACCTGGAAATATTTTTTATATACCCCATATCAATTCCCAGCCTAACATCGGATAAACAACGGGCCGCCTCTTTCGTTTCAATAATCCTGCTATTTGAAAGAATTCCGAAAGACCTGAATACCCGGTCTTCCAATTGTATGCGGGATGTCTTTTCCAAAGCTTCCCTTGCGGATCTTTCTTGTTCAATCAGTTGGCTGACAACACTATTCAGGTCTTCTACAATATCTTCCTCTGATTTTCCGAGGGTAATTTGGTTGGATATTTGAAAAATATTACCGAGCGCTTCGCTGCCTTCCCCATAAATGCCCCTCACGACAAGGCCAAGTTGGTTTATTGCCGGAATAATAGCATTTATTTGCTGTGTCAAAATAAGTCCAGGGAGATGCATCATCACCGAGGCCCTAAGACCGGTCCCGACATTCGTAGGGCAGCTAGTCAAATACCCGAGGTCTTCATTAAAAGCATATTTTATATTCCCTTCCAGCCAATCATCAATCACATTTGCCGCTTCAAGCGCCTTTGTTAGCTGAAGGCCGGGGAATAGGCATTGAATCCTGATATGATCCTCTTCATTCACCATTACGCTTATATCTTCGTTCTCCGAAAGCAGGCACGCCCCGAAAGGAGAATCCTCGGCAAGGTTTGGGCTGATTAGATGTTTTTCGACGAGTACCCTTTTTTGCAGCGGCTGCAACTCCTGCATTGAAAGAAGTTCAAGCTTGCCGAATGCTGCTAGGCCAGGGCCATCCACCATTTCCTTTAATTTCGAAATAATTGCCTGCCCTTCTTCACTTGTTAAAAGCGCCGGAAATTTATATTCCTCAAGATTTCGCGCCAGCCTGATTCTTGAACTGAGAACGATATCGGCTTCCGGGCCTTCATTGTTCATCCAGGAACTGACCGCATGGTTTAGAAAATTTTCCAAAGACATATCTACTTCCCCCCTCCGGCTGTTCCTCCTATCATGTTTTCAAGCGCCCTGATTTCATCCCTGATTTCAGCCGCCTTTTCGAATTCCTCCTTGGAAATGAGCTCCTTTAGCTTCCGCTTCGACTCTTCAAGCTTTTTTCTGATATGAAGCGTTCCGCCAACCCGTTTCGGTATTTTACCGTTATGGGTCCAGTTCCCTCCGTGGAGCCTTCTTAATATTGGCTGCAGCTGGCTGGAAAACGTTTTATAACAATGTTCGCAGCCAAACCTTCCAACCTTGACAAACTGAGGAAAAGTCATTTTGCAATTGGTGCATTGAAGGACTTCCTCATGCTTAAATGCCTCCTCACCGGATTGTTGGTAGCCTTTATTAAAATTAAGAAGGCCGGCTAGCAAATTGTTAATTGAAAAACCGGGTCCTCCATTCATCATAAACATATCGCCCTTTTCCCGTGCGCAATGTTCACAAAGATGGTATTCATTTTTCTGGCCATTCAGGATTTTTGTGAAGTGCATTGTTGCCGGCCTCTTATTGCACTCTTCGCAAATCATTTTCTCACCTTCTTCATGTATATGAAGGGAAAACACGGCCCTTTTCCCTATTTATATCTTAATGTCATTAGCATCGCTTTTAGCATTCGTGCCCGTAATTCATCCCTATAGGGGAGATCGATAAACAATATTGATCTGTCAATAACACTCAGCATGATTTTTGCCTCACGTTCAGAAATTACTTTTTCATCTATCAACCGCAGAATGATCCCTTCTGCTTTGCTTTGGCTGACTTGGTCCTTAATAAGGGAAAGCACATGGTCAAGCAAGTGGGCATGGTCATTCGACTGGACTTTCATAATCCGAATGTAGCCGCCCCCACCCCGCTTACTTTCGACTAAATATCCCCGCTCAATTGTAAACCTTGTATTGATTACGTAATTAATTTGGGAAGGGACGCATTGAAATTTATCCGCTATCTCACTCCTCCTTATTTCCACAAGATCCTCTTCGCTTAACTCTAGAACCTGTTTCAAATAGTTTTCGATGATATCAGAGATATTTCTCAACTTGCCACCCCCTACTGACTTTGACTATATTTGACTTTGATTATACATGATAAGGTTATGTACTTGCAATTTTTTAATCCTTCATATTTTCTCCAATTTAAGTTCGTACGAAACCCTTAAAGGGGTTTTTAAATAAGGGGGGTTTTTTCCTCTACCCCAGATTTTAAAAACTAAACAGGGATGGCTTTTCTTTTAATATATTTTGCTTTTGCTGTCCAGAGTGTGGGCTCATGTTGGTCGGTTTTACTTTGTTATTCAGGCGGTGCGGCTAGAGGTTGTTAGCGAAGAGAGGTCGGTTTAGAGGGTGGCATTAATAGATTATTATTAACCACGGATTACTTCTGTGCTTTTATATAGGTTTAACCAAAAATTCCATAGGACGAAGAGAATATTGCGGTCGATTTCCGGTATTAGATAAGAGAGGGTATGGGAACAACTTTTTAGGTTTCGGATCCTGGCTGTCCTTTAAACGGGGTTTATGGGACAACCGAACCGGATTTCGGAGCTTGCTTGTCAATTATATGGGGTTTATCTGACAACCGTATGGGTTTTCGACTCCAGACTGTCTCTTCCTTTTGCTGACTCTTAAATATGGACAGAAAGGTTTTCAATGGCTGGCAGTTCATTCACTTGTCTTAAACACACCAAAAAAGGCAACCCATCTAAGGTTGCCTTC
>NZ_JAVFKJ010000018.1:0-95478 GCF_032667185.1 Neobacillus sp. YIM B06451 | reverse complement strand
TTTTTTCGGTGGGGTAGCGAAGTGGCTAAACGCGGCGGACTGTAAATCCGCTCCCTCAGGGTTCGGCGGTTCGAATCCGTCCCCCACCACCATTTATACAGGGGTATAGTTTAAAGGTAGAACGAAGGTCTCCAAAACCTTTGGTGTGGGTTCGATTCCTACTACCCCTGCCAATTTTCCCAATAATGGCGGTCGTGGCGAAGTGGTTAACGCACCAGATTGTGGCTCTGGCACTCGGGGGTTCGATTCCCCTCGATCGCCCCATTTATGTTAAATATTAATATTGGGCTATAGCCAAGCGGTAAGGCAACGGACTTTGACTCCGTCACTCGTAGGTTCGAATCCTGCTAGCCCAGCCATTTATGCGGAAGTAGTTCAGTGGTAGAACACCACCTTGCCAAGGTGGGGGTCGCGGGTTCGAATCCCGTCTTCCGCTCCATAAATATCGGCGGCATAGCCAAGTGGTAAGGCAAAGGTCTGCAAAACCTTTATTCACCGGTTCGAATCCGGTTGCCGCCTCCATATAAAGTCCAATTCTTATTATTATGCCGGTGTGGCGGAATTGGCAGACGCGCACGACTCAAAATCGTGTTCCGAAAGGAGTGCCGGTTCGACCCCGGCCACCGGTATCTGAAAACGTTGAAAAAACGCTGTTCTACATGTGATGTAGAACGGCGTTTTTTCGTTTATGCGGCACGATTCAGCAACCAAAAATCGTACGCGGAGGGAACTATAACACTGTAATATGCGTTATTATTTTGGCTTGTAATAGACGGCGTAAGGAGTGTCTGTTCGACCCCGATCACTGGTATCTTTGAATGTTTTGGGTTAAGTAATAACCGTAATAGTGGCTCAAGAACGTTGGTACGTCAATGTTCTTGAGCTTTTTTATATATTTTTAATATGATACAAATCGAAGCAATATTTCTGGATTTTTGTTTGGTGTGGTGACCCACAAATTGCACAAATTAAGGGATGTCATACCTATTTTTTTCGGGACATGTCAAAACAAGAAAAAAGGTGACAAATTTTACGACATTTTTTTGCAAGGCTCGAGTTTTTCTAATTGACTTTAAGTAGTTGTAATGTAAGATGGTAGTAATAAAGTTTTAATATTCAAATTATTAAGAACAAAATTTCATACTCAATAATTAATATTAATTGAATAATAATTAGAAAGGTGTGTACTTATATTGGAATTAGAAAAGAAAATTAGGAAACAAGAAGAACAATCAGGTAGACTTGAACGCATGGGTATTTCGTTAGCTAATTGGAGTGAGAAGTGGTTTCCAGATGCGTATATTTTTGCGGCAGTTGCAGTTGTGATCGTTGCAATAATTGCATTATTAATGGGAAGGACACCTGTCGAGGTTGGGGTTGATTTTGGAAAACACTATTGGGATTTGATTCCTTTTACAATGCAAATGGCTTTTATTATTATTACAGGCTACGTAGTGGCTTCTTCAAAGCCAGTTCATAAGCTCATTGCTAGGATGGCGACAATCCCTAAATCCCCGAAGGTAGCTGTAGCTTTTGTAGCATTCTTTGCCTTAGTTACATCACTAATTAGTTGGGGATTTAGCTTAGTGTTTAGTGGCATCCTGATTAAAGAAATTAGTAATCGAGTCAAAGGTGTCGACTATCGTGCCATGGCAGCAGCAGGATTCTTAGGGCTTGGAAGTATTTGGGCATTAGGGCTTTCCTCATCAGCAGCATTATTAATGGCAACGAAATCTTCCATTCCTCCTGAATTGTATGAAATTAGTGGTACGATTTCAATGTCGGAAACGATTTTCACTTGGCAGAACTTTGTCATGATCGTTGTTCTAATTGTATTATCCGTTTGGCTTGCTTATGTGTCCGCACCTAATAAGGACAAGGCAAAGACTGCGGAAATGGCTGGCCTAGATTATAGCCTAAAAGAATCTCTTGAAAAGAAGAAGGGTGATAGACCGGGAGAATGGTTGGAATATAGCCCAATTTTAACGATCTTATTAGTTACTCTAGGCTTTCTTTATATTGGATACATAATGGCTGATGTAGGTCCAATTGCAGCACTAAATCTCAATAATTATAATTTTATACTTTTAATGTTTGGGTTACTTTTGCACTGGACACCGAGGAACTTTTTGAATTCAGTCTCTAACTCAGTACCTGCTATTAGCGGAGTACTTATACAGTTTCCATTATATGCAGGGATTTTCGGAATTTTAATGAATTCAGGACTGAACGATGTATTAGTAGACTTCTTTCTTTCCATTTCGACTGAGAATACTTTCCCAATCATTGCAGGAATCTATTCAGCTGTTCTAGGGCTCTTCCTACCTTCAGGTGGGGGAAAATGGATTGTTGAAGCACCTTACTTGCTCGAAGCAGCGAAAGAATTAAATGTTAGCATGGCTTGGATTGTGCAAGTATATAATGCGACAGAAGCACTTCCTAACATGATCAACCCGTTCTTTATGCTACCGTTACTGGGAGTATTGGGGATCAAGGCTAAGGACCTCGCTGGTTACTCTATATTACAATTGATTTTTCATGTTCCAGTTGTACTTTTCTTAGTCTGGATTTTAGCAAAAACACTTCCGTATGTTGCTCCTGTCTTCCAGTAATTAATTTAATACCTCGATTCGGGTTTTATACCAGTCGGGTGGGTTGATTGAACAATTCCCCGCAGCATTAAAATTTATTACATAACAAAGAATGAGAATATTTTTGTATCAAGGCTTCTTGCATCATTGTAAGGAGCCTTTTTTTCTTCTCACTATAAATTTTCCATTAAATTCTTTATTACAACCACGTGCCAAAATACCTAATTCCACAATTCAATCTCCTATGACATCGAAAAACTTTTCGAAAAATTCCGCCTTTTTTCTCGGAAGTTTTGTCTTAAAAACCTGATTTTAAGTCAAAAAACATCATTGATTTGACTACATTCGCTTTTTTACTACAAAAACATTCTATATTCGAAAAATCCCTTACTTAAGTCCTATGACTTTTTACGCTACCACCAAAAATAGGAATTTAGTATAGTATCATTATACTGAAAATTTAATCTTTTCGGTCGAATACTGCGGAAGGAGGATATTCTCTGTTATTTTCTTTTTTAAAAACATTAAGGGGGAAGAACATGGGTAAAAGGTTTACTGCAATATTTCTTGTTATTTTGTTAGCATTTGGCAGCACCGGGTTTGCTGCAATAGGCAATATCACGCCGGAGCAATTAGATTTACATAAACCGACGCTTTCAAAAACAAATCTTACAGCGACTGACCACCAAGGCATTGACCCGGACCAAGAGGTTCGTGTCATTGTTGAATTGGATGGGAGAGCGCCTGTTGAAACGGCAACAAAGAAAGGCGTAAAGTACGATAAACTGGCCAAAGCTGAGCGGAAGCAGCTAGAAAAAGCTGCGAAGGACAAGCAAAAGGCTGCAAAAGATAATATCAACGGAAAAAAACTCGGCATTAAATACGAGCAGGAATTCAATGCAATCGTAAACGGGTTTAGTGCAAAAGTAAAATACGGTGATATTGAAAAGATCAAGGAAGTGCCAGAGGTAAAAGAAGTATACCTCGCAAATGAGTACACGCTTCCAGCTGAAAAGCCGGATATGAAGTACAGCAAAGAGCTTGTTGAAGCCCAGAACGCTTGGCGTGATTTCGGATACAACGGGGAAGGCATGGTTGTCGGAATTATTGACTCCGGTGTAGACCCATCTCATAAAGACTTCCTTTTGACTGATACTTCATCTGCAAAATTATCCAAAGACGCGGTAGAAAGCGAAATCGCTGATTCAAGCCTTCCGGGACACTATTACAATGACAAAGTTCCTTATGGCTGGAACTACATGGATAAAAATGATGACATCCTTGATGACAATGCCGTTACGGGCATGCATGGAATGCACGTAGCCGGAACTGTAGCCGCCAATGGTGACGAAGCAAACGGCGGAATTAAAGGCGTTGCTCCAGAAGCGCAATTACTTGCTTTGCGTGTATTTGGTGAAGAGCAGGCATCTACATGGGGCGATATTTATATTAAAGCTATTGACGATGCAATTAAGCTTGGAGCTGACGTTTTAAATATGAGCCTTGGTTCGACTGCTGGATTCGTAGATGCGAACTCACCTGAACAGCAGGCTGTTACACGCGCTGTAGACAACGGAGTGGTGATGTCCATTTCTGCAGGTAACTCAACTTACTTTGCAAATGGCTATTTCCATCCATACGCGTCAAATCCTGACTATGGCGTTGTTGGTTCTCCAAGTGTATCCAATGATTCCATCTCTGTCGCGTCCTATGAAAACACACACATGGATGTAGATGCGGCTAATGTTTCAATTGACGGCGGAGATGCAGAACAAGTAATGTTCCTATCTGCAGGCCAGACTTCTCCGACAGTTGGAACAAGTTTTGAATTGGTTTATGGAGGATTGGGGCAACCAGCAGATCTTGAAGGAAAAGATTTGAATGGAAAGTATGCATTAATTCAGCGCGGAACCATTGGTTTTGTTGACAAAGCCAAAAATGCCCAAGCAGCTGGAGCAGCTGGGGTAATCATTTACAACAATGCTGGTGGAACCGTTAATATGGCGACTGATGCGGCGATTACGATTCCGCAACTGTTCATGTTAAAAGCGGACGGGGATCGCTTTGCGGCTGCCCTTCAAGCTGGCAAAGCTGTTACTGTAAGCTTCGCTGGTGGAAAATTGACAGTCCCTAACAGTGAAGCTGGCAAGATGAGCGCATTCACATCCTGGGGTATCACGCCGAGCCTTGATTTCAAACCAGAAATCACCGCACCAGGCGGACAAATTTACTCTACTGCTGACCATAACGAATACCAGATTATGAGCGGTACATCAATGGCGGCGCCGCACGTGTCAGGTGGTTCTGCATTGGTTCTCGAAAGAGTGGATAATGAATTCGGCTATCAAGGAGCGAATAGGTCCAAGCTTGCGAAGAAATTCTTGTTGAATACCGCTAAACCGGTTGACTTTAGTGGTGCACCTGTTTCACCACGACGCCAAGGGGCAGGACTAATGCAGCTTCATGCCGCGTTATCAACACCTGTAACCGTGACTGATTCTAAAACAGGCGATGCAAAGGTTGCTCTCAAAGAAGTAAAGAACAATATAGTAACCTTTACATTAACCGCGGAAAACTACTCTGACAAAGCCGTAACATACGACGTCAGTGCAAGTGCGCAAACTGATAGACCAGTTGGCGCAGGCGGTGGTTTATTTGTATCAGCCCCTAACCAATTTGGTGCACTGGATTTAGGAGCAGTCGCGACAATTAACGGAAAGGCAGTCAATTCAATCGAAGTCCCTGCCCAAGGCAAAACGACGTTTGAAGTCTCTGTTGATGTTAGTGGATGGGATGCAACGCTAAAATCCTATTTCACAAACGGCTATTGGCTGGAAGGGTTCGTTAAGTTAACCGACCAAACAGATACAAACCCTGATTTGGTTGTCCCATACGTCGGCTTTAAAGGCGACTGGAATGCGGCTCCAATCCTTGATACCCCGGCTTGGGATCCAAACTCCTACTACGGATACACAGGAGTTCTGACACATGTTGGCGGCAGCAGCTATGACTATTTAGGTGTTGACCAGGCATCTGGCGACCTTAACCCTAATTTGATTGCCATTTCGCCAAACGGTGACGGTAAAAATGATAGTGCAACTTACATTCTATCCCTGCTCCGCAATGCCAAAAAGTTCGATTTGAATGTTTTGAATGCTGATGGCAACGTGGTAAAAGAAATTGCATCAGAAGAATTTGTGCGCAAAAATTACTATGACGGCGGCAGAGGAGCAATGTACTACCTATTCTCAGACTGGACATGGGATGGCACAATGCATAACGGAAAGAGGGCTCCTGAAGGCCAGTATTACCTGCAAGTAAAAGCAACTCTGGATTATGAAGGCGCCACACCGCAAATCGTTACGCTACCAGTTAAGCTTGACGTCACGACGCCAAAGCTAAAGACCACACTTGGGAAAGACGGAAAAACTGTTACGGTAGATGTTTCCGATAAAACAAGCGGCGTTGCCTACTGGTATGTAAAAGTTGATGGAGAACTCGCCACGGAAAATCCATTTGTAGATGGGGAAACTTCCTTCGTACTCGAGGAGCCAGTGAAAAACGGCCAAACTGTTGAAGTCATTGCGGTGGACAATGCAGGAAACGCAGCGTCTAACACAGTTAAAGTGGGCAGTAACGGAAACAACGGAAATACAAAGAAATAGAAATTGGTTATAAAATAGAAGGCAAGCAACCCATATTGGGGATGCTTGCCTTTTGAATTTTTCTATCCTCTAGAACATCCCATTTTCATTCGGAGAATCCTCAGGAATGGGTTGGCCAACATCCCACAGTTCTACAATATGGTTGCCTTCAAAACGAAAAATATGAACAACAGCCGCTCCAAGATCATTTGGTTTCTGCTTTACATGGGAGTAAACCACGACCTTATCTTCCTCTTGGACGGCTAGTTTGACCTCGAGTATTTTTTGGGGGTTTTGAACCGCATTTTCTTCCATTGCAATCATTAGCGATTCTGCATCCCCGCGGAAATATGGGTTATGGTGGCGAAATTCAGGAGCTATGTAGCTCTGGTACGCTTCACGGACTTTTCCTGATGCGACTAGCTGTAGAAATGACACAGCTATTTCCTTTAGCGAGAGGTTGGATTCCTTATTCATAACAACTACCCTTTCATGGCAAGCATTAACCTATAATAGATTTAAGTGAAGTTTAAGGTATATGCAAATTTTAGTCAAACGAGGAACAGTAGTAGGTAAAGAAGCATTGTATGTTGAATGTAGTAGTAGGACAAATTCCTGCTATGACAAGGGATAATGATTATTTGATTTACATTAAGGAGGAAATTAGATTGGGCATTCGCTTTGAAGTAAATAGAACCGCTAATGTATCGATACACAAAATGTACGAGGGTTTGCTGGACCTAGATTCTGCGCAGCAGTGGATGCAAGGATTAGTCGGAATAGAGCGGTTGGATAATGGGCCAATGCAGGTGGGGAGCCAGTGGAAGGAATCAAGAAGGATGTTTGGGAAGGTGGCGACTGAACATTTCGAAGTTGTGGAACTTCAAGAACCGAATAAAATTGTCCTTCGCTGTGATGGAACAAAAGGAACAACAGGGACAGGAGAATTTTTGTTTACCTACATACTTACACCTTCAAATGATCACACAGAGATTATATTAAGCGGAGAAATAAATGGGCTTACTGGTTTCGCTAAATTTTTCGGAAAAATGATGGCTGGAACTTTTAAAAAAGCTTGTGAGAAAGACTTAGATTTGCTTATAGGTTATATGGAGAAATGATATGATTAAAAGGCTAAGAGTTGAAAGAAATAAAGGAGTAAAACATGACAATTATCAATAAATTAAATCTTGGTAAGTATGAAAATTTAGCTGTTTTAAATCAACCTGTTGATTATGATTTGTTTGATGGTTATAAAACGGAATTAACAGGGGACCATGATGCTATTTTCGTTTTTGTAGAAACGATTGAGGAAATGGTTAAAAACACTCAAAGAATAATCAAAGAGCTGCAATTACTTGAAAAAGGATATTTGTTTTTCGCGTATCCGAAAAAAGGGAATAAAAGATATGAAACCTACGTTCATCGTGATGAAATTTTTCCAGCAATGAAAGTAGGCGAGGATGGGTATGTGGACAAAAGTGATTTGAAGTTTTCGCGGATGGTCAGCATGGATGATGTATTTACTGTCGTGGGACTGAAGCGTGAAAAAAAGAAAGCTCAAAAGTCATCAGCGGCAAGCCAATGTGTAGGCGATTATGAGGAAAATGTAAAAGATATAGAAGGGTTATTGGCTGATTACCCCAATGAATTAGCGTTTTATAAGGAGTTAACCCCAGGCTATCAAAGGGATTGGGCCCGATTCATTTTTTCCGCCAAGCAACAGAAAACGCGTGATAACCGACAAGAGCAAATGGTTGAAATCTTATCACAAGGGTATAAGTCAGTTGATTTGTATCGGCAGAAAAAGAAGTAAATAAACGTAAATTTCATACTACCTATTCTTAAGAGACCATTTAATATTACAAAATAAAAGCCAAAAAATAAGTACATCAGTAGCCCATTGGAAAGTGTGCAATCCAATGGGTTTTTTCTTTTAGTCTATTTGGAGTGAGCAATAAATAGAATAAATAAAACGCAAAACATTTTATTGTTTTCTACAGTGGAAACCTTTATAATTCTAAATGAAGAACAAAATCGTTCTTTAAATTAGAAGAATGTGAGGGATTTTATTAATGGCTAAAAAACGTAAAAGTTTAGTCCGTATCCTAGTCCTGTCTTCTGTCTTTACCTTTTCAACGGCTGCGGTTGCTTCTGCTCATTATTGCTATGTTGCAAACAAGCCAAGCGGTGCTGGAGCTGTAACTGAGGAGGATTTAAAAGTAACCGGTAATGGAAAACTGGTTGCGCCGGGCGCATTCTTTGATTTATCCTCTGAAGGCTTAAAAGACGTTTTTATCCGGGGGGGAGATAAGTCTGGGGAAGAATTTATAGTTGGTGGAGGATCCATGCATAATTCCCCTGCCACAGTAAAGGGAAGCCCGAAGAATGGAGTACAGAAATATCATTTTGACGAATAAAGCACCGTAAAAATACTTATTATTTAAGAATATAACCCATCAGGGCTTTTACACTGCCTGATGGGTTTTTTGCAAACTTTTTTACTTTTTTACAATAGATTTCCCGAGGTAAGTCCTCCTTTTTCGGTGGGTAGATTTTGTCTTAATTTCAACTTTGTAACAGTATCAATAGAAACTAAAAGTCTCCTTAAAAATTTTTAAGAAATATTATTGACACTTTTGTAAACAAGGAGTAATATGAGTATTGTCATTTTTATTTTTTTCGACAAAATCCGCTAAGATTCTACTACGCGGGTGTAGTTTAATGGTAAAACTCCAGCCTTCCAAGCTGATGTCGTGGGTTCGATTCCCATCACCCGCTCTTAACTTTTTTACTAACGCAGTGTTTCGTATAGACGAGGCATTGCGTTTTTTAATTTCCTGCAGGGATTCGGGATAAATTTTCATAGGGAATGCCAGCTTCGATATAGCTTTTAACAAGCTTCCAGGTGCAGTCGCTGTATTTCTTGAACGCCTAATAAATACCCGGAATCAAGAGGATTCCCTTCAAGTATCTGTGAAGCGGAAAATTATTTATTCCCTATTACTTCAAAGAAACCTTCCCCGCCGTGAATTTGAATGAACATGTCCATAAGTGATTTCGTCAGTTTCCCTGCTTCTTCACTGGCGATGGAAGGGCGATGATAAACGATTTGCAGGGCGTTCCGGGTTTCCATTGTCACAGGTGCCCTATCGGAATCGACAAACGGGCTTCCGAATGGCCCTTTAGTGTCAGCCGAAACGATCAGGTTTTCAAGGGAGTTCGACCTCCCGTTCAGCCCAAGGTACTCTTCGCCAGCCCCGCCAATCCTGATTTCAATGTTACCTTCAAGCATATCGGTATCGTATATGCCAATCGGCACTTGGTATTGGAGCGAAAAGAAATTATTCAAATCAATCGCGCTTTGCACGGAAGAAAGGTAATTTTGCTTTTGGACCCTGCGGTAGAGCGCTTCAGCGGAATGCCTGTATCGGTTCGGGTCCTTGCCAGTTTTTTTGAAAATAGACCGCCATTCCTTTATGCCTTCGAGGTCGGTTACATTCTTATCCTCCAAATCGAAGAAAATGGATTCCTGGAAAAGCTGCAGCCTTCCTTTTACCATTTGCGGCGATTCGCCGACCGTGATGTTCCTGTATTCAATGATTCCGAGCTTAAAATCGGGAATGAGTTCAGAAAGCTCTTTTGAAATACCGATTTCCAAGTAATACACCTCCAAATTTGCCTGAAAATAGTTTATCATATAATGATGTAGCAATTATAATTAACGACTTTTTATATAAAATGCCAAATCGGAAGGAGGATTGAACATGGATTACCGCCAGTTGAAGGAAGACCTAATCGCGTACAGCAAAGAGATTGGGATTGATAAAATCGGCTTTACGACAGCCGATCCGTTCGATGAACTGAAGAACAGGCTGATCCGCCAGCAGGAGCTTGGCTACCAGTCTGGCTTTGAAGAGCCGGATATCGAAAAGCGAACAAATCCCGCCTTACTGCTTGAGAAGCCCCGATCGATTATTGCTATCGCGCTGGCTTACCCTTCGAAAATGTCGGTTAGGGTTGAAAGTAAAAGAGGCGCGCGCCGCGGGATTTTTGCCCGTGCATCTTGGGGGCTTGATTACCATCATATCCTCCGGGACAAGCTCGCCAAGCTTGAGGAGTTCCTTTCCGAAAGGGTGCCTGGAGCGCGGCTGAAATCGATGGTCGATACAGGCGAGCTCGCAGATCGCGCTGTTGCGGAACGGGCCGGCATCGGCTGGAGCGGGAAAAACTGTTCGATCATTACCCCTGAATTTGGTTCTTATGTATATCTTGGTGAGATGGTCACAAGCATTCCGTTCGAGCCGGATAAGCCAATGGAGGATAAATGCGGTTCATGCACGAAATGCCTGGACGCCTGCCCGACAGGCGCGCTTGTTCAGGGAGGGCAGCTCAATGCGCAGCGGTGCATCGCCTTTTTAACACAGACGAAAGGGTTTATCCCGGACGAATTCCGTGAGAAAATCGGGAACCGGATTTATGGCTGTGATTCATGCCAGACAGCGTGCCCTGAAAACAAGGGAAGGGACTACCACTTCCATCCGGAAATGGAGCCCGATCCGGAGACGGCCAAGCCGCTGTTAAAGCCAATCCTGGCGATCAGCAACCGCGACTTTAAGGAGCGTTTCGGCAAGGTTGCGGGTTCATGGCGTGGCAAAAAGCCGATTCAACGGAATGCCATTCTTGCGCTTGCCCACTTTAAGGATGAAACAGCTGTGGGCGATCTGAAAGAGGTTGTTGAAAAGGATCCACGCCCTGTGATGAGGGGGACCGCGGCATGGGCGCTTGGAAAAATCGGCGGCATGGAGGCTTCGTTTATTTTGGAGAAAGCAAAGACTTCCGAAAAGGACCCGGAAGTGCTTGCGGAAATAGAAAAAGGAATCAGTATGATAGAAAAGTGAGGATGGCCATGGCGCTGTCCTTTTTTGTACCCAATTGTTAACTAAACTCCAGCCTCGTTTCATATGTATGGTAGGAAAGGAGGCGAGGTTATGCGGGATGCGCTTCAGGCATCGCTCGAAAAAAGAATTAACGGGTTTGTGGCGGAAAAGGCAGAACGGCTTATGGACGAAAAGGATGAACGGAAAATCCAGGCATGCGCCGATCGGAATGCGGTGATTGTCAAAACATACGCGCGGGGAAAAATACTTAGGCAGCAGTTCAGCGGAGAAAGACAGGCCGTTTTGTATGAAGTCCATTTTCAGCACCTGATTAAGCAAAAGGAACACTTGTACCTCGAGGAGGAAGTCGAGGTAAGGGAGGCAAACTTCCAAAGGGGAATGCTTGAGGATGATAGCGAGGTTGTCCCGGATCAGCTTGAAGCAGCCTTTTCTGCTGATGCTGCGTCTTTGGAGATGGGTGCCAGAGAGCGCTTATCGTATGTTTATGATAGAAGGAAGGCCGTCCAATATGCAGAGCGCTGGTGGAATTCGTATAATCCTGCTTTTAAAAAATTCGACGTTGATTGCACAAACTATATTTCGCAATGCCTACACGCTGGCGGGGCTCCGATGCGGGGCTATCCGAACCGAGGACAGGGGTGGTGGATGCGCGGCAACAACTATAGCTATAGCTGGGCGGTCGCGAACTCGCTGCGTTGGTATTTGGCAGGATCGAAAACAGGCTTGAAAGCAAGGGAAGTCGGAAGTCCGGATGAGCTCATACCAGGTGATGTGATTTGCTATGACTTCCAGGGGGATGGCCGCTTCGACCATAATACAATCGTTGTTGCCAAAGACGCGAATGGGATGCCGCTTGTGAACGCCCATACGTACAACAGCCGGATGCGGTATTGGGAGTACACGGATTCTTCGGCTTATACGCCAAAAATTAAATATAAATTTTATACGATTTTAGATGAAAGCCGCGAATGGTTGTAAGGAAAAGGCTGAGTGGTATAATAACGGAGTGAAGTTAATTTGGAAAAACCGGGCGCCGATGATGGCGTTCGTTACATAAAGTATGGGGTGAAACATCTTGGCAGTGCATGTTGTGTTATACGAGCCGCTTATCCCGGCGAATACCGGCAATATTTCAAGGACGTGCGCCGGAACGGGGGCTTGGCTCCATTTAATCCGGCCGCTTGGTTTTTCGACGGATGACAAACAGTTAAAACGGGCGGGGCTCGACTATTGGGAGCATGTGAAGCTTGTCTATCACGACTCGCTTGACGATTTCTACCGCGCAGCTGATGGCGGGGAATTCTACTATATAACGAAGTTCGGAGAGAAGCCATACTCTGACTACGATTTCAGCAATCCGGAAAAAGATCATTATTTTATTTTTGGAAAAGAAACGACGGGCCTTCCAGAGGAAGTAATCGAAGCCAATCGGGATAGATGCCTGCGAATTCCGATGAACGGGCATATCCGCTCGCTGAATCTGTCAAATACGGCGGCGATTCTCGTTTACGAAGCATTGAGGCAGCAAAACTATCCCGGACTGATATAGGGCCTGCCTGGCAGGCCTTCTTTCTGTTGGCTCACCTGAAACGCTTTGGCAAAATAACGGCCAAAACGGCGTCTCAGCTTTTTTAAAATCTTCTTTTTTTACATCCTATTCGTACCACTATTCGCAGCAGGGGGAGTGTTTGCCATGAATGAAACAATTTCAACTATTATTGGACACAGGTCGATAAGGAAATTCGAGGACAGGCCTTTATCGGACGAACAAATCAGAATGATAGTCGAATGCGCCCAGTCCGCCTCAACATCGAGCTTTATCCAGGCGTATTCAATCATTGGGGTAAAGGACCCGGAAAAGAAGCGTAGGCTTTCGGAGATTGCGGGAAACCAGGCATATGTTGAAAAGAACGGTCACTTTTTCGTCTTTTGCGCTGATTTATACAGGCACAGCCTGATCGGCGAAAGCGAAGGCCGAGAAGTACTCGATTCCATAGAAAGCACCGAAAAATTCATGGTCGCTGTCATTGATGCAGCGCTCGCAGCGCAAAACGCAGCCGTTGCGGCGGAATCGCTGGGACTTGGAATTTGCTATATCGGCGGCCTTCGCAATAATTTGGACGAGGTGCAGAAACTATTATCGACACCGGAACGTGTCATTCCGCTATTCGGACTGGCTGTAGGCTATCCGGCCCAAGATCCGGGAAAGAAGCCGCGTCTGCCGTTTGGGCATGTGTACCATGAAGATCGCTATGAACAGGACCTTGAGACTTACATGGGGGAAATTGAACAATACGACAGGGAGATTGCCTCCTATTATGAGGAACGGACTTCCGGGAAGCGCAGCGATACATGGAGCGGACAAATAGCCGGCATGCTTGAAAAGAAAAGCAGGATGTATATGAAGGAATTCGTCAACAAAAATAAATTGAATCTAAAGTAACAGTAAAAAGCTGCCGATAAGGGCAGCTTTTTGTTTGCTTAGGAATTAATAAATTGAACCTTGTGGATCACTCGAAACAAGTTTTTGTAATCCAGCTCCAGCGCCTAGCCCCTCGAGGTCATAAGCCGGTTCCCTCCGGAGGGCAGGCCCGTCCTGCGGGCCCCGTCTTATGCTTGTCGGGGCTGACCAAGGCGCTTACGCATTTTGTTTTTACCATTATTTGCTGTTCGAACCCGGCTTATCATTGTATCCGGACGTGAAGATGGCTGCGAGGAATGCAGCGCTGACACCCAATATTAAAAGCAGACGCATGTTATGTAAGCCCCCTTTGTCCTGGAAAATCAATTCGAATCGACATACACATTCATTATAGCGTAACTCGGCCATTCTGGAAACGAATTCACCTGTTTTTTCTTGAAAGGGGTCCATATTTTTCCTACCAGCCCATTTGCATGTTCAAATCAGTGCCCGCATAGAGTATAGTAATCGTCTCTGATTTAAGCGACAGGGGAGGACTTTACTTTATGGATATTTTAAGAAAAATCGAGATGTACAGAGAAGAGGAAGAAAAACTCCGCTGGGAAGGCACGTTTGCCGAGTACCTGCAGCTATTAAAAGAAAAGCCATGGGTAGCCCAATCCGCCCATTCCCGAGTTTATAATATGATTAAAGATGCCGGGATAGTAAAGGAAAAGGGCAAAAAGACATATGAATTTTTCAACCAGCAGCTCTTTGGCCTTGAAGAGGCGCTTGATAGGCTGGTAGAGGAATACTTTCACCCCGCCGCGAAACGGCTTGACGTCCGCAAGCGGATTTTGCTGTTGATGGGGCCGGTCAGCGGAGGCAAATCTACGCTTGTGACTATGCTGAAGCGAGGGCTTGAAGCATATTCCCATTCCGACAACGGCGCTGTTTATGCCATAAAAGGCTGCCCGATGCACGAGGATCCGCTTCATCTCATCCCGCATTATTTGCGGAAGGATTTTTATGAGGAATATGGAATCCGGATTGAAGGGAATCTATCGCCGCTTAACATGATGAGGCTGGAACAGGAATATGGAGGCAGGATCGAGGACGTCCAGGTAGAGCGGATTTTCTTTTCCGAGGACAGGAGGATCGGAATTGGAACCTTCAGCCCTTCCGATCCAAAATCGCAGGATATCGCCGACTTGACCGGAAGCCTCGACTTCTCGACGATTGCCGAATACGGCTCAGAATCCGACCCGCGGGCATATCGGTTCGATGGCGAACTGAACAAGGCGAACCGTGGGATGATGGAGTTCCAGGAAATGCTCAAATGCGATGAGAAGTTCCTATGGCACCTGCTTTCTCTGACCCAGGAAGGGAACTTTAAGGCGGGAAGATTCGCGCTAATCTCGGCTGATGAGCTAATAGTCGCGCATACAAACGAAACGGAATACCGTTCGTTTATCTCAAACAAGAAAAACGAGGCGCTCCATTCCAGGATCATTGTTATGCCGATTCCTTACAACCTAAAGGTTTCACAGGAGGAACGCATTTATGAAAAAATGATCCGGGAAAGCGATGTATCCGATGTGCATATCGCGCCGCACACATTGAAGGTGGCCGCGATGTTTACGATTCTAACAAGGCTGAAAGAGCCGAAAAAGGGCGACATCGACCTTGTGAAAAAAATGAGGCTTTATGATGGTGAAAACGTTGAAGGCTACAATCAGGCAGATGTAGATGAATTGAAGAAGGAATATCAGGATGAAGGGATGAGCGGCATTGATCCGCGGTATGTCATCAACCGGATCTCGTCGACGATTATCCGAAAGGAAGTTGCCTCCATTAACGCACTCGATGTGCTCCGGTCATTGAAGGACGGGTTGGACCAACATCCATCCATTACAGCCGAGCTGCGTGAAAAGTACATGAATTACATTTCGCTCGCACGGAAAGAGTATGATACGATAGCCAAAAAAGAAGTCCAAAAGGCGTTTGTCTATTCATATGAGGAGTCCGCCAAGACGCTGATGGACAATTATCTCGATAATGTTGAAGCTTATTGCAACAAGGCAAAACTGCGCGACCCGCTGACAGGCGAAGAAATATCGCCTGATGAAAAACTGATGAGGTCGATTGAAGAGCAGATCGGCATTTCAGAAAATGCGAAAAAGGCGTTCCGCGAAGAAGTCCTAATCCGGATCTCGGCCTATGCTAGGAAAGGGAAACGGTTTGATTACAATTCCCACGACCGCCTCCGTGAAGCAATCCAGAAGAAGCTGTTTGCCGACCTGAAGGATGTCGTCAAAATCACGACCTCATCGAAGACTCCTGACGAGCAGCAGCTGAAGAAAATCAATGATGTTGTAGCGCGCCTCATTGATGAGCATGGCTATAATTCTACCTCTGCAAACGAATTGCTCAGGTATGTCGGAAGCCTCCTGAACCGTTAACATCCTCATTAGCAAGAGCCGGATCGTTTTTCCGGCTCTTAGTTTATGAAAAATAAAATCGGGGAAAAAGAACGGTAGAGGTGAAACCGATGGACAAAAAGGATAAAAAGGTAGGGCTGGATAAAGACTATCAGCCAGAAAACGGGTCAATGGCCCCTAACATGGAAGATATTAAAAATCTCGGCAAGCAAATGGAAAACCGACGCTCCAACAAGGAATTGAAAGAGGATTACGATAAAAATCCTGATCCAATCCAGCATGTGAAGAAAGATGATTTCCTCCGCTAAATGGCGGGGGATATTTATTTTTTTGGGCCTAGAATAATCAAACTGTCAATAGATTTCCTAAAATCTTCCGCGGACAATTTTCGAAATAATTTGTAAATTATCCACAAGTATGGCATAGGATAGAGTAACCAATATAACTGAAGTGTTATGGAGCCAAATGTGAACCATTTGTAATTTTACGGTACAAACTGAATAAAGGAGGGGTTTGGAATGATCGATGAGAACAATCACCATTTTGTGATCTCAAAGGAAGATTGGTCCCTCCACCGAAAAGGCCAAGATGACCAGCAACGGCATCAGGAAAAAGTCCAGGAGGCGATTCGCAATAATCTTCCAGACTTGATTACCGAGGAAAGCATTATTATGTCAAATGGCCGCGATGTTGTTAAAATACCAATTCGTTCATTGGATGAATACAAAATTCGTTATAATTATGATAAAAACAAGCATGTCGGCCAGGGAAATGGCAAGTCCAAGGTAGGCGATGTTGTTGCCCGGGACGGGTCGGGCGACAAGAAAGGGCCCGGCAAAGGCCAGGGTGCAGGGGACCAGGCAGGGGAAGACTATTTTGAGGCGGAAGTATCGATGATGGAACTCGAAGAAGCCCTGTTCAAGCAGCTTGAACTTCCCAACCTGAAGAGGAAGGAACAGGAAGAGCATGTCGTTCAACACATAGAGTTCAATGACATTAGAAAGACGGGTCTGATGGGTAATATTGATAAAAAAAGGACGATGATATCGGCGTTTAAACGAAATGCGATGCAGGGCAAGCCGGGGTTCCACCCAATTTACAATGAAGACCTGAAATTCAAGACATGGAATGAAATCATCAAGCCTGATTCAAAAGCTGTAGTTCTCGCAATGATGGACACGAGTGGATCGATGGGGTTATGGGAAAAGTATATGGCGAGGAGCTTCTTTTTCTGGATGACCCGTTTTCTCAGGACGAAATACGAAACGGTCGAGATCGAATTCATCGCCCACCATACGGAGGCGAAGGTTGTCTCAGAAGAAGATTTCTTTTCAAAAGGCGAAAGCGGAGGGACAATTTGTTCTTCTGCATACCGAAAGGCACTGGAACTTATCCAGAGAAAATACGATCCAGTAAAATTCAATATTTACCCATTCCATTTCTCGGATGGGGATAACCTTACCTCCGACAACGCCCGCTGTGTAAAGCTTGTCGAGGAATTGATGAAGGTTTCGAATATGTTCGGCTACGGCGAGGTCAACCAGTATAACCGCCACTCGACATTGATGACCGCCTATAAAAATATTAAAAATGAGAAGTTCAGGCATTATATCCTTAAACAAAAAGCGGACGTCTTTAATGCAATGAAAAGCTTCTTTTCCAACGAGGAAGAAAAGAAATACGCGTGATAGGAAAAAGCCAGCAAACGCTGGCTTTTTCAATTCATTGTATTCAACCTTTCCTGATTTTAGTCCGTAGCCCGGCCCAAATGGCGACAGCGAGGCCGCCGAGGGTATCGGAAATCAGGTCAATCATTGTATCCTTGTTGCCGCCTCCCTGCAAGTCCATCCCAAATAGCTGATCTGAGCTGAATTCGTAGATTTCCCAGACGACGCCTCCGAATACGGCGAAGGCAAAAACAAACAGGAAGACGAACCACGGCGAAATCAGCCTTCCGGCATCCCGGTGAATCATCCGTTCATAAAGCGCGACACCGGCAAAACCGAGAATCGCCCCGCTAATGGCATGGAGAAACGTGTCCCACCAGCCAAGGCCATACCATCCCTTTATTGAGCCAAGGTATTGCGAGCCGAAGAGGAAGATAAGATAGGACAGGACGAGCGGGAGATTGAATTTCCATTTGATAAAAAAGCCCAGGATGAGTGGAACGGCACCGCAGCCAATTCCGGCGGCGGCCACCGAAAACCTGAATGAATCTTTTTCGGCATGGAAGCGAAAAGCGAGCCAGGCCATGAATAAAATATAAATGAGACTGAAAATAATCACAAGCTTGCGGCCCATTCAACCGCCTCCTCTACAAATGTACCTTCTTCGCGGCGGCATAAATTCCAGCAAGAAAGCCACCGCCAGTTCCAGCAAGCAAGTCTAACATCGTGTCCTTGTTGCCGCCGAGCTGCATTGTATGGGTGAAAAACTGGTCCCCTGTAAATTCATATATTTCCCAAAGTACACTCGACGAAACCGCCAGCGAAAATGTAAATAAGAAGAGGATTGGCCGTGATACCGCTTTCCTTGCACTTTCGGGAACCCACAGCTTATAGAGGGCGATACCAATTAAACCAACAAGGATTCCTTTATAGAAATGAATCGTTGAATCCCACCATTTATGCTTTAAGTAAAATGTCGCAATCGAACCGAGATAGGTCGTGCAGAAAATGGCTATATAATAGCCGACAATTAACGGAAGATTGAAAGGGTTTCTTTTGGCAAGGAGGAGGAGCAGCGGAAGGGCGCTTACGATAATCCCTCCTAAGGCTACCTGCCATCTGGAGTCGTCCCCTTTTTTAAAATAATAAATAAACAAGATGGCCATGAATACGATAAACAGGGTGCTTAGCCCGATGATCCATTTGCGTTTCATCCGTTTTCACCTCATGCAGGTCAGTACCGATTAGTATTGCCTGATTTGAGCAAAAACATGATACATTCCTTTCCAAAATGGGATACTATTGGTGTAAGAGATTAGAGGGGGGCGAATCGGGTGTGCCTCATTGTGTTTGCGTATAAAGCCCATCCGCGGTATAGGCTGATTGTGGCGGCGAACCGGGATGAAAGCTATAAAAGGCCAACAGCCCCGGCGGATTTCTGGGAGGATGAGCCGAGAATCCTTGCCGGGCGGGATTTGGAAAAGATGGGGACCTGGATGGGGGTCAGCGCGGATGGCAGATTTGCCGCGCTTACGAATTATCGGGACCCTAAACAAATGAATGCCGTTGGAAAGCTGTCACGCGGGGAACTTGTCGCCGGGTTTTTAAAGGGCGGGATGGCATCAGCCGACTATGTGGCCGGTCTTGCGTCAACAGGGGAGCTGTATCCTGGCTATAATTTGCTCGTGGACGACGGGAAAAGCCTTTATTATTTTTCCAATATGGAGGGGGTGGCGAAGGAGGTTGAGCCGGGAATCCATGGCGTCAGTAACCATCTTCTTAATACGCCGTGGCCAAAGGTTGTACGGGGAAAAAAAGGGCTTGGAGAGTTGCTTAAGCAGGATGCAGCCGACTTGGAGCGGGCACTGTTCGACCTTTTGCGCCACGCGGAGCCAGCCCCGGATTTGGAGCTGCCGGATACAGGCATCGGGCTTGAATGGGAGCGGGTACTCTCGCCGCTTTTTATTAAGAGTGAAGGATATGGTACTCGGTGTTCTACTGTCCTGTTAATGGGGGATAAAGAATTATACTATATCGAAAGGGTTTATGATGGGGAAGAATTTGCCGAAAAAAGGTTTAAACTGCCTTTAAGTTAATATAGGAGGGATTCTGATGGGGTTTTTGGATGGATTGATGGGCAATGCTTCGGAGGTGAGCCTTCCCGAGGTTCAAAAGGAATATGCGAAGGTTCTCGCACCGGGGGAGTCAATCGAGAAAGCGTACCGGCTTGTCAGGGATATGTTTATTTTCACAAACAGGCGGCTCATTCTAGTTGATAAACAAGGGATTACTGGGAAAAAGACGGAGTATCACTCAATCCCCTACAGGAGTATCACCCATTTCAGCATTGAAACGGCGGGAAGTTTTGACCTGGATGCCGAGCTGAAGATCTGGGTGTCAGGCAGCCCTATGCCGCTGCAGAAGCAGTTTAACAAAAGCCTGAATATTTATGAACTCCAAAGCGTGCTAGCGGCGTATGTGCTTAAGTAATAGTTTAAATTAAGGGGGATGGAAGATGAGCGTTTTGCCTGAGCTGTTTTCAATTGGAATAGTTGTCCTTGTTGCGATTGCATTCTATAAGGTTCTTTTCAAAAAGAAAAGCATTACCCCATCCTATACCCCGTTTGATGAAATAACAGGGCACTCGCCGAGTGCTTTTCGTGAAAATGTGGAAATCATTATGGATGAGGGTTCAGGAGACGGCAAGGGGAATGGATAATGGGTAAATGGTTTCCGGCCCTGTACGATGCAGGGATGAAAGGTTTGGAGAATGGAATGTTTAAAGAAATAAGGAAGGCTCTGCTGGATAAAGCGGAAGGAATCGTGCTTGAAATCGGCTCCGGCTCGGGAATAAACTTCCCCCTTTACACAAAAGCGGAGAGGGTTGACGCCATCGAGCCGGATCCCTATATGATTGAAAGGGCCGCCCGCCGGATTAGCGAGGCGAAAGTACCTATTCTAGTCCATCAGCAATCGGCGGAACGGCTTGAATTTCCCGACAATGCTTTCGATGCGGCTGTGGCAACGCTAGTGTTCTGCACAATTCCGGATGCGGAATTGGCGCTTAAAGAAATCAAAAGGGTTTTGAAACCGGGGGCACCAATTCTGTTTTTCGAGCATGTGAAAATGCCGCAGCCCTCGCTCGCAACCATGCAGGACATCCTCAACCCGGTATGGAGAAGGGTATGCGGTGGCTGCAACCTGAACCGGGACACGGCTTCAGAAATAAAGAAGGCCGGAATTCATATTGAAAAAACGAGAACGTATTACAAAGGCCTTTTTCTTGCAATCGAGTGCAGGAATATAGAAGAAATGTGTGAAAACACTGGCATTCGGGAATGGTAGAGGGAGACTTTTTTGCCGGGAGTGTTTTTGGATGTTCCTCTACTATATTCACATTGCCGTTCCGGTCAAGAAGCCCGGGATTACATACTTGGCTGGTTGGGAAAAATCAGATACTGAGCAATTTATGTTTGATAAGGCGGACAGGTTCCGCATTTTCCGCCGGAAGGGTGAACCGGTCCTGCAGTTGGCTGAAGATGACAAAGGAAATTGGTACTTTATGACCTTTTTTACTTCGAAAAGTTTATCGGGCCTGAAATGGGCAAGGCAAACAGCCAGGCCCGCATATGTTGAAGATGGGACAACCCTCCCGCTTGTCAGCCTGCTAGAGGAGGAAGGACTACGGCCAAAGGATGAAGGATTTGATAAGGCGTATGCCCACACAAGTATACTGGTGGATAACCTTCGTAGCTTTTCCGCGGAAAAACAGGCCCGACTTGCGAATGCGGATGGCGAGGACGATCCAACGGTAGTCGGGAACATCCATTTTGTGAAGAATACTTTTAAAGGGAAAGAAACGCGGTACATCGCAGGAGCGGAAACGCGTTCGTTTGCGACTGCGACCGAAAATGAGCCGTATTTCAGGGATATCCATCTTAAAACGAATGCATTCCTTTACCTCCTGTATTTCGTTTACTTCCAGGAAAACAATCAACTGCCGTCAAAACAAATGGTTCCAAGGCTTCTAGCCAATTTATGGGCATCCAAACAAGCGTTGAACACGGGCTGGAATCATACTTTGTTTGAAACTGAACAGCTATAAAAATTAAATTTCTCGTAAAAGGAGCTGCCGAAAATGAAAGTGAAAATTAACCGTAATGCCGCAAAAGTACTAAAGGAGATGCTTAAAACCGCCAAAGAAGGCCAAATGTTCCGGGTCATCATCACACATATGCACGGAGATCATGCCCACTATGACCTAGTCCTTGATACGCCCAAGGAGCATGATGAAGTCGTTAAAACAGACAAGGATATCGACATCATCCTCGATTCGCGCGAGGAATATTTGGATGGGGTCTGGATCCAATATTTTTACGTCCCACGCGAGGAGTTTGTAATCACGAATCCTTCCAAAGGCGGCCACCATCATCATTAAGTACGGGCGAAACGCACTTCTTTCGCCCTCTGGTTGAAAAAGGGGTTTGACTTTCCAACTGCAATACGCTAAAGTAAATGAAATTGTATATTTCTTATCAAGAGAGGTGGAGGGAACGGCCCTTTGAAGCCTCGGCAACAGGCCTTTATGGTACTGTGCCAATTCCTTCGGGCAAGCGCCTGAAAGATAAGAAGAGAACGGATGCCGCCCTCTTTTTATCGAAAAGGGTTTTTTTAATACCCAAAATTGAATACCGTTCTTATCAAGAGAGGTGGAGGGAATGGCCCTTTGAAGCCTCGGCAGCAGGCCCAACGGCACTGTGCCAATTCCAGCAGGGAATCCCTGAAAGATAAGGAGAGCAACGCAAATAAACCAGCAACCTCTTCCTTACCGGAAGAGGTATTTTTATTAAAATTCAACGGAAAGGAGAAGAAAAGTGGCAAGAACATCAGAAATGATTGAGAAGAGGAAAGAAAAACTGATTGAAGAACTGCTTTCAAGGAATGTATACAAAACATCCGATCAACAGCATCTATACGACGCACCCCTACAAACCCTTGAACATGAATACATGCTTATATTAAAAAAAGAAGCCGGGCGCTAAAAATTAAAGCGTCCGGCTTTTCCTACTTCCACAACAGTGATACAAGCAATTTGTTTTTAAAAAGTTGGAGGAGAAATTCAGTATAGTATTCCTGCTTCAGGGAGACCTTTATCACTTTATCCAGGCTCGTATGGAAATAAGCATCCGTCAGGTCGTCATTTCCGTAAAAATAGTCGCGTACGGCGCTAAATTGTTTTTCGAGGGCATGGTCTGCAAATTTTAAGGTAAATTCCACGTCACTTTCACCTGGCATTTCAACGATTTCCAAACGGGTTCGATCATATGTGTAAACCAAATCCATCACTGGTTTCCTCCCTTATTGTAAATACCTGAAATAAACATAGACCGTGCAAATGGCTATTGTAAGCAACATGAGCGGGAAGGCGACGATAAGATATTTCACGAAGGAAATTGAATGTTTTTCTTTTGCGGCCATACCGGCGACAATGACGTTGGCACTCGCGCCAATCAAAGTTCCGTTTCCGCCAAGGCATGCGCCAAGAGCGAGGCTCCACCACAGCGGTTCCAGGTTGGTAATTCCCATTGAGCCCATGTCTTTGATCATGGGAATCATGGTGGCGACAAATGGAATATTGTCAATGAATGCGGATGCGATTGCGCTGACCCAAAGAATGAGCAGCGATGTCGCGGTCACATCCCCGCCGGTAAGTTCCATCGATTTTTCGGCTAGCATTGAAATAACCCCTGTTTCCATTAAGCCTCCGACAAGGACGAACAGGCCGATAAAGAAAAAGATTGTCAGCCATTCGACTTTTTTCATTGACTCCTCAAGGTAATGTTCCCCAGTCAGAAGGAGCAAAAGGAAAGCGCCAGCCAATGCAATCGTCGCGTTTTCAACTTGAATGAACTGGTGGACAAAAAAGCCTAAAATTGTTACAGCAAGAACAAATAGTGATTTCTTCAGCAAGACTGTATCAGTGATTTCCGCTTTTTCATCAAGGTTCATAATGCCTGCTTTAAGTTCTTCTGTAGTATGAAGTGATTTTCTGTAAAGGAAACCGAGGATTACGATATTAACAATTAAGGTGATAAACGCAATCGGCGCCAGGTTAACAATGAACGCTGAAAAGGTAAGTTCCTTGACGGCGCTTCCAATCATAATGTTCGGAGGATCTCCAATCAGTGTTGCGGTTCCCCCGATATTCGAGGCGATAATTTGCGTAATCAAATAGGGCATCGGATTCACTTTCAGCTGCCGTGTGATACTGAAGGTAACTGGAACAATCAGTAAAACGGTCGTCACGTTATCGAGGAAAGCAGAAGCCAGTGCGGTAATCAGCCCTAAAACAATAAGAAGCTTTAAAGGGTCACCTTTTACTTTCTTTGCCGACCAGATAGCTAAATAACGGAATAATCCGGTTTCAGCCGTGATTGCGACAATTAGCATCATCCCTGTCAACAGGCCAAGAGTGTTAAAGTCAATGTGATGAAGCGCTGATTCCTGATCGAGTATGCCCAGGAGGACCATGACGATGCCCCCTGCCATCGCGATGATTGTCCTGTGGATTTTCTCGGTCACGATAAATGCATAGGCAACCAGGAAAATTCCAATGGCAAGCAATGCTTGATTTGTCAAAATCGCCATCTCCCAATGTTGAAAGTGTAATGTAAACTTTTGAAATATTTAAAAAAAGCTTTTCTAAAATTATATTTAAATAAAGGGAAAAAAACAATAGTCGGAATAGTAGTCTGAAAAGGAACGATCAGTTTACTGATTTGTCCGGTGTTTGATTTAAGGCAGCATCCTCTTAAATGATGGAATCAGTAACCTTTAATCGACAACTTTATGAATTTTTGGGAAACAACAGGATTTGACAGCAACTGCCATTATAAAATATTGGTATCGGACTATTGTGGTTATTTCATTTCTACGGACAATGATATACCAACTTTGTCTTACAACGACAGTTCACTAGCAGGGAAGAAGCATCGAGGAGCTTTGAACTGGGAAGGATAGCGGGATGGAGACATTTGAGATAATCAAGTCGGATTACCTTGAACTACTGAAGCGTGTTGAAGAACTGGAAGAAAAGGAGCAGGACCTTTCAAAAAAACTCCGGATTAGCGAGTCTATGAACCTGAACATTCTAAATTCCCTTCCACTCAATATTTTTTTGGAGGACAGGGCAGGACGGACTTTATTTGCGAATGCTGAGGTTCTAAGAGTCCACGGCATGGAACTGGATGAATTGATTGGAAAGACGGTTTATGATTTTTTTCCGCGCCACATTGCAGAGATCAACAGAGCAAATGACCTTGAGGTATGGCGACAGCGGAGGCTGATTGCCGAGGAAGTACCTGTCGGATTTAAAGGCGAGGAAAGGGTCATGTATACCGGGAAAACAATCATCCAGACGGAATATGAAGATTATCTACTTGGATTTGGCTTGGATATAACCGATCGGGTAAAAATGGAACAGAAACTTAGGGAAAGTGAAGAAAAATTTAGGAATGTGGTCGACCAGGCGGCAGACTGTTTTTTTCTAATCGGGCTAAGCGGTGAAATTACAAATGTCAATGCGGCGACCATAGAGCTGCTTGGCTATAGCCGGGATGAATTACTGTCCAAGAATGCCGGGCATGTTTTTGGAATCCTTCCCGCTAAAATGAGTGAACTTCAGGCCAATCCGGATAAAAAACGTTCCTGCCATTTCGAGGACAGAATGGCTGACAGCAACGGGAGGGAGATTCCAATTGACATCAACTTCCGTCTTATCGATATTGGCGGGAAGCAAATGTTCCTCGCGCTTTGCAGGGATATCCGGGACAGGAAAGAATCAGAGGAGGCCATCAAGCACATGGCCTACAATGATGCTTTGACAGGCCTTCCAAACAGATGGTACCTCGAGTCGTTTTTAAAAGAATACTTCCATTGCGCCGCCCATAAAAAGCTTGGAGTCCTGCTGTTGGATTTGGACCATTTTAAAGTAATCAATGACAGCATGGGGCACCATGCCGGCGATAAATTGCTTAAGGAAGTCGCTGCAAGGCTTCGTACAGTATGTATTCAGGGAAATATTGTCGCCCGCTTTGGCGGTGACGAATTTGTTGTGCTTATGCCTGAATTGGAAGAGGACGAAGAAACCATCATCGCAAGCGAAAAAATTATCCAACTAATGAAACAGCCCTTCCAAATAAATGGGCGCCGGTTTATGGTCACGACAAGTATCGGGATCAGCATCAGCCCAAGGGATGGCTGTGAATTGAATATGTTGCTCAGGAATGCCGATTTGGCCATGTATAAGTCGAAGGAGAATGGGCGGAATTGCTATCGTCTATTTGATCCGACTATGGATGCGAGGGCAATGGAAAGATTGGAAACGGAAATAAAGCTTCGCCAAGCACTGGAAACGAAAAGCTTCATTTTGCATTACCAGCCAAAGCTTAATCTCCAATCAAGTGACGTTTATGGCTTTGAAGCGCTCGTCCGCTGGAAACGGGAAGAAAAAATCCTTTATCCCGGCGAGTTCATCGATATCGCGGAAGAAACGGGGCTTATCGTTCCGCTTGGGGAATGGGTTCTCCGTGAAGCTTGCAAGCAGTGCAAAGAGTGGCATAATCTTGGCTACGAACATCTTTCTATAAGCGTAAACTTGTCCCCGTTGCAATTCCGTAAACAGAACCTCGAAAAGCTGATCGGGGGGATCCTGGAAGAAACCGGACTGCCGCCGGACGCGCTGGAGCTGGAGCTTACCGAAGGAATGGTTATGCAAGATCCTGAAAGGGCTGCCGAAGTATTGTACAATCTAAAGTCGCTTGGTGTTACGATCGCGATTGATGATTTCGGGACAGGTTTTTCCTCGCTAAGCTATTTGAAGCATTTTCCGATTGATGTACTTAAAATAGATCGCTCTTTCATTATGAATCTTGAACGGAATACCACGGATGCCTCAATCGCTTCTGCCATTATAAATCTTGCGCATAGCCTCAGGCTGAAGGTAGTTGCGGAAGGGGTTGAAACAGCCGAGCAGCTCGGATTTCTTGAGAGCAGCACCTGTAATTATACCCAAGGATACTTTATAAGCAGGCCCTTGGAAGCCGATATGGCACTTTCCTTTTTAAAAAACACCCAATTACTTGTTTAATTGATAAAAAACTTTATTGATCGTTTATGGCATGCTCCATATTAAGGTTATTGGGGAAACTTCCTCAAAGCAGAATTTTGAAAACTTAATTAAGAAATAGTGAAAAGGAATGGGGTGGGGTTGCCTTTTAATTTTTTCTGCAAAACTGACAGAAATTCGACACAAACATATGAAGATTATGCGAATTTCCTGTTTAAAGGAAAACAACACGGCCGAGTTTTTTTATAATGGACCTATACAAACACGGAGGTGCAGGAAATGAATATCACTACAATAATTGAACTCGAGAATACGGAAGTTGAAAATATGGCCGGTGGCAAGCTTGTCTTTTCCGAAGAGCGAATTGATGAAAATATCGTGGAAACCTGTGTGGATTGCTTCCAGGAAAACGGAACGAAAGAAAAAATTGATACGGATGACGCCATGCAGCGAGTATTCAACCGTTTGAAGGTTGAAGGAATCATTCCTGAAGAAGTCGAGGAATTTTCATATGAAATGCCTGCCTGTGGCCAATTAAGAAAAAAGTCGGAGACGGCGATTGATATCCCGCAAAAAGTAATCCTATCCTTTATGAGCTAAATAATACCTATCTTTAATGAATGCAAAGCGGCCCTATTTGTGAAAATAATAGGCCGCTTTATCTTTTTGGAGGACAGGGGTAAAAAAATGTCCCATTCTTTCCTAGGTGTGACAAAGGTCAAAGCCAGGCTGCCAGTAAGTGATTTATAATGGCAATGGTTGGATTTTCGAAGGATTATATGTAAGCGTTTTCAATAACTAAGAGAGTTGGGACCATGATGAGGATGGATGCCAGGATTTCCATTTTGGCGGGGCATTTTGGGAGCGGAAAGACAGAGCTTGCCCTTAATTTGGCACTCCGGGAACGGAGGGTGCATCAAAAGGTCGCGATTGCCGATCTTGATGTGATAAATCCGTATTTCAGATCAAGGGATGCGGCGGCGATTTTAAAAGAGAATGGCATCGAACTGATCGGTCCGTCCTCAAGGCTTGCATCCTCGGATTTACCTGTTGTATCGGGGGAAATCTATAGGGTTATCCATGATCCTTCCTACCGGGTCATTATTGATGCTGGAGGAGAAAAAGACGGGGCGACTGTCCTTGGCCAATATTATCATGAATGGAAGGATATTGGTGCAAAGTTGATGTTCGTTCTTAACGCGAACAGGCCATATGTGAGCACGCTTGATGGGATTATCGAGTCAATAAAAGGAATTGAGAAGGCTGCGAGGCTTCCAGTCGCAGGCATTATAAACAACACGAATCTCGGCGGGGCAACCGAGCCTGAAGATATTTTAAAAGGGGAAATCCTTGCCAATGCTGCTGCTGAACGGCTTGGCATTCCGGTTTTGGCGACAGCTGTTTCAAGGAACCTGGAGGGGACCGGCGTTTTTGCCGGTAGGGAAGATTGTTTAGTTATCGACCGGTTTATGAAATTGCCATGGGAATGAGGAGGAAATGAGATGGAGCGAAGAGTTGTTTTTAGCGAAGCGTATTGTAAATCCTGCGGCCTTTGTGTACAGGTTTGCCCGGTATCAATCATCTTCCTGGCAGATTATCTAAATGGAAAAGGCTATCGTCCCGCAACAGTTACAGATCAGGAAAAGTGTATAAGCTGTGCGAAATGCGGCCAGATTTGTCCGGATGGGGTTATAACCGTCTACCGTCCCGAAAAGAAGAAACAAACCGTGTAGAATGGCCACTCGGAAAATCGGATGAATTGAAGAACGGCCATTTCCATTCTGTCAGGAAAGGGGAAACAATTATGGCAAAAGTACTGATGAAAGGCAATGAAGTTATTGCGGAAGCAGCGGTCCATGCCGGGTGCAAGTATTTCTTCGGCTACCCGATTACCCCACAAAGCGAGCTTGTTGCCTATATGGCAAGGCGGCTGCCCGAGGTAGGCGGCGTGTTCCTGCAGGCTGAAAGCGAAGTTGCGGCAATCAATATGGTATATGGCGCCGCATGTACCGGAGTCAGGGTAATGACTTCGTCTTCAAGCCCGGGATTCAGCCTTAAACAGGAGGGGATTTCCTATCTCGTTGGGGCGGAGCTTCCCGCGGTTGTCGTGAACGTTGTCCGGGGAGGCCCGGGATTAGGGAATATCCAGCCTGCCCAATCCGACTATTTCCAGGTAACGAAGGGAGGCGGGCATGGCGATTATTACACTCCGGTCCTTGCGCCATCAAGCCTCCAGGAAATCGTCGATTTGACACAGGATGCATTCGATATGGCAGAACGGTACCGGACCCCGGTGATAGTATTGGGCGACGGGATGCTTGGACAGATGATGGAGCCGGTTGAATTTGACACGCTTAGGGAACGGACTGGGGTATCCAAGGAGTGGGCAACGACCGGAACCCGCGGGGATGGGGAACGGAGGGTCATTTCGTCGCTTGACCTCGATGCCGATGCCCTTGAGGCACGCAATATAAAACTCCAAAAAAAGTTTGCAGAAATCAAGGAAAATGAAGTCCGATACGAGACATATTTAACTGAGGACGCCGAATTTATTGTTGCTGCCTTTGGAACAGTCGCTCGGATTGCCATGAATGCGATTAACCAAGCTCGCAGGCAAGGAATCAAGGTTGGGCTGATCCGCCCGATCTCCTTATGGCCATTCCCGGTCCAGCCATTTCATGAAACAAGGGACAACGTAAAAGCTTACGTGTCTATCGAAATGAGCGCGGGGCAAATGGTGGAGGATGTCCGCCTTGCGGTGGAAGGCCGCGCCCCTGTGGAGTTTTACGGGCGGACCGGCGGAGTTGTGCCAACCCAGGAAGAGATTTTTGCCAAAATCGCCGAGCTGGCGGGGAGGGTCGCCGTATGAGCATGAAGACTGTTTTTGAAAAAACAACCGGGCTGACTGAAAACCCGACCCATTACTGCCCGGGCTGTACCCACGGAATCATTCACAGGCTTGTCGGGGAAGTGCTTGAGGAAATGGGGATTCTTGAAGATACGGTGGGGGTTGCCTCCGTCGGCTGTTCTGTCCTTTCCTATGAATATTTCAATTGTGACATGACGCAGGCGGCGCACGGGCGGGCACCGGCAGTCGCTACCGGAATCAAGAGGGTCCTGCCCGACCGTTTTGTTTTCACGTACCAGGGGGATGGCGACCTTGCATCGATTGGAATAAGCGAAGTCATCCACGCAGCTGCCCGCGGAGAGAATATCACCGTTATTTTTGTCAACAATGCGATTTATGGCATGACAGGAGGGCAAATGGCGCCGACAACCTTGATTGGCCAGAAAACGGCTACAAGCCCGTTCGGACGTGACCAGCGCCTTCAAGGGTCGCCTATAAGGGTGAGTGAAATGATTGCGACATTAGACGGAGCTACTTATATCGAAAGGGTATCCTCCCATGATGTCCCTAATATAATCAAAGCAAAAAAGGCAATCCGGCGCGCTTTTGAAACGCAGAAGAAAGGGCTTGGTTTCTCGATGGTGGAAGTCCTGTCGACGTGCCCGACCAACTGGGGCCTTGACCCGCATGAATCGCTCGATTGGGTGAGGGATAGCATGGTTCCAGTTTACCCCCTTGGCATTTACAAAGGAGGGAACTAGACAATGCTTGAAGAAATCCTCATTGCCGGTTTTGGCGGGCAGGGAATCATGTCGATGGGCCAATTGCTTGCCCATTCCGGCCTGCATGAAGGGAAAAATGTTTCCTGGCTGCCATCCTATGGGCCGGAGCAACGTGGAGGAACTGCGAACTGCGCTGTCGTCATCAGTGACGAGCCGGTTGGGTCGCCATTAGTCAGTTCACCGTCCGCGGCGATCGTCCTAAACAATCCCTCGTTTGAAAAGTTTGAGCCTATGGTAAGGCCGGGCGGGGTTCTAATAACGAATAGCTCGCTTGTCTCAGCCAAATCGGCCCGTACCGACATTCGATCAATTGAAATTGATGCGACTAGCATAGCCAATGGCCTGGGGAATGGCAGGGTAGCCAATATGGTGTTGCTTGGAGCATTTATTGAAGCGACGGGAATTCTTTCGTATAATTCGCTCATTGAATCATTGAAAAAGGTGTTGTCTGCCGATAAACACCATTTGATCGAACTGAACAGGCTCGCATTGGCGAAGGGCGCCGCCATGGTTCAGGAATCTTCAATTAAATAATTAGAGAAAGCCGGAACCGTAGAGATACGGGCTCCGGCTTTTCTAATGGAGTGCCCGAACAGCTTTGTGTTTGTGAATAGTTTTCTATGTAGCGTGATTCACCTCACTTAATTGAAAACGATTTTCAATTATACTAAAAGCAGAAGGACAAAACTTTTAGGAGGCGTTTTAAAGTGGAAAAACATTCACTATGGGAATTCATGGAATATAGCGACGAAAAATTTACGAAAAGGGTTATGCTTAAAAAAGGCGAAAGCACCGCTTTTGTCCTGAACTTTGCTCCTGGGCAACAGCTTCCATCCCATAAGCATCCTGGAACGGAAGTGTTCCTGCTCGTTGTTTGCGGTTCTGGAACATTCACGGTCGATGGCAATGAACTTCAGGTTACCGCAAATGATGTGGTCCATTGCAGCGGGGAAGAAATACTTGCTTTTAATAACAGTGGCAGCGAGCCTGTCAGCCTTTATGTAGTTCTGACCAAAGTTCCGTCGCCGGAGTATGCGAAAGATATATAATATGGAAACTGCCTGGACTTGTAGTTGGACCTGGCATCCAAATCTTATAAACGACAAAGGCGGCCCGGAAAGCGGACCGCCAATTTTTATCGTAGGCTCATTACGCCTTTCCGCCTATGTGCTTCTTCTTCCTGCTTTTTCCAAAGAACCACCAATTCCAGTCGCCAAGCAGTTTCATAAGCGATGGAACCAATACCATCCGGATGAGAGTGGCGTCGATAAAGATTGCAATCGCAATCCCGACGCCAAGCTGTTTAACGGGCATGACTCCAGTGAAAGCAAAAGCGCCGGTTACGACAATCATGATTGCGGCGGCTGAAGTGATGATTTTGCTTGTAGTCGTAAGCCCGAGGATAGTCGCCTTGCTGTTGTCGCCTGTTTCCATATAGTATTCCTGGATACGGGAAATGAGGAAAACCTCATAGTCCATTGATAGGCCAAAAACGAGTGAGAATACAAACACCGGCAAAATCAGGGCAATATCAGCCGGGTCCGCCCCAAAATGGCCCTCCTGGAAAATATAGACGACTATCCCGAAGGTTGCCCCTAGGCTCAGCATATTCATGATGATTGCTTTTATCGGAATGAGCACTGACCTGAACGCCGCCATCAGGATAATGAAGGTAGAAACAATGATCAGAATTAACCCGTACGGCGCCTTCTCGTATATTTCATCAAAATTTTCCTGTTCAAACTTAATGCTGCCGCCAAAATAAGCCTTTATCCCATAATCCTTTTCGGCCCAATCCCGTACCCATTCCCGGGCCTTATCCGAGTGCTCGCCGGTTTTTAAATATACTTTTACGAGCATTTTGTCGCCTTTAAGAAAGTGTTCTTCCAACTGTTGGAGCTGGGCAAGCCGGCCCGGATCAGCCCCTAACAGCACTTTCGCTCCGGCATACTCTTTGCCGTTCGATACCCCCGCAGCAGTAAAGAGCGTTTCTACTGAATCAACAAGCTTACTGTCCATGATTTTTGCGATGGCATTACTTGCCGCGTGGAGATTCTTTTTTTCCGCCATGCTTCCCTCAGATTCAAGGACAACTGTGACTGTTTGGTAATCCCGCTTTCCTTCAGGCTGGAACTCTTTTCGGAATGTCTCATACGCAGCGCGCGATTCGTAGTTTTTCGGCAGCGAATTCGTTCCGGGGATCGTCAATTCCATATCCTTAACAGGAATTAGCCCCACCAACAGTATCAGGAGGGATGCAAGCATCATCAAGACCGGATGCTTCATGACCGTCTTCGCAAACTTATGCCAGCCGCTTTTTCGGTCGCCTCGTGACTTAATTACGGTAAATTTGTTAATCCTTAGGCCAAGAATCGAAAGAAAGGCTGGTAGGAATGTGATAGCGCATAGTGCCGAAACAAAGACGACAATCATTCCGCCCAAGGCGACGTTTTGGAAAATATCAATCTGGATGAATAGCAATGCCGAAAGGCCGATAAATACGCAAAGCGCTGAAAATACAATCGACCTGCCCGCGGTCGCGACAGTCACCTCAATGCTTTCCGAAACCGATTTGGTTTCAAGCTCCTCCTTATAACGGTTAATAATTAACAGGGCGAAGTCAATGCTCAGTGCGAGGCCAATCATCGGAACAATATTTAAGATGAAAATGGACAAATTTGTTGTATGGCTAAAGAAATACACGATTCCCATCGTCATCAAAATTGAAACGATGCCAATTATTAATGGGACCGATGCGGCGACCAGGCCGCCAAAAGCAAGGACGAGAATAACGAGGGCGATTGGCAGGCCGATCATTTCAGCGCGGGCCAAATCCTTTTGGCTTGCCTCATTGAGATCCTTTACAATGATCGGTTCGCCGGTCATTTTGACACTTAATCCCTTTTGATTTTCCAAGAATGGCTCAAGCTCACGGATTTCATCCGCAAGGCTTCCGGCATCCCTGTCGAAAGTTATTACACCATAAGCATAATTTCCTTTTACCATGCCTTCCGTTTCAAAAGGGGATATTAGGCCTGAAGCCGGTTTATATTTTTCAAGCCTAGTAAAGGTATCCTCAATATAGGAATGCCACTTTTCATTTGGTACTTCATGCTTTTTTTCAAAAAGGAGAATAATGGTCGATTCGGGCTGGCCAAAATCCTTTTCAAGAATGTTCCTTGTTTGTTTATATTCGCCATCGTATTCAAAACCGTTGCCGCTTAAAACCGATGGCAGCTTGAACGCAAAAATGGCGAAAAACACTATTGCCGCCACCCAGACCGCAAGCACCGAATATTTATATTTGTGCGTTAATCTACCGAGCCGTCCCACAGCCTTACCTCCATTTCTCTCTCCCGTTACTTGCATTTTGCCATACTTTCAAATGGAAAGAGATAGGTTCCCTCCATTTTTACGAAAATCGTAAAGAATCCCGCCAAGGCCAACATGTCCCACTGCAAACGTAAACATGTAAATTGCACCCCGCTGTCATTTGATTATTTTTTTGGTAAAATTAAGCCATGATACAGGATGCAGGTGATGTGTGTGGAAAAAGACAAATTGTCCAAAATAATAGAGGCGGCAAAGCTTTATTATTTGCTTGATTACAATCAACATGATATCGCAAAAGTACTTGGGGTTTCCAGGCCGACAGTTTCAAGGCTTCTACAGGCTGCAAAATCGAAAGGAATCGTCCAAATAACGATCAAGGACCCGATGGAAAATGTGGAGAGCCTTGCAGAAGCACTGGAAAGGAATTTCGGCCTGAAAAAGGCTATTGTTGTTTCCATTCCACAGTATGAAGGTGCAATCATCAAAACATTTCTAGGAGAAGCGGCGGCGGCCTTTCTCAATGAGATAGTTGTGGATGGCGATATTATTGGGGTTACATGGGGAACGACCATTTACCATGCGGCGGTTGAATTGAAGCAAAAAGCGGTAAACAAAGTAAAAGTTGTGCAGTTGAAGGGAGGAGTCAGCCATTCGGAAACGAACACATACGCATCCGAAATTCTCTACCTGTTTGGCAAAGCGTTCAATACCGCTCCACACTATCTGCCACTTCCGGCAATTGTTGACCATCCAGTCGTGAAACAGGCAATGGAGGCGGACAGGCACATCAAAAGAATCCTGGACCTCGGCAAACAGGCGAACATCGCGATGTTTACAGTTGGTCCGGTCAGGGAGGAATCGCTCCTTTTTCAGCTTGGGTATTTTTCGCAGAGCGATTTGGATTCCCTTTATGGGAAGGCTGTCGGGGATATTTGCTCGAGATTTTTTGACAGTGACGGGAAGATTTGCAATGAAAGCCTGAATGGCCGGACCCTTGGCATTGACCTTGATGAGTTGAAAAGAAAGGATCACTCCATCCTTGTGGCTGGCGGACAAAACAAAATTGAAGGGATTTATGGGGCATTAAAGGGGCGCTATGCAAATATCCTCGTAACCGACCACTTTACGGCGCAATTCCTTCTTGAAAAAATTGGGGAAAATACAAGATAATTATTTTACATTTGTTCATAATTATTTTTACAAATGTTCGTCAAATTTGGTATAGTTAAAATTGAACAAAAGGAGGAATTGCTATGTCTAAACAAATTGCAGGCATGATTGACCATACATTATTGAAAGCAAATGCAACAAAAGCGGAAATCATTAAGCTAGCCGAGGAAGCAAGGGAATATAAATTCGCTTCGGTATGCGTAAACCCGACATGGGTAAAAACAGCCGCCGAGGTACTAGCAGATACGCCGGAAGTCAAGGTTTGCACGGTAATCGGCTTCCCTCTTGGCGCCAACACCCCTGAAACAAAGGCTTTTGAAACAAAGAATGCGATTGAGAATGGAGCTTCCGAAGTCGATATGGTCATCAACATTGGTGCCTTGAAAGATGGCGATGTTGATTTAGTCGAGCGCGATATCCGCGCTGTTGTTGAAGCGGCTAAAGGAAAGGCGCTAACAAAAGTTATCATTGAAACAGCATTGCTGACGGATGAAGAAAAAGAAAAGGCATGCGAGCTCGCAGTAAAAGCAGGTGCTGATTTTGTTAAAACTTCCACGGGCTTTTCGACGGGTGGCGCATCGGAAGCAGATATCCGGTTAATGCGCACCGCGGTTGGGCCTGAAATCGGCGTCAAGGCATCCGGGGGCATCCGGAGCAGGGAAGACGCCCTTAAGATGGTTGATGCAGGAGCTACGAGAATTGGCGCAAGCTCTGGTGTCGCGATTGTAAAAGGTGAAACTTCCGACAGTTCCTATTAAAATTTAGCCATAAAGAGGTAATGCAATGAAAGAAATTTTAATGGCGCTGGCAGGAGGCATGCTCGTTGGGCTTCTGTTTAAATTCCTCAAGCTGCCTTTGCCTGCACCGCCAGTATTTTCAGCTGTAGTTGGAGTCTTCGGTGTTTATTTCGGCGGAGTCGTTTTTGATTGGTTACAAAGGTTTTTTCAAAGCTAAACATACGGGGAGTGGACAGGATGAATGAAAAGGAGTTAATCCAGGAAGCGATTAAAGCAAGGGAGTTTGCATATATCCCCTATTCCAAATTCGCGGTAGGAGCGGCTCTATTGTCTAAAGATGGCCAGGTATTCCGGGGCTGCAATATTGAAAATGCCGCCTACTCCATGGCCAATTGCGCTGAACGAACTGCTATTTTCAAAGCGGTTTCCGAAGGGGTTACCGAGTTTAAAGCAATTGCCGTTGTAGCTGATACAGACAGGCCATGCTCTCCATGCGGCGCCTGCCGCCAAGTAATCGCGGAGCTGCTTGGGCCAGAAGTCGATATTATCCTCACCAATCTAAAAGGCGAAGTTTTACGTGTCCGCTCGGAGGATATTTTGCCAGGAGCATTCCTTCCGAAAGACCTTGAATAAACATTATGCAAAAGCCGGCGCCTGCCGGCTTTTTGCATTCCATCTATTTCGAAACATACGGATTTTCCGTTATCCAGAACCGCCATAGATAGTCCTTTGCTTCCCCGGAATTACCGATTCCAATCCTAGTTCCTGTTGAAATGGAGTCTGGGACAATTCCTCTTGCAATGAAAAGCGGTGGTTCCGTTAATTTTCTTCCATAGTCCTCCATTGTGATGCCAAGTGCTTTCGTCAGCTTCCCTGGACCACTTGTCAGTTTAATGGTTTGGTCCACACCCCTTCGTTCATGCATGAGCGCCTCCCCGCATACAGGCTCGACAGCCCTGATCAGCACCGCCTCTGGGTTGCCCTCGCCACCGCTTACAACATTAACAAGGCAATGGGTATGCATAACATACGTATAGGCCCTTCCTGATTCCCCGAACATCACTTCTGTCCGTTTTGTCCGCCTGTTCAGGTAACTATGCGCCGCCCGATCGCCAGGGCCAATATACGCTTCTGTTTCGACGATATATCCTGCGGCAAGCCCTTTCGCCGTTTCCTTTGCCAAAATGCATCCCAGCAGGGAACGGGCGAGGGTAAGTGTAGGCTGTTCAAAAAATTCCCGGTTAAGGGGAACCAAAACGGAACAGTCTTTTCCATTGTGATTAATGTCCATGAAAACCTCCAATTTGGCTTTTTTAAAACGCTTCCCCTCCATGGAGGATTTTAACCCGGAAATAAGGGGAAATAGTACGAAAGTACACAATAATGTTTTTTTCTTCCGTGAATTTCCTGCTTTGTTCTGTTGTTTCCAAGCTGTGCAACTACTAAACTAGAAAAGGACTACACTACTAAAACTGACATTGTTCGGGAAAACTCCCCAAACGAAACATTTGGAGTTGATTAAATGGAATTGAAAAAATTCGAAAAAATGTTGCTTGATAAAATTAAGAATCAATTATCGGACTGGTTTGATGTTCAGGGAGCAAGCATGCCAAATGACGCAGACCTTTTCCGGTTCCTCCACTCGATTAAAGGCACAGCGGGAACGGTCGGGCTTTTAGCTTTTACTGATTTGGCGGAAAACCTGATGGCGCAAATAAATGAGGACGGCGCCAGGCAATGGAAACAAGAAAATTTGAAGATATTTTTAAACGGACTAATCAGTCTTACATATGAATTTGAGAATGATTCACGCCAGAAAAACGATGATATTGCCGCGCATTTGCCGGTAATCCAAATCATTAGCGAGGATATTTCTGGGATCGTGCTCGTCAAAGAAGCTCTTGAGGAAAATGGCTGGATTGTCATGCCATATACCGCTCCAGAAAAAACGCTTAGAAGCAAATATGACTTCAAGCCGGACCTCATCATCCTGGACACCAGGGAAAGGCTTGGGGTCAGCATGCTGGATGACCTTGAAAAGCACCATGCCAATTCCTTTATTCCTAAACTAGTAATTGGCAGCGCCGGAGGCTGGAAGGAAAGGGTGGAAGCCTACAATCAGGGGGCGGATGATTTTATCGAAATCCCTTTTGAAATTGAAGAACTAATCGCCAGGGCTGGCCGCCTGTTAAAGAGGAAGGAACTGTTTGACCAAACCGCCCTTCTGGATGAATTGACAGGACTTTATAATCGAAGATTCCTTCATGATATTTTTAAAAGGAATATCGCGGCCCTTTCAAGGACAAAAAAAGAATTTTGCTTTGCCGTGCTGGATATCGACCACTTCAAGGAAATTAATGATGAATTTGGGCATCTAACAGGAGACCGTGTGTTGGCCTCGATTGCCTCCCACATCAAGGAAAGAACAAGGGGAACCGACAGTTCATTCCGCCTGGGTGGGGAGGAATTCGCCATTATCCTGCCTGGAACGGGGATTAAGGAAGCGGAGGCCATCCTGAACAGGCTGCTTGATGAAATCCGGAACCTTGTGTTTATGGAAAACGGCAAATCTTTTTCGGTTTCCTTTTCAGCGGGGGTTTTTCCGATAAGTAATGAGTCGACAACGTTGGAGGAAGCAATTGGCAGCGCGGACCGTTCGCTTTATATCGCAAAAGGAAATGGCAGGTCACAGGTGGTCGCTGCCGAGGGAAGCAGCGGAGAGCCTTATAAAAAGCCTCTCCATATCTCTGTAATAGATGATGATGCGATTATAAGGACTATGCTTTCAAAAATTATTAAGAGAATGGAAGTTCCCGGTTTTCAAACTGATATTGAAGCCTTTGGCAACGGCAAGGCGTTTTTCGATTCAAACCGCCTTCAGGTTGATGGAGATCACTTCCTGATTCTTGATGGAGTCATGCCGGTAATGGATGGGCTAGAAGTCCTTCAGAAGGTAAGGAAGGAAGTGTTGGGAACGCCCGTGAAAGTGCTTATGCTGACCGGGCGTAAGAACGAATACGATATTGCCAGGGCGCTGAAGCTTGGCGCCGATGATTATGTGACGAAGCCCTTCAGCTTAACAGAGCTTGAAGCGCGGATTAAAGTTTTGATCCAGAGGCCGAATTGATGGCAACTGAACTGTATGCACTTTCAATTTTGACGTCACTGTTAATTGGCACCCTTTTCCTGCTTCTTCTCTATCTCGCCATCAGGAAGATAGTGGCGAAAAAGAAACGGGAACAGGTAAATGAATATAAGGAAAAATACAATCCTTATCTTTTTGAATATATAACCGAAGGAACCATCTCGAGAAAGCTTGTTCCAAGGAGCGGCGTCGAGAAGAAAGCCGTGGAGGAGCTTCTCGCGAAATACGCGGAAATCCTTGAAGCTGGTGAAGAGCGGAAGAACCTGTCGGATTTGGCTGTACTCCACCTTACCGATTATTATCGCGGCAGGCTGAAAAGCCGTAAATGGAGTTCAAGGATGAATGCCCTCTATTATATAGAGAACTTCAAGATGGGCACGCTCCTGAAGGACCTGTTTTCGATGCTCGTGCAGAAAAGGACATCACGGGATGAACTAATCCACATTTTGCGTATTCTTGCCAACTTCCAGTTCATTAACCTTTATGAATACTTGAACAGGAAATTTTCTTTCCTATCGGAATTTGAATGCCGCAATATCTTAATCAGGCTCGAGGATGGACATTTCGACCAATTCACGCTTGGCTTCCACCAGGCAAGGGTGGAGCTGCAGCATGCAGTCCTGGATGTAATAGGCGTTAAAAAAGACATCCGATACTTGCCTTTCCTCGAATCTATTTTCCAATCGTACAGCGGGGAATCAAGATTGCGGGCGCTGAAGGCAATCGCCTCGATTGGATACGTGAACAATCTTGACGATTACCTTCCTCTCGCATACTCTACACGCTGGGAAGAAAGGATGCTTACCGCGAGAATCATAGGGTCGATGAGAGATGAAAAAGGAATTGCCAGCCTCATAGAGCTTATGCATGACCGTACGTGGTGGGTCCGTTCCCAGGCAGGGCAGGCGCTTGCTAAATTTCCAGGCGGAAGTGCAATCCTGAAGGGAATTGTTGATACAACAACGGATCAGTTTGCCAGGGATATGGCAATCGAATGGATCCATAAAGGAGTTTAACGATGCCGAATCTTGAGTGGCTCGATATAGTTGCTTTTTTTGGTTGGTTTATTGCTATTTATATGTGCGGGTCCATAATTTTTTATTGGATAATCCTAATTATCTCAATTGTGCAGCTCCGAAAAGAATCGCAGCTTGACAGGGATCAGGCATACATGGAGTATACAAATGAAATTTATACAAAGCCGGTATCAATCATTGTCCCGGCATATAACGAGGAGGCGGGGGTCGTCCAAAGCGTCCGGTCACTCCTGACCTTGAATTACCCTCTTTTTGAAGTCATTGTTGTAAACGATGGTTCAAAGGACCAGACACTAAAAAAAATGATTGATCATTATGAAATGAAGGAAATCAGCAAAGTCATCCGTAAACAGCTCGATTCAAAACCGATCAGGAAAACCTATCAATCTTCGCTTCTCCCAAACCTTTATATGATCGACAAGGAAAATGGGGGGAAAGCGGATGCCCTGAATGCCGGACTTAATTTTTCCAACTACCCTTATGTTTGCTCCCTGGATGGTGATTCGGTCCTTGAACACGATGCTTTCCTAAAGGTTATGAAGCCTATCATTGATTCAGATGAAGAAGTCATTGCTTCAGGGGGAAGCGTCCGAATTGCGAACGGCTGTGAAATTAGGGATGGGCATATCTTAAAAATCGGAATATCAAGCCATCCACTTGTTATTATGCAAATTATTGAATATTTACGCGCGTTTTTAATGGGAAGGATTGGGCTAAGCCGACACAATCTTCTGCTGATCATTTCCGGAGCGTTTGGAGTTTTCTCCAAACGCTGGGTCATGGAAGCAGGAGGATACAAGACAGATACGGTCGGGGAAGATATGGAACTGGTGGTCAGGATGCACCGGCTCATTAAAGAAAAGGGATTAAAGAAAAAGGTTGTTTATGTCCCAGATCCCGTTTGCTGGACGGAAGTGCCGGAAGACATGACCACTCTCCGCCGGCAGCGCAGCAGGTGGCACCGCGGGTTGTTTGAAAGTCTTTGGACCCACCGGGGACTAACCTTCAACCCGAAATACGGCTCGATTGGTTTCATAGCCTTCCCTTATTTCTGGTTTGTCGAGTTCCTTGGGCCAATCATTGAACTTGCTGGATATATCTTTTTACTCCTGTGTCTGTTTTTAGGTGGAACCTATCTTGAATTTGGGATTCTTTTGTCCCTGCTACTACTACTTTATGGCTCGGTCATTTCCATGGCGGCTGTCCTGCTGGAAGAATGGACTTTAACAAAATATCCTCAGGTAAGACATATTGTGAAACTCTTTTTGTACTCTTTGACCGAGACGATTTGGTACAGGCCTCTTACCGTTCTATGGCGGTGCGAAGGGATATGGAAATTAATCAAAAGGGATAAGAGCTGGGGAGAAATGAAAAGAAAAGGTGTTTCCCAATGATGCGATTGAAAAATACCCCCCGCCTTTATGTCATTCTCATCACATCCGTGTTTCTGGCTGTACTGACTGCCCCTTTTTGGCTCTGGCAGTTGAAAGCGGCGAAGGAACTGAATGTGTTAATTATCGATAAAACTGTTCCTGACAAATCTTATAGGGAACATAACGGACTCGTCTGGGTATTGAATAATGAAAAATACAGGACGGACGAAGGAAAACCATACTCAGCCAAAACCAACTACATCGGTTTTAAACCAGGCGATAATGGAAAGTTCAGCACCATAGGCTTGCCCGAAAATTTAAAGAGATACAATGTAATCTATCTTGCAGATCAATATGGCGTATATGAGGAAGAGTTTCTTGGGAAAAAACAGCATGGCAAACGTTCCAGGTTGTTATATGGTGGACTCCAGCCTGAAGAAATCGATAAAATTGAGAAAGCGCTTCGTACAAGCGAAGGAATAACATTTATTGCTGAATTTAATACATTTGGCAGCCCTGCAACTGACGAAGTTCGTTCAAGGATGTCTAACCTCCTCAACGCCGACTGGACTGGCTGGATTGGACGTTATTTCCCTGACCTTGCAAGCGAGGAGGTGCCAGCTTGGGCAAAAGAACAGTATAGAGGGAAGCCAGGGGGCTGGACCGGTCCTGGATTCGTGTTTGTGAACAAGGAAGGCCAAGTAGTGGTTGCTTCTGAAAAGGAGTTGACTGGAAATGGCGTGGATTTCACTTTTACAACAGCAGGCGAAAAAAGGTTTGGGCGTAAGCTCGAGGCAACGTATCAATACTGGTTCGATATTGTTGAAGCAAGGGACAGTTCGGAAGTTCTCGCGTCTTTCAGTCTTCCCTTAAAGGCAGAGGCAAGGGAGCGGTTGGAAGGGTTCGGTATTCCTTCCGTGTTCCCGGCAGTCGTTTCCCATGTAAATATCCAATTTACCTCTTATTATTTCGCAGGTGATTTTGCAGATGAGGGTGAAGTTCCATCCATTTATCAAACCAAAGGATTAACGGAATGGAAGGAGCATTTTGGAACACAGGATTCATTTTATTGGGAGGGATATGTTCCAATGATGAAAAAACTTTTTAAACATGGGCTTCATGCAGATATAAAGCTGGATGAGGTTGAAATTGGCGGTTGAAATTGGCGAAAGTTCAGATTTAACTACGACAAAGATTCCTGATTCATCATGAAAAATATTTACAAACAGGCACGGAAGGGGACTCGCGATGAAAAGGATTTTGTTGGCGGAAGATGAAGAGATTTTACGGATGCTGGTAATGGATACGCTCGAGGATAGCGGTTTTGAAATCGATGAAGCCGCTGATGGCAAGGAAGCGCTCGACCTTATAAAACAAAACACCTATGATTTGATCATGCTTGATTATATGATGCCAGTGTATACTGGTTTTGAAATTATCGAAATGATCCGGGAAAAGGCAAGGAGCGAAGGGACAAAAATTGTAATGCTTTCCGCGAAAAGCCAGCAGTATGAGCAGGATAAGGTACTTGCTGCAGGGGCAGATTACTTTATTTCGAAGCCCTTCAGCCCTGCGCAGCTTTTGGGAAAGGTCGAGGAGATACTGAATGGGGAAAATTAGGGATTATGTGAACAAAAGCCTTTCGAGAAGATTTGGCGTTATGATGGGCGCGTTCCTTGTCTTTTTCCTCGTTGGCACTGGCATTCTGCTTTCCATCCTTAATGTACTGAGCAGTTCCTACACAGAGGAAAGAACCGCCCTCAAGAAAAAGACAATGGCAGCCCAGAACATCACTGAAGCTTACAACCAGGGATTCTTTGATGCAAGGGGCTATCTGGCTTTCGGCAATAAAAATATGAGAGATAGTACAATTACAATGGAAGAAGAAATTAGAAGGCTTTCAGATGATTTTGGCCTGAAGGCTTCATCAGAAAGTGATTTAGTATTCCTTCAAAAAGTGAAGGATTTTTCTGACTATTATTTTGGCGTAGTCCTTCCGCCTGTATTTACGGCATATGAAAACGGGGCGCAGGGGCATGAGCTTGCAGAGGCAAATCCTGAAGTTACCAAGAGGGTAAGGGACTTTAAAATCTACCTAAGCGATTATCTGACCGGGCTCGAGGATGAGTTGGACGACCGGTACAGCAAGCTGATACGAACGCAAACTTATGTGATGTTTACATTTATATTATTTATTGTTGGAATCCTCCTTACAGTTCTAGCCATAACAAGGTTGATGCTAAACCAGGTTGGCAAGCCCCTTTCCGAGCTTTCCGCCGCCGCAAATGACATTGCCGATGGTAAACCGGCCCTCTTGCCAAAGGCGGAAAACAGGGAGGATGAGATCGGGGTTCTTACACTCGCCTTCCGGGTCATGACCGAAAAAGTAATGGAAAAGGAAAAGGATCTGCTTGAGCAGAACAATACGCTAATTGACCAAAAGGAAGAGCTCCATGCCCAGCAGGAGGAGCTTGAAAAGACGCTTCTCGTATTAAGAAAAAATGAGGCAAAGCTTAGCAGCAGAAATGAATTGATAAACAGGATGTCCAGGTCGATGAACAAAAAAGAAGTGCTTGGCAGCGTTATTTCAAATATGTGCAAAATCCTGAATGCAGATAAGGGGATTATTGTGCTGGTATCCGATTATTCCTATGCAGCCGAGGGAGTTTCCCCTGAGGGAAGCAAAAAATTTATTAGGCATTTAAAGGAAGGGATGCTTGACAGACTTGCCGCTGAAAAAGGAGCTGTTTTACTCAGCAGGCGGACGCGGCCAGAGGAGGAAGGCCTGCACGAGGAAAGCTTTTATTGCCAGGACCTTTATTTGCCAATCTTTTCTGCTGAAAAGGAAATAGACGCGGTCATGTGTTACACCCGAATGGGCCGGCCATTCAGCGAAGAGCATTATGAGGATTGGCGTGTATTATCTAAAAATATAGGAATAGCGATTGATAAAATAGCACTTTTTGAACTATCCGAAAGGGAAAGAAGGCTCAATCAAAGTATTCTTGATTCAATAAAGGAAGGAGTCCAGCTCGTTGATAAAGCCGGTATAATCCTCCAGGTAAATGGCCAATTTTGTGAAATGTTTGGTAAGGAGGACAGACAGCTGCAAGGAATGGACCGAGAGCAATGGACAACCATGCTGGATTTCTTTATTGAAGAAAGCGATGATTTTCTTATCTACTTAAATGAAGCCTTGTCCGGCGAAGAAAATGGGGAGTCAAAAACCTTTACGTATACAAAAAAGGATACAGGCCAGGTTATCAAGGTATACAGCGAGGCAGTTTGCCACGGTGGCGAAAGGCTTGGAACTGTTTTTGTCCATAGGGATATTACAAAGGAATTCGAAGTTGACCAAATGAAATCAGAATTTGTCAGTACTGTAAGCCATGAATTAAGAACGCCGCTCGCCAGTATTCTTGGCTTTAGTGAGCTCATGCTGAATCGGGAACTGAAGCCCGATCGGCAAAAAAAGTACACAGCTACAATTTTGAGCGAGGCTAAGCGGCTGACGAGCCTGATTAATGATTTCCTTGACGTGCAAAAAATGGAATCCGGGAAAATGGATTATGACAAAAAGCCGGCCGATATAGTTGAGGTACTTAATCATGTTGTTGAAATTTACAAGGATACGACTGCAAAGCATGAAATCGACTTAGATGCTCCAGAAGAGGCACTCGTTCTCGGTGACAAGGATAAGCTTGGGCAAGTTTTTAGGAACCTGCTTAGCAATGCCATTAAGTATTCACCCGACGGCGGTGTCATCAACGTCTCGGTTTATCGGGACAAAAGCAATATCCATATTGATTTTACAGACCCTGGAATCGGGATATCTGAAGAAGCGATTGGCAAACTATTCACGAAGTTTTATCGGGTTGACAATTCGGACCTTCGAAAAATAGGAGGAACAGGCCTTGGCCTTGCCATTGTCCAGGAAATTGTTAAAGCGCATCGTGGTGATATTAAAGTCAGCTCCGTTCCGAATATGGGTTCTACCTTTACGGTAACATTCCCTGCCTATATGGCAAAAATAGGGGAGAAGTCTGACACAGAGGAAGACAATAGTTCTGGTTACCGGGTAATGGTGATTGAAGATGACTCCAGCCTTGGTGAGCTTATTGTCCAGGAACTAAAAGAAAATGGCTTTCGAGTCACCTATTTTGCCAATGGAGCAACCGCTCTTGAAGTAATGGGGAAACAGCCGCCAGACGCTCTTGTCCTCGACATTGTCTTAGAGGGAGGGGGGCTAGACGGATGGGAAATAATGAACAGGATGAAGCAGAGCGCCAACCTCAAAAACATTCCAATAATTATTTCCAGTGCCCTGGATGAAAAAATACGAGGGCTGAACCTTGGTGCCCACGAATATCTTGTGAAACCTTACAAACCGAGCCAACTGTCAAAAACCATAATGCAAACCCTTTTAAATTTGGGAAAATCCGGCCAAATTTTCATACCGGGCAAAGGCAATCATGAATAAAAAATGAAACACAAGCAGCCCCTGTAAAAAGGGGCTAATTGTCATGGAATCTTCCTGATTTTATCCCCTTATATAAGGTATAATAGATGTGTTTAGAGATTTACGATGGGAAGGGACTTAAGAAGGGGCGGAAAAAATGGACATGAAGAAAGAATACCGTATCGAAAAAGACTTCCTTGGGGAAAAGGAAGTTCCAATTGAAGCCTATTATGGGGTTCAAACGATGCGTGCGGTTGAAAATTTCCCGATTACTGGTTATACCATTGACTCAAGCCTTATTAAATCGATGGCAGTTGTCAAAAAGTCGGCGGCCATGGCCAACAGGGACACAGGCCAGCTTGACCGCGAAATTGCCAACGCAATCATAGCTGCCGCGGATGAAGTAATAGAAGGAAAATGGCATGAACAATTTATCGTCGACCCAATCCAGGGTGGCGCGGGTACATCAGTTAACATGAATGCGAACGAGGTTATTGCCAACAGGGCCCTTGAACTGCTTGGAAAGCCAAAGGGCAGCTATCAATCCATTAGCCCAAATACGCATGTCAATATGGCGCAGTCGACAAATGACGCGTTTCCGACTGCAATCCATATCGCAGTGCTCTCTTCGCTTGAAGGGCTCTTGAAAAATATGGAGTCGCTTAACGGGGCGTTTGTTGAAAAAGCGAAGGAATTTGACGATGTTATTAAAATGGGCAGGACGCACTTGCAGGACGCCGTCCCAATCAGGCTTGGCCAGGAATTCCAGGCGTATGCGAGAGTACTTTGGCGCGACATTGAAAGAGTCAGGAATTCAAGGATGCATCTGTACGAGGTAAATATGGGTGCGACGGCTGTCGGAACCGGTTTGAATGCTGATCCGGCCTATATCGAAAAAGTTGTCGGCTACCTTGCCCATAACAGCGGTTTTCCGCTTGTAAAGGCAGAACATCTCGTCGATGCAACCCAAAATACAGATTGCTATCTCGAAGTTTCGGCCGCGCTTAAAGTGTGCATGATGAATATGTCGAAGGTTGCGAATGACCTGAGATTGATGGCCTCCGGACCAAGAGCGGGGCTTGCTGAAATCACGCTCCCGCCGCGCCAGCCGGGATCGTCCATCATGCCGGGCAAAGTTAATCCGGTCATGGCGGAAGTACTGAACCAGGTAGCATTCCAGGTTATCGGCAATGACCATACCATTTGCCTTGCTTCGGAAGCTGGCCAATTCGAGTTGAATGTCATGGAACCAGTTCTTGTATTTAATCTCTTGCAGTCGATCAAGATTATGACAAATGTCTTTGATGTATTCCGTAAGTATTGCCTTGAGGGAATTGAGGCCAATCGTGAAAGGCTTGAGAACTACGTCAATAACAGTGTCGGCATCATTACCGCAATTAACCCGCATGTGGGCTACGAAGTGGCTGCCGCAATTGCAAAAGAGGCCATTGAGACAGGAAAGTCGGTCCGTGATCTTTGTCTTGAAAAACAAGTTTTGACTGAGGCTGAGCTTGACGCCATCCTCCATCCATTTGAAATGACTGACCCTGGTATTGCGGGGAAAGAGCTTTTGAAAAAGAAAATATTGGTTGAAGCTTAATCAAAAAACAAGAGGCATCTTCGATAACTGAAGATGCCTCTTGTTTTTTTAAATAAGCTCTGCTGCGAGACTGTATATGACGCTTCGTGACAAAATTACCGGTTTAGAGGTATGGGCCTGGGCGATTGTTCTCATTTCTTGAGTATAGCCCATGCAATCAAGGACAATTGCCATGGTAGGAAGCTGGTCCAGTTGTTTTACTGCGTCTATCAGAATTTGTTCACTAAATGTATAGGGAGAGCAGGCTGCCGGGAGGGCCTGAAAGCCTGCTCCTCGCCATTTATCGGTAATTTCTCCGCCCTGTTCACTTAGAGGAACGATTACCCCAAGTGGGCCTTCCCTTAACAATCCTTTAACAGCATAATTGAGTAGAAAGTCTGGATAAATAATAGGGATGTTACTTTTAAATAAAGGGAATCTTCCGGTACATGCAAGAATGATAAGGGAAACTCCTTCGCCATGAAGTTCATCTATCAATTCTTGGATGATTGGAAGGACCTTTTCCTTTGCCATTATGGCACTATTTCCGCTCCGCAGGCGAGAAATGAGGACTGTGTGTCCTTTTTCCGGCTGAAGTTCCCGAATAACTTCAACTGTTTTTCCATCAAGGACACCCTTCTCCACAATTCTCGTTCCAGCAGGAAGATGCCTCCTGATATCCCCAATCATATCATCCCTTGGTGTTTGGCCAATTGTAATGACGCCGACCGATTTTTGCATGCCAATCACCTCTGCATACCATCATAGGCTTTAGTTCCGTTGATATAGGTGGCCACAACCGTTGAGCGGCTGTCAAATGGGTGGTGCGACCAGAGGACAAAGTCGGCATCTTTGCCGGCTTCGATGGAACCAACACGGTCCTGTATCCCCACTAGCCGTGCTGCCTCACTGGTTATGCTTTGCAACGCCGCCATTTCATCAAGTCCGTATTTTACCGCTTCCGCCGCGCAAAGAATTAAATAGTGAATGGGAATAAACGGATGGTCAGTCATGATGGCAAAGGGAATTCCCGCATCGTGAAACATTTTTGGAGCGGCTGGCGTTGAATTTCTCGTTTCATACTTTGTAGAAGGAAGCATGAATGGCCCGAGGGTGACGCTTGCGCCGCAATCCTTTATCGCATCCAGCATCAGATGGCCTTCTGTACAATGCTCCAGGGATAAAGAGATTTGAAACTCCTTTGCAATCCGGATGGCAGTTGCAATATCATCCGCACGATGGCAATGAAGGTGGAGCGGCATTTTTCCCTCCAAGACTTCAATAAATGGACTGAGGTCAGTCCTTCTTTCCATGTGTGAGTCCCGTTCCCCGGAAGAAAGCTCCATCGCTTTTTGAAAACCATTTCGGATGATTTTCGCCACGCCCATTCTCGTATATGGGGTTTTATTATAGGATTGCCCAAATACATTTTTTGGATTTTCCCCGAGCGCGCCTTTTAATCCGCTTCTTTCAACAATTAGCATTTCTTCAAGTGAGGAACCGCCTGTTTTAAGAATGCTCCAAACACCGCCTATCGGATTGGCGCTCCCAGTACCGGTTTGAACGGTCGTTACGCCGCCTTTCCTTGCGAGTTGAAATGAAAAATGGTTTATATTGATGCCATCGATGGCGTCCATTAGCGGAGTAAATGGCTCGGAGTATTCACATGCGTCGTTGACATGCTCATCAATTTCACCCCAGATGCCCACATGGGTATGGATGTCGATCAAGCCTGGGGTGATAACCAACCGGGATGCATCTTCAATCGTCGCATCGACAGGTATGTCAGTGTTTGTTCCAGCCTTGATAATTTTCCCATCCTTTACCCATAAATCGGCGTTTGAGAAGACTGTATTTTCCTTATCCATTGTATAAATTTTAGCACCGCGAAATATAGTAAGCATCGAATCACTCCCACCTGTAAACTTCTTTGCCTTTAATAAACGTACGTACAGTCCGAGCTGTTAAATCTAGAGGATGCTTATTCCAAAGGACGATATCAGCTAACAACCCTTCCATGAGGCTTCCTGTCAGATGGTCAATTTTAAAAAGCCTGGCAGCATCAAGCGTCAGCCCATTTAAGATGATTTTCTCAGGAACTCCTGCCTTTAATGCTAAGGCTCCTTCTAGCTGCAGGTGTGTAACCGAACTTACTGGATGGTCGGTAGAAAAAGTAAACGGCACATTCCTATCATAAAGTGAACGGAACAGTGTCCAATCCAAATTCTTTAGTTCGCCTCTTTCCATCGGCTGAAAGCAAGGGCCGGCAATAACCGAAGATATGCTATTGGATGGCTGGCTCGAGACAAGCGGTAATTCCGTTCCATGAACCAAGTTGAATTGGAAGCCAAATTCTCCGGCAATCCGAAAGGCAGTTGCGATATCGTCAGCGCGATGGGCGCGAATATAAATAGGAGTTTCCTGTAAGTTATACTTAATTTGAAGGGCCCTTAACGATTCCCTTATCTTTTTTGCAATCCCCATACGTGTGAGCGGTGTTTTTGTACTAGCCCAAAAGGCACTTTTCGGCACATCGCCCATGGAAAAGATGAAGCCAAGGTTCTTCTTCAATACCATTTCATCCACGGTCAGCCCATGGGTATGGATAACCGATGTTTTTGCCCCGACAATGGCCTCGGGGGAGGATACTACATGGGCAGCGGTCACTCCTGAAGAAATTGCATCCTGAAAAGCCTTGTCAAATGGGTAGACCCCGTCGATCACTTCCAATTGGAATCCCTTTTCAACATTCGGTTCATATCCATCATGGCCTTCCCAGCGGACGCCAATTTCTTTTAAACCAATCTGGGAACAAGTATCAATCAAACCAGGCGTTAAAAATTGATTGGTTGCATCAATAATATTGCAATCTGGCAAAGGTGAATCAGGAGGGAGGATTGAAGCTATGACTTTATCTTTAACCAGGACAGTATTTTTGGAGAATTCGCCAGTCTGGTGGTTATAAACATTGCCGTTTATAATGGCGGTCATTGACATGGATTACGCCCTCTTTCATTTTAGAATAAAGAAAAGTAGAGAGATTTCCCTCTCTACTTTTCTGCACGAATTGCTATACTTTATTTTTCCATCCAAACGTTAGTTCCGTTAGGCGAAACAATCTTAATGGAGGAGTCAGGAGAGACTTCGAAGCCATGGACTTTTTTGCTTACACCTGCTGTTGCGTCCATCGTTTCAATCTCAATCCTTGGCACATCCTTCATAATGATCTTAAGGGCCTCCTGGTAAAGCTTCGCGCGTTCGTTCTGATCAACTGTTTCGGATGAGGCGCGGTTCAGAAGTGAATCAACTTCTGGATTTGAATAGCCTTTACCGTTTCCAAGCGCGCCAATCTGGTCAGTGTGGAATAGTTGGTAAAGGAAGAAGTATGGATCTGGATACCATGTCCAACCGCCAACTGACATCGGTGCGTTTCCTTTAGAAACAATATCGCTGTAGGTTCCCCATTCAACAACTTTTATTTCAACATCGATATTCAGGTTTTCCTTCATTTGATTTTGGAAAATCGTACCGTATGGCACACGGGCTTCGGCCAAGTAAAGTTCTGTTTTGAATCCTTTTGGATAACCTGCCTCGGCTAGAAGCTTTTTCGCTTCTTTTGGATCGTATGTCGGAGTTAGTTTTTCAAGGTCTTTGCTGTATCCCCAAGAACCCTTTGGAAGCGGCAGGAACGATTTTTCCGCTCCGCCCCATTTGTTGACTCCTTTTACAATTTCCTCTATATTTGTAGCCTTGTAAATTGCCTCACGTACTTTAGGATCGGCAGTAGGGCCTTTTTTATTATTTAAATCCAGATAGGTAATCGCCAGGGATGGGGTGGACTGCAATTCAAGGTTTGCATCCGCCTTAACCAACTCCCGGTTTTGGCCTTTAATGTCCATTCCGATATCAAGGTCACCGGAACGGAGTGAGTTTGTCATCGTGTTTGGTTCAGGAATGATGCTGAAGTTGACACCATCCAAATGTGGCTTTTCACCCCAATACTTTTCATGGCGAACAAGCTTTACTTGTGAATCCTTTTTCCAATCCTTGATTTGGAAAGGACCTGTTCCTACTAAATGGCTTCCAAAAGAATCGCCCCAGCCTTCAACCTCCTCTTTAGGAACAATGAGGTTTCCAGCATCCGTCAGCATTGCAAGCAGCGCCGCATTTGGCTCGCTCAAATGGATTGCAATCTCGTTGTCTGCAATTACTTCAACGCTTTCAACGCCACGAAGGCGGTTCATAGCGGATTCCTTGGCGGAACGTTCAAGGCTGTACTTTACATCCTCGGCTGTCATTTTTCTTCCGTCCTGGTATTTGCCAGGCTGGAAGTAGACATCGTCACGAAGTTTAAAATTATACACTTTCATATCATCGGAAACTGACCACTCAGTTGCAAGGGAAGGAACAAATTCACTTAGTTCCTTATTGTAAACCACAAGGGTGTCACCAATTTGAAGCATGACCTGTGATTCATAAAGACCTGTGTACTTAATCGGATCCAACGTTTTCGGGTTAGCTGAAAGGCCCACCCGTAAAGTGCCACCATCCTGCGGTTTTCCCGCGGCAGCGGATTTTTTGTCGCTGGAAGAGGAATTGGAAGCAGAATTGCTTCCTGAAGAACAGGCACTCAAAGCAAGAATAGCTACAGTGAGAACCAAAAAGAAAAGACGACTGCGAAACCTTTTTTTCATTGTTAAGCTCCTTCCTGTTGTTTCGAATAGTGAAACGATAATTCAAATAATGAATTTAAAAACAAATCTATCACAATCAAAAAATTATGTAAACAAGTATTTAAAATATTTTAAAAACATTTTTTTTTAGTTCAATTCGTTATTTACAATTATTTATCCCGGTGCTAAACTTGTTTTTAATTCATTAAATGAATCAGTGTTTCAAATAGTGAAATAACAGGAGGCGACTTATGGGGAAATATATTATTAGAAGATTCATTGATTTTGTACCTACCATATTCGTAGTGGCTGTAATTGTCTTTATCATCACTCGGTTGATTCCGGGTGACCCCGCGGCTGTCATGCTCGGACCACAGGCAAGTGTGGAAGATATAAAAGCACTAAGGGAGGACTTGGGGCTAAATGACCCTTTATATGTTCAATTTTTTCATTATTTGGGTGATTTGTTAACTGGTAATTTTGGGGTATCACTTACTTATAATGAGCCGATTGTGCAATTAATTCTTGAACGTTTCCCTAATACCTTGATACTTGCAATCAGCGCACTGATCATCGCATTCCTAATAGGTGTTCCGGCGGGTATCATTTCCGCATCAAGGCAAAACTCGTTATTGGACTATTCGGTTATGCTTGTTTCCTTGATAGGGGTATCGATGCCAATCTTTTGGTTGGGGATTATGCTGGTCCTTTATTTCAGTGTTAACCTCGGCTGGTTTCCGGCAACGGGAATGGGCGACATAAGCGAAGGGATTATTCCTTATTTAAAACATCTCGTTTTACCAAGCATTACGCTTGCGACAATCCCGATGGCTACATTTGCGCGGATTACCCGTTCTAGCATGCTTGAAGTCATTTCCCATGACTATATTAAAACTGCCCGTTCAAAAGGGTTAAGCGAATTCATTGTCATTTGTAAGCATGCGTTCAAGAACGCTTTGACTCCGCTTTTAACCGTACTTGGCATGCAAATTTCTTCCCTGCTTGGCGGGGCGGTGCTAACAGAAACAATCTTCAGCTGGCCGGGAATGGGAAGATTGATTGTCGATGCGATTGATAAAAGGGACTTTGTTGTCGTGCAGGGAACGGTCCTCTTTATTGCTGTAATCTTTGTTCTTGTCAACCTGTTGGTGGATATCATGTACAAAGTTGTGAATCCAAGAGTGAATTACTCTTCCAGTAAAGGAGGAAAAGAATAGATGGCTGGAATACAAAGTTCAGTTTCACCGGCTCAGCCAAATCCAATTCAGGCTAAAAAGGAAGCGGGAGTATTTAAAAAGCTGATAAGAAATCGGCTGGCTGCCATTGGGCTGACAATTATCGCGGTGATGGTTTTCATTGCTATTTTCGCCCCACTCCTCGCCCCATACCATCCCAATAAGATGGATGTCGCCAATTCCCTTGCTGTGCCTGGTTCGGAAGGGCATCTGCTCGGAACGGATAACTATGGGAGGGATTTGTTGAGCCGCCTTATTTATGGTGCAAGAATTTCACTGATTGTCGGAGTGTCGGCGGTAGTGTTTGGAGCATTTTTCGGCTCCTTGCTTGGACTTGTATCCGGCTATTTCGGAGGTAAGCTTGATTCTATCATTATGAGGACAATGGATGGCCTATTTGCTTTTCCGTTTATTCTCTTGGCGATTACCTTGATGACAGTTCTTGGGCAAGGACTTCTAAATGTCATAATCGCGATTGGAATTGCCAATGTTCCAGGCTTTGCAAGGATTGTCCGCGGGCAGGTGCTCAGCGTAAAAGAAGAGGAATTCATTGAAGTGACGAGATCGCTCGGAGCCACCCACTCACGGATTCTGTTCCAGCACGTTTTGCCTAACTGCCTTGCCCCGTTGATTGTATATGGGACGATGAGCGTTGCCGGCGCAATAGTATCTGAAGCGGCCCTTAGTTTCCTTGGGCTTGGGGTTCAGCCTCCAACCGCTTCATGGGGAAGCATCCTGAAAGACGGGAAGGACTTCTTGGTCTTAAGCCCTCATATGGCAACATTTTCAGGACTTGCTATTCTGCTGACTGTTCTCGGCATAAATTTGTTTGGTGATGGATTGCGTGACGCACTCGATCCAAAAATGAAAGTTTAATAGGCCGGAGGTGAAAGGCATGTCGGATTATTTAGTTAAAGTCGAAGATTTAGAGGTACACTTCCGTTCCTCTTCTTCCATTGTAAAAGCCGTGAATGGAGTCAGCTTTGCTTTAAATAGAAAAGAGACACTTGGAATAGTAGGGGAATCCGGTTCAGGGAAGAGTGTTACTGCCACCGCACTGCTCCGCTTGATTCCAAGCCCGCCCGGAAAGATTGCCGGAGGGAAGGTTCTCTTTGAAGGCAAGGATTTATTGTCCCTCTCGGAAAAAGAAATGCGTTCAGTAAGAGGAAATGAAATCTCAATGATATTCCAGGACCCAATAACGAGCCTGAACCCAGTCTATACGGTAGGGAATCAAATCATGGAGGTTATTCGGGCCCATCGCAAGGTGTCCAAAAAAGAGGCAAAGCAGGAAGCAATCAAAATGCTAAAGCTGGTAGGAATCCCGGAAGCCGAAAAACGGATTGAAATGTATCCCCACGAATTTTCCGGTGGGATGAGGCAACGGGTTATGATTGCGATTGCCCTTGCATGCAACCCGAAATTGTTAATTGCCGACGAACCGACAACCGCTTTGGATGTAACGGTTCAGGCGCAAATTTTGGACTTAATGAGAAACTTGCAAGAGACGATTGGCACTTCCATCATTATGATTACCCACGATTTGGGAGTCGTATGGGAAATGTGTGATAAGGTCATCGTCATGTATGCCGGCAATACGGTAGAATCCGGAAGTGTAAAAGATATATTCGATAATCCGCTTCATCCCTATACTTGGGGGCTGTTAGATTCACAGATAACAAGTGAGGTTGGCGATGGAGAGAAGCTATCCGCCATTCCGGGGACGCCTCCAGATTTGAGGCAGGAAATCCAGGGCTGCCATTTTGCTGACCGCTGCCCATACGCCCAGGATATTTGCCGTACGGTTAAGCCGAAACTCATCGAAGTAGAAAAAAACCACTTTGCGTCCTGCCACTTCCAAACTAGTGAAAAGCGGCTGGAAAGAAAGGAGAAGGCATACCATGGCTGAAGCGATCTTAAAGATTGAAAATATCAAAAAGCATTTTCCCATCAATAATCCGCTTCCTTTCAAAAAATCAACGCAAAGTGTAAAAGCGGTTGACGGCGTCAGCTTTGATGTCTATCCTGGTGAAACGCTTGGCATTGTTGGGGAATCCGGGTGCGGAAAGTCAACGATGGCAAGGCTAATAAACCAGCTTATCCGCCCGACTGATGGGAAGGTTCTTTTTAAAGGGCAGGATTTGGCAAACTTGGCTGAAAAAGATCTCCGAGTTTCCAGAAAGTCGATTCAAATGGTTTTCCAGAACCCCTATGCTTCATTAGATCCGCGAAAAACAATCCGGCAGCTGCTTGCAGAGCCATTGGAAATTCATCAAGTGGGAGACAGGAAATCCCGGAATGAGAGGGTTATCGAACTCCTCGAAGTAGTTGGCTTAAACAGTTACCACGCCGACCGTTATCCGCATGAATTTTCCGGGGGCCAGCGCCAGCGGATCAATATTGCCCGCGCACTGGCTTTGAACCCAGACGTAATCATATGTGATGAACCGGTTTCCGCTCTCGACGTATCTGTTCAGGCGCAAGTCATTAACCTTCTTAAAGATTTGCAGGAAAAATTCGGATTGACCTACATTTTCATCTCCCACGATTTGAATGTGGTGCGATATATGTGTGACAGAATCGCCGTTATGTACCTTGGGAAGATTGTTGAGATTGGAACATATAAAGAGATTTATGAAAACCCGCTTCATCCATATACAAAAGCATTGCTCTCAGCAGTCCCGACAGAAAGCCCTTATGAGAAAAAAGAAAGAATCATCCTTACTGGCGATGTGCCAAGCCCCGTAAATCCGCCTTCGGGCTGCCATTTTCACAAGCGGTGCCCGTTTGCTATGGATATTTGCAAAACTGCAGTACCCGTACTGGAGCAGCGGGACTCACAGCAGAAGGTCGCCTGCCACCTATACGAATCATAATTTTGGAGGAATCAATCATGTCATTGAAGCACGTTATTGAAGTTTTAGAAGTAATGGACAGTATTCATGTAACGGGAAATGATATAAAAGAATACCTTGAAGGCATTTCCCAAGAAGGAGATGTTACCGTCCAAACCGTCGAAGGAAAAGCTGGGTCAACGGATTTCGTTAAGATTGTGATTGCGGGAGAAGAAGGTAAATCAACGGGAGGAACAGCCCCAACCTTGGGAATCATCGGAAGGCTTGGCGGAATCGGCGCCCGTCCGGAAGTTAAGGGATTTGTTTCTGATGGTGACGGCGCCCTATCTTGTATTGCAGCTGCCGCCAAGCTTCTTGATATGTCCGGAAAAGGCGACAAGCTAAAAGGGGATATTATTCTGACCACCCATATTTGCCCGACGGCGCCAACTTTGCCGCATGACCCAGTTCCGTTTATGGATTCACCCGTAGATATCCTTACGATGAATCAATACGAAGTGACAGAAGAAATGGATGCCATTTTATCGATTGATACAACAAAAGGAAATATGATTACAAATCACAAAGGATTTGCCATTACTCCGACTGTAAAAGAAGGATATATTTTGAAAATCAGCAGCGACCTTCTGCATATTTATACCCAGTCAGCCGGAATTCTCCCAGTTACCCTGCCGATCACAACACAGGATATTACTCCTTATGGGAATGGCGTCTATCACGTAAACAGTATCCTTCAGCCTGCGGTTGCGACTAATAGCCCTGTAGTTGGGGTTGCGATTACAACCGAAACGGCTGTCGCAGGTTGCGGAACAGGAGCAACCCACCCAGCGGATGTGGAGCAGGTAGTCCGTTTTGTCATTGAAGTTGCCAAGCTTTTCGGTGAAAATAAATGTTCATTCTATGATGAGGAAGAGTTTGCGCGCTTGGAAGCATTGTACGGAAAAATGAACCATCTTCAAACAAAAGGAAATCAGGTGGCTTTGGGATGAGCGAAATAAAGGAATTAAAACAACGATTAATTGAGGAAGTAGAAGCAAGGAAGGATGAACTGATAGAGCTTTGCAGTTCATTAATCCAAATTCCGAGTGAGAATCCACCAGGCGATTCAACCGAGATTTCCAAATTCATTGACGGCTATCTTCGCCAATATGGCCTTGAAACAGAATGGCATGAGTCTGCCGATAAAATGTTCAATTTAATTTCTAGCATTGGCCAGGAAGAAGGGAAGCATTTAATTTACTGCGGCCATACCGACGTTGTTCCAGCAGGGGACTTGTCAAAATGGGACTTCGATCCATTTTCGGGTGAAGTAAAGGATGGCTGGCTCCTTGGAAGGGGAGCGAGTGATATGAAGGCAGGCCTTGGCGGCATCCTATTCGCCTTCGCACTCTTAAAACGATTAAATGTTGAACTTCCTGGGAAATTAACGCTAGCCATTGTTCCCGATGAGGAAACTGGCGGGGAGTTCGGGGTTCCTTGGCTTCTTGAAAAAGGATTGGTAAAAGGCGATGGCGCCCTTATTGCCGAACCATCTTCACCACTGAATCCGACCATCGGGCAGAAAGGATCCTACTGGTTTGAGCTGGAAGTCTTCGGTACTCCGGGGCACGGCAGCTTATCACCGGTTGCGGGAGGCAACGCCATTGTCGATGCAATTGCAGCCATTGAAAAAATCAGGTCCTTATGGGATATGAAAATCACCATTCCGGAAGAGGTAAAAGAATTAATCGAAGTTTCCCAACGGTATATGCGTGAAGTGGAAGAGGAGCGAGAGAAATTCCAGCCTGTACTGGAAAGGATCACGGTCAATATCGGCACGATTCAGGGAGGAACAAAATCCAATGTCATACCTGAGAGCTGCAAAGTCCAGGTAGATTGCCGCCTTCCGTTCGGCATTACACAAGATGAGGTTACAGCTTACCTCAAAAAAGAATTGGATGCGCTCGGCATACGCTATGAAATACACCAGTTTGGGTTTAGAAGCAATGCGAACCACACATCTGCCGAAGACCCTGTCTGCCGTTCCATCGTTGACAACATATCATTAGTAACCGGGGAAAATGCGTACGGAGTCATGCAATGGGCAAGCAGCGATGCGCGCCACTTCAGGGAGTATAATATCCCGGTGCTGCAATACGGCCCCGCTTATTTACCAAGCATTCACGGTTACAATGAAAAGGTACAAGTGGAAGATATCGTCCGCTGTGCAAAAGTTTACGCTGCGGCAGTCATTGACTTCCTCTATGAAAAATAATGAAGTGAAAGCCGGTGTTTAGAAAATCCGGCTTCCCTTTTACAAGCAGTTATCCAGCCTAATGGACTCCCTCCTATGGGAGTTTTGGCAGGATAACTGTTTATTATTGAAAAAACCGTTGCTTTCTACCAAAATTAGAGGTGTAATGGGAATTGTCGAAAGGTTTTGAAGGGGGAGAAATGATGTGCTAAAGACGTTGGATTTGGCATTGAAAGTCTTGAAGATGTTCACTAAGGAACGTCCCGTCTGGGGAGGACGGGAACTGGCGAATGAAATGGGCCTAAACCATACGAATATTTACCGTATCCTTGAAACATTAGAGAAAAATAGATTCATATCAAAGGATAAGGTCACCAAAAAATATTCCCTAGGTTACGCTACATGGGAATTAGGCATGATTATGTATGAGAGCCTGAATGTTTCAAACATAATCCGTCCAGTTATGGAACGGCTTCGGGACAAGACCGGAGAATCGATTTTTTTGACAGTACTCGATAAGGATGAAGCGGTTACACTGGATGTAGTCGAACCGGAAAACAAAGTAAAGTTTTCTGTTTCTGCTGGAAGCCGTGCCCCATTGTATGTAGGCGCTACCTATCGGACCATTTTGGCTTATATGCCGGAGGATTTCATTGATTCGGTCATCCATTCGGATCTCGTTAAATACACGAAAACAACGATGACAGACCCGGACGAGATTAAAACGGAGCTTGAGCATATCAGGGAGCGGGGCTGGGCGCAAAGCCAGGGTGAATACACATGGGATGTGGTAGCTGTTGCCGTTCCATTGTTCGACCGGGGAGAAATCATTGGCTCTGTTACGGTTTCAGGCCCGGTTTACAGAATGACCGAAGAAAAAATCAAAGAATATGTTCCAGTGCTCATGGAGACAAGGGATGAGATTGCCAGCGTCATTGAACGGTACCAATTGAAGTTAAAAGTTTAGCCGCGGGAGGAATGAAAGTGGCCGATTTACTAGAAGTAGGCAAATCAATATTAAAATCGAATTTAAATATCCTGGAAAATGATCAAATTTTGATCGTTACGGATCCAGATTCGCACGAGGCTGCAAATATTTTTTATGAGGCTGGCGTTGCATTGGGCAATGAAACAATGCTCATGGAGATGATGACCAGGACAAAATCCGGAGAAGAACCGCCTAAGCCTGTCGCCGAGGCGATGAAAGCGGCAGACGTGATCCTTTGCATCACACATCACTCACTTACCCATACAAAAGCAAGGAAGGATGCGTCTGCTGCAGGGGCACGTGTGGCCACAATGCCGGGGATAACAATGGACATGCTGCAGGAGGGTGCGATTACGGCAGATTATTCGGAAGTTGAGCAACTTACCAATGAATATTGCCGCTTGCTAGAAGAAGGAGAAACTGTAACTATTTCGAAAGGCGGCTCCCAATTGTCTTTTTCCATTAAAGGACGAAAAGCAATTCCAAGCACAGGCGTATTCCGAAATAAAGGGGAGTCGGGGAATCTTCCATCAGGTGAGAGTTATATTGCGCCAATCGAGAATTCTGCGAATGGGAAGATTTTTGTGGATGGGTCCATTGCTGGTGTCGGTGTTGTAAGTGAACCGGTGTTGTTAACTGTTGAAGATGGACGGTTAACCGATGCAACCGGTAAGGAAGGAAAGCGCTTGCTCGATCTGCTTGGAGATGGGAACGGCAGGATTATCGCTGAATTTGGAATTGGAACGAATAAAAAAGCAAGATTGACCGGCAATGTCCTCGAAGATGAAAAGGTGTATGGAACAGTTCATATCGCTTTTGGCAGCAACAAGCCTTTCGGCGGTACAAACGAGGCAGGAGTCCACATTGATTGTGTCATCACCGAGCCAACTGTTGAGATAGATGGGAAACGGCTGAATTTAAATTAACATTGTTCCAATATAAAAAGGGGCCTTCACTAGTTGAAAGGCCCCTTTTAATTATAGGAAAAGGTTCAGTATATAATAGAAAGTCGCCGAAATCAACGCAGAAATTGGCAAGGTGATGACCCATGTAGTAAGCATCCTTTGGGCTGTCCCCCATTTTACACCCTTCAGGCGGTGGGATGCACCGACACCGAGGATACCGGAGGAGATAACATGGGTTGTGCTGACAGGAAGATGGATGTATGTCGCACCAAAAATAATCGCGGCTCCAGTTAAGTCGGCGGCAACCCCATTAATCGGACGAATTTTCATAATTTTACCGCCAACGGTTTTAATGATTTTCCAGCCTCCGATAGACGTTCCGAGACCCATTGCTACCGCACAGGAAAATTGTACCCAGAACGGGATATCGGTAGAATCCACATATCCATTCGCGATCAGGGCCATTGTAATGATCCCCATTGCCTTTTGGGCATCGTTTGTACCATGGGTGTAGGACTGCAATGCCGCTGTTCCAATCTGAATCATCCTGAAGTTCCGGTTTGTTTTCGTAAGGTTCGCATCTTTGAAAATAATTTTAAAAATCGAATACACAATATAACCTACGACAAAAGCCAAAATCGGCGAGAAAATCAAGGCCTGAAGAATTTTAAAGAAACCTTGATATTCGATTATATTAAACCCCGAAGAAGCAATAGCAGCACCAGCAATCGAACCAATCAGTGTATGTGAAGAGCTGCTCGGGATGCCGAAATACCAAGTGAGCAGATTCCAAGTAATACCTGACAGAAGCGCTGCCAAAATGACTAGTGTCCCATTCTGTAATGTGAAAGGGTCCACTATATCCTTCGTAATCGTCTTTGCAACCCCGGTAAACGTCATCGCACCTACGAAGTTCATAACAGAAGCCAAAATAATTGCATGCCGAGGTTTTAGTGCCTTGGTCGATACGGAGGTGGCGATTGCATTCGCCGTATCATGGAAACCGTTAATGAAGTCAAACGCAAGAGCGAAAATAACAATCGCAGCGGTTAATATAAATATATAATCCATGGTTTAGCTCCTTACGCGTTTTTCATGATAATGGTTTCGAGCGTATTGGCTACACCCTGGCAGCTGTCCGCAATGTCTTCGAGTGTTTCATAAATCTCCTTATATTGGATAATCCGGATTGGATCCTTTTCAACGGAGAAAAGATGCTTGATTGACTGTCTCAGAATGCCATCGCATTTTGATTCATAGTCCTTGATGGAAATTGCGTGCTCACGAATTTGAAGCAACTTTTTTGATGCTAGAAGGGTTATGGCCTTCTCGATTTCAAGTACACTGCTTTGGATAGCACCCGTGAATTGAAGCATGAAGTCGTCCGCATCCGTAATGGAATACATTTCGAACAATGCCGCGCAATGCTCGAGGCCATCTAGAACATCGTCCATGCTGTTGGCAAGATGCAGGATATCCTCCCGCTCAATTGGGGTAATAAAAGCGTCATTCAATTCCTTAATAACCGTATGCATATACGTATCGCCCTTTGTTTCATACTCTTTCATGCTTTCGGAAAATGTTTTAAGGTCGCTTACGTTTTTGAGCTTATAGTCTGTAAAATAATTGGCGCTTTCTTTTAAGTTTGCGGCAATTTCACCAAGAAGGGTGGAGAACTTGTCATTTTTTTTAAAAGCCATCGGAATACCCCCATTTTTTTCCTTTGTAAAAACGTGCCAAACGAAACAATTATAAACGAAATTTGTCGAAAATGAAAAGAGTTTTTGCATAATTTACTAAAAAAATTAATATTAAGGCGGAAGAACTTTTTCCAATTTAAAAAGTTTGCCGCTAAAAGCAAATTCTTTTTCTATATATCCTTCATTCAAATAATAAAACCGTCCCGCTGAAAACTTCCTTCTTTATATTGTGCAAATTCCTGGCTTAAAATGTAGAATTTATAAAAGGAGGCTGATGAGAATGAATTTATTAACTGAAACTGCCAGGCTGCATAACGGAGTGGAAATTCCTTATTTTGGCCTTGGTGTTTATAAGGTGGAAGAAGGAACACAAGTAGAAGTAACTGTTTCGGAAGCACTTAAGTTAGGCTATCGGCTGATTGACACCGCTGCACTCTACCAGAATGAAGAGGGAGTTGGCCGGGCGGTCCGCCAAAGCGGCATTCCCCGCAAAGAAATTTTTATCACAACAAAAGTGTGGAACAGCGACCAGGGATACGATTCAACCTTGAAGGCTTTTGAAACAAGCCTGGAAAAACTTAGGCTCGAATATATTGACCTTTACCTAATCCACTGGCCGGTGAAAGGTAAATATATTGAAACGTGGAGGGCACTCGAACGGATTTATGAAGAAGGACAGGTTCGATCAATTGGCGTGAGCAATTTCAATATTCATCACCTCGAGGATGTGATGGGCCAAAGCTCGTTAAAACCGGCTGTCAACCAGGTCGAACTCCATCCCGCACTTGCCCAAAAGGAACTAAGGGAGTTTTGTGAAAAAAACGATATTCTTGTCCAGGCATGGTCTCCTCTCGCCAGGGGAAGAATCCTGGCTGATCCAGTCCTAACCGCACTTGCTGAAAAAAATAAAAAAACGCCCGCGCAGGTCATTCTCCGCTGGCATCTTCAAAACGGCATTGCAGTCATTCCCAAGTCAATTACGCCAGCAAGGCTAAAAGAAAACGCGGATATATTTGATTTTGAGTTATCAACGGAAGATATGGAATTAATAAATAGCCTGGACGTGGGTACACGTTTTGGGGCTGACCCGGACAATTTCGATTTTTAAAATCCCGCAAAATCCAAAATTGCTATGCATCCATGCAGGAAGCCCATTAAATTGGCTAAGCTATATACACCGTACTTGTTGATTACTACTAACTCCCGGTTAAAACATCGGGGGTGTTTTTTGTTGAAGAGATTCATTCAGTCTCATGAAATGGAGAATAAATGATGGTGTTTATTTTAAAAAAATGGGGGTATTTTAAAGGTACAAACAGTTAGGAAAAACAACAGCGGACGAAGGCGTCCCAGATGTTACACCAAAGCTGTTTGTGGCTGCAGCAGCCGGAATAAAAAGGCGCACTTTACAAAAAATAACTACTTTTCAAGGAGTGAATTTAAATGGGTTTTCTATGGGCATTAATTATTGGAGGTATCATCGGTTGGTTAGCAGGGATGATCGTAGGCAGGGATGTTCCGGGCGGAATTATAGGTAATATTATTGCAGGTTTCGTAGGTGCATGGTTAGGTACAGCAATTTTCGGTGACTGGGGTCCTGTTGTAGCTGACTTTGCGATAATTCCAGCCATTATTGGAGCAGTAATCCTTGTCTTCCTGCTAAGCATGATTATGAGGGCCTTCAGAAGGTCAAATCATTAATAATCAGTAAAACGGCCTCCCTTTTTGGGAGGCCTATTTTTCTTCCCTGAATGATTTATATTTTGTCTACCTCTATTCCTTCGAAAATCGGGGGATTGTCCTGGAACGCCGCATGGACGACAATTTCCTCAAGTGTAATTGGATGTTTAAATTCGATTTTTGCGGAATGGAGGGCCTGGCGATTAAAGATTGGTTTTCCTCCATAAAGTAAATCCCCTGCCAATGGATGCCCAATATGGCTAAAATGGACCCTGATTTGGTGCGTCCTTCCCGTCTCAAGCCAGCAGGAAACCCATGTCAGCCCTTTCTTATTGTCGGCTTTTAAAACCCGATAGTGGGTAACAGCTTCCTGGCCTGTTTTTGAAACACGCCTCCGTGTTGCGTGATGGCGGTCTCTTCCGATTGGTTCATTGATTGTCCCCTTTTTCCTAAGTCCAGTTCCCATGACCACGGCGATGTAGGTCCTCTTGATTGCCCGTTGCTCAAGCATCCTGTCAAGAATGGCGCCTGCAAGTGGATGCTTTGCAAATATAATTGCGCCAGTCGTATCACGGTCGAGCCGATGGATTTGCTGGACAGATCCGCCATCCCCGGACGTCTGAAGATGGGCGGAAACTGCATTCACGAGAGTTTCGTTATCGTCAGGGGAGTTTGGGTGGGTAGAAATAAAAGGCGGCTTATTGGCAATCAGCAAATGATTGTCTTCATACAAAATACCCAAGTCCATGTAAAAAGGCTGAACTTGTGGCGGCATATCGTCAAAGAGCAATAGATGGATTTTTGTTCCTGCAGGCAACCGCATTTCCCAATCTGCTCTTTCTCCCTTCAAGAGGACTTTCCCTTCCATTCTGAATTGGTGGGCAAGTTTCTTTGGCACTCCCCATTTTTCCTTGAAAATCTCAGCGATTTTTATCCCGTCCCATGGTTCGGGAACGGCCAATTCAAGATACTTTCCGGTTCTTTTTGTATTAAGCATTTAATCGCACCTTTCCACACCCATTTCTGGTTGTATGTGGTTGAAATTACCATCCAATTTACAGTTCCAAATGTGCTATTCTAAAGATATATTACGGCAGTATTACAAATGTAACAAAGGTGGTTATTCCGTGAAAATCGTTTTTGCCTCGACCCCTGGCCAGGAAGATGAAATCGATGATTTAATTAAGTATTTTTATTCAGGCATTTTGCCAAGGTATTTTTCCGATGGGGAAATTAAAGAATTTCAAAGGCTTGGAGTGCTACATACCAAGAGCAGCCAGGATGCATATGGAACGTTACGGGATGCTTTTTATGTCATGGCAAGCCTGCAAACGCTTATATCCATCCTGGAATCTCCTAAACCCAGTGACCAGCACCGGGCGCTTTTTTTGAAAAATGCCGATAATCTTCGTTACTATGGCCTGCTTTTTCCATTCGGGTATGATTCTTTTCTGCCAGTGCAAAAACGCGGCGATTCCTTTTTAAGTGTGTTTGCGCCCGCCGCCAATCAGCTTCTTGTTTGATTCGTTTCACAGCAAAAACGCCTGCCGGCTGCAGGCGTTTTTGTCATTCTACGACTTTGCTAAAGCATATTCCTCAAGCCACTCCTGAAACTCCGCTTTATCCCGTCCCCCGACAATTCTTGAAGTCTCAATGCCATCTTCAAAACGAATCAAAGTTGGGGTTCCCTCAATTTTAAAATCAGCCCAGGCTGACTCATATTCAAGTACGTTGAGTTGCAGAATGTCGATATCCATATCCTTGGCAAGCGGCATCAGAATTGGGGTTGCCTGTTTACAGTACGAACAAGTCGGGCTATAAAAGTAAACGGTCAAATCTTCACGATCGGCGAGTTTTTTTTCAAGATTATCAAGTGTAACGATATTTTGGTAATTAGGGTCGTCCAACTGGGCAATTGTTTCTGGGTGAAGGTTCTTGTCCCCATACGGATTATTCCCGCTAACTTTATCCTCATTCTGTTTGTTTGTTAAATAGGCCATGCCGATAAAAAGTAAAAGAATGACTCCAAGAAATATAAGTATTTTCTTCATTATGCTAGTTCCCCCTTGTTTTTCTTCAAAATAACCATGCTGCAAATAAAGATTAGAGTAAACGCCATTAGGGCGAGAAATGGGATCGTGATGAAGCCAAGCCAGTTAATGTATTGGCCGGTGCATGGAACCCTGCCGCACGCTGGGGCTGCTTCTGCCATAAAAGGCAGCTTCTGCAGGGAGTAATGATAGGCGGAAACCATCATTCCAATTGCGGACATCCAGGCACTGTACAACGTAAAACGGTAATCCTTTTTCACAGTGGCGATGCCAAGCTGAAGCGCCAGCGGATACATGAGGATGCGCTGGTACCAGCAGAGTACGCATGGTTCATACTTACGGATTTCCGAAAAGTAAAGGCTCCCGAACATCGCCAATATGGATACGGCCCATGCGAAAAATAAAATGTTCTCCCGGCTGTCCTTATTCACTATTATTCACCTCTTTTTCAATATCTTAAGGGAAAAATTTAATTTTGTACAATCCCTGTTTCGGTCGAAAAATGACGATTGTGGAAAATCCCAGGGCAACCAATTAGAATAGAGATTATATAGGAAAAAAGCGGCCTTTTCGCTACAGGCAAATAGAAAATAGCTTTATGAGAAGCGGAGGAATTGCAATGGATTGGAGAATAAAAGCATCAAAATGGCTGGAATTTACAGAGTTGGATTCAGAATTAAAGGCTGAATTGGAAGCGATGAAAGATAATGACAAGCTGCTTGAGGATTCCTTTTATAAGAATCTGGAGTTTGGCACCGGGGGGATGCGCGGGGAAATTGGCGTCGGAACGAACCGAATGAACGTCTATACCATCCGTAAGGCATCCAATGGCCTTGCTTCTTACATAGAAGGAAAAGGTGAAGATGCGAAAAAGCGAGGTGTCGCCATCGCGTATGACTCCCGCCACAAGTCACCGGAGTTCGCGATGGAGGCGGCAAGGACGCTGGCGACTAGAGGTATCAAGGCGTATGTTTTCGATGAACTGCGTCCAACGCCGGAGCTTTCATTTGCAGTACGGTATTTGAACGCGGCAGCAGGCATTGTAATAACAGCAAGCCACAACCCGCCGGAGTACAATGGCTATAAGGTATATGGGGAAGATGGCGGCCAGTTGCCACCTGCCGCCGCTGACGAAGTGATTGCCAAGGTAAATCAAGTTGACAATGAACTGCTGATTGAAGTAAAGAGTGAGGAAGAACTGCGCGCCGTGGGCCTTATTGAGACAATAGGGAGTGAAATAGACAGCGCCTATATTAATAAACTTGCAACGATTTCGGAAAATACGGGAATTGCCCAGAAATCGCCTATCGAGATTGTCTTTACTCCGCTCCACGGGACGGCGAACAAGCCTGTCAGGGCGGCTTTTGGAGCGCTCGGTTATAAAAATGTCCATATCGTCCGTGAGCAGGAGCTTCCGGATCCAAACTTTTCAACAGTCAAAAGCCCGAATCCTGAGGAGCATGCTGCATTCGAACTGGCCATCCGCGACGGAAAGGCGGTTGATGCGGATATCCTGATTGCGACTGACCCGGATGCAGACAGGCTTGGCATCGCTGTTAAGAACCATGATGGCGAATACGAAGTTCTGACCGGAAACCAGACTGGGGCCGTGCTTCTTGATTATATTCTGGAAAAGAAAAAATCAAAAGGAACCCTTCCGGAAAATGGGGTCGTCCTTAAAACGATAGTAACGTCCGAAATTGGCAGGAAGATAGCCGAGGCCTATGGGTTGGAGACTATCGACGTCCTGACAGGATTCAAATTCATCGCCGAGAAAATCAATGAATTCGAACAGGCAGGTGACAAAGTTTTCCTATTTGGATATGAGGAAAGCTATGGCTATCTGATTGGCGATTTTGCCCGGGATAAGGATGCCGTTCAGGCGGCTCTTATGTCGGCGGAGGTATGCGCACATTACAAGAAAAAAGGCTTGAGCCTTTATGACGGCCTTATGAATGTGTTTGAGAAGTACGGTTACTTCCAGGAAGGGCTCCAGTCAATGACGATGAAAGGGAAGGATGGGGCCGAGCTAATAGCAAAAATCATGGCGGGCTTCCGTTCCAATCCACCTTCAACCCTTGCCGGCATGTCGGTCGTATCTTCGGAGGATTACCTGGAAAGTGTCAGGATTTCGGGGGCAGGCATGGAAAAAATCAATTTGCCAAAATCAAATGTCCTGAAATATTTCTTTGAGGACGGCTCCTGGGTTTGCCTGAGGCCATCGGGGACTGAACCGAAAATCAAGTTTTATTTCGGGGTCAATGACAAGAGCCTAAATGCGAGCAGGAACAAACTAAAGCAAATTGAAGCTGAGTTCATGGAATTGGTCAATACAAAGCTATAAGAGATTACCCGGCGGGCTGTGTGGCTTGCCGGGTTTTTTAGCATTTCGTCATAAGGTACGGCTGCTATTTTTAAAAAATACTCGGACTTTGGTCGTAGCCTTTCCCATTCAATTGGCTAAGGCAAACTTTTCTGAAAAATGTATAATAAAAGAAAACGACGGCTGGGGGAAATCGAATGGAGGCGGAGTCAAGGTTGCAAGAGCTTGGCATTTTAAAGGAAATTGCCGAGCTGCTGAATAGAGGAACCGAGACAGATGAAATTCTATCGGATGTTTTGGAAAAATTGCTTAGTGTTACAGGCCTTAAAACAGGCTGGATTTTTTTGATTGATGAGGATGGATCCTACAGGCTTGCAGCGAGGAAGAATCTCCCTGAAGCATTATCCCGCTCAAATTATGCCCCCATGTGCGCCGGGGAATGCTGGTGTATCGAGAAGTACAGGAATGGCAGGCTTGCGAAGGCAACAAACATCATGGAATGCAAAAGGCTTGAAGATGCCATCCTGAACAATCTGGGCGATACTGCGGAGTTGACGCATCATGCAACGGTTCCTTTGCGGGCGGGCGATGAAAAATTCGGGATATTGAATGTCGGCTCCCCTCACAAAACCCATTTTGACAAAGAAGAATTGGCGCTTCTGGAATCGGTTGCCCTTCAAATTGGGACATCATTAAAGCGAATCAAACTTGCCCAAAGGGAACAGGAGCTTGCCCTTACGGCTGAACGGAACAGGCTTGCCAGGGATTTGCATGACTCCGTGAACCAGTTGCTGTTCTCAGTCAGCCTAACGGCAAAGGGAGGAGCTTCAATGGCGGAATCCGCCGAGGTGAAAGAGACTTTTACCTATATCCAGGAACTCGCCCAGGAAGCTTTGAATGAAATGAGGGCGCTGATTTGGCAATTGCGCCCCCAAGGGCTTGAAAACGGCATCGTCAGCGCGCTCCGTGGCTACGCACAAATGCTTGGCCTCAAGCTGGACATCCAAGTCAAGGGGGTGCTGAATCTGCCGGGTAAAATTGAGGAAGGAGTTTGGCGAATTGGCCAGGAATCGATGGCCAATTGCAAAAAGCATTCCGGACAAACAAAAATTACAATAAAATTAGCGGTTGAGCGGAATTGGTTGTCGCTTGAAATTAGCGACCCCGGATGCGGCTTCCATTATGTCGAAGGAAATGAGCTGCCATCGCTTGGGCTGAAAGGAATGAAGGAACGGGCTGAAAGGCTTGGTGGGGAATTCTGTATCGAAAGCGCGGTAGGACGGGGTACAAAGCTGTCGGCCAAAATTCCGGTATGAAAAGGGGAAAGAAGATGGGAATTCGAATTTTAATCGCCGATGACCACAATGTCGTTCGCAGGGGGCTTGCGTTCTTTTTAAAAACGCAGGAGGATTTCGAGATCATAGGGGAGGCCAAAAATGGCCAGGAAGCTGTGGCTATGGCGGCTGAACTGAATCCGGATATCGTCTTGATGGACCTTGATATGCCGGTAATGGATGGGATCAGCGCAACGGCGACAATAAAGAAAGGCCAGCCGGATATGAAAATTATGATCCTGACTAGCTTTTCGGATCAAAACCATGTAATTCCGGCCATTGAAGCGGGCGCGACAGGTTATCAACTGAAGGATATCGAACCAGATGAACTCGCCAATTCCATCCGCAAGCTTTGCTCCGGCGAAAATCAGCTTCATCCGAAAGCGACCTCCCATTTGCTATCACAATTTTCAGGAAGCAAAAGGGAGGCCCGGAAACAGCTTGATGAGCTGACAAAGAGGGAAGTGGAAGTACTAATGGAAATCGCCAGCGGAAAGAGCAATAAGGAAATTTCCACCTCCCTGTTTATAACTGAAAAAACAGTGAAAACCCATGTATCAAGCATCCTTGCCAAGCTAGAACTTGCGGACAGGACCCAGGCCGCCTTGTATGCGGTAAAGAACGGGCTTGTAGACGAGTGATAGGCTTTGGGGACATTTCTTTATGTAAAGAGCACAGCCGTGGTGGCTGTGCTTTTTAACATAACGGTGGAATTCGCCTGAATTGTTCAGGTTAAACTGTATGCCGGCAACTGTTGTGGAGCGTTTTCGGGTACGTCTGCCGCATGGTCGAGATAGCGCAGCAGAGAATAAAGCTTTTTCTCAAGAACCGAGTAATCATGCTCGAAATGGTAAGCATGGAGAAAATGCTCGATTTTTTTTGACAGAAAATGGTCCCGTGTCCGAACCATGAGTATCAGGAGATTGTCCCATTGGGAGCGGTGTACATAATAAAGCGCCCTGTCATAATCCAGTTTATTCATTTTTTCTCCTCCTTATCAGGAGTTGAAATTAGTGTATGGAGTTCGAGTGGAAAGTTTCGCTGAAAATGTTGGAGATGCCTGTTTGAAAGGCTTTGTAACAACTGCCAGGGTTAGAAACAGGCCATGATGCATAGGAATTTTAAGCCGAGCCACACTATACGATGAGATAGCAGGAAAGGACTGTTGAACATGAAAAAATTGGTTGCTGTATTTATAGCCGTCCTGGCATTCATGGCGATACAGCCACATCAAATTGAGGCCCAACCCCCTGATTATGAAAAGTACGGAAGAATCGCGATGGCGGTTATCAATGCCGACTTTCCCGGAGACCCTATTAGGGACTATGAGTACCTTGGCCGAACAAAAGTGAAAGAATGGGATGTGGCGGATACCTTCCGATTCAAAGTTGAAGAGAAAGGCAAAACTTTTTTTGTCAGGGTAACCATAACGCATAGTTTAACTGCGAAAAAACTACTCTCGCTGAAGGTTGAGCCTGAGAGATAAAATTATGTTCAGCACTTTACCATAAATAGGTTGATTTGCAATTCTTTAACTGTTTTTTCATCGCTGGGACAGGCCGTCCATTGCCTGTCCCAAGGCGTTTTGCAGTCCGCAAGCGGTGGCCTTTGGGTCCTTCGGTCGTTAAAAGAGGATTTAAAGCCCGAACAGCATTGGCCGGCAGGTCTATCGGTCGTTAAAAGAGGATTTAAACCCCGAACAGCATTGGCCGGCAAGTCTTTCGGTCATTAAAAGAGGATTTAAAGCCCGAACAGCGGTGGTCATCGGGTTCTTCGGTCGTTAAAAGAGGATTTAAAGCCCGAACAGTAGTGGTCTTCGGGTCCTTCGGTCGTTACAAGAGGATTTACAGCCCGAACAGTAGTGGTCGTCGGGTCCTTCGGTCGTTACAAGAGGATTTACAGCCCGAACAGTAGTGGTCGTCGGGTCCTTCGGTCGTTACAAGAGGATTTAAAGCCCGAACAGCGGTGGTCATCGGGTTCTTCGGTCGTTAAAAGAGGCTTTAAAGCCCGAACAGTAGAGGTCTTCGGGTCCTTCGGTCGTTAAAAGAGGATTTAAAGCCCGAACAGCAGTAGCCATCGGGTCCTTCGGGCGTTAAAAGAGAATTTAAAGCCCGAACAGCAGTGGCCGGAGGGTCCTTCGGGCGTTAAACGATAACCTAGTACCTAAACGGAATGACCAGCCGGTTCCAACTAAGGCAACCGCGCCGGTTAAAGTAAACAAGGAAAGCAGCGGAGCCAGGTAACATATGCCTAAAGTGAGGAACGCATCCGCGTTCGCACTTTTTTTCTGTGATTTTTAAAAAAAGAATACAACTATCCCCCCATTATGTTCATACATTGTTGTAAGAGGAAAAGAGGGGGAATAGCTATATGAACAGCGAGGAGAGGAAGAAGCTGGAGCGCGCGATAGGGGAAATTACGGAAATCGCAAGCGGCTTCGGCCTTGATTTTTACCCGATGCGGTACGAAATTTGCCCAGCAGATATTATTTATACGTTTGGGGCTTACGGTATGCCGACCCGGTTTTCGCACTGGAGCTTCGGCAAGCAGTTTTATAAGATGAAGCTTCAATATGACCTTGGCCTTAGCAAAATTTATGAACTGGTCATCAATTCAAACCCCTGTTACGCGTTTCTTCTCGACAGCAACAGCCTGATCCAGAATAAATTGATCGTCGCTCATGTCCTGGCCCACTGCGATTTTTTCAAAAATAATGTCCGTTTCCAAAACACAAAACGGGATATGGTCGAAAGCATGGCTGCGACTGCCGAGCGGGTCCGAAATTATGAAATCACGTACGGAAAAAAGGAAGTCGAAACATTCTTGGATGCCGTCCTGGCAATCGATGAGCACATCGATCCATCCCTCATGCGCCCGAAGCTTTCCTGGTCAATGGAAGATGAGGAAGAAGAGGAAAGCCAGGACCGTCCGCCTAGCCCTTATGATGATCTTTGGAAGCTTGATGAGAAGCCGTCAAATAAACAGAAGGGGAAAAACAGGGCCAAAAAATTCCCACCGAAGCCGGAAAAGGACCTTCTCTTATTCATAGAAACATACAGCAGGGAGCTTGAACCATGGCAGCGCGACATCCTGACGATGATGAGGGAGGAAATGCTTTATTTCTGGCCACAGCTTGAGACGAAAATCATGAACGAAGGCTGGGCCTCCTACTGGCACCAACGGATTATCCGGGAGATGGACCTGACAAGCGCCGAGGCAATTGAATTCGCGAAGTTGAATGCGGGTGTCGTTCAGCCTTCAAAAACTGGAATCAACCCGTATTACTTGGGTATTAAGATTTTTGAAGACATTGAGGAGCGGTACAACAACCCGACAGATGAGATGAAGCGGAGGGGAGTCAAGCCTGGTTCCGGGCGTGAGAAGATGTTCGAGGTAAGGGAGATGGATTCGGATATTTCTTTCTTAAGGAACTACCTGACCAAGGATCTCGTCATGCGGGAAGACATGTATTTGTTCCAAAAGCAGGGGAAGGAGTATAAAATTGTCGACAAGGAATGGGAGAAAGTCCGCGACCGGCTTGTCAGTATGCGCGTCAACGGAGGTTTCCCGTACATTACTGTAAATGACGGCGATTATATGAAAAACGGCGAGCTTTACTTGAAGCACTGGTTTGAGGGAATCGAACTGGATGTGAAGTATTTGGAAAAGGTGCTTCCTTATATTTATCAGCTTTGGGGCAGGACTGTCCACATCGAAACGATGATTGAGGATAGGGGCATGCTGTTTACCTATGATGGGAAGGGCATACACCGGAAGTATTTATAATGAGAGGGCAGCACCTATTGGGGGCTGCCTAGTTTTTTTTTGATATTTTGTTGAACATATAAGCAAATAGTTATATTCTAATAAAGGAAAAAGGGGGAGTACAAACGTATGCAACAAACTAAGATCGAGATTGAACAAGCATCTCTTGTGCTAAAACTTCTTGGAGACAGGACGAGGCTGACAATGATGGCTCTTCTCAAGATGCGGGAACTATGCGTATGTGAACTACTCGAGGTTTTCGACATGAGCCAGCCTTCCATCAGCCAGCACTTGCGGAAACTGAAAGATGCAGGCCTTGTCAAAGAGGAGCGGAAAGGCCAGTGGATTTTTTATTCGATTAATAAAAACAGCGATGCTTTCCCGCTTTTGGAAAGTGTCCTGGAGTTTGTTCCGGAACAAAAAGAAAAAATGGAACAGATACTAAAAAGCAACCCAACAATGCGTTGCGGCTGTTAATTTGGAGGTTTGGTTTTGGTCTTATCAGTACTTGCTATTTTGATATTTTTGGTAACCCTACTTTTAGTCATATGGCAGCCCAGAAATCTATCCATTGGATGGTCTGCATGCGGTGGTGCCATCCTTGCTCTACTCGTAGGAGTGGTTGATTTTGCGGATGTTATCGATGTTACCCAAATCGTTTGGAATGCAACTTTTTCGTTCATTGCAATTATCATCATCTCCTTACTTCTCGATGAGATTGGTTTCTTTGAATGGGCCGCATTGCATATGGCACGAGCAGCAAAAGGGAACGGAATTAAAATGTTCGTCTACATTGGGATATTGGGTGCCCTTGTTGCAGCGTTGTTTGCAAATGACGGAGCAGCTCTAATACTCACACCAATCGTTCTCGCAATGGTGAGGAACTTGAAGTTTGAAGAGAATATGGTTTTCCCGTTCATTATCGCGAGTGGCTTTATCGCTGATACAACGTCATTGCCCCTTGTGGTAAGTAACCTAGTGAACATTGTTTCTGCTGATTTTTTTAATATTGGTTTCAATGAATTTGCATCAAGGATGATCGTCCCGAATTTCTTTTCATTGTTCGCAAGTATCCTTGTTCTGTACCTTTATTTCAAGAAGAGCATTCCCAAGAAGTACAACTTGGGACATCTTAAGAGACCGGTCGAAGCAATCAAGGACGAGAAAATGTTCCGGCTGTCATGGATTGTTCTTGTGGTCCTGCTTGCCGGATATTTTATCAGTGAGATACTGAATATCCCAGTTTCAATTGTCGCTGGAATCGTCGCGGTCTTCTTCTTGTTCATGGGCAGGAAAAGCCCAGTGGTGGACACTAGGAATGTTTTAAAAGGTGCACCATGGAATATAGTCTTCTTCTCAATTGGCATGTATGTTGTTGTCTATGGGTTGAGAAATGCTGGATTGACAAGTGTTTTGGCCGACCTGATTCAATGGACAGCGAATCATGGTTTATTTGCTGCAACAGTCGGCATGGGCTTCATCGCAGCCATCCTCTCGTCGATTATGAACAATATGCCTACGGTCATGATTGATGCACTTGCCATTGCTGAAACGAATACGACAGGTGTGGTAAGAGAGGCATTGATTTACGCGAATGTAATCGGCTCGGATTTGGGTCCGAAAATCACCCCGATTGGTTCACTCGCCACATTGTTATGGCTTCATGTCTTGTCCCTAAAAGGGGTCAAAATATCATGGGGAACGTACTTTAAAACAGGAATCTTGCTAACCATTCCTACCCTATTTATCACACTGATAGGACTATATATATGGTTGTTAATTATTTCTTAAAGATCTTTATTAAAAGGAGCAATTCGACATGGCTAAAAAAACAATCTACTTCTTATGTACAGGAAACTCCTGCCGTAGCCAAATGGCTGAAGGATGGGCAAAAAAATACCTTAACAGCGGTGAGTGGGAGGTTAAAAGTGCAGGCCTAGAAGCACACGGCTTGAACCCTAACGCTGTAAAAGCAATGAAGGAATTAGGAATCGATATCTCCAACCAGACTTCCGATGTGATTGACTCCCAAATCCTGAACAAAGCCGATTTAGTCGTCACCTTATGCGGCCATGCGGCTGACCATTGCCCGGTAACCCCTCCGAATGTGAAAAGAGAACACTGGGGATTTGATGACCCTGCAAAAGCAGAGGGAACAGAGGAAGAGAAATGGAAGTTCTTCCAGCGTGTTCGCGATGAAATTGGCGACAGGATCAAGACATTCGCAGATACAGGCAAGTAAACAGTAGAGCCACAGATGAAACCCCGACTCGGCAATGTGCTGCCCGACAGGCATGTACTCAAATTGCTACACAAGCATCAATTTCCTTTAGTGCTTACCTAATAATGTAACCTATAAATGTTTAATCTTGAGCAACGGCACGCGAGTCTGGTATACTTTTAGCAAAATGATTGTAAGAGGTACATACATTGTCTAAATCTAAATTGCAATATTGGCTGATTCAAATCTTACTTATTATGACCATTATTTTCGTGGCTACAAAAATCTCGTTTATCTTCAAACCGGTGGGGATCTTTTTTTCGACTGTGTTCTTTCCAATATTGATTACCGGCTTTCTTTATTTCCTTTTGAATCCAGTAGTTAATTTCCTGGAACGCAAGAAACTTCCGAGGACAGCATCGATATTGATCATATATGCAGTGTTTACCGGCCTGCTCGTTTTGGTGTTCAGTAATTTGGTTCCAGCTGTATCAAAGCAGGCAACTGAGCTGGCGAATGATCTTCCCGTCCTTGCCGCCAAAACCAGCGATTATATTTATGACGTTATCCAATCGTCCGAGTTCGAAAGCTTTAAGAAAGAGCAGCAGGAAATGATTGAGACAGGCAAGCAGCGGCTGATTGAGTTTGCCAATACACTGCCGAACAGGCTGACAAGCGGGCTTAAAGGCTTTTTTGGAATCGTTACAAATATCGTGATCATACTGGTAACCGTCCCGTTCCTGTTATTCTACATGTTTAAAGATGGCCGAAATTTCCCGATAGCGGTATCGAAGTTCATTCCGATTGATTATCGTGAAGAAGGATTAAAAATCCTGAGAGAAACCGGCGAAACACTATCCGCATATATCCAGGGACAGGTCATTGTGGCCTTGTCGGTCGGAACATTGGCTTTCATCGGTTACTTGATCATCGATTTGCGCTACGCATTAATTATGGCGTTAATCGTGGCCGTTACAAATATGATACCGTATGTGGGGCCGATTATTGGGGGAGCACCTGCTGTCCTTGTAGGATTTTTTGATTCCCCGACAAAAGCGTTACTAGTGATTGTTGTAATCCTGATCGCCCAGCAAATTGAAGGAAATCTCCTCTCCCCGATGATTTTAGGAAAAACATTGGATACACACCCGGCTACAATCATCATTATATTATTAGCCGCGGGTAATCTGGCTGGAGTGTTGGGAATGGTACTTGCTGTTCCAACTTATGCCGTAACAAAAACGATCATCCTGAACCTGGTAAGATTTTTAAAAGCCAGAAAAAGAGAGAATATTGCAAAGGCAGGAACCTAAGCCATTGGCTCAGGTTCTTTTTTTACTTTTTATTATATTAAAAGAATATTTCATGAAACCTATTCCGCCTTTTTTCGTATATATATTTGTCTTAAATGATTAAAGGAGAGATGGACTTTGTTTTTTACACCATGGACGATACTAATTCTACTGGCTTTCGGATTAAGCCTATGGGCGCAATTTAGGGTGAAAGGGACTTTTAAAAAATATATGAATGTTCCCGCGTCATCTGGATTGACCGGTGCTGAGGCGGCAAGGCAGATGCTTGATGAACATGGCCTGCATCATATACGGATAGAATGTGTGCAAGGAACGTTAACTGACCATTACGATCCGATATCGAAGGTAGTTCGATTGTCGGAGCCTGTTTATTTTGGGAATTCTGTGGCATCCCAGTCTGTCGCCTGCCATGAAATTGGACATGCGATTCAGGACAAAGTGCACTACCCGATGCTTGTCGCTAGGCACAAATTGTTTCCGGTCGTGAATTTTTCATCGGGAATAGCCCCTTTATTGTTGCTGGGTGGGTTCTTTTTTAAACTATCTGGGTTAATGCTGTTGGGAATTATTGCGTTTAGTGCGGCTGTTGCTTTTCAGGTAATTACTCTTCCCGTTGAATTTAACGCTAGCAAACGGGCTAAGGATTTCATGATTAAGTTGGGCTTCATAAAAAACAATGAAGAAAGATCGGCAGGTAAGGTTTTGAATGCCGCGGCTTTAACGTATGTGGCTGCGACGCTCGTATCTGTCTTGCAACTAGCCGAATATCTTTGGTTGTTTACGAACAGCAATGAAGAGAATTAATGCAATTAGTAAAGGGAACCTTCAAAAGCAGAAGGTTCCCTTTACCTTTCTCATTAACAGGAAGATTCCTTTTTACATACGGAAGCCGACTTAAGGAGAGTCCCATTCAGTACCTTTAGTTGACATGTGAAAAATCTGATGCTATTATTATCTCGAATTAAAGATATTCAACTTAAAGGAATTTCAATACGTTGCATTCTTTTGCAGGTACAACTTCAATAGGAAATACTCTCTCCTCCCTTTTTTTAAAAAAATAGTCTTGAGTCCAAGAGTGTTTAATTAAAAATAATGAGGGAAGAGTTTTTTATAACAATTCAGAACAAAATAGACATACCTAACAAGGAGTGAAAAAAATGGGCAAAAAAACAATGGGAATCCATCATATAACAGCTATTGTAGGCCATCCTCAGGAAAACGTTGATTTCTATGCAGGAGTGCTCGGACTGCGACTGGTGAAGCAAACCGTCAATTTTGATGATCCTGGAACGTATCACCTTTATTTTGGCAACGCTGGTGGGCAGCCTGGAACCATTATCACCTTCTTCCCGTGGGCAGGAGCATATAAAGGAAGAATCGGTGATGGCCAGGTTGGGGTAACTTCGTATGCGGTCCCATCGGGGGCTATGGAATTTTGGGAGAAGAGGCTTGAAAAGTTTAAAATTTCTTTTTCGAAAACAGAGCGTTTCGGTGAGAAGTATCTGCAATTCGAGGACACCCATGGCTTACGTCTGGAGATTGTCGAGAGAGAAGAAGGGGAACTAAATCACTGGACTTTCGGAGATGTTACTCCGGAAGTGGCCATTAAGGGGTTTGGAGGGGCAACTCTCTTTTCCGCCCAGCCTGATAAAACGGCAGACTTGCTGGAAAAGGTTATGGGCCTTGAATTCATTGGCAGTGAAGGTGACTTCCTTCGGTTCCGTTCTTCAGCAGACATCGGAAATGTGATTGATTTGAAAGCCATTCCGACTGGGCGAGGCCAAATGGGCGTAGGAACAGTTCACCATATTGCTTGGAGGGCAATCGATGATGAGGACCAATTGGATTGGCAATCATACGTGGCCGCAAATGGATATGGAGTAACGCCTGTACAGGACAGGAATTATTTCAATGCCATCTATTTCAGGGAACATGGTGAGATCCTTTTTGAAATTGCGACAGACCCTCCCGGATTTGCCCATGATGAATCACAAGAGACAATGGGCGCAAAATTGATGCTTCCTTCGCGGTATGAGCAGTTAAGGGAGCGAATTGAGCGGAAGTTGCTGCCGTTTGAAGTCAGGAACCTAGACTGATTAAAGGAAAAAGGATGATACGATTGCTTTCTATAGATCCGTCCAAGAATACCGAAAGAGAAAATTACAAGTTCCTAATTGGGAGTATCATACCCAGGCCGATTGCTTTCGTTACCACATTATCAAAAGACGCCGTTTTGAACGGTGCACCTTTCAGTTACTTTAACATTGTATCTTCCAATCCTCCGATGATCTCCCTTTCGATTCAAAGGAGAGACGGAAGACAAAAGGATACTGCAAGGAACATCATCCATTCCAAGGAATTTGTTGTCCATATTGTTGATGAGCAAAATGTTGAAAAAATAAATAAAACAGCGGCAAGCCTTCCTCCTGATCAAAGCGAGATCGAGATGGCAAATTTAACCCCGGTTAATAGTGTGAAAGTTTCAGTTCCTGGGGTTAAGGAAGCCAAGATTAGGATGGAATGTAGATTGGAACAGAACTTGGAGCTGGGTGATGAAGATTCAATCGGATGCGATATGATCATAGGGAGAGTGGTTCAATTCCATATTGAACCTGACATTTATGAAAATGGGCGAATAGATCCCAATGGCTTGGCTGCCGTCAGTCGGTTGGCAGGAACAAATTACGCGAAAATAGGTGAAATCTTTTCAATTGAGCGGCCTGAATAGGTTTCCTCTACAAGCTCTGGATCGGAACTTGCCAAGTCCGGCCTTCCTAAGAAGGAAAGAAATGAAAGAAAACGATGCATCTTGTGCACGTTCATGTTTTGGAGGGAGAAAAATGAAACATATATTTAACAAGGGAAAGGATTTAACAAGACCGACTTTGCTTTTGCTTCATGGCACAGGAGGAAATGAATTGGACCTGCTTCCGCTTGCGGGAAGAATAGATGATGAGGCTTCTGTTTTGAGTGTCCGCGGCAATGTACTGGAAAATGGAATGCCGCGCTTCTTCAGGAGATTGGCGGAAGGTGTCTTCGATGAAGAGGATCTTGTTTACCGAACCCGGGAATTAAATGAATTTCTTGATGAGGCGGCCAAAAACTATGGATTTGACCGTGACAACATTGTTGCCATAGGTTACTCGAATGGAGCAAATATAGCTGCAAGTTTATTATTCCATTACCAAAATGCACTGAAGGGGGCAATCCTGCATCATCCAATGGTACCGCTGCGGGGCTTGGAACTTCCTGATTTGTTAGGAACATCAGTGTTTATCGCCGCGGGAACAAACGATCCAATCTGTTCACCAACCGAATCGGCTGAACTCCAGTCTTTATTGGAAAAAGCGGGTGCAGAAGTTGAGATTCATTGGGAAAATCGTGGGCATCAACTGACTATATCAGAAGTCGAAGCGGCTGCAGAGTGGTTTCGAAAAGTTTTGGAATGAAAAGAAATAATTAGGGTAATATACTAAAGGGTGATATGAGTATGGGATTTTTATCCAGATTATTTGGGAGATCCAAAAGTAAGGAGGAAGAAAAAATGTCAAATGTCAAACTAGCAGTCATTTTTTACAGTATGGGTGGCACGAACTTCCAACTTGCTAAGTGGGCCGAGGAAGGCGCAAGAGAAGCAGGTGCAGAGGTAAAGGTATTTAAAGTACAGGAATTGGCTCCTGAATCCGTCGTACAGGGAAATGAAGTGTGGAAACGGACGACAGAAGCAACAAAGGATGTTCCCGTTGTCACCTCTGAAGATCTTGAATGGGCCGATGCGATCATCTTCAGCGTTCCTACAAGATTTGGGAATATGCCTTCCCAAATGAAGCAGTTCCTTGATACTCAGGGAGGATTATGGGCAACTGGAAAAACAGTTAACAAAGTTGTCAGTGCCATGACTTCTGCCCAGAATCCACATGGAGGCCAGGAAGCGACAATTCTTTCCCTCTATACGTCAATGATGCACTGGGGAGCAATTATCGCGCCACCAGGCTACACGGATCCTGTATTATTTGGCGCAGGAGGCAATCCGTACGGGACAAGTGTCACAGTCGGTGAAGATGGGAAAATGAAAGATGCTTCCCAGGCAGAACCGGCAGTTAAGCACCAAGCAAAACGTACTGTCCAAGTCGCTGAGTGGGTTAAAAAAGGAAATCAATAATGGAGTATGGGAGCTAATCAAATGATATTTGATTAGCTCTTTTACTATATGGGAGGCGGAGCTTTTGAATGAAAAAAAGGCTGTTGGAGAAAAAGCAGTAGAATTTTTAAAGGAAGATATCGTAGTTGGATTAGGAACAGGCTCCACAGTTTATTACACCCTACAATTGCTTGGAAAACTTGTTCAACAGGGTTATTCCATTAAAGGAATTCCAACATCAAGCCAAACGGCAAAAATAGCAACCGAATTAAATATCCCTCTAACATCATTCAATGAGATAGATGAAATTGATATTGCTATTGATGGGGCTGATGAAGTCAGCAGCAGCTTAGAATTAATAAAAGGCGGCGGTGGTGCATTATTACGTGAAAAAATAGTAGCCAAAGCTGCAAAGAAATTAATCATTGTAGCAGACTCCAGTAAATTGGTTGACTGGCTTGGCTCTTTTCCATTGCCAGTCGAAATCGTCCCTTTTGGGGTGGAAGCGACCAAAAGGCATATACAAAAGCTTGGGATCAATCCTGAAATAAGAATGGTTGATGGGACCCCTTTTATTACAGATAATGGGAACTATATCCTCGATTGTGCATGCCCTAAAATATTGGCCCCACATGAAATGGAGCATGACTTGAATATGATTCCAGGCGTAGTGGATAATGGCCTTTTTATAGGGATGGCTGACATGGTCATAACCATGGATAGAAACAAGGAAGTAATAATCATGGAGAGGGAGAAACAAGTAACAAACACTATTCATCAATGAGAATTCCAACATCCAGGAGGTTACGTTATATATAGAAAGTTAGGGAGTGAAAGGAAAAAGGTACCTATATACCTAGGTACCAAAATGAATTACTTAATTGCAGCACTTTTCACTTGATTGGCTCTCGCAGCAGAGCGCAATTCTAGTTTGATGTTCTTCAACCTCTTTAATTTCCACAGAACAGCAATCCGCTTCGGTATTCTGTCCAAGGAATTTTTTAATGAAGTCCAGCATTTCAGTTCACCTCCTTTCATTAATCGAAAATTTTTGATTAAAAAACCATCTTAAACAAAGAAGAATACGAAGCCTGACACCGTGCTCATCGTAATGACAGAAAGTACAAACGCGATGACCAGCTGTTTGCGGAAGATGGATTTTAATAGGACCACCTCCGGAAGGCTTGCACCAGCGGAAGAAATCATGAGCGCCATAACCGGGCCAAGAGCCATACCTTTTGCAATCAGGATCTGGGAGATTGGAATCATGCTTGAAAGTCGAATATATAAAGGAATCCCGATGATAGCCGCGATAGGGATTAGCCACCATTGGTCGTGTCCGAACCATTCAGCGATAAAGTGTGTGGGAACTAATCCATGAATGGCCGCACCGATAAAGGCTCCAAACAGTAAATAAGGATAGACATTTTTCATGAGGGAAAGAGTTTCACTAACCGCATACCTCCAGTTGAATTTACGGTTTGGCTGCTCATATCCCTTCATCACAACATTTTTTACATGGCGTTCAAACCCGAGTTTATCGAGTGAAAAGCCGATGACGATTGATAACATGGAAGTAATTAACGTATAGAGAGCAGTTACTTTCCAGCCCATTACGACTCCCATGATAGTCAGGATGGTCGGATCCAGGACCGGCGAGGCGAATAGGAAGACCATTGTAATTGAAAATGGAATTTTGTTCTTTAGCATGTTGACGACAACCGGAATGGTAGAGCAAGAGCAGAATGGTGTGATAAAAGCAAAAACGATGGCGATGATGCTTGCAAGAAATCTATTGCCACCGGTCAGCTTCCGTTCAATTTTTTCATACGGTATATATCCTTGAAGCAGGCTGATGGCAAAACTGATAATAATAAAAAGGAAGGTCAGTTCGGCCGCGATTCCAAGGAAACTTTTTAAAAAGTCCATCATAACTTATCCTCCTATGCCTCGCACAAATGAGGGCAATCGTTCACCTTCGTTTTCTTTTTGAAAAAACTAAAAACGTTTCTTTCTTCCTTAGGATAGGAGTGTTTCCAAGCATCCTTTGCGTTCTCTTCAATTTCCCGTTGCTTCACTTCGATAATCAGTTCAATATCGAACATTGTCATTGCTTTTTCCCCCTTAATCAAATAAAGTTGATTTATTAATCAAAAAAAATTGATTTATGGTAAACCCTGAAGGCCTAACAGGAAGTAGGCCTGAATAGGCAGCATAACTCGGGTGACAGTAAATGTTTGATTTCCTTCTCGTTAATCGCGTAATAGCTCCAGGTGCCCTTTGTTTCCTTTGAAATCAACTTGGCGTCAAGCAGGATTTTCAAGTGGTACGACAGCTTTGATTGCTGCATGTCGATCATGTCGGCTAAATCGCAAACACAGATGGAATCTTGCTGGCAAAGAAGGTTTAAGATCTGAAGCCGTTTTTGGTCAGCGAGTGCTTTGAATTTTTGCTCGTATGTCCCAAAAGTATTCAGCAGGGAAACATCCGTCAGTGGGATTGTCTTTTCCATTCGGTATCTTCCTTTCATCAAAATTTATTGATTAATTGTATTATAGTTCCAGTATATCCGAATTGCAACACTAAAAATCAATTTTTTTTGATTTAAAAGAACTTTTTTATTGTCTATAAAAACACAGCGAATTTCACACGGCTGAGCCCTCCTGAAACTAAGCTTTTATGGGATAAAAAAAGAGCTTCTCCCCACAAAGCCGAAATAAGCAAGTGCCAAACAAACTTTGCCGGCTGGAGGGAAAGCTCCCTATACCTAAAGTGGTTCCACATGGACATGGACATCGTATACGCCATGCTCTTCCATCATAATTTTCTCAACGAGGGTTGCGATATCATGTGCTTCCTTGATTCCGAGTGTTGGATTTACAAGAATCACACAATCAATGACCTCGTTATTGCCGTAATATCGTCCTTTGATTTCTTTTATGCCTTTCACATCTTTAACGTTTAAAATAATTTCCTTGTAGAGATCAAGCTTTTTTTCATCAAAACCATCCGATAGTTCATGTGAGGCTTGTTTAAAAATATCCCAGGCTGTTTTACAAATTAAAAACCCTACAACTATGGCTGTTACTGTGTCTAACCAAGGCATGTTCAGTTGCGAGCCGAAAATACCGATGGCAGTACCAATACTGACCCAGGCATCCGATAGGTTATCTTTCGCCGCTGCCGAAACGGAACTGCTATTAATTTTTATCGCAAGTTTATTATTGTACCGATATACAAAATACATAGCGATCGCGGAAACAAGGGCGACATAAGCGGCGATAATATCAGGGGACTCTTTCCCGCTATGAAACATGGAAGTGAATCCATCAATTAGCACTTGAATTCCCACAGCAGCCATAATGAACGAAGCTACCATTGAAGCAATGGTTTCGCTTTTCCAGTGGCCATATTTGTGATTTTCATCTGCAGGCTTTTGTGAAATTTTCAGTCCGATCAGTACAGCGACAGAGGCTATAATATCGGTTGTATTATTTAACCCGTCCGCTTTTAGGGCTGCAGACTCGCTCATATACCCAATGATTAGCTTTGAACAGGAGAGTACGAGGTAGGCCACTATGCTTATGATGGCCCCGCGTTCCCCAAGTTTTAAATCCTTGTACTTTTGCTCTTCCACTGAACCCACCGCCTCTTGAAAAACTCCTCCATAACCATAACATTCAGTAACCGTGTGGGTCTAGGGCAAGAGTTTTGTGTGTTTTTAACTAAATAAGGCATGGTAAAGAAAGTTAACCAGGATAAAAAGTACGGGCAACTCGTGGAGAGACAATCAAAGCCTGATATGACAGCAGTCTTTGCACTAGGGCTTATGGGACCTTAAATCATTGGCTCTGAAAAATGAAAAAAGCCAGCACGAAATAGTTGGCTTAAATATTTTTTACATCTGTTGTTCGGCCATTTTCTTTGCATTCAGCCGTTCCTACAAAATATGAATCATATAAGTATAACATCTGCTCAACTAGGTTGAACGAGGTGAAAAGTAGCCGGGAGAGAAAGGCCAGCTTGCTTAAATTAGGGGAAAACGAAAAGCGCGGGAGAAACCGTGCTTTTCGTTTTGATTTACTTTCTTTGTCTTACCCGTTTCAGAATGCTCTCCACAAACAGGCGGCAACGGGGGAGGTCAGTGTCCTGGGGGGCCAATTCAACCTTCAATGTCGCTGCAAGTGTTGTTTGAACGAACAGCATGTCCCTGAAAGCATCCACCGCCCCGCAAAAATGCGGGTAGAAGCTGTCTCCGGTCCCGGCAATCCCAGTAATAACGTGTTTTGTATCCGATTGTTCAAAGGCTTCATAAATCGGATGCATACTCGATGGGACTTCCCCATTTCCCCATGTGTAGGTTGCGATTGCGATTGCATCAAAGTCCTTCAGTATTTCGCATGGAAAAAGGCTTGCTTCAAATAGAGAAGGGGATATGCCGTATTGTTGAAAAACGAATTTAATATTTTCCGCTAAAACTCTCGTATTGCCGGTTACTGAAGTGTAAACAATTGCAATCTCCATTTCATAATTCGTCAAAGCCATTTGATTGGGTAACCTTCGTATACGTCCGTGATTTTTGTTCGAAAAAATCGGATTTCGTCTCATTGATCATTTCATCACTGAAAACTTGGATCCATGGCATCGGGTTATCCCGGTCGTCATAAAGGTTTTTCAGACCTAGCTGCCGTAGCCGCTTATTGGCCAAATACTCGACGTATCCTTTGAATTCAGCCAAGTTAATCCCATCAATCTCTTTCAGGATTTCGGCTGCCCATTCATTTTCCAAATCCACTGCTTTGCCGATTGCCTCGTAAATATATTGGATATTCTTTTCTGTATTTAGGCTTGGATTTTCGGCGAGGAGGATTCGGATGAATTGGGATATAAAATAGGCGTGCTGCATTTCATCGCGTTGTATATAGCTGATCATGGTGCTCGTCTTCAGCATTTTTTGCTGGCGGGCGAGATTATAGAAAAATGCAAATCCCGCATAAAAATAAATCCCCTCCAAAATAATTGAATTGACCCCTAACTCAAATAGATGCTGTGGCGAAGGTGTTTGACGAAATTTTTCATAGGCATCCAAAATCAGCTTGTTCCTTTTTTGCACGATAGGGTCAGCCTTTGCTTCATTGAATCTCTTATTCTGCTCACTTAAAGGGACCAAGGAGCTTAACACATACGAATACGATTCGTTATGGACGGCTTCCTGCTGTGAAATGACCGCAAAAATCGCTTTAAAGCTGGAATCCGTAACATAATCCATCACTTGGCTCATTGTCGGTGTTTGCAGGCTGTCAAGGGAGGCAAGCTGAGTGTTGACCCGCAGGAAAATATCTTTTTCAACAGCGCTTAAAGAATCCCATTGCTTGATGTCGTCCTGCATATTGATCTCCTGTGCTTTCCAGAAGTTGGACAGCAGAGTCTGGTATAGGTCATACATTTGCGGATAGGCAATATCATTCCAGTTGAGCAGTCCCGATGACTGGCCGTTAATGATTCCTGTTGAGCGATTGGGCTCATCGTGGTTTAATAGGTTGCTTTTTTTCAATGGGGCATATGTTTCCATGATTGTTCTCCTTTCATTGAAATAAAAGAAATGTATAAAATGTGTCTAGCTCCACAAGGAACGCTTCGGCAGCATAACATCGCACGAAGGAAAAGCGTTCTTCTTTTCCGAGGAACGCCCAACGCCTAGTGTACTTCGGTCCCCTCGCTACGATAAGTCAACATCGATTCGCTTTCGCTCATCGTGTTTCCTTTATCTCCATCGGGGCCTTCCAGTCCATACGGCGCTAAACGGGCGCTTACGCTTTTCTGCTTAACTGTGGCATGCTTCACATTCCTGGATTTCCTCCTGGGACGTGCTCCGTACATAATAGGTGGTCTTTAGGCCTAGTTTCCATGCCTCCAAATGAAGGTTCAACAGATCTTTTGCTTTAATGTCGTGCCTTACATAGAGATTGAAGCTGATCGACTGGTCAATATGGCGCTGCCGTTTTGCATTTTGGCGGATGCTCCAGGTTTGGTCGAGTTCATGCCGCGCACGCCGGTAAAAATTATAGGTGATATGGTTCAGATCGGGAGCTGTTACCTTGAATTTGAAATTCTTCTTTTCCTCTGCGTATTCAACTGAATAGAGAGGATCGATACCATCCGTCGAGCCGCCGATTTTGGCGGTTGAAGAGTTTGGCGCAACGGCCATTAGCCAGCCATTCCTGATTCCATTTTTCCGGACATCTTCTTTAAGTTTGGCCCAGCGGCTGGATGAATAGCTCCGCCGCTCGAAGTATCTTCCTGTTTCCCATTCAGATCCAGGGAATTTGCTGTAAGGGCCCTTTTCCTTTGCAAGCTCCATGGAGGCGCGAATCGCATAGTAGGCTACATCTTCATAAAGCTTATCTGCATAGGTAACAGCGTCCTCACTTTCCCACTGGATTCCCCTGAGGGCGAGGAGGTGGTGCCACCCGAATGTTCCAAGCCCAACCGCCCTGAATTTTTTGTTCGTCTGCTGGGCCTGGCCAACAGGAATAGTATTTAAATCGATTGCATTATCAAGCATTCTTACTTGAATTGAAATCAGCCTATTTAGAACTTCTGCCGGAACGGCTTTTGATAGATTGATGGATGATAGGTTGCAGACGACAAAATCACCTGGCCTGCGGACAATCACGATGTCTCCATCTTCGTTCAAGTATTCTTTTACAATCGTGGTAGGGGACATATTCTGTGCAATTTCCGTGCATAAATTGCTGCAATAAATAGCAGTCCTGCCTTCCCCGGAAAGGTGCTTGTTCGGATTTTGCCTGTTCACTTCATCCCTGTAAAACATATAGGGGGTGCCTGTTTCAAGCTGTGCAACCATAATCCTTGCCATAATATCCATCGCCCGGTACGTTTTCCGCGGCAAAAGCGGATTGTTAACAGCTTCGTAGTATTTTTCCGTGAACAGTCTCCTTTCCTTTTCATCGTAAAAGTCTTCAAGGCCAAGAGGATGCCCTTCCCCGTCGCGCCAGCCCATAAGCTGCTTCACCTGGTGAGGGCAGAAGGTGTGCCAATCGCCAATGCTTCTCCCGTTTTCATCAGTCTCCAGCAGTTTTTCCATGAAAAGGTCCGGGATGGCGACGCCGGTAAAGATATCGTGGGCCTTTCGTCTTTCATCGCCGTTGTTCGTTTTTAAATCGAGGAATCCATTCATAATGTCCTTATGGAAAATATCAAGGTAAATGGCGATGGCGCCTTGCCTTTGACCAAGCTGGTCGACGCTGACGGCAGTATCGTTGATTAGCCTTATCCACGGCACTACCCCGGAAGACATCCCTTTGAAGCCTTTAATATCGGAACCAAGGGCACGTACCTTTCCAAAATAAATGCCGATTCCGCCGCCATCCTTGCTAAGGCGGGCGATATCCCAATTGTTCAAATAGATGCCATCAAGCGAGTCCTCAACCGTATCGATAAAACAGGATGAAAGTTGGCCGTAGCTTTTCCCTGCATTGGAGAGGGTAGGGGTAGCAACAGTCAAATATAAATTGCTCATCGCCCAATAGGCCTCTTTGACAAGTCCGAGCCTTTTCGCTTTGTCTTCTTGCATCATCAGCGTCATGGCAATGACCATAAAACGTTCTTGCGGGAGCTCAAATAGATTGCGCGCATAGTCTCTGGCCAGATAACGATCCGCAAACAAAAACAATCCTATGTAGGTGAAAAGCTTGTCTCTTGCAGGCTCTATCTCCCGTGATAACTCATCAATCTCTTCTTTTGAATAAGTGGACAAAAGAGACGGCGAATATATGTTCATGTCGGTGAGTTTCGTTATCAGGCTGTAAAAGCTACCGTATTTCAATTGGCTGGCATAGCCACGGGTTTCAGCAGCTTCCCTGTACAATTGCTCCAGGTAAATCCGGGCCGCCACAAATGTCCAGTCGGGCTGGTCGATGGCGATATTGTTCAATGCGTAATACAAAGCCTGCTGTCCAGCTTCTACTTCTGAAGCCTCCAATTCAATCAACTTGTCTTTTATCTGCGAACAGTCCAAACCATACTCTTTAGCAGTTTCTTCAAGAGCCTGCAAGATGCTTGAATAATTAGCCTGTAGTTGTTTTCCCATAATCATCCCTCCAAAATTAAAATAAAAAATCCGCTCATGAACTGAGCGGATGAAACGATCACATCAAAAGGAGGGAAGTGATACTAGAGCAATAACCTGCCTTCTGATTGCCATCGTTTCATCTTCCCAATCCCCGAGGAAGTGAAACAGCTTAAGAGAGGACAGGTCTCCTGACTCATGCGTCATTCTACTCTGGACCCTTCCCTTACAGGCACCTTGTTAAAGCACGTTGTAAAGTGGTTTGTCCATTTCGTCTGCATTTACAGTTGCGGGGGCAGCTCCGGATTCTCACCGGATTCCCTATTAAGCCTAACGGCATCCAATCTCAAGGCAATACTATATATAGTTATACTATTTTTCTTTTTATCAATATATTGAGTATGTTCTCTATGGTATCTGAATCACTTCTAGTTGGCAAGCAAAAACATTTTCATTTTTAATAAAACATTTTAATCCAGTGCCCGAACTGCTTTTTGCCCTTGATGAATTATGTCCTTTTTTTGAAAAGAGCAGTCCATAGCCCATTTACGCCAAAAACCCCTTCATGCTCATTCGCTTGTTTCATTTTCCTCAATTCAACAGCCTCAAAGTCACGAAAAACATACCTAATTTTTTCTTCTGTAAATCCGAGGCCTCCTTGCAGCGTCCGGAGCTTGTATACCTCGAGGTCTGAAAGGGAAGAACCGCCAAGTTCCCCGCCTTCGACAAAGCAGGTAAGGCCAAAGTGCCCTCCCGGCTTCAATGCATTTGCAACCAGCTCAAGGTATCCCATCCTCCGATGCGGGGGAATGTGATGAAAACACCCGGAATCATAAACGAAATCATAGCTCCCATTTATTAAGTTAAATTCAAAAATATTGCCAAGGATGAAACTGACATCGATTTTATGGTGCCTGGCCCTTTCCATTCCCCAATCCAAAGCTTCACGAGACGAATCAATCGCATCTACTTGGCACCCCATTTGGGCCAGGAAAAAAGCGTTACGTCCAGAACCGCAGCCAAGTTCAAGTGCAGTCCCGGGAGTTAAAAGCCCTTTTTTAAAATAGCCTACAAGATTTTCATCAGGAAGGTTCCTGAAAAAGGGGACGTTCCGATCTCGATTAACATAAAACTCGTCCCAATTGAACTTGGATTCCTCTCTTAACAGCTCATCAAGCATGAATAGAAGTTCCTCGTTGCTTGAAATTATTGTTACCATCAACATCACCTCTTTCCGAATCGTATACTATTCCATTCTACCGTTGTCACCATTAATAACCATTACAGACATATTAAGGAAGTATTAAAAATTCTGATCTACCTAAGCGGATGGGGAGTATAAATAAACCTTTTAGTGTATGTATTGGCTCGAATTTAAAGGTTTAAGATCATTCTTATGTAATTGTCCTTTGAATAAAAAGGCCTGCTCAGGAATGCTGGAAGCTGTGCTATATTAGGTGGCCAATTTTATAATTTACAATAATTCATTACAAATATTACAAATATGACAAACGGTTCTGGAGCTGTTTGTGGTCAGTAGGAGGTGCAACTATCTTTAATAGGTAAATGTACTTGGATGATAGGAGTTGATTTTACGAGAAATAGTTCAATCGTTTAGTACAAGGCTATTTGCAGTAACGTATACATACAGTACATCCTGATAAAAGAACTAAACAAGGAGGGGAAAGCTTTAAACGAAAAAAAGGATTAACCTCTAAAAAAGAGAGGATTGCATAGATAATGGGCACTGAAGTGTTCGTAACGATTACATTTTTTATATTGACAATGCTTTTTATTTTCTGGAGGCCTAAAGGATTAAATGAAGCAATTCCTTCAACAATCGGGGCACTCGCAGTAGTCATTTGGGGAAACATCACTCTGGCAAACTTAATAGATATTAGCTCGAAGGTGAGTGGTGCGGCCATTACTATCATCTCAACAATTGTGATGGTGCTTGTACTAGAAAGTGTTGGTTTCTTTAAATGGTCGATTGCGGTCCTTTCAAATCTTGCACGGGGAAATGGCAGGAGATTGTTTTGGCTGACGAATCTATTTTGCTTCCTGATGACGATTTTCTTCAATAATGATGGAAGTATTCTTATCACCACCCCAATTTTAATTCTTCTATTAAAAAAGCTTAAACTGAAAAGGCGCCAGAAAATCCCCTACCTTTTAAGCGGAGCCTTAATTGCAACCGCTTCAAGTGCACCCATAGGAGTAAGCAATATCGTCAACCTTATTGCCTTAAAAATAATAGGGATGGATCTTTATCTTCATACGCTCCTCATGTTTACTCCGGGAATACTTGGGTTACTATTTTTATCTACGCTGCTTTATCTCGTATTCAGAAATGATATTCCCCGTAAAATAGCGCATATTACGCTGACAAGTGATTTTAAAGAACACAACTATCATCCGCTTCAGGATAATCATTTAGCACCCGAACATAAAAAGCAAAAGAAAATCATGATTGGAATTTTGATGTTTGTCTTTTTGATAAGATTGGGCCTCTTTGTCGCTTCCTATGTTGGTATTCCAATGGAAATAATCGCAGTCCTTGGCTCGGTACTTCTTTTGGGGTGGAGATGGATTTACCTTAAGGTGCCCCCAACGGATATGGCTGCAAAGACGCCATGGCATATTTTAGTCTTTGCATACACAATGTATATCTTGATTTATGGTCTCCATAATATTGGGCTGACGGATATCCTAATCGTCCATCTCCATGAATTGGTTAATGAAAGCCTATTCCATGCTAGTTTAGTAATGGGTGGTACCCTTTCAATTATTTCAAACATATTCAATAATCATCCAGCGTTGATGATTGGTACATTGGCGCTTACAAATATGGGGTTGGATCCAATCACCGTAAAGACTGTTTATCTAGCAAATATCATCGGAAGTGATATAGGAGCGTTATTCCTTCCAATCGGAACGCTGGCAACATTAATGTGGATGCATATCCTGAAAAAAGGAAAGGTTGCGATTAGCTGGGGAGAATATATTCGTGTCACGATCAGGGTTATTCCTGCAACCGTTCTGTTTACCTTGGTGATTTTATATCTGTGGATTGAGTTTATATTTAATGGAAAGTCACTCTAAAGAAAGGCGAATGGGAACATCACCACGGCTAAATGGTCTTTGCCTTGTTGCTGTTCCTTTGAACGCCTTAAAACCTGCCCTCCACACGTAGGACAGGTTTAAGGTGCATCTCATAAACATTATGGCCAGTGTATCATTTTAATATGAGGTACTTTCCAGTAGATAGTTTCGCCACTTGCAATATTCAGCTCGGCTATATTCTCATGTATCAGTTTTAGCAGTCCGATTTTTTTGGGATGGTCCCCAAGATCGAATACAACTAATTTTCCTTCAAGTTTTTTTAGCTGCTCCTCAAATGAGCGCTGCAATGGAATGCTGACTGGCTTTACGGGCAATTCCTCGTTTGGAAGCGTATAAGGAGTGGAATTGGTTTGATAAGGTGTAAGCCATTTTAAATGATTTAACGAGATTAGCATCGTTTTGTAAATAGGAGAGTAGAAGACAAAATAATCATTTAGCACGCTAAGGATATATCCATGAATGGATTTGTTCCCCGTTACAAAAATCTCAACGAATTTGCCTTTGGCATTGGTAAGGGTCTTACGATAAGAAACTGATTTTGTTTCTTCAAAGATAGGCATTTCAGGAGGTTCACCCTCAAATTCAAGTTCAATCTGATCATCAGGCCGCAAATTATGAATATGTGAAAAAGGAATGTATAAATAATCCTTTCCATTAAATAGAACGATAATATCCTGGCCTATATCGATAAGAATCCCCTGAAATAACGTCTTGCCAGAAATCTCGATTTCTATCTTTTGCCCTTTTAAGGCTAAAACATTTTTCACTTTTGATACCCCTTTTCAGCAAAGAGAGGGCAGTTGGCAGGCTCTCTAAATATTACACTGCATGGGTCCATTAGGCATTTTAAAAAGTTGCCCCAGGCATTCTGCTTGAATAGGAGAATGCCTGGGCTTTATGGACAGGTTTTATCTGGGCTTCCAAATATAATCAATTGTTTTTATTACTTTTTCGAAGCGATGATCCATGGAACTGCTTGAAGAGCTACTTGAAGTTCTTCCGGAAGTTTTCCTGCCTGAACTTTTATGTTTTTTTTGTTCGCTTTGAATTGACATGGATTCATCGGAGGATTCGGATTCTTCGTTTTTTTCATTGGACGATTTTTGGTTGGACTGTTTTGCTTTTTTATAGGAGCCTTTTGGGCCGCAGCTTATATTTTTAATATGGAAGGGATTGATTCTTAAAACCTCATCATTATTGACAATTGTATAATGGCCGCCTATTCCCTGGACGAGTACTCCTTCAATCGCTTGAGGGCCGCCCCTGTTAATTGACACCCATTTATGGCTCATCTTTCCGAATAAATCATGGAAATCATCAGCTTCAATAAATTCTGGTATGAGGAATTCCTGCCCGCCATTTTCCTCATTTTGTTTGTAGTTCGATTCGCTGATGCTCTTAATGTGGTGGATATTGTAATATACAACCCCATCATCCTCAGTCAATAAGGCGATATAGGATCCCGAAACTGCCAAAACCATGCCGCTCTTAGATTCCGGGCCTCCAAGGTTAATTTGCGCTTGCTTTTTGATAAAATGTTTCATTAATGCGTTGAAGCTTCCAGCACTATGAAACTCACAAGTATCAGAGTCATCCTCATCAAAACGGGGCATGGAATTGGACTTGGTATTTTCGCTGATACTTTGGAGGTGTTCGGTACGGTAATAAACAATGGAGGATTTGCTCTTATCCTTTTCTTTGTCCTTGTCCTTATCCTTATCTTTATTCTCATCCTGGGCGTGGAGGCATATATAGTCTGATTGAACATCCATTAATCTTCCCTTTTTACTTTCAGGACCGCCTTTATATACTTGCACCTCCTGGCCAACTAGAGATTTAAGAAAGGAATGGTAGGAATCCAGGGGAGATGAGGCCGAAGCTTGTTTATTTTTTTTTCTTTCCATTTAATTCATTTCCTCCTTGTCATTTATCCATAGGGGATAGATATACTCCATATATACGTAACCTAGTCTTGTAATGCATGAAGAATTGGCCTATTTAATAAAACTTTGCCTCTGACTATTCAAGGTCATGTAAATGAGTTTTTAGGTAGTTTTGCCTGTCCTTTAGAAACTGGAGGATAAAATCGGGCTCCTTGTCAAAAATTTCAATCTGATCACGTACATAGGGATCTTGGTTCAAAAAGGGTCGGATGGAAGAGTGAAGGGCTAGGATTTGGGGTTCGATTGATTCTTTTGTAAAATTTTCATCTAATATCTTCCGCATTATATTAGCATATTGCTTTCTGAATTTATCGATGTCCAACAGCCTTGCGGTCAAAGTATTAAAACCTTCAATACGAAGATAGTCATATCTCATCTCCTCACCATTAATATCCCGTCCCCATGTAGCATCATAATCCCAAGGGAGAATTTCAAAAAGGCCGGTCCTTTCATTGCGATAAAGCGCATAATTGTGGACAAATCCATCAAAATTTTGTGTGCATACTACACCTGCCAACCATTTAAAGTATTGTTCAATATTCAAGTGTTTTGGAATAATCGTTTCAAACTCCAGTTTTCCAGTTGTATTTAAAAGGTAGATAAATTCAGCCAGTACAAGAGCATCGCTTTTCAATCCTGTTTTTCTTTCATAACCCGCATAAAGGTCCGCTTTTGCTTCATTATCGATTGGGCTAATTAATGAAAAATTGGCATCATCATTTATTGCATAGAATATTGGGCCTTGGGGAAGTCCTCGTTTTTTTAAAAAGTTGTGGTCGACCGATTCCAGTTGAAGGTACACTCCCTCTGTTTTTCCATTGATGGAAAGAAGGACATGCTTGGACGAAGGGGAAAGGCAGCCAATGCTTGAAAAAAAATCGAGGGAAAGTTTATTGCGAATCAATGAAGGATCCTTATATTCAGCGTTTAAATGGAGTTCATTGATTCCCTTGAAATTGAAAAGTGAAATATGATAGGACTTCTTAGAAAACTCCCTAATATGTGAACCTCTATAGGATAGGTCAATTTCAACTCGTTTTTTATTGATCCTTAAGGACGCAGGTACGGGTTCATCGTTCCAGACATCTGACTTTAGTTCCTTCAGATCAATAGGGTTAATAAAAATTTCAAATTTAGGTAAATTCATCGCTAGCCCTCCTTTTGCATTCCCTAAATCGTATGTCCTCAATCAAAAAGAAGTTCTTTAGACAAAAGTATATTTTTATAAAAACAGTTATGTTTGTCTATACATGCCAAGTTCTAAAACGTACATTGTAATACAGGATGAAGGAGGAAATGCACTTCTTCTACTGATAATTGATTGGAGGGTTAGTTATGCAAAAGTTAGCAGGAAGAGATATCCAGCAGGCTGTTAAGGATATTACATCCCACGGCATGGAGGGTTTTTTACATCAGGAACCCGTAGCTAATAAAAGGTCACGGACAGGCCGTCACCATAAGTCGGGCCGCTCTCACGGACCAGGCCGTCACCATAAAAAGCACCGCCGCCGCACGACAGGCCGCCGCCGCACGACAGGTCGCCGCCGCACAACAGGTCGCCGCTGTACGACAGGCCGCCGCCGCACAACAGGCCGCCACCGTACGACAGGCCGCCGCCGCACAACAGGTCGCCGCCGTACGACAGGTCGCCGCCGTACGACAGGTCGC
>NZ_JAVFKJ010000017.1:0-95827 GCF_032667185.1 Neobacillus sp. YIM B06451 | reverse complement strand
ATGCTGATCATTCTAATAAAGTTCTTGTTACCAGCTATTTTATTGTTTTACTTTCTACAAAGGATTTTAGATAAAAAGGATAGTAAATCTAAATCAACACTTGTTTTATTAATAACATCATTGGTCTTTAATACTGCATTGGCACAGAACTATAATCACAGCTTAATTCCATACCCTGAAAGGGATGGCTTTTCAGTTTCCAACTGGTTGGCATATTACGTTTTTGGTGAAGATCATTTTGGACACTGGAACTCCGATTTATTTAAGACAGGTTATCAAATATCAATCAATGTTTCGATGACATTGTTGGTGATTTATATTGTTTGTTTAATATTCGAACGGAGAAAAATAAGTAAAGGGTAAAAGCTTCTTTCGTGGTTACAATTATTGGAATTTTTTATTCAACAAACGTGGCAGGTTAGTTTAAGAATTAATAACGTAATATAAGAGTACCTGAGTTTGTAATAACGGAGGAGAGTTAAATTCAATATTAGAAGATATTAGTTGTTCTACTTGTAAGTAAAAAGTTTGAGGAATTGAATGTAATTTAAGAGATATAACTAATGATTAACTGAGCAATGACTTCAATACAATAATTTTAGACCATTAGGAATAGTCGCTATGATGACGATTCCTTTTTTTTGTGAATAATTTTAACTCAACTAAGAACACGATAGGGAATAAATTATATTACTTTATTTTTTTGAAACCGATAATAAATAATTCCGTCTATAATCTTAACGTCAATTAAGGGGGGGCTGACATGAAGCAACATAAAGAGCAGCAAATTCAAATGTTGTATGAACAGTACCATAATGAAATTTTTCGTTACATATTCCTGATGATCGGTGACCGTCAACAAGCTAAGGATTTAATGCAAGAAACCTACGTCAAAGCATTTATAAATATAGAGAATTTTCGGGGTGATGCTAGCATCAAAACATGGTTATATCGAATAGCTCGGAATGAAACAATTGATTACTTGAGGCGAAAAAAATCTGTTACTTATTTTTTGGATTTCCTTTTACATGTCAAATCGAGTGAACCAACTCCAGAAGAAGTGATAGTGTTTGGCGATGATATGGAACAACTATATCTTGCACTTTTACGCATAAAAAAAGAATACCGAGATGTTATTATCTTGCGTAAAATTAGAGAGTTTTCTACCAAGGAGACAGCTACTATTTTGGGGTGGAAGGAAAGTCGTATAAAGACTAATTTGCACAGAGGGCTTATGGAACTTCAAAAGGAAATGCAAAAGGAGGGGTACTTAAGTGAAACGTTCAAATTTTGACAGTCAATTGAAAATGTTAAATAATATAAGTTTAACAGGACAGGAATCCTCTGACTCCTACCAAAGGGTAATTTCCAAAGTTAATAAAGTGAAGAAACGAAAGAACATTGGAATCATTTTTGGCCGCCCTATAACAGGAATTGCTACAATACTCGTACTAATAGTTGCTGGATGGTTCTTAAATGACCTTGTGAATTACTCTAATAATCAACCAGGAGATCAGAAGCCATCTTTAGTAGAAGATGATAATTCTATAGTGGATGAAAAAACTAATGCTTGTATGGAAAGCAATGTTGAACTCTCTGCTAACTCAATATTAGTTTATTTTGAATGTGACGGATTTAAAGAACAACAACCCCCTTCCAAAGCTGTTTTAAGAGAAGTTAATAGTGAGGAAAAAGTAGAGAGCCGTATTGAATATGCAGTTAAGCAATTAATACGAGGTCCGTCGAAAGAAGAAATTGCAGAAGGATTCATATCCATATTTAATGAAGAAACTGCCGATTTATTACACAGTATCGAATTACAAGATTCTGGTCATCTAATAGTAGATTTTGTTGATTTCTCAAAGATTATTCCAAATGGAAATGCATCAGCTGCTTCCTTTGGAATGATGGAAACTTTAAACAAAACAGTTTCTCAGTTTGCAGAGGTTGAAACGATAGAGTACCGATTTGACGGCAGCTGTGCAGAATTTTTTGGCTGGATTCAACAATCGTGCACGACTTATGAAGCAGATGATTATAGGGACTTAGAAGAGAACACTAAAAAATTATTATTGGAAAGGTCAGAAGTTCTATTTAATCAGTTAATGACGAAGCAATGGGGGGAATTGGCAAATAATATTCACTTAGAACGAGGGCTTGTATATTCTCCATATTCTAATGTTGGAGATAGTGATGATTTACATTTTAGTAAAGAAGAAGTTCGGAGGTTTTCAGAGGATCAAAAACAATATAGTTGGTCTTGGGATCAAAGTGAGACTGAATTTAAAGCAACACCAAATGATTTTGTGGAAAACCTACTCAAAAAACGCAATAACTATATCTATGAATATGATGAAATTACGTATAATGACTCTAACGTGGGAACAATGATTAATACGATTCACGATATTTATCCAAACGCAATCTATGTTGAATATTTAGATGAACCTGACAGGGAGTCCCTCGATTGGGGTTATTATCAGGCAATAAGATTTGTTTATGAGGAAATAGATAATGAATGGTACCTAATTGCATTAGTAAGGGGGGCACATAATCCTTAGTTAGCAATCTTGCTAAAGTCATTATCTTAAACAGAGAAATAAGAATGAGGCTATTGAACTAACGGGTGCGTTGATCCAGGCAGGAATGAGGCACCTTTTTGTTGAATTGCTTATTGAGCTATCGGTGCAGTTTAGTTGAAGAATGTTTATTGCTATTCTATTGAACCCAAAGAATAATATTGTTAAAATATAGGAACAAACGTTCTAGGGGGGCTAAATTGCAACTTTATTTATACGACGACAGATTCAAAAATGCCATCGAATATTATGAATTAACGGAGGAACAACTTCGCTATACTGGACATCCCATAGAGTGTATAAAATTATCAAACGAAGATTCTGAACGTTATTCAATACTGGCAATGGAAGAAGATAAACTTGTAACTTTTTTCGTTTTACATAAAAATGAAGGTGTAAAACCATATTCAAATAATAATAATTCAATTTTATTAAGAGCATTTTCAACCGATGCCCGTTATCAAGGCAAGGGGTATGCGAAAAAGGCATTAATTCTTTTACCTGAGTTTGTTAAGGAAAATTTTAGTGAAACAAACGAAATTGTATTAGCGGTTAATCTTAAGAATGAAGCAGCACAGGGATTATATAAAAAATGTGGATATGTTGATGAAGGTGTTCGAAAAATGGGGAAAAAAGGTGAACTTATTATAATGAGTTTCCATTTATAATCTCCTGGCTATGTTAGAAGTATAACGAGGAAGAAAAAGATTGTGATATTGTACTTGAACGGGTGTGTTGATCCAGGAAGGATTGACCGCCTTTTTTGTTGAATTCCTTATTATGCTAACGGGGCAGGTTAGTGAAAGAAGGACTATTTTTCGTTATGGAAAGTGGTACAATTTAGGGTATGAGGTGATGGAAATGAGTCTGATTATTTTTGCCTTAATTCACATACTAATAGGGTTAGCATTAACATACTTTTATCGTAAATTACCAAAAGCAATAACGACATTTGCATTTGTTTTTTTACTAATGAGTTTTCTATATTGGGGAGCCGTTTTAACAAATTAGATGTTGATGTAACGGGTGCGATGATCCAGGGAGGATTAGTGCCCTTTTTTTATTGAATTCCTTATTAAACGAATGGGGCAGTTTAGCGTGACAAGGATTTTGAAACCTTCCTGTGATATACGCGTTTTATTATGTTGTAGTACTTCAAATGAAAGCAAGAACAAAATAGTGTTTCTATAAATAATATCCAAATGTATGGAGGCGAACTATGAAAATTAGTCAATCACTTAGTAAGATTAAGAAAATTTTATTATTGGTTGGAAGTCTTGTATTATTGATGATACTTGGTGCTTGTAATGAAGAAAACTCAAAACCGCCAGAATTTAAAAAACAATATTATGAAGGAAAAAGTGATAATTGGTATGTGAAAATGGAAAGCGAAGCGGATAGCGAAAGGACCTATACAATCTCTTATATTGGAGAAGAAAATAAACCATTAAATTTTAAATTTGAAATATATGAATCTTCATTCAACACAGAATCTGGCGATGGCGAATTAAAAAACCAAGAGGAATTTGAAATAAATAAAAAGTGTAGTGGGGCATGTGATGCTCTTCCTGAAAGTCTTCCTATTGAAATTCAATGGGGAGGAAAAAAAGAAAAAGTAGTAATACGTAATAGAGAATAGAATGTTGTGAAGAATTATACTTAAACTAACGGGTGCGTTGATCCCAGAAGGATTGAGGCACCTTTTTGTTGAATTCCTTATTGAACAAACGTGGCAGGTTAGTTTAACAAGGGTATGTTTAGTTCGGCTTTGACCCAAATTGTGAAGGAATTATGTAAGGAGTGGAGAACGTATGAGCGAACAACTTCAATTAAATGTGTGGTTACCTAAACATAAAAGAGAGCAATACATTTTCATTTATAAAAAATTACAAGAAAAGTTTGCTACAACAATGGAAACCCTTTTCAATGATATTGAAGGTTCTGCAAACAAATACAAAGCAAAATTGGTTGAGGAATATGGGACAGCTTACAATTATGAAGTAGTTGACCCTAGCGACATATTTGAAAATATCGAAATGGAAACTTACGAATTTTATAAGGCTGAAAAGCTCATGGAATATAATTACCACTTGTCGTTGTTGGCTACAACATACCAGATTTTTGAACAACAATTAAGAGGTTTTATCTACTCGGAGCTAAACCATAGAACGAGTCCGATAAGAACAAAAGATGAATTTTCAAAGTTTGGTTTTAATATGGGTCAAATAAAAGAAGCATACGAATTTATAAATTACGATTTGACAAAGACTTCCCAATGGGAAACGGTTGAACTATAGCTGATCTTGTAAATACATTCAAGCATGGTGACGGACGTTCTGCTGCTAGGTTGTATAATAGGAACCCAGACTTGTTCTTAAAAGGTTACTTCGGTGACGAGAGACTCATGGACGTTGAACTAACAACCAATGCTGAGATTGTTTTCGATATTGAGAAAGTTGGTTTTGATAAATACCCCAACGCTATTATTGAGTTTTGGGAGGACTTTCCTGAACGCTTAAATCCAGTTGTCGAAGTAGATTAAATGTAAGAATAAAATTTCAAGTTTTTTGATTAAAGTGCCGATATTCTTAAACTCCTCGCCAATCATTGGGGGTTCATTAACGGGTGCTATAACACAATTAGAAGATTGCCAATAGGTGGTCTTATTTGAGATGGTCAGGGTTATTAAATAGTGAAAATAAAAAGTTGTTCAAGTAAAGGGGTGAGGTAATTGAATTTAAGCATAGAGATAGCAGAATATAACGATGCAGTGGCGTTAGTAGATATATACCGTGATGCATACTCAGAAAATGAATCTCTAGGGCTTCCTGCGAGTGCATCTAAGGTAATGATTAAAGAAGTGCAAGACTGGATAAAAACCACAATGTTATTGAAAGCAAAAGAAAAAACTACAAACAATATAGTCGCTACCGTAAGGCTAAAATTTAACAGAGATTGGCAATGTTATGTATTAAGTAGACTAGCTGTAAAATCAACACATAAAGGGAAGGGAATTGCTACGAAATTAATGGAGTATGCGGAGTCTATACTTATTAATAAAGGCGAAAATAGATTAAGGTTAACCGTAGCTCAAACCCATCCGTATTTACCCAAAATGTATGAGGATAAGGGATATAGAATTGTAGGAGAGAGGATACTCGATAATCTCCCTTATGATGAATTTATTATGGAAAAATTATTATAGTGCTTCTTCAACTATCGAGGGCGTAGATCCAAGAAGGATTAACCGCCTTTTTTGTTGAATTCCTTATTAAGCAAACGGGCAGTTTAGTGTAAGAAGGATTTGTTTTATTCCGTAGCCAATTTGTAGCGAATTTTGTAATTTTAAAAGTTAAGGAGGCTACATTTTGAAGTCCTTAGAAATGGCTCAAATAAATTATTTAGATGAGATAATGAAGATAGATGAAGAAGTTATCGGTAACAATAGCAGACGCGAATACATTATGAAAGCCATTGAAGAAGAGAGATGTATTGTTGCTAATGATTACAATCTTATCGTTGGTTTTTTAATATATGATACTCATTTCTTTGATTGTAGCTTCATTTCACTGATAATTGTAAGGCACACTGAAAGAAGAAAAGGATACGCAACATCGCTTATTAAGTGTTTTATAAACATTTCTCCAACAAAGAAAATTTTCTCTTCAACTAATAAATCAAATCATGGAATGCAAGAAGTTTTTAAAGCAAATGGATTCATACAAAGTGGATTTATTGAAAATTTAGATGAAGGAGACCCCGAGATATTTTACTTTAAATCTAAATAAGTTCTTTTTCAGCTAACGGGTGCGTTGATCGAGACAGGATTAACCGCCCTTTTTGTTGAATTCCTTATTAAGCAAACGGGGCATTTAGTTCTATAAAAAAAGAAAATTACTACAATACAAAGGAATTATAAATATAATTATAAAAATTGAAGGAGAAAAATAATGATTGAATTAACGAAAAGTGAATTTGGAATAGTTTCTAATTTAATTAACGAAACCGAATATGAGGTTATTTTTGCTCATGCAGTACTGGACCAAAATCAACCAGGAAGAATATTTACTGATAATATTGAAAATCCTACTGTCGCATTATTTGCAAGTAAGGGTGGACATTACTTTTTAGTTGGTAATCCTCACAACGATGATTTTAATAACTCCTTATTTCAATTCTTAATGAATCAAAATAATCATTGGGTCTTTTTTGATCTTTATACTTTTTCATCTGAGTGGTCAGAAAAAATAAGTACCTTTTTGCAAGATCACGTAATAAAGGTAAAAAGGACTGGATTTTCATTTAACCCAGAAAGATTTTCAACTTTGCCTTCATGGAAAGAAAATATACCAGATGGTTTTGAAATGAAAGAAATGGATGAAGCATTGTTTGATCAATATCAAAACGAAATGGACAATCATTTTAAAATGTTATGGGATTCCCCAGTTGATTATGTGAAAAAAGGATTTGGTTATTGTCTCTTATATGAAGGAAGATTTGCAAGCGTATGTAATTGTTATTATATCGGTGGTGGCTATGCAGCTTTAGATATAATTACAGCAAATGAATTTCAAAATAAAGGTCTTGCAACTTTAACTTCCATGGCTTTTATTAAAAAATGTTTAGAAAGAGATTTAATCCCAAGTTGGGAATGTCAGGCAGACAACCTACCATCGTATAAATTAGCCTCTAAATTAGGATTTGACAAGCAAGATGAATTTCATATTTTTTGGTGGCATAAAAATAAAAAAGTATTAGAAAATTACATGAAAAGAAATGCCGAATTAAGTAACTGAAATATAAACCTTATGTGTGAATTCCTTATTGAACGAACGGGGCAGGTTAGCTCAAGATGAAAAGAAGAATTTTTTATAACATCCTGGAAATTTAATGGTAAAATTGAGCTGGGTTAGAAAATCGAAAGAGGTGGGACAAATGTATTGGGAGACACTTCCTGGTTGGGTTTGGGGAGTATATTACTTATACTTACTTCTTACATTGGGTGTTGGAATATTGAATGTTTCTCGAAAAAGAATATTAACTTTTTCTGTAATTACAATTGTTCTATCGATAACTGTTCCAATTATAAGTGTGTTAAATAGTATTGGGAGAGCTGAGGGTATCAATGAATTTGAACATTTAGTTGCTCAGTTACAACGAGGTTCAATTTGGTCAATTTATGTTGTTATAGGTTTTATATACCTCTTTGCATATTGGGCGGTAATCATCATTAAAAATAAGAGGAATGCTGGAATTTCTTAGTAAACATCGGGTACGTTGATCCAGGAAGGATTAACCGCCCTTTTTGGTGAAATCCTTATTAAGCAAACGGGGCAGGAATGTTAAAGGAATAGGTGGAAATTATGGGGGGATTACCAATGAATATTGAGGCTGTTTTTATTGACCGAGATGGAACTATCGGTGGCACTGGACACTTTATTCACCCAAAAAATTTTACTCTTTATCCGTTCAGTATGACTGCCTTACAAATATTAAAAGACAATAATATTAAAACGTTTGCCTGCACTAATCAGCATAGAATAAGTAAAGGTGAAGCTACGATAAATGATTTTTACAATGAATTTATGTCATTTGGATTTGATGATGCTTTTATTTGTCCACACAGTCCATATGATAATTGTAATTGTCATAAACCTAAAGCTGGATTACTGATAGAAGCATCGAATAAATACAATATAGATTTATCAAAAACTGCTTTTATTGGCGATGTAGGGTCAACAGATATGTTAGCCGCTCATTCAGTTGGGGCAATAAAAATTTTAGTACTTACTGGATGGGGACATAGTTCATTGGATGAGCACAGAGAAAAATGGGCCGAAATAGAACCAGATTATATTGCTGAAGACCTATTAAAAGCTGTTAAATGGATTATAAATGGAGCTATAAAATGATGTTAATCGGGTGCGATGATCCAGGAAGGATTACCGCCTTTTTTGTTAATTCCTTATTGAACAACGAGGGCAGGTTTGTTTACCTTTATAAGGTTTGGATAACTTTTGCTGTACTATTGAACATTCTACAACTGGTATGACGTTAACCAAGAGAGAAAGGAGGACTATCTTCTTGATAGGAGTTTTTTTAGATCGTGATGGCACAATTGGAGGACATGGCGGAGGGATTCATCCAGCTGATTTTACCCTGTATGACTTTTCGGTAAAGGCAATAAAACTACTTAATGATTGGGAAGTAAAGGTTTTTCTATTTACTAATCAAAGTTGGATAGGAATGGGAAAATTTACTGAAAATGATTTAATAGAAGGTTTTAACACAATTAACCAATCCTTAGCGAAAGAGAAAGCTACATTGGACGGTATTTATTATTGTCCTCACAAATCAACTGATAATTGCGAATGCCGTAAACCAAACCCCACACTCTTAATAAGGGCTAAGAAAGAATATAACCTGGACTTAAACAAGTGCTATGTTGTGGGAGATCGATTGGCTGATATATACTCTGCAAAAAATGTTGGGGCAAAGGGCATACTCGTTGAAACGGGAAGAGGGGTAAAGTCCTTACAGGAAATGCATTCTAAAGGCATAGATTTAAAAATTGATTTCTTGGCAAAGGATGTTTTGACGGCGACTCACTGGATACTCAAGGATATTGATTCATAGTATTGAAGTGGAAAACAACAAGTTTGTGAACAAATGCACTTAAACAAACGGGTGCGATGATCCAGGACGGATTACCGTCCTTTTTTGTTGAATTGTTTATTGAGCTAACGGTGCAGTTATGTAAAGGAAGAGTGTTGTAGAGAAGAGGAATGAAAATTGGATAAACAAAGAACTTTCTTTTATGGGTTTATTGTTGGTTTTGTATTATTGATTTTACCTATTCCACATTTTTTCTTTTGGCAAGACGTTACGGATATTGTAGAAGCAATATTTCGATATAGTGGATTTGTTTTGATGGTAGTTTGCGGAATTCCTTTGATTTTTGATGTCTTTAGGAATTTTTTTAAATGAATTTTTACTAACTGGTGCCATAGCTCGAGATCGTGCTGCTTGTTCGACTAACGGGGCAGAATAGTTTAAGATGGCATTTCTTGCAAGAGTGAGAATTGGTAGAATATCATTAGAAAATTATTGAGAGGTGAAAAAAAATGAATATAATTATTCGAAACGCCAAGCAAAGCGATTACGAGTCGTTGTTGCCTTTATTTAGGCAGGTTCATGAATTCCACGTTTTTGTAAGACCAGATTTGTATAAAGAGAATTCCACTCCAGTCGAACAAGAGTTTTTTGAAAGCCAATTAATTGATGGCAAACAGCATATTTTTGTGGCTACTATAAGCAATGATATAGTCGGCGTTGTAGTGACAAAGGAAGAAGAAGTAACTGAAAATACTTTTGTTAATAAGAGGAAAGTATTATTTATAAAGAGTTTATGCATTGCTGAAACACATAGAAAGAAAGGTATCGGAAAAAAACTAACTAAATACGTTTTTGAATTTGGAAGAAGCCTCAAAGTTGATAGTATTGAATTGGGAGTATCCGAGGAAAATACATCTGCCATTGAATTTTATAGGTCAATTGGGATGGCAACGAAGAGTAGAAAAATGGAGATTATATTGAACTAGCAGGAGCGATTATCAAGGAAGGAATGACTTCCTTTTTTGTTTAATTCCTTATTAAGCAAACGGGGCAGGTTAGCTGAAGAAGGGATTCCAGTTTTCGGGAGGTATGAGATGGAACTCTTACTAATTAGGCACGGAAAAGCAGAAACTAATGGTAAAATCGCTGGACATAAAGATTTTCCTCTTTCTTCAGAAGGAATTGAAGAAAGTATTAGACTGGCAAAGCAATTGTTGGGATTTAATATAACACACTTATATAGTAGTCCATTGAGTAGGGCATTAGTGACTTCAACAATAATTGGAGATACATTAGGAATTAACCCAATTATATTGGAAGAGCTTAAAGAACGTAATGCGGGCGTTTTTAATGGGCTTAGTAAGGAAGAGGCTATGAAAAAGTACCCCAATCAATGGCAACAATCTTGGTCAAATCCACTGTCTGCCCCACCTGAAGGGGAGTCTTTTCAAGACGTTGTTAAACGTATAGAAAAATTGATAAGCAATTTAATGGAACAAACAACTGATGAAACGATTGCGTTTGTGTCTCATAGTGGTTGTATAAATATCATTCTGTTAATGTTGATTGGCATTAATAAGGAATTGTTTCCTTTATTCAAATTGGATACAGCCAGCGTAACCTCAATATCGATAAATAAAGGAAAAACGCCATTTATTAATTACATTAATAGAATTTCTCTCTTCAAATAACGGGTGCGTAGATCCACGAAGGATTTCCGCCCTTTCTTTATTCCTTATTGTACAAACGTGGCAGTTTAGTTCAAAAAAAAAGGACAACCCAATAAAATGAAATAAATAAAAAAATTAGGGAAAAGGGGGATTTTTTAATGAATGAAGAGTTTGTAAAATCTTTATACAAATCCATAATTGAAGAAAATATTGAACTATACAAAGGTTTATTTGAAACAACTAATCCTACTGGCGTAACTGATAAATACTTTGAAGAAGCTTTAGGGTTATATCAATCCCTGAATAAAGAACACAAAGAGGTTTTCTTCAAAATCATCGAACAAACAATGATTGATACTGTTTCAAATATACTTGGAATAATCGACGGGAGTTCTACACTTATAGACAGTGCATTAGAACCGAAATTGCTTCTCGATTCTAAGAATACTGAGGGAGAACTTCAAGATAGTTTTCTTGAGTTCATTGAAGAGAATGAATTAAGCAAATAGTATATTTCACTAATAAGCTTGTTCTGCTAATGGGTGCGTTGATCCAGGAAGGATTGAGGCACCTTTATGTTGAATTCCTTATTAAACATACGTGGCAGTTTAGTTGAAGAGAAAAAGGTGAAATAGGGGGGATTTTGTGTGACGCTGTGGAGTTTGTTACTAATAGTTGTTGTAATGGTAATCATTATAAGTTTTTCTTTAAAGGGTTTTTTATCAAAGAAAAGTAGTTCAGAAGTAATGTTATTCGGACTTATATTTATAATAACTGGAGGCATCTTTTTAATTGAGCCTAATCTAACTAAAAACACTATTATTATCTCGGTTGAATTTGGTTTTGTGATCTTTGGATTTATATTTGGTATTATTGGCTTTTTCAAAAATTAATATTGAAATAAAGGTGCTTTAACCAAGAAGGTTTAAGGCACCTTTTGTTGAATTCCTTATAAGTCTTTAGGTGAATATAATTTAACACTTTACCTCTGGTCCATAAGAAATCCCATAGGTCATTCGGTCCCTCCCTAAAGGAACATTGTTTCCACCGTTAGTGAGTTCAATTTCAAATGTTATTTCCATTAAGAGCCCACGGAAACCGTTTAGTTTAGCCTTCTGGTTTCAATTATTTCAATATTCCGTGAAAAGGAATTGAATATTCAGATAAATGTTATATAATGGAAGAAGGAGTGAAACGACAAACAAGAAGTGGGCAATATGTGTGTTCGTAAAGACCATTTAAGGGGAAAGGATAACAGTTGTGAAAAATAAGCGAAGGAAATCAAAAAATTTATTAATTTCACTTGGTATACTTCTAATTTTCTTAGTTATATCGGCTTTTACAAACCCAACAAAACAAGATTACATTAGTTTTGACGAGAGAAATACTGGAGTTTCTAAGCCAGAAAGTGCACGAATAGCACAGGCGAATTTTTTATTGTTTTCTGTGTATGCACCCACACTAAATGACTCAGTTGATGAATATGGGATTGTCCATTTGGGCTTTATGGGAAAGTTCTTTCAGGTAACTGATGGACAATTTGACAAATCCATTTGGGAACGCTTCTTGAAGTAACGGATGCATAAGTAAAAAACAGAAGGAAAGCTCAGGCGATGTCAGAGCTTTCCTTCATTAATACTAATGACCGCTAATTGTATGCTGATTCCTTTGTTGATTGCCTTTCGAAAAGCACTGCAAATTCAAATTTTGTACTTCAAAACCTAAACTGTTAACATATTAACACCCCTTTTTTATTTCTTTTTGCTTATTATTCCATTGATTCCTTTTCATACGAGGTCAATTGTGAAGAGTTACACTTAAACTAAAGGGTGCTTATCTTCAATAAGGACTTAAAACGAGGACCCAATTAAGGGTTCTTTTTTATGGTCATTGTCAATAATAGGCTTTATAAAAAATGACTGCACAAAGTTATCTTCAGCACCAATTAAATCTTAGTTAAGCTGAAAGTGAAAGAAACCAAGGGGAGAGCGAGGTCTGGTTTTTAAGTACTGGTGTCGATGGTATTTTTAAATTGATACATCAATGGATTTAGATTTACTAGACTAGAGGGCCTTTGCCTAGCTCGCTTAAAAAACCGAAATAAAATTCTATAGTTTTAATTATGGTAAATACGGGTTATTTCGTTTGAAAATATTCCGGCCAATTTTGAAGTTTTAAGCTAGTTTTAATTGAATAACTCTTTAATCCGGGAGATTTTGATTTTTCTTGAAAAAGTAAACGTTGATATATCAAGGGCTCATTCCGGTTAATTTTGATGTTTTACATTTAATAAATTCTAAGTGATTTTTGGAAATGTGGCAGTCCTTTGAGATACTAATCTTGAAGGGCTTTTTTTATGTGGTTTTCTTACCCGTACGGGGCTTCCAAGAAGGATTAAGGGACCTTTTGTTGAATTCCTTATTACTATTGAGTACAAGAATGCTTCGGTAGATGAGATAAACAATTCAGCAATCGATAAGAAATTATTACAGGATGAAGGTGGTAAAATAATTTGCAATAATACCGCAATTGGAATTTTTAGCTCCAAATCTAAATTAAGGAGGAATTACTTTGTCAAAAACAAATCAAAAAATTGTCCCGCATTTATGGTATGACAAGGAGGCAAAAGAAGCTGCCGAGTTTTATGCATCCATATTTCCGAACTCAAAAATTACGAATGTGAGAACAATCCACGACACACCGTCAGGCGACGCTGATCTAGTTTCTTTTGAGCTTTGGGGACAGGAGTTTATGGCAATCAGTGCAGGGCCATACTTCAAGATCAATCCGTCGGTGTCTTTTTTCGTTAATTTTGATCCGTCGCGAGAAAAAGATGCGAAAGAAAAATTAACAGAGGTATGGAACAAATTATCCGAAGGCGGTACAGCGTTAATGCCGCTTGCTAAGTATCCGTTCAGTGAGTGGTATGGCTGGATTCAGGATAAGTTTGGCTTGTCCTGGCAATTAATCCTTACCAATCCAGAAGGGGAAGAACGGCCTGCAATAATACCATCACTTTTGTTTGTCGGCGATAAATGCGGCATGGCAGAAGAAGCGATTAATTTTTATCTAACCGTATTTAAGAATGCAAAGCAGGGCCTTATCGCCCGTTACCCTGGAGGCATGGAACCTGATAAAGAAGGCACTATCATGTTCTCTGAATTCATGCTTGAAGGCCAGTGGTTTACCGCCATGGATAGCGCGCATGAACACAAATTCGGTTTTAATGAGGCAATTTCATTTATTGTTTACTGCGACACACAAGAAGAGATCGATTATTACTGGGATAAGCTCTCGGCAGTTCCTGAAGCCGAGCAATGCGGCTGGCTGAAGGATCAGTATGGCATATCCTGGCAGATTATTCCGAGCAATATGAATGAGAGGATGAGCAAGGGAACACCTGAGCAACTTGCCCGTGTAACGAATGCATTTTTAAAAATGAAGAAATTCGATCTAAAGAAATTAGATGAAGCATACAAGGGATAATTAGAAACCAAGTAAACTTGAGATTACAGAAGGGCTCAGAGGATAAACATTATTATTATGAATGTTTATAACGCTCTCTTATTTGGAGGGCTTTTTTTATTGTATCAAAAATTTATTTGTAAATTTTATTAACCCTTATTTGAAAGTTTAGAACTCTAAGCCAATGTTTGGGATTTTGTTGGAAAAGAACTCGCTTAATTTTGTTAATATTTATCTAATATAAATGCTATCGGAAACGGGTGATATTAGAATGGGAACTAAATTTGCAAATTTGCATATTCAGACTGAAAATTTGGAAGAAGTAGTAGAGGCGTTGAAAAAAACAAGTTTACCAGCTTCATATTTTGTAGGGCAGTTTGGGAGCTGGATTAGTGTATATGGCGATGCTTATGACTGGGGGTCAATCCGAAGGGAAGCCGAGGTAATTTCTCAGTTGGTTAAGTATCCTGTCCTCTCATTAGGATATTATGATGACAGTGTATTGGAAATAGGTTTGTATAAGGATAATCACCTTATTACAAGGTTTGCTGCAGGCCCTGATATCGAGGAATATGAGGTGGAACCTGAGGAATTAAATATAAAACTATTTGACCAAGCATTAAATGTTCCGCTCGATAGCAGCGAATTGGTTCGTGTATTGGCAAACGAAGATATTGAAGAAGTAGTCATGGAATTGGAAAAGATATTCGACCTATCGTTGTGGATGAAATACGATTGGATTGCAGACGATGAAAAATTAAGGAGACAGTATAAATTGGTTAATGTGTAGCTTCCGTAAAAAATAAAGAATAAGTGATAGATGAAGTGAAAGCGGGGTTTGCTGCAAAACATGTTTCGGAAATTATTGTTTTTACTAGTCCTCGTATTTGTGTCACTACAATTAACAGCTTGCGGAGGGCAAAAGGGGCATTCCACCGTTGAAGGTGAAAAAAGTAATTCTTCTAAAACGGGAAAACAGCCATACAGTGTTTTGAGTGAAAGCTATGTAATTCAAGCTATGAAAAAAGATATAAAAATTAACTATCCGCAGGTCAGGGGGTTATCCAATGAGTCAACGCAGGATTCAGTTAATAGGACGTTGAAGGAAGAAGCTTTAAAAATTGCGGAAGTATATCATTCGGATGATGGCGGAGTATCCCTGGATGTGGATTTTGTTATAAAACGTAAAAGTGAGCGGTATGTAAGCGTACAATACATTGGATTTGTATATTTGAAAAATACTCCCCATCCGACCAATGCATACCGCACGCGGTCGGGGACCACATGGAAATTGAAATAAATCTTGATGATATTAAAAATCTTATAAAGGCCGAACAAGAGATTGGGAAGGATGTATTTTAAAAGGCCGCAAAAAGATGCTCCGGTTATCGTATACCTGAGCATCTTTTTAGACGAAACATTAAATCTTCCTGTAAAACCGCTCGCCTGTTTCAGGGTTGTAGTATACCTTCGTCTTTTCTCCGGTCACTGGATCCACATTGATTTCGTCTGTTGCGATAAACCCTGCGGGAACCTTTGCACCCTGGTTTTTCTTGTATCGCTTGTCATAAATGAAATAGCCAAGCAGGATGCAGACAATGAGGCCGAGAATTTGCAGCCCGTATAAACCGGCGGCAATGAGCCAGCCCATTAAAGCTTCTCCACCACGGCTGCCGTGCCATAAGCGACAATTTCGCTCATGTTTTGGCCGATTTCCCCGGAATCGAAACGCATCATGATGATGGCGTTGGCGCCCATTTCAGTGGCATTTCGGATCATCCGGTCCATTGCTTCCTTCCTTGAGTCCTCGAGCATAGCCGTGTACTGCTTAATTTCACCGCCGACAAGCCCTTTAAGCCCAGCCATGATGTCGCCGCCCAATCCCCTGCTTCGCACAATCAGCCCAAATGCTGGCCCTTTGATTTCCTTCACTTGATACCCTTCAATTTTCTCAGTCGTGACTACTATCATTTTTATCACCTCATTCTATATAATTCGCTAAAAAATAGAACATTCCTTTTTCTTTTCAAATAAGGGAACCAGTAAACTTCCTGAAATGTATAATTCTAGATTCAGGTATTTAATTTAATTTTGGCTCCCATCCAAGAATTTTTTCTCATATTTAGCTATAAGCGCTGGCACACTCCGAATATAATTCTGCGTCTCGGCTATATACAAATATCTTGAGTTGAGTACATTACCTGGACCGGCATTATAAGCGGCAAGCGCCAATTCAAGATTGCCAAAACGGTTCAATTGAATAGCCAGATATTTTGCCCCGCCATCGATGTTTTCTGCTGGGTCATAGGGATCAACTTTCAAACCTTTGGCTGTGTTCGGCATGAGCTGCATCAGGCCGATTGCCCCAGCGTAACTTTCGGCATCCGGGTTGCCGCCAGATTCCTGTTCAATAACAGCTGCAATTAAAGCAGGATTAATTCCATATTTTTCAGAAGCGGCCTGAATTTCCCGGCCCCATTTCAATACCTTATCCGACGGATCAAATTCAACCACGATAGGCGTATCATCAACGACCTTCACGATCATCGGTTTGCCGTCATCGGTTAAAATCCTGACAGTCAGCACATCCTTAAGAGCACTAAATCCATCCTTCAAGTTAACCTTTATAATTTCCCAATCCGATTGGGTAATCTTACGCTCCCCATCTTTATCATCCTCAAATCCGATAGGAAGGTCCTTAAATTTGCTCTTATTAAAAACTTCCTTTTTAATGCTGGTGAAATTCTCGTTTTCTTTGCTTTTGTTAAAACCCACCTTAGAAACAAGAAGCTGAGCAGAATTTTTTATATTCGTTTTAAAAATCATGTATTGTTCCTTTTTATAAGCCTTTGTATCAGTAAAGCTTACCTTCCCTTGGAATGGAAGATAACCCTGTTTGCCGGCTGGCTGAAGATGGGTTAGTTTATCAATTGCCCAGTCTTCTAAAGGAACCCAATTTATTTTCCCGGACAGAAAAATCAAGAAAGCAATGACTCCTATGAAAATAACAGCGCGCCGGAAAATAGGCCAAACCAAGCATTTTAAAACGAACAATAGTATTCTCTTAAATCCAATTAGCCTTTGATTCAAAACAAACTCCTCTTTCTTATGGTGGTGCGGGAAGTTTTTTGATACATCTTCTAATTATTGTAACGTTAGTAGGCTATGGCAATTTACTCAGGTTTTGTATTTTCTTTTACAATAATGGAGGGTCGGAACTCGAGATAAGTGTAGAATATGTGAAAAGAGTAACAAAAAGAAATCAAAATGATATAATTATTTACAGTAAGAAAAGGTGGTGAATGCCGTGAAATTTAAATATTTGTTGATTGGCTTATTTGCAGCATTGGCGCTGTCTGCCTGCAGCGGGGAAAGCTCGAAGGAAAGCAATGACACAAAAGGGAATGAAGGCATTGACATCAAAGAAATGGTGCAGGGGTATAGCACGGATGAGCTGGTGGCTGAATCAGCTTCCATTACGTCCACCCAACTCATTGTCAAAGAGGACGGAAGCGAGAAAGTCTACGATCTGCCGAAAGACGAGTTTTTTGTATCGATTGCGCCATACATCAACACAACCCATCCTTGAACGAACCATAACTTGACAGGTTGTCAAGGCGAACTTGCAAATGAAGAATTTGACGTTTATATTGAAGATGAAAAAGGTAATGTAGTGTTTGACGAAACCGTGAAGTCGCTGGCGAACGGCTTTATTGACCTGTGGCTGCCGCGGAATCAGACGTACAATGTGAAAATAGACTACAGCGGGAAGACGGTTGAAGCGGAATTGTCCACTTTTGAAAACGATCCTACCTGCATTACAACAATGCAACTTATGTAAATATTACAGAGGCCCCAAAAGCTTTGATAATGCTTTGGGGCCTCTTTGTATTCTGATATGAATTACAGTTGTTAGAAGTAGCCCCGTCTTTGGACAGGATTACTAGACTTTATGAAAAGTGCCCTCTAATTCACTCCTAAACACTACTCAATCTCATTCTCCTCGTATGAAATCCAATCGCTGAAGCTTCCCAAATAGAGTTTAACATTTTCATAGCCGGCTTCTTTCAAGGCAAGGAAATTAGGGACCGCTGTGACACCTGAGCCGCAATACACGACAACTTGTTGCTGCAGATCGATTTCGGCAAATCGCTTTTTCTGTTCCTCAATCGGTTTGTAATACCCTTCCTCAAGTCCTTGCATCCAAGGTTTGTTGATTGCCCCGGGGATATGGCCCTTCTTTTTATCAATCGGCTCCACGATGCCTTGGTATCGCTTCTCTTCGCGTGAATCAATCAGGACGGCGTTTTCGGTTTGGCCTTGGGAAATTGCCTTTACCTCTTCCATATCAGCCAGAAGAGCGTCGTTAATGGCAGGGCGAAAAGAAGCCCTATTAAATACAGGCACTTCAGCAGTAACCGGATAATTGGCCCCAACCCAGTCTTTGAAGCTGCCGTTCAGTACATACACATTTTTGTGGCCGAGATAGGACAGCATCCACCAAAAACGAGCGGCAAACGCTCCCTCGCCGTTATCGTAAACGACCACAGTTGTATCTTCGCCAATGCCAGCCTTTTCAAGTTTTTCAATCAGCCCATCAAGGTCGGGCAATGGATGTCTTCCGCCGTGTATGGACACGTTTCCTGAAAGGTCTTTTTCCAAATCAAAATAAACCGCACCCGGAATATGCGCCTCAACATACTCGACCCCGCCCATTTCGGGGTTTGCTAATGAAAACCGGCAATCAATGATTCTTACATCATCTTCATTTAAATGTTTTAGCAGCCATTCTTTTTCGACGATATGCTTCACCCGGATTCCCCCTAATTTGTTAAAATAATAAACAGTATTATCAAAAGTTTAACATGATTTGCTACAAACGACGGCTGATACAAAAATAATCTTGATTGGGGTGCATTATGCCAGCCATTTTTGAAACTGAGAGGTTGTACATTAGAGAATTTTCAGATGAGGATTTTCCCTTTTTGCATGCAATTTTTTCTGACACGGAAACAATGAAGCATTACCCGGCGCCTTTCAGTGTGGAACAAACGAATAACTGGATTGCGAGAAACAAATTCAGATATGAAAAAGATGGTTTTGGGTTGTGGTCTGTTTGCTTAAAGGAGACAGATGAAATGATCGGTGACTGCGGCCTTGTGAAGCAAACTGTCGACGGTACGGACGAGGTTGAAATTGGCTACCATATCAATAAGAAATACTGGTCAAAGGGCTACGCATCGGAAGCCGCTCTTGGAACCCGGGAATACGGATTTGGCCGGTTGGGATTGAAGCGGCTAATCAGCATCATCAGTCCGGAAAATATTCCTTCAATAAGGGTTGCGGAGAAGATAGGTTTCACGCTAGAAAAGGAGTCATTCATTTTTAATAATCCATCTTATCTATGCGGGCTCACAAATGAAATAGCTTCAATCTTTTGGGGAAATCCATGATGACAACCTTGTCATACTCCCTCCTTACCGGAAATAAGTATAGAAGGACAATGTTTTTAGGGGGTATGAGAATGGCGGGAAAAGACGATTTTGTGCCAGGGTTTGTGCCAAACCACAATCACGGGTCGGTCGATTATACATCGGTAAGTGACGGCCATGTCCACCAGTGCCTGGACGTAACATCTCCTCCAATTCAGTCACCGGATGGGAGCCATATCCATTATACGGAAGGGTATGTTGTTTATGAAGACGGCCATTACCACCAGTATAAGGCTTACTCGGGGCCGGCGATTCCGGTTGGCAATGGCATGCACGTCCATTACTACGATTTTTACACGACCGAAAACAATGGGCACCGACATAGGGTAAGAGGCGTCGACCAGCCCGCGCCCGGTTCGAAATAAGTTTCTAAAGAGCGGCTTGCTTTCCCTCAAAGCAGGCCGCTTTTTTCTTTTGGAAAAAGCAATCTTTTTCTGGCCGGACACGTCTAATCCATAGATGAATAATTGGAGGGATTGGATGAGAAATGCTGTGCTGACTGTCGGGTTTTTAATACTGGCAATATGCTTAAGTATATTTTTAACCTTAGCGTCAGGGAATCGTGAACGTAATGCTACCAACAGCAATGCGGGTGATGAACTAGAAGAATTAGCCGAAGGATTCCGCCTTGGGATGGACAAAGAAGAAGTGATTCAGTTATGGGGTGAACAGCCAACCAATTTTGATGGCGTAATGGATGGGAATGCCTATACGGCATTTCAGTTCAGGACAGGACAATGGGACATTACTGGACCGAAGGAAATTTCCATTATTGGCAGGGAGGCCCATCAGTTCGGCAAGACAGGAAGAATCATTTTCGTATTTTGGAATGAGGAAGACAAGGCTGGCGATGTGGCAATCTGCTATAGAAATGAAGGTTCGGAGAAGTTCCGCTCGTTTTATACAGGCAGCGCTGGGAAGAATAACGCTTGTGGAACCGATGGCTATATAATTGTAAAGGAGAACGGGCTGTTTTTTGTAAAAGAGGAGGAAGCGCCCCTTTTTAAAAATGGCCAAGAAGCTGAGAGTTATTTTGGACGCCAGGAAGATAATGCGGGAGCCCAAATGCAATTTGAAAGAAGATCGAAGGTACAGGATTTCTTAATAACTGGGGATAAGGTGAAGATTTGGTACGAATTGAAACATGATGCCGCGCAAGGGGAATTACTTATAATAAAAGAGCTTTTCATCATGGATTCATCGTTGGAGAAAAAGGGATGAAGATCGCAGCTGGCATAGTTTGGAAGAATGGAAATGGCGATCCGTGCTGCAGAAAAGCGAAATAAGTAAGGTTGAAAGGCAATCGGTTTCATTAAAAAAATGAATTAGGGGCGGTCCTTTTGTAAAGAAGGCCGATTTTTCATTTGGCCTTTATGAAAAACTTGGTGAAATCTCTATGAAATTGGCAGAAGAGTGATAGTTTCAAAGCCGTTAATAAGGGGAATTCTAGAAAGGATATCTATTGGCGGGAGGCTTCGAATATGCTTACGATAATTCCAAGCAGGGATGAGTCGACCATCGCTGTTGAATTCTCCGGCACGGCGACTCGTGAGGATGCCGAAAAGCTGGAGCAGTTTGTAAAAAATACGATTGGCGATAACCGGGAGTTTAATATATTTGCAAAAATGCACGAGGTGGACGGAACGACGCTGATGGGTCTGGCCTACGGGATGAAATTTGATGCGAAGCGGTGGAGCCAGTTCCGCAAATTCGCAGTTGTCACCGACCTGAAGTGGCTTGAAGCGGTAACAGAACTCGGGAAATTCTTGCCTGGCCTTGAAGCGAGACATTTTGCCACTGGTGAGGAAGAGGCGGCATGGGCGTGGATCAAACAATAAGTGTATTAAGGGGTAGGCCGGCAGATGTGCCGGTTTTTTGCCCTTGTACCGATTTTTGAATGGGGATTTTTTTATTTAATTCAAAAATAGTACCTGTTTATTCATGGACTAAGTCTGAATCTCCATGTTTTTTCTAATGCCTGGCAATAGCTGATAATCCTCGAAAAACCATTACATCATTGATATAGTAATAAATAGAATAAGAGACCGTAATTTGTGGAAAGTGGGAATGGCTGTGACATTTAAAAAGAAACAATTTTTTGGGCTAGGTTTGACGCTTTTATTTATGGTACTGCTTTTATTTGTCATATTATCGTTTACCGGAAAAATCAAGACTAATATGCTGGTCATTGTCGAGGACAGGTACGACAAAGTGAATGAAGCGATGAAAATTCGCCAGGCTATGCTCGTAACAGACAGGGAACTGGTAAATGCGATTCAGGAAGGGAACGACCCAAATATCGAAACTCTAATTCCATTGTTGGAGTCGAATCAAAAGATTGTTCAAGAGTCGATTATTAAACTTGATGGGATCCTGAACAAGCCGAAGTCGAGAGCGTTGATTAAGGAAATAGATGTCGACTTCCGGGAGTATTTGGAGATGGAGAGAGAGCTGATTGCCGGGCTTAGGGCGGGTGTGGAACCAGCCGAGCTGCGGAAGATTTATTATGGCTCCGCAGGTGAAAAGGGAGAACTGGTAAAAAAGGTGAACGAGTTTAAAACGTATCAGGAAACGCTTATGAACGAGTCACTTAAAAGTGCCAACAAGGCCTATGACCAGTTGTTTGCCTCACTATTCATCTCGATTTCTACCGCAGCCGTTCTCATCACCGGGGTAACTCTTTGGGTGATCCGCAGCACGAGCAGAAGGCTGGACTCCGTTGCTCAAGGTATCAACATGATTGACCAGGGCAATCTTTCGGAAATTCCGAGGATAAAGGTTGGAGAGCATGATGAAATTGGCCAGATTGCGGCCGCCTTCAACTCGATGGCCGTTTCGCTTGAGACATACTACCAGAAAGAAAAGGAATTTACCGCTGAAATTTCTGAGCAGAACTGGGTACAGACCCAGTCAGCAGAACTCATCAATCTATATCACAAAAGTACTGAAGTTGAAGGCCTTGCCGAGCAACTAATGGCAAACCTGGCTCCCGCAGTCGGGGCAAGCCTTGGGGCATTTTACCTTATGGAGAACCAATCTTTGAAAAAGGTAGGTTCGTATGCTGACGGAGGCGGAACCGCCGGCCGTACCGATATAGCGCTCCGGGAAGGCCTTGCCGGCCAATGCGCTGTGAAAAAAGAAGCTATTTATATTGAAGATATACCGGAAGATTATTCAGTAATTTCCACGGGGCTAGGTGAAATGAAGCCGAAAAGCCTCCTGATTGCCCCGGTGCTCGTCAAGGATGAAACAGTCGCGGTCATCGAACTTGCATCACTGAAGCCATTCACCCCTGCTGAGAGAATGCTTGCCAATAAAGTATTTGAAACGCTTGGCATGGCTGTAATGAATACCCTTAGCAGAATGGAAATTGAACGTCTTCTCCTTGAGTCACAGGCCCAGGCAGAAGAGCTACAGTCCCAATCCGAGGAATTACAGTCTCAATCCGAAGAATTGCAAACCCAGGCGGAAGAATTGCGGATGATCAATGAGCAGCTGGAAGAGCGGACAAAGGATGCGGAAATCAAGTCGGCCGAGCTGCTTAAAGCGAAGGAAGAGCTCGAGGAAAAGGCGAAGGAGCTGGAGCTGAGCTCAAAATACAAATCTGAATTCCTGGCGAACATGTCCCACGAACTGCGGACTCCTCTAAACAGCATTTTGCTGCTGTCGGAAATGCTCGGGGAAGACTCGGATAAGAACTTGACGGATGAGCAGAGGGATTTTGCAAAAGTTATTCATACATCAGGGCAGGATTTGCTTAACCTGATTAATGATATCCTTGATTTATCCAAAGTTGAAGTCGGAAAGCTCGAAGTTGTCTTTGATGGAGTCAACATAGCGGATTTCGGTGGAAGGCTTGAGCATCTTTTCTCCCACCATGCGGTTAGGAAGGGCCTTGGGTTCATGGTCGATATTGAAGACAATTTGCCGGATCTTTTTTACACGGATGAACAGCGCCTCCAGCAAATTGTTAAAAATCTCCTCTCCAATGCCTTTAAGTTTACTGAGTCTGGTGCTGTAATTGCCAGCATAAAGATGGCTGAGCCGGATGCAATCCCAGCCTATCCGGTTTCGGATACATGGCTGAAAATTTCTGTCAGCGATACGGGAATTGGCATCGCGAAGGATAAACAACGGCTTATTTTCGAAGCTTTCCAGCAGGTCGACGGCGCAACAATGCGCAAATATGGCGGGACCGGCCTAGGGCTATCAATTTCAAGCGAGTTTGCCCGCTTGCTTGGTGGAACGGTTACAGTTGAAAGCGAGGAAGGCACGGGAAGCACCTTCACTCTTCTCGTCCCAAGCCTCCCTAAAGGCCTCCCTGCATCTACGGAGACTGCAGGAGAAGAAAACGGATTTGAAGGTGAAGTTGGTGGAGCAAAAGCCTCGATTGTCGGAGGGCTGGCTTCCGGGGCCGTTGATTCGGCAAGTATAGAAGTGGCAGCCGGCACTTCCACCGATATGAGCTCCATCGGGGTTGTTGACGAGATGGAAGTTAGCGGCGCTGCTCCGTTCAATAATCTCCGCGGAAAAACGGTCATTGTTGCCGATGATGACCACCGCAATATTTACACGCTTGAAAAGGCGCTAGCCAGGGAAGGCATGAATGTCATGTCGGTTGAGAATGGAGCGGAATGCCTGGAACTCCTCAACAGGACCGATAACGTCGACATTGTCCTGATGGATATTATGATGCCCGTCATGGACGGCTATGAAACGATGAAGCAAATAAGGGAAATGGACCGCTATGGGGACATTCCAATTATTGCCCTGACTGCTAAAGCGATGAAGGGCGACAAAGAAAAATGCCTGGAAGCGGGCGCCTCGGATTATATCAGCAAGCCGCTTAAGATGGACCAGCTATTTTCAGCAATGAGGGTCTGGCTCGCCAGATAGAGGAGGATTTTTTTTGCAAAAGGAAGAAATCGAACTTGAATTATTGCTGCTGGCAGTCTACAGGCTCTCGGGCTTTGACTTCCGGCAGTATATGAATTCATCCATTATGCGCCGTGTCCAGAACCGGCTAAGGCTCGAACAGCTTCCCGGCATCACCCGCCTGACGGAAAGGGTGATTGAGGAAGAAACTGTTCTTAGAAAGCTACTGGACGATTTCTCGATCAATGTTACGGAAATGTTCCGTGACCCGAGCTTTTTTGCTTCGTTCCGCCGAAATGTCGTCCCCCATCTGAAGGGGCTCCCGGAAATCCGCATTTGGCACGCTGGCTGTTCGACAGGCGAAGAGGCGTATTCGATGGCGATTTTGCTCGAGGAGGAAGGGCTCGGCGACAAGGTTAAAATCTATGCGACCGATATGAGTGAAAAAGTCCTGCGAGCCGCGGAAAAGGGAATCATTCCCCTGTCAAAAATGCAGGACTATACGAAAAATTACCTGCAAGCGGGTGGAATACGTTCATTTTCCGAATACTACACGGCTGACAGCCACTTTGCGACACTCGACCCGTCACTTCGGGAAAAAATTATTTTCGCCCAGCATAATTTAGTGACAGACGGCTCGTTTAACGAATTTCACGTGGTGATCTGCAGGAATGTCCTCATTTATTTCAACCAGGACCTTCAGAACCACGTACTCCGGCTTATTAACGCGAGCCTCTGCCAGGGAGGGTTCCTCGGGCTTGGCAGCAAGGAGGCCATCCGGAGGGAAGCGCATCCGCATTTCGTGGAGTTTGATCCTTCCGAAAAGATTTACAGAAAAATGAATAGATAAAGAAGATGCACCGCTTTCTTTGGAGAGCGGTGTTTTTTTCGGGGAAAGAGCTATTGAGTGGCTTATAAATGGATTGTGAATGCTGATAAATGAGTCCCGAATACTGATGAATGAGCCGCGGCGAATGCTGATAAATGGATGCAAATGCTGAAAAAAGCCACTCGAATGCTGATAAACGCGACTCAAATGCTGATAAACGTCACTCGAATGCTGATAAACCCGATAGGTGAAAAGTTTCCTCCAAAACAAATAAATCGGACCCCTGACAAACAATTGAGACTGAGCGCACAAAAGAAAAAGCCCGGATTTGGTTTCCGAGCTTCTCTAAGTTGCACTGTCATGTAGCCTTAATCAAAACTACACACATATCATCATTGGCAGACGATTGCTGCTCCTTTGAAAGAAGGAGGTCGATTGGTTCAGACTCCAACCAATCAAACGATGCGGCTTTTTGTAAATACTCCATCCCGGCAAGGCCGTTTTTCTCTGCCGTTTCCGGAACGCCGTCCGTAAAAAGTAGCAGCTGGGCAGAGTCTTCGTATGTAAGGATTTTTTTCTCAACTGCGATTGTGTCAAAAAAACCAACCGCGCAAGTTGTTGAGCCGAGGGCTTCAAGTTGCTGCCCATCGATAAGAGCATAGCCGGAAGGATGCCCGGCATTCACGTATTCAATCGTTTTTTTGCCGGCATCAATAACCGAATAGACAGCAGTGAAATAATAGGGGATTTGCTGGTTCCGGCTGTTCAGCGAGTTCATCCATCGGTTCAGCTCCCGGATGACATGCTCAGGATCGGGATTCACGCGGATTAAATCCCGGAGTACCGAGGATATGAACATGCACACAAGCGATGCGGAAATCCCGTGGCCCATCATGTCCAAGAGAATGACCGCATAGCGGCTGTCATCAATCTTATGCCAGTAATACATATCGCCTGCCAGTGTATTCGCTGGCAGGTAAGAGGCTTTTATTTTCAAATTTGAATCATTTACCGGCTCGCTCAACAGGCTCGTCTGCACTTGCATCGAAAGCTCAAGCTCATTCCGGATTTTCTCGTCATGTTTCTTATGCCAATCCTTTTCATATTTAAGCCTCAGGACAACACGGATGCGCGCAAGCAGTTCGGTCTTGTTGATCGGCTTCATTACATAATCCATACCGCCGACATCAAGTGCTTCTGCGACCTTGTTCGAATCCTCGAGTGCGGTAACGAAAATGACAGGAATATCCTTCGTATGAGGCGTCTCTTGCAGTTTCCGGCATGCCACGATCCCATCAATTTCCGGCATCATAATATCCATCAAAATAACATCCGCGGGCCGTTCAACCGGATGTGGACTATCAATCTGCAAATAATCGAACAGTTCGCGCGCCGACGAAAAGGACAGATAGTTCTCATATCCCGCCCGCTTTAAAATCTTTTCTATCAAAAATAAATTCACATGGTTATCATCAACAATCAAAATCGCCATAATCCTACCCCTTCACCTGCTACGACCACTAAATGAATCACTTTAAAACCATATCCCATTTTCAATACCCCAATTGGCCAAACAATAACCCCGCCTTATGCATTTACCATAATTTTTCGCCATCGTGTTGACCATCAATTCGTAGCGTCATTCGTGGTGCCGGGAGTACAAGCGGAACAAGCAAATCCTGAAGCGATGCCTCGCACCTATTTTACTATTATGGTACTAATTTCTTTTTGACGGCAAGGGAAAAGGTGTGTATAGTAGTTTTGTGAGTTTGCTTTAGTGCTTAAAAGCGTTTGTGTAAAAAAGCACTTTCTTTTCAGTAAAAAACAACAAATTAATAGGATGCCTGCAGAATTAGTAGGATTGCCGTTAGCAGCAGAAAGAGACCGGATGGGGGTGGGAATCCGGCGGTGGCAATTTCGAAATATGCTGCCTAGGACGGGCATATTTTATAAAGAGAGCAGGCTAACCTGCCAAGTAGGGTGGTACCGCGGAGCCTTTTCGTCTCTAACGGCGAAAGGGTTTTTTGTGTCTAAAAGGGCCACGGGAAGCCTAAGAGCAATACGAGCAACCAACGAATTCATTGGAGGAGTTTATATGCTGCAGAATCAGAAAGAGCTTGCTATCAAGCCGCTAGAGGCCGCTATCATTACGCTGCTATTAATGGGGCTTGTCGGATACCTGATTATCTGGATGGAAGTCGTACCGCAAATCGCAATTATTTCTGGAATCGCCCTCTTGCTCGGGTATGGGGCGGTAAAACGGGTAAGTTTCAGGGAGCTTGAAGCCGCGATGGCGGAAGGGGCCAAATCGGGCATTGCAGCTGCGATGATATTCTTTTTTATCGGGATGCTTATAAGCAGCTGGATGGCGAGTGGGACGATTCCAACGTTTATTTACCTCGCCATCGATCTCGTTTCGGGGAAATTTTACTATGCGATTGTTTTCGCGGTTACATCAATCATCGGCTTAAGCATTGGCAGTTCGCTGACGACCGCCGCAACACTCGGGGTCGCCTTTGTCGGGGCAAGCACCGCGCTTGGCATCTCTCCCGTCATCACAGCGGGGGCAGTCGTCTCGGGAGCGTTCTTCGGGGATAAAATGTCGCCTTTATCCGATACAACCAACCTGGCATCAAGTGTTGCAGGCGCAGATTTATTTGAACACATCAAGAATATGGCCTGGACAACCATCCCGGCTTTCATTCTTTCATTCATTGTATATATGATTATTTCACCGAAAGAGACCCATCAAAGTATTAAACAGATGGGCATCATAAAAGCTGAATTACTGGAACTCAACCTAGTCCATTGGTACTCGCTTGTGCCCTTCTTCATACTGGCTGTACTTGCTATGAAAAAAGTAACCGCAATTGCCACCCTATCAGCTGGCACCCTTTCCGCATTGATTATTTCGTTCATTATCAATGGGGGAGTGAACGGAAAAGAATTCCTTGCGCTCCTCTACTCCGGCTACACGTCCGGAAGTGCGATTAAGGAAGTGGATTCCATGCTGTCGCGGGGCGGAATTGAAAGCATGATGTTCAGCATCTCCGTCATTCTGCTCGCGTTAAGCATGGGAGGGCTATTGTTCAAGCTCGGCATCATCCCTGCTTTGCTATCGGTCGTCCAGCGATTTCTTGCCCGTGTATCGATGCTGATTAGCGCAACCGCTGGTATGGCCATCACAATCAATTTCATGATTGGCGAACAGTATTTGTCAATCCTTTTACCGGGGAACTCGTTTAAAGAGCATTTTCAAAAAGCAGGCCTTCAGCCAAAGCATCTTTCGCGTGTACTTGAGGATGCCGGGACGGTCGTCAACCCGCTTGTTCCTTGGAGCGTGTGCGGGGTATTCATCGCATCGGTTCTTGGCGTACCGGTGACGGATTATGCGGTGTTTGCCTTCTTCTGCCTGTTCTCGCCGCTCCTGACCATTTTTTATGGGTTAACTGGCCTTACCCTCCCAAAGCAGGCCAAGCTTTAACGGGAAAGTAAAGAAAATCCTTCCCATATATAAAACAGCCTGAACCGGTTAAGCATCCGGTTCAGGCTGTTTTTTAAACTATGTTAATTTGCCTCTTTTAACAGCTTCTCCATCAGTTCCTCATCCATCGGCCCAATGTATTTCTTTGAAATCCTGCCATCTGTGCCAATGATATAGCTTGTCGGAATCGTTATCGCCTCATAGAGCGTCCCAATTTTATTTTTCTCATCAAGGGGAATCGGGAATGTGAGGCCGTAATCCTTTACAAACGTATCAATGGCTTCCGGGCCCTTGTCGAGCGCGGTCAGGTTGACAGCCAGGATGGTCATCCCTTTATCCTTGTTCTTCTCATAGAAATTTTGCATATGGGGCATTTCCGCTTTGCACGGCGGGCACCATGTTGCCCAGAAGTTCAGGATCACTTTTTGCCCCTGGTAATCGGAAAGCTTTACCTTCTCACCTGAAAGCAGGGTGAGTTCAAAATCCGGCGCCATGTTTCCCGGGGCTGTCCCAACAACCTTCGAACTCGCCACAGAATCTTCTGCTGGAGGTGCTGTTTTTTCTCCGGATGAAAGAGATGGTTTCCAAATGTTAACCGCAATAATGGCGATAGCCAGAATGAGGATGATTCCCGTGAATGTTTTCTTATTCATGCTTCCAACCCCCCTTTGTTAAGTATGCCATTAAACCGATCAAAAGTCCTCCGGCAAGTACAGCCAGATTGCCAGGGCTGAAGATGGAATGAAAGACACTTACGCCAAGTACCTCCGCCAAATACAGTATAATAAATGCTTCAATACCAAGTTTCCTTTTTTGATAAACAACAACTAGTGTAACCCCGAGCAAAAGAAAATACACGGAGGAGGCAAGCCATCCCTTGGCTAGTGACGACTGAATTAAAAAGTATGACAAGGAGAATAAAAGGAATAACGGAAGAACCTCGCTAGCGAAAGGAAACTTTTCTTTTTTATATAAGGAAAAAAGGTATACAAATACGGCCAATAAGGCGAGTAACATTCCTTTGGCGCCTCCGTGAAAATAAAGGAGAGATACCGGGGATTTACTAAATATATCCCAATAAAAAAGGACATAGGCCATCTTTACAGCAAGGAAAAAAATAAAGAATGCATTCCAGTACCAATCGCCAGCCTTTGTTTTTGTAAAAACCTTCAAAAGGAGTGGTGCCAGGAAAACTGCCGCCAAGACCGCGGCCAAACCGGCCGGGACGGTCACCTTTCCTATTGTAAGTAAATTCATGAACTGGCCTCCGAAACTTGTCGTTTTATTCATTGTACCCGGCGGGGGTATAGTCGAGCAAATAAGAAATCTGGGAGGGATGGGGTTGCTGAAGGAAATGAGTAAAAAAGATTACGAGGAAAAAAGAAACTGAGGGATTGAGTTGGGGAAAGCATCCGGTCAGGGAGCTACAAAAAGCAAAGGACCCATCCCAATATGACCAGGTGTTTACGTCTGGCTCCTGGCAGGAGTCGCTTACACTTTGTACCGTTTTTTAATAAATTATGGCCCCCGGGGAACCGGTGGCCATTTTAAAGTAAGAATTTTTATTTCGATCACAGGAAAAAGCTAGCCGAATAAATGTAGAAATCCCCAGCCAATGATAAAAAAGGAGCCGGCAGCACCAGCGAATAGGGCAATGGCTTTTCGATCATCCTTTTTTTGCAACCGCTGATAATCATTATAGCTAATTTCACCCTTCGCAAACCTCAATCCATTTTCCGAAGGTTCTACCTCAAAGTCGTTTCCTTCCTTATCCTGCAGGACAACTTTTTCTATAAAACCATCCGGATGTACAAATTGATTCCCGAAATTTACTCGTTCTCCACCAGAGCAAACAACAGCAACAGGGGTATAGATCGAATTTCTCCTGATTTCCTCACTTAGCTTATAGGATTGCATCTCAAAAGCATGATTGGAAACACACATCGCCGCCACCTCATTACAGGATATTTGGATAGGAACAATAGTGTGAGAGTCCTTGCCAATAGCTTATCATATTCATAATGAATGGGCCCCGAAATTTAACTGAGCCACAAATCCCCCCTTTTAGATATAATGAGGAAAAAGAAGGTAAATGTTTAGAAAAAATCCTTAGAGGGAGAATTTCATGGAGAAAAAGATAAAGATAGCCGTAAATGGCGGAATCGGATTTGGCGCAAAACTGACCGCCAGGCAGCTACTAGCCTTGGCGAAATACCTCGGGGAAAACGAGGAACTGGAACTGACCACCTTCCAGCAGCTTTATATCGAAATCCCCGAGGAAAGGAAAGACGAAGTTATAAAGGAATTTCAAGAAGCGGGCCTAAGCTGTTATCCGGTGGGGAACTATGTGAAAAGCCTGAGGACGTGCAATTTTTGCAAGGGGGAAATAGAAGAAGGCATGCCTGTTGCAATTGATCTCAACAAGCGGATTGCCGGGGTACCTGTTCCGTTCACCTTGAAGCCTGCCTATACAGGCTGCCCGGTTGGCTGTGGGGAGCCGCTGGTCAATGATATAGGTATCATGAAGGTAAATGACCATTACAACCTTTACATTGGCGGCAAATCAAAAGGGGCGGATGCGGAAGCGGGAACGTTGTTTAAGGAACGCCTGAATCCGGATGAACTTTACGCTACCGTTGAAAATCTTCTCCAAATCTATGGCTCACTCGGAAAAAAACGGGAGCCTTTCCACAAGTTCCTGAAACGGATGGGAATCGAAGAGGTTTCCCGCCTTGTTCAGGAAAAAACATCTTGATTACCTGAAGTGAGAAACCCGGCTGGGATAGCCGGGTTTTTAAATGGACTCTTCCGCAGGGGAAAACCCACTCTCCGTTACCCATTTGTGGTTGGCCAATTTTTCCCCGCCTGTTGTAGGAGTACTGTCACATAACGTTCATTCTTGCCACATGGTTTTCGGGTTATTTTTTATATGATAGGAACATATATAAAATTTTTATAGGGAAAAGATAATTTAATAATTGTAAACTTTTTTACCGAAAAATTGTCAAACATATCCCTTGTATACGGTATGGGGGTATGGTACTATTTGAATCAGGAGGCGATGGAATGAATCATTTAAATCCTGAAGAGCTTATCCGTCACACAGAGAACAGCCTGAAGGAACCCGTTTTGTTGAATGTGGGCACCACTGAAGCTGTCCCCGGCTGTGACGAGCATTGCGCCGCCGAAGGCTCCGTCCGTAAGAGCCACCATTCGGAGAAAACAAAAAACAATTTGGTGACAAGGCTAAACCGGATCGAAGGGCAAATCCGGGGTATAAAAGGCCTGATTGAAAAAGATACGTATTGCGACGATGTCATTACGCAGATTTCGGCAACACAGGCTGCCCTTAATTCTGTCGCGAAACTCCTTTTGGAAGGCCATATGAAAAGCTGTGTCGTTGAACGGATCCAGGAAGGCGACCACGAAGTAGTTGATGAGCTTCTTGTAACCATTCAAAGGCTCATGAAAAAATAAACTCATTTTGAGAGGAGCATATCTCATGGAAAAAACACTTTTAAATGTAGAAGGCATGTCTTGCGGCCATTGCGTAAAAGCGGTTGAAGGAAGCGTAGGCGCTCTTGCTGGCGTTGAGCGTGTGTTGGTCGATTTAAAGGAAAAGACGGTTGCAGTCGAGTATAAGGGTGATGCCGTTTCACTCGATAAAATTAAGGAAACAATTGAAGACCAAGGCTACGATGTCGTTTAAGGAATTAAGCGGAGATTCCCTTTAGGGAAGATTTCCATAGCTTTGAAGGCGCGTGCTCGTTCAGGCACGTTCCTTTTTTCAGTAAAATATACCCCTTATGGGTATGAGGAGTTGAGAATATGAGCCAAGCAACCGCAACAGCGCAAAAAGAAACGACGATGCTAATCACCGGAATGACATGCGCGGCATGCGCGGTCCGAATTGAAAAAGGGCTGAACAGGCTTGAAGGCGTCCAGGAAGCCAGCGTGAACCTGGCGCTTGAGCGGGCGGCGGTCAAGTTCGACCCGGCTGTCACGAACGTCGAAGTATTGGAAAAAAAAGTCCGTGACCTCGGCTATGATGTTGTCGCCGAGAAGAAGGAATTCGATATAAGCGGGATGACGTGCGCGGCATGTTCCACCCGGATTGAAAAAGGGCTGAACCGGATGGAAGGCATAACAAAGGCATCCGTTAACCTGGCGCTTGAAAAGGCGACCGTCGAGTACAATCCTTCTGTCCTTTCCGATCGCGATATTATTAAAAAGGTGGAAGCCCTTGGGTACGGGGCAATTTTAAAAGATGAGAATAACGGCAAAGAAGCCGCAGATCACCGCCAGCAGGAAATCAAAAGGCAAACGAACAGATTCATTTTCTCACTCATTCTTTCATTGCCGCTCCTTTGGTCGATGGTCGGGCACTTTTCGTTTACATCGTTCATCTACGTTCCCGACATGTTCATGAACCCTTGGGTACAGCTGATCTTGGCAACGCCGGTTCAGTTTTACATCGGAGGCCCGTTTTACGTTGGCGCCTATAAAGCTTTAAAAAATGGCAGTGCCAACATGGATGTGCTTGTGGCACTCGGAACGTCGGCAGCCTATTTTTACAGCCTTTATCAGTCTATCGCGTCACTCGGAAATAGCGCGCACATGCCTGAGCTTTATTTTGAGACGAGTGCCGTTCTGATTACACTTATTATACTCGGGAAGCTGTTTGAGGCAAAAGCGAAAGGGCGCTCCTCGGAAGCGATCAAGAAATTGATGGGCCTCCAGGCGAAGACAGCCATCGTCGAGCGGAACGGGGCAGAAGTGGAAGTGTCGCTTGAGGATGTCCTCGTAGGCGACATTATCCACGTCAAACCGGGCGACAAAATTCCGGTTGATGGCAAAATTGTCGAGGGCCTCTCGGCGATTGATGAATCGATGCTGACAGGTGAAAGCGTCCCTGTCGATAAAACGGTGGGCGACCCTGTCATAGGCGCGACCATTAATAAAAACGGTTTTATTAAAATTGAAGCTACAAAGGTTGGCAAGGATACTGCCCTTGCGCAAATCATCAAGGTCGTCGAAGAAGCCCAGGGATCAAAGGCACCAATCCAGCGGCTTGCCGACAAAATATCGGGAATCTTTGTACCGATTGTCGTCGGGATTGCCATTGTAACCTTCCTCGTCTGGTATTTCTGGGCCAGTCCAGGGGATTTTGCCGGTGCGCTTGAAAAAATGATCGCTGTCCTCGTCATTGCCTGCCCGTGTGCTCTTGGACTTGCGACCCCGACATCAATCATGGCCGGGTCGGGACGCTCCGCTGAGTACGGCATCCTATTCAAAGGCGGCGAGCATCTCGAATTGACCCATCGAATTACAACAGTTGTTTTGGATAAAACCGGAACGGTCACGAATGGCGAGCCTGTTTTGACCGATATCATCCTTTCAGGGGCGGTTGAGGAGGCGGAGATGCTCACTCTTGTCGGATCCGCGGAAAAGCAGTCCGAGCACCCGCTTGCCCAGGCGATTGTCCAAGGAATCCAGGAAAAAGGGGTTGCACTAAAGCCGGTGGAATCGTTTGAAGCGATACCTGGTTATGGTATCAAGGCAGTTGTGTCCGGCCGCGAACTGCTTGCGGGCACTCGCAAGCTGATGGCAAAGTTCAACGTTAGTGCGTTGTCCGCTTTTTCCAAAATGGAAGAGCTTGAACGGGAAGGGAAAACTGCGATGCTGATTGCTGTTGACGGGGAGTACGCGGGCATTGTTGCCGTTGCCGATACGATCAAGGAGACCTCGAAAGCGGCGGTGAAACGCCTGAAGGATATGGGGCTTGAGGTCATTATGATTACTGGCGACAACAGGCAGACGGCTCTGGCGATTGCTTCGGAAGCGGGCATTGGTACAGTTATCGCGGAGGTGCTTCCTGAAGGCAAGGCGGAGGAAGTGAAAAAGCTTCAAGCTGCCGGTAAAAAAGTCGCGATGGTCGGGGATGGCATTAATGATGCGCCCGCGCTTGCCGTGGCTGACATTGGCATGGCGATTGGTACAGGAACCGATGTGGCGATGGAAGCGGCGGACATTACGCTCATTCGTGGCGACTTGAACAGCATTGCCGACGCGATTTTCATGAGCAAGCTGACAATTCGCAACATCAAGCAGAACCTGTTCTGGGCGTTCGGGTACAATACGCTCGGAATTCCGGTTGCGGCGCTTGGATTCCTCGCGCCATGGCTTGCTGGAGCAGCAATGGCATTCAGTTCCGTATCCGTGGTTCTGAACGCTTTAAGGCTTCAGAAGGTAAAGCTATAGGATTGAGTAAATGCTACTATGAAAGAAAAGCTGATTCAGCGAGGCTGGATCAGCTTTTTTTGTCATTCAGGAATGCTGGGAACATGAACTTGAAGTTACTTTTTCGAAAATTAGTGATTATGTTCATTCCGTTTATCCATTTGGTAATTGTCTTTTATTTTGTGCGCTGAAAACTTGGCCCATTGGCTGCCGCCAACGAGTAAACCACAGATTAGGAGAAACACGGTTAAAGGCTTTAATAACCATCTTTTTGAAGGGAGTGAAGATTCGTTTCTGGCAGGGAGCACTCCAAATAAAAGTAGGGAACTGAATACCAACACAAGGAGGATGTTCACAAGTTTTATAGATTGAAAAGAAGTAACCATTTCCCCGAGCATCGCCCCCATCATTCCACCCATCAAACCTGCGCCAAACCCTTCAACCGAAGCCGACGTACCTAGCGGAAAAGCGCTTGCCACTCCCGCTGATGTCCCGAAAAGCATTGCGTATAACGTGGCGATATACAAATCCCCCTGAAACACGGTGCCTATGGCTGTTCCTGCCGCCAACCCCGATAGCATCCCGAACAGCATCGCTATCGCCATCCCTTCAGAATGGCCGAGCCGGGATTTGAGCTTCCTGGAAAGGAAGGCGGCAGCGACAGCCGCAATACAAAGCGAAGACAAGACAAAAGGAAGCATATAGGACACGGCTTTCATCACCTCGGTACATACATATGAAAGCCGAACGCAAGACATGCTTCGTTTTTGGCAAGCCAAAGGCTTTTCATATAAGGCTTTTCCTTCCTCCATTTACAACTTAATTATGGTATAAAAAGTCTATTTTTTACAAAATGGTGGCGAAGGGCTGTTTCGAAGCCTATCTACACATTTTATTCACAGAAAAAGCAAACAATCTGCACAGTTTCTCCTTACAGTGTACCTATAAAGAGCATCAGAGGTAAATTTGCGGAGGTGAAGCAAGTGAAAAAATGGTTATCTTTATTGGCTGGAGTGGTGCTAATACTTTCCTTCGGGATAAACGCTTCGGCGGATGCCGGGCATAACCAAAATGATCAAGGTGTTCTGGATGCGGCGCAAAAATTCCGTAACGGCGGAAAGGAATCGCCCCATTCAGGGCATGGAACAGAAAACAAGAAAGCAACGGCTCATAGCCACGATGGCAGCGGAGAGGGAGGAAGCCATAGCCACGGGCCGGTAACCGAAACCCCTCCTAATTTGAAAGTCCTTGGAATCTTTGGCGGAATTAATCTCTCATTAATACTAATTGGCATCTGGAATAAATTGTCCAGAAGGAAAGGTGATGAACATGGCAATCCCGGAAAAAAAACTACGCGCACCTAGCACGAACGGAAATATGGAAAAACAGCCGTTCAATTTACTTTCCGTACCAGCGATAAAAAAATTTATGCAAAGCCGCTGGTACCCTGGAATTTTTCAATGGATTGTCATAGTGGTATTCTCTTATATCGTTTTTAAACTTGTGGCTGGAACGGCGAATCCTTCAAAGAATTTTGGGACTACAATGACCTGGGTCCTTTGGTGGCCGATCATCCCAATCCTATTTATCGCCCTGGGCCGCTTCTGGTGCGCAATCTGCCCGTTCGGAAAATTAAGCGATATCGTCAGGAAGCTGGTTGGAAGCGAAAGGCCGATGCCGAAATTCTTAAGGAAATACGGAATCTGGCTAATCGACCTGTTCTTCATCTTGATCACATACAGCGACCATGTTTGGGGGATTGTTGAGTCCCCGCGTGGTTCAGGATACCTGTTGCTCATCCTTGTCACAATGGTGGTTGCGACTTCGGTCTTTTATGAAAGAAGGACCTTCTGTAAAACGCTCTGTTTCCTTGGCGGCCTGGCTGGAAACTATTCACGGGCAGGTTCGCTTGAACTGAGGGGCACGCCGGATATTTGCAAATCGTGTAAATCGCAGTCCTGCTTCAAGGGAAGCGAGAAGGCGGAGGGCTGCCCGATGTTCCAATATGTCAGGACGATGGATTCAAGCGCGGATTGCAATGTTTGCGGAAATTGCATCAAGAACTGCCCGAACGATTCAATCCGGCTGTCTTTTAGAAAACCGACAAAGGAATTGTGGTTTATAAAAAATCCGAAGCTGGAGCATGCGGCACTGGCAGCGGTCATTATGGGCATTGTTTTTGTTCAAAATATCACAATGCTCGAAATTTGGGGCGAAATCCTCGAGAAAATTGGAAGCATTACCGGTACTAGCAGCTATATCATTAATTTTACAATCGCCTATGTCATTTCAATGGCGCTGCCAATCGTGCTTCTTCTTGGCACCGCGAAGCTGGCTAGCAAGATGGGCATGGCCGATACTGTAAAACGGAACTTCATCCGTTTCGGTTATGCGATTATTCCGCTGGACCTTGCTGGGCATTTGGGGCATAACCTTTTCCACGTCATCACGGAAGGAAAGGCAATTTGGTATAACTCACTCACCGTATTGGGAGTAGAAAATTATCCCGGCAGCCTTGCCCTGTTGCCTACATCGTCGGTTCAGCTGCTCCAATACGCGATTATTGCGGTAGGATTCGCCGGGTCAATATTCACCGTTTATAAAATGGGTAACAAATCAGCATTTAAAAGCATGCTGCCAATCTATGGGCTGATGCTATTGCTGGCGGTCATCAACATTTACTTGTTCTCGCTCCCGATGAGCCATCGGGTATAAAAATGAAAAGGGGTTTGGGAAAATGAAAAAATTAGGAGTCCTTGCAAGATTGCTATCGATAGGTCTGGTCATCAGCGGATGCAGTTCAGCTTCATCAAAAGAAGAGGGCAGCGCCAAGAAAGTGAACAAAGGCTTTAAGGCGGAGCATCTGCACGGCATTGCCTATGCTGCCGACCAAACTATTTATATCGCCACCCACGAAGGAATGCTGTCAACAGAAGGCGGAGAAAATTGGACCTTTAAAGGAAACTACGATTTTGATTTTATGGGCTTCAATGTAATGAGCGATGGGACGATGATTTCAAGCGGGCACCCGGGAAAGGCGTCCAATCTCCCAAATCCACTTGGATTTATGGTAAGTAAAAATAATGGCGAGAAATGGGAGCCGATTTCATTGCTGGGCAAGGTTGATTTCCACATCCTGTCCTCCAATTTCAGCAAGCCTGATGTCGTCTACGGGGTGAACCAGATGGACAGCGGCAACTATAAAGCGGGGATCTATAAGAGCACAAACGGTGGCGAGGATTGGGAGCTCCTGAATTCGTCCGGACTGCCGCAGGACTTGCATACCATTTATTCAATTGTTTCGATGCCTGATAACGAAAATGTACTGCTGGCTGGTACCGATACCGGAATCCTGAAGTCAGAGGACGGAGGCATTACGTGGGGGCTGTATGACCAATCCCGACTGATTACTGCGTTTGGCGTATTGCCGGATACAATGGAATTGATCAGTTATTCGATTACAAACCAGGGAGCGGGGATTATGACAAGCTCCGATATGGGCCAAACCTGGTCGAACAAAGGATTCGACCTTGGCCAGGATGCAGTTGCATATTTCGGCATCAACCCGAAAGATTCAAAGAAAATCGCGATTTCCACCTTTGAAAACAGTGTGTTTTATACCGAAGATGGAGGCGGCGATTGGAAGCCGATCATGGATAAAGGGGTTGTCCAGTAAGAGGCCCAGGGAAGCGGGAACCATGGAAAGATGAAAAGCTCATAAAGTAACCAGCTTTCGAAATTCAAAAGCGAAAAAAATTGGGGTGGTCTTCAATGACTGGGGTATTGTTCGGATCAATTCTGATTGTGGGATTGGGAATCATGTTTGTAATACGGCTCGCCAGCAGTGAAGCAAAAGAGGCCCAGTGCTGCGGTGAAAGTAGCTGCAGCTGTAAAGGCAAGCATTCGAAGAGATCCTTTCGTGGCTGCTGCGGAGGCTAATGATAAATGTTTAAAAGCCAGGGTTGCTTTAGATGTAAAGCCCTGGCTTTATTTTATATGCGTATTTACAGAAGGTTGATGGAGTTCTCCGTTTAGCCTTTAGTTGCCCGGGTAACAGTATAACGTGATAAAAAAGGAGGTGAATCGGATGCAAATGCTAATGTATCAGGAATGCATTGATGCCTGTTTTGATTGTATGGTGGCCTGTAATTCCTGCTATGATGCGTGCCTGAAGGAAGACGATGTAAAGATGATGGCAGACTGCATTCGGACCGACCGGGAATGCGCCGATATATGTGCTCTTGCAATTAAGGCAATGCAATCCAACTCGCCATTTGCAAAACAAATCTGCGCCCTTTGCGCGGAAATTTGCGAAGCATGTGGAGAGGAATGCCAGAAGCACAGCCATCACGACCATTGCAGGAGATGTGCGGAAGCTTGTTTCCGTTGTGCCGAGGTATGCAGGAGGATGGCAGCTTAATAATTTCGTTAATGAAGGCATTCACCCTTAAATGTTATTGGGAATGCCTTTTTCTTATAGAGTCAGCTGGATTGAATTAATTTCAGGTTCGAAATCTTAATGTGCTGCCACAAACAGGGGGTTTTTCGGGAATGTAAAAATGCCGCCCCTGAATTGGAGCGGCATTGCGACTTAATGATGCGATGTAATTGGCAATAGTCTTATTTTGCCGGAACAGGGGTAGGTGTTCCTTCACCGTACGATTTATAATGGTCGACAATCGTTTTGTTGATATCCCTCAGGCTTTTTCCGTCTTGTTTCAGCATTACCGCCTCCCGGGCGATATTGACACAAACGTCTCAGGAAATGCCGTGCGGGTCCCATTCTGTGACTGCCATATTGCCATCCATGCCGGCGATGAAACAGTCAAGATTGCTTTCATGTCCTGAATCTGCTCCACAGCCACAATAGCAAGGCACTGATTCCAAAACTTCTGGATACTGAGCGGCCAGGATGTACGTTTCCTGGACCTTTTTAGAAGATTTCATAACATAATCAGGCAGTGCTGGATGCTTTGGATCAAGTGCGAGGTTTTTAGTATCCAAGGAACTGCAGGCTGAAATGACGCCAATGGCTAGTATCGCCAAGATTAGCAGCAAATAACGTGATAATTTCATGGCTCTCCCTTTCGTGTTGGTTATTTTTTTGGGAATCAACAGGATAAGAATAATGTTTATCCTGGTGTGGCAAAGATGAATGAACCTCTATTTCAGAATGAAGGAAAATTGTGCAGAAAGTATCGAGAAAAGGTTAAGGATTTTCGAACAATGGCCAAGTTTTGTGGGACCTATCTGCTGGCTATAAAATAAAAGCCTCTCTCAGAAGAAAGGCTTTAACATTCTATAGATAAATTGGTAAATCTACCGGCTTGGCAGGCCAGGATTAATCCGCGGGAACCGGCGTCGGTGTTGCTTCTCCATAGGATGAATACTTGCCAACGATTGATTCATGAATTTTCTTCAGGCTTTTTCCGTCTTGCTTCATTTGTACCGCCTCCCGGGCGATATTGACACAAATGTCTCAAGCGGTGCCGTGGTTATCCCACTCTGTTACGGCATTATTATTGCCTATACCTTTGACAAAGCAGTCAAGGTTGCTCTTATGCCCTGCGCCTGTGCCACAGCTGCAATAGCAAGGGACAGAGGCGAGCACTTCTGGATACTCGGCGGCCATCACATACGTTTCCTGTACCATTTCAGGGGTAGCCAGGACATAATCAGGCAGCGGCGCATGCTTCGAATCAAGCTTCAGTTCATCGGACTTTGCCGAATCAGATCTGCAGGCCGAAGCCACGCCAATGGCAAGAATTGCACACATCAGCAGCAAATACTTAAAATACCTCATAGCCTTCTCCCTCTCAGTATTGTATAAACCTATTTTAACAAGGAATCCATGATGGAAACCTACCCCTTTTCAAACGTTTTGTGACACCGAATCCCAGTCCAAGGCGCCGCCTTGAAACAAAAACACCGCACTAGGTTACCAAGCACCACACTAACCTGCCGCACCGATTAACTGTTCTGTTTTTTTCGGCAAAAGGTTGGGTATTATAACAATATTTAAAGCTTTCGGAGGGGGTTTCATCATGGATTTGACGCCGCAGCAGCGAGTGGAGCTGCATGGTTTTAATAATCTGACGAAGAGTTTGAGTTTTAATATGTACGATATTTGTTATACGCAGACGAAGGAAGAACGGGAAGCGTATCTTGAGTATATTGATGAGCAGTATAACGCGGACCGTCTGACAAAAATCCTCAAGCATGTCGCGGATATTATCGGTGCGCACGTGCTGAATGTGGCGAAACAGGATTACGTGCCACAAGGGGCGAGCGTGACGATGCTTGTCTCGGAGGGGCCGGTTGTCGAGGTGCCGACCGAGGTTTTTGAGGAATCGCCTGGGCCGCTGCCATCTGCCGTTACGCTCGCTCTCGACAAAAGCCATATCACGGTCCATACGTATCCCGAATACCATCCGGATGAGGGGATCAGCACATTCCGGGCCGATATTGACGTATCGACGTGTGGGGAGATTTCGCCGCTGAAGGCCCTCAACTACTTGATTCATTCGTTCGAGACGGATGTGATGACGATGGATTATCGTGTCCGCGGATTTACGCGCGACAAAGAAGGCTACAAGCTGTTCATCGATCATGACATTTCTTCTATCCAGAACTACATCCCTGACGAGATAATCGACCGTTATCAAATGATTGACGTGAACGTATACCAGGAGCATATTTTCCACACAAAATGTAAGCTGCGCGATTTCGACCTGAACAATTACCTTTTCGGCTACACGAAGGATAAACTCACCGAAGAACAGCGCCGGGAAATCACCGAAAGCATCCAATGGGAAATGGACGAAATCTTTTACGGGAAAAATATTTACCAGGGCAGCTTTGTTAAAAATGCAGAAAAGGCCTTCCGCGACAATCTCGAAAACGAAGTGCAAAAGAAACAGACCGGTAAGGAGCCTGAATAAGGCTGCCTGACCGGTCTTTTTTTTTGAAAATTGTAACCTTTAACCCGATTGCCCGAAATAGTATGAACGGCCGGCACCATGGCTAAGATGGTATGTAGAATAAGGAAGTACGGGCGTGTGTGCCGAGGTGGGAAATGAAAACGGAAGTAAAAAATAAAGTAAACACTAGCCTTGAGGCAAATGTTGATTTTTTTAAAAAAGAGCTTGGGGTAGGCAAAAGCTTTGACGTCATCCATCTAGAAGTGGAATATGCCGGCCGGAAAATGGCGCTATTCATGGTGGACGGGCTCGTCAAGGACGACATGCTCCATCTCCTTTTGAAGTTCATGGCGAATTTACAGGAGGATCAGCTTCAAAGCGCGACAATCCAGCAGCTCATGAAGTCGTACCTTCCGTACATTGAGCTCGATTCGACGGATGATCTTGACAAAGCTGTGGACACGGTGCTTGCGGGCCCGACCGCGCTTGTTGTTGACGGAGCATCAGAGGTCATCCTAATTGATGCCAGAACCTATCCGGTCAGGGGGCCTGAAGAACCTGACACGGAGAGGGTTGTCCGTGGGTCACGCGATGGTTTTGTTGAAACAATCGTCTTCAATACGGCATTGATCAGAAGGCGGGTTCGCGACCGGACGCTCAGGATGGAGTACATCCAGGCGGGGCGGCGGTCGAAAACCGACATGATCATTTGCTATATCGAAGACATTGCCGATGGGGAGCTAGTCGATAAGATTAAGGACAAGTTGTCCAGCATCGATACGGACGGGCTGCCAATGGCTGAGAAAACCATTGAGGAATTCATTACCGGGAGCTATTTGAACCCTTTCCCGGCAGTCCGTTACACGGAAAGGCCGGACACGGCTGCGGTTCATCTGTTCGAAGGGCATGTATGTGTACTCGTTGACGGGTCGCCGAGCGTTTTGATTACACCGACAACCTATTGGCACCATCTCCAGCATGTCGAGGAATACCGGAATAAGCCGCTTGTAGGAGCCTATTTGCGGATTGTGCGGTTTTTTGCTGTATGGGCGTCGCTATTTTTGCTGCCAATTTGGTACTTGCTCACGATTGACCCGAGCCTCGTGCCGAAAAGCATGAAATTCATCGGGCCGAATGATCCCGGCAAAATTCCTTTGTTCCTGCAGTTTTTAATAATTGAAGTTGGGATCGACATGCTGCGGATGGCTGCGATCCATACACCGACTTCGCTTGCGACGGCCCTTGGCCTTGTCGCGGCATTGATGATCGGGCAGGTCGCCGTGGAGGTCGGCCTTTTGACGAACGAGGTCATCCTGTATTTGGCGCTTGCCGCGATTGGCACATTTGCAACCCCCAGCTATGAATTGAGCCTTGCCAACCGGCTTGCTAGGCTGTTTTTACTTATCGTAACGGCCTTGTTCCATACATTTGGTCTCGTCGTCGGGTTCACCCTCGTCATCATTTACTTGTCGCGCATGAAAAGCTTTGGTGTTCCGTACCTGTGGCCGTTTATTCCATTTGATTTCCGGGCGTTCAGGGATGTGCTGTTCAGGTCACCTATCCCACTCAAACATCTGCGGCCAAGAGTACTAAAGCCAAAGGATCCAGACAGGTAGGAAAAAGGGGCAGCATTTTCCGTGTTGTTCCTTTTTAGTTTTTTTATGTGAATATTCAAGAGGATCTGCGACGGAATCAGCATGTTTTCTATAACAAGGATTGCTGCTAGAAAGCAATTATTTTTCGAAAAAAGTGGCAGCCCAAATTCTAAAATGTGGGCTGCCACTTCTTTCGCTATGGTTTCCCTAGTCCTCCACAAAAGGAAACATCAGCACCTTCTTCGACTCGCAATACTGAAGCAGCGGTTTCCCCGGCAGAACCACCGGGCTCATCGTATTCACATCAACCACAGCCTCCGCAACCGACACATCCCACGGCAGATGGTGAATATCGCCGCGCAGCACCTTGCCATCCCGGACCGTGAACAGGCAATACCGCTCAACCAGCCAATGCTCCAGCGTCCCTGCCCTGCACAAACCCGGCTCCGAAACCGGCCGATACAAACACTCAAAACGGCCGACCCCATCCTCGCCCGTAATCCGCCTGTTCGAAAACCGAAAACCTTTTCTTTTGTGAAAATTGGCCGCCGCGCTCGTGCTATTTTCTGGCACACTCAAGTCTTCCGCGCCGTGGTTCTCCTCCGCACTTTCCTCATCAAACGACATCTCCGCATTTTTATAAGGAAGCGCAAGCAGACCGTTTGCCGCGAAAACCGCCGGGGCAAGGTTCGCATCCAACGAAAAGAACCAGATGCCCTGCCTCCCCTTACGTTTTACATACGTCCTCACATTGAGCTCCAAATACTCATTCAGCATAGGGATTTCTGGCAGCGCCCTGAACCGCTGGTGCTTGACCTGGAACGGCGATATTGAAATCCACGCCTGGCCTTCCCACGTATCAAGCTCCATTTCTTCCGGTACCTGCTGCCTGACCATGGCGGCATCAACAGGCCAATGCAAAAAAAGCAGACTCTCCCACGTCTGGGTCATCAGCCATGGCGCATCCGGCAGGGGGTAGGGCCGATGAGCCGTCTCCCTCAGCAACTCGTCCATATTCGTGAACCACCTTTCATTCAGCACTTTCCTATCCTTTACCCTTACCCAATTTTCCGCTAAGCCAGCCTATACATCCGCCAAAGTTGAAAAAGCAGGCGCCCTATATGCAAATAAATGCTATTTCGGGTATGATAGAATAAAAATTACAACAATTGCGGGGGAAAAAATGAAAGATTTAGAACAAGAACTCTATTATAATCTACTTTCCCGTTCGGCCGATATGACAGAGGAATGGCTTAGCCGGAGGACCGAAAAAGCCGGTTCGCCTTATTCAATCGAAGCATCCCCAGAGCTTGTCAACAAACTCCGCGAACAAAACAAGCTTTTTATTGAACGGATCATAAAAGTCTTTATTGAGGAAGAAGAGGGATTCAAAAAGGGAATTCTCGACTGGACCCGTATGGTATCGGAGGACCGGGTAAATTCAGGGGTACCGCTTCACTCTGTGATTAAGCAATTCGGGATTTTCCGGAGTGTCATCATACTTTTTATCGAAAATTTCGCGCGTGATTACGAGAAAGAGCTCTCATTCGAAGACATTTTCCGTTGGACAAAGCAAATCAATTTTGCCTTTGACAAAGTCATTGATTTATTTTCAAAACATTACTACGAAGTCCACAGCAAGCTGATTTCGGAAAAGGAAAAGATGATCTACGAGCTAAGTTCACCGGTCATACCGGTAACAAAAGGTACGGGTGTATTACCGCTCATCGGTGAAATCGACATTGACCGTGCCGCTGACATCCTGGAATCCGTCCTGAACCAAAGCGCCGCTATGCGCATCAACAAGCTCGTTATTGACATGTCGGGCGTACCCGAAATGGACTCCGCCGTCGCATGTGAGTTGTCAAAATTATTCAAGGGATTGAACCTGATTGGCATCCGCGCGATCCTTTCCGGTATCAGGCCAGAGGTCGCCAAGGCTGCTATCACCCTTGGAATCAACTTCGATAACACCGAATTCGAACAGGACCTCGCCGCAGCGTTGACAAAGCTCAACTGGCAAGACTAGCGCACGAACCAAATCAAAAGGGGGGTAAAAGGTGATTCAATATCTATCAGCATTCTTCCTGCCCGGCCTGTGCGTCATGCTGTTTGCAAGGGTCACCTACAACCGGGTCATTGCACTCGCCCTAACAGTCGGCCTCATCGCGGCATCCGTCTACAAAGGCTACACAAACAGCTGGGGACTCATCATTGTCGACGCCTTCTCGCTCACCGTGGGCTTTTGGGCCGCCTCGCACCTTAAGCCGAAAGAAACCGCAAACAAAGCCTGACCAGCTACCCGCCAAACTCCGGCGGGTTTTTCTATTTCTGGGCCTAATGAAAAATTGGCCCCCGCACCATATAAACCGCGGGTATAAAGCAAGCATACCCAACACGTTATCAAATTTTCCAAAAAACATCCTGAATGTAGCAGGAAAACCAAAAATTAAATCGAATATTTGTTCGTATAATGTTGGTTTGCGCCCTCCCCTTTGTGGTAGAATGTTTTTATAAGATTTTTAGCAATGCCGGGATTGTGAATTTCGGCATCCTTTCAGTTTGTCCGTAATATGGCCGTCTTTGGAGCCAGCCGGTTTGAATGAGGCGCCATGGCGGGCATACTGATTACCATATGAATTGGCGGCAGAGAAACGCCAATATGCACACCTTGAATGATTAAACCATACACCCGTGTTTGCCAATAGACGCTTTATTTTAGTATTGGAGGTTCGGATAAACGTGAAGAACCAATTTGAATTAGTGTCCAAATACAAGCCGCAGGGGGACCAGCCCGAAGCGATTAAAAAGCTTGTCGACGGTATTTACAAAAAGAAGCCCATCCAGACGCTTCTTGGCGCGACGGGTACGGGTAAGACGTTTACCGTTTCCAATGTCATCAAGGAGGTAAACAAACCGACGCTTGTCATCGCCCATAATAAGACGCTCGCCGGCCAGCTTTACAGCGAGTTCAAGGAATTTTTCCCGAACAACGCGGTCGAGTATTTTGTCAGCTACTACGATTACTACCAGCCGGAGGCCTATGTGCCCCAGACCGATACATTCATTGAAAAAGACGCGAGCATCAATGATGAAATTGACAAGCTTCGCCACTCGGCTACTTCTTCTTTGTTCGAGCGTCGTGACGTCATTATCATCGCATCTGTATCGTGCATTTATGGTTTGGGTTCTCCGGAAGAATACAAGGAAATGGTGCTCAGCCTCCGGGCGGGGATGGAAATCGAACGGAACAAGCTGCTCCATAAGCTCGTCGATATCCAGTATGCCCGGAATGACATCGACTTTAAGCGCGGTACGTTCAGGGTACGGGGCGACGTTGTCGAAATCTTCCCGGTGTCAAAAGACGAGCATTGCATCCGCGTCGAGTTTTTTGGCGACGAGGTCGAACGCATACGCGAAGTAGACGCCCTGACAGGCGAAATCATTGGTGAGCGGAACCATGTCGCCATTTTCCCGGCATCCCACTTCGTGACAAGGGAAGCAAAGCTGAGGCTAGCAATCGAAAATATTGAAAAAGAACTGGAAGAGCGTCTCGAGGAACTCCGCGCCGAGGAAAAGCTGCTTGAAGCACAGCGACTCGAGCAGCGGACCCGCTATGACCTTGAAATGATGAGGGAAATGGGCTTCTGCTCCGGCATTGAAAACTATTCCCGCCATTTGACGCTCAGGCCGCCGGGTTCGACTCCATATACACTTCTCGACTACTTTCCGGACGACTTCTTGATTGTCGTTGACGAGTCCCATGTTACGCTGCCACAAATCAGGGGTATGTTTAATGGAGACAAGGCCCGGAAGCAGGTACTTGTCGACCATGGCTTCCGCTTGCCGTCCGCGCTTGATAACCGCCCACTCAAATTCGAGGAATTCGAGCAGCATATCAACCAGCTAATCGCTGTTTCGGCTACGCCAGGCCCATATGAAATTGAACATACACCGGAAATGGTCGAACAGATTATCCGGCCCACGGGGCTATTGGATCCAAATATTGACGTGCGCCCAATTGAAGGCCAGATTGACGACCTGATTGGCGAAATCAACGAACGGGTCAAGAGGAATGAGCGTGTACTAGTGACGACCTTGACGAAAAAAATGTCCGAAGACCTGACCGATTATCTGAAGGAAATTGGCATCAAGGTGCAATACTTGCATTCCGAAGTCAAGACACTGGAACGGATTGAAATTATTCGCGAGCTGCGCCTCGGGAAATACGATGTGCTTGTAGGAATCAATCTTCTCCGGGAGGGCCTCGATATTCCGGAAGTGTCGCTTGTCGCAATCCTTGACGCCGATAAGGAAGGTTTCCTCCGTTCAGAGCGGTCGTTGATCCAGACAATCGGCCGTGCCGCCCGTAACGAACGCGGGCACGTCATCATGTATGCGGATAAGATGACGAATTCCATGCAGATTGCGATTGAAGAAACGAAGCGCCGCCGCGCCATCCAGGAAGAATACAACAAAAAGCACGGCATCACTCCGATGACGATTCAGAAAGACATCCGCGATGCGATCCGCGCCACGCAGGCCGCTGAGGAAGGCGAAGCGTATTCACCGGCGAAATCACTCGGAAAGCTGGCCAAAAAGGACCGCGATCGCGTGATTGCCGACATGGAAAAAGAAATGAAGGAAGCAGCAAAGGCGCTTAACTTTGAACGCGCCGCAGAGCTTCGCGACCTGATACTAGAGCTGAAAGCGGAAGGATGACTGTAACATGGCTATGGATAAACTTGTCGTAAAAGGCGCCAGGGCCCACAATTTAAAAAATATTGATGTCACCATTCCGAGAGATAAACTTGTCGTTTTGACAGGGCTTTCCGGATCCGGAAAGTCCTCGCTTGCCTTTGACACCATTTATGCGGAAGGGCAGCGCCGCTATGTCGAATCGCTGTCCGCCTATGCCCGCCAGTTCCTTGGGCAGATGGACAAACCGGATGTCGATGCAATCGAGGGCCTTTCGCCGGCGATATCAATCGACCAGAAAACAACGAGCCGCAACCCGCGCTCGACCGTCGGGACGGTCACGGAAATTCACGATTATTTAAGACTTCTTTTTGCCCGTGTTGGGCGCCCCGTGTGCCCGAACCATGGAATCGAGATATCTTCCCAAACGATTGAGCAAATGGTTGACCGGATCATGGAATACCCTGAACGGACGAGGCTGCAGATTCTCGCACCGGTCGTATCGGGCAGGAAAGGGACCCATGTCCAGGTACTTGAAGATATAAAGAAACAGGGATTTGTCCGCGTCCGCATTGACGGGGAAATGCTTGATTTAAGCGATGAAATTACGTTGGAAAAAAATAAGAAACACTCGATCGACGTTGTCGTAGACCGTGTCGTTGTAAAAGAAGGAATCGCGGCCAGGCTAGCGGACTCACTGGAAACCGCGCTCGGGCTAGGGGACGGGAAGGTTGTCATCGACGTCATTGGCGAAGAGGAACTGCTGTTCAGCGAACACCATGCCTGCCCGCTCTGCGGTTTTTCAATCGGTGAACTCGAACCTAGGATGTTTTCGTTCAACAGCCCGTTCGGGGCTTGTACGGAATGTGATGGGTTAGGCGCAAAAATGGAAGTCGATCCGGACCTTGTTATCCCGAACAAGGAACTAACCTTGAACCAAAACGCGATTGCCGCCTGGGAATCAGTCTCTTCACAATATTATCCGCAGCTTTTAAAGGCTGTGTGCGACCATTACGGCATCGATATGGATGTTCCAGTCAAGGACTTGCCAAAAAGCAAGATGGACCGCATTTTGTATGGATCGGAAGGGAAGAAAATCTACTTCCGCTATCGGAATGATTTCGGCCAGGTAAAGGATGGCTATATCGTTTTTGAAGGTGTCTTACGGAATGTCGAGCGCCGCTTCAAGGAAACGAGTTCCGACTGGATCCGTGAACAGATGGAAAAATACATGGGGCAACAGCCCTGCCCAACCTGCCATGGGTACAGGCTAAAGAAAGAAACACTAGCTGTCCTCATTACAGGTAGGCATATTGGCGAAGTAAGCGAACTCTCTGTCGAGGAAGCAAAGCAATTTTTCCGATCCCTTGACCTAACTGAAAAAGAAAAGCAGATTGCAAGACTCATTCTCCAGGAGATTAATGAGCGGCTCGGCTTTTTGGTGAATGTCGGCCTGGATTATCTGACTTTAAGCAGAGCAGCCGGGACACTTTCCGGCGGTGAAGCCCAGCGGATTAGGCTCGCCACACAAATCGGCTCGCGCCTGACCGGGGTTCTCTATATCCTGGATGAGCCGTCGATAGGCCTTCACCAGCGCGATAATGATAAACTAATCAGCACATTGAAGAGCATGCGTGATATCGGCAATACCTTGATCGTTGTTGAGCACGACGAAGATACCATGCTCGCTGCCGATTATTTGATCGATATCGGTCCGGGTGCCGGGGTTCATGGTGGCGAAATTGTTTCGGCTGGAAAGCCTGAGGAAGTAATGAACGATCCCGCGTCATTGACAGGCCAATATTTGGCCGGCAAAAAGTTCATCCCGCTTCCGATCGAACGGCGCAAGCCAGATGGCCGATTTATTGAAATTAAGGGCGCTACCGAAAACAATCTGAAAAATGTTTCAGTCAAGTTTCCGTTGGGCGTGTTTCAGGCTGTCACCGGCGTTTCCGGTTCTGGAAAAAGTACGCTTGTAAATGAAATTCTTCAGAAGTCCCTTGCCCAAAAACTGCACAGGGCTAAAACGAGGCCCGGAGCGCACAAAAGCATCAAGGGCATTGACCAGCTTGATAAAGTCATCGATATCGACCAGTCGCCAATTGGCCGGACGCCACGTTCAAACCCGGCAACGTACACCGGTGTATTCGATGATATCCGCGATTTATTTGCCAATACGAATGAAGCGAAGGTGCGCGGCTACAAGAAGGGGCGTTTTTCCTTCAACATCAAAGGAGGGCGCTGTGAAGCCTGCCGCGGCGATGGCATCATCAAAATTGAGATGCACTTTTTGCCGGATGTTTATGTACCGTGTGAGGTATGCCACGGTAAACGCTACAATCGTGAGACACTTGAAGTGAAATATAAAGGCAAAAACATCTCTGATGTCCTTGATATGACCGTCGATGACGCAGTTGAGTTTTTTGCCAATCATCCAAAAATCAGCCGCAAACTCCAGACGATTGCAGATGTCGGCCTTGGCTATGTGAGACTAGGCCAGCCTGCGACAACTCTTTCCGGCGGGGAAGCGCAGCGGGTTAAACTTGCCTCCGAGTTGCACAGGCGCTCAAACGGCAAGACTATGTATATCCTCGATGAGCCGACTACCGGTCTGCATGCCGATGACATCTCCCGCTTGCTGAATGTACTGCAGCGCCTCGTTGAAAACGGCGACACAGTCTTAGTCATCGAGCACAACCTTGATGTCATTAAAACAGCCGATTATCTTGTCGACCTTGGTCCTGAAGGCGGCGACAAAGGCGGAACGATTGTGGCAACCGGAACGCCTGAACAGGTGGCCGAAGTCCCTGAATCGCATACCGGCCGCTACCTGAAGCCAATCCTCGAACGTGACCGCGCCAGGATGCTCAAACAGGTCGAAGGAACTGAAAAGCAAACAGCTAAAGCAAGATAGTAAAACGGGACCGCTCATTTAAAAGGGCGGTTCCTTTTTTCGTGTTAGGAGACAAATTTTTTAAATGTATGCTTCAAACTCTTTGGGAGCGACATGAGTCCCACGCCCTCTTAATTGTGACACAGATTCGGTTTTAGTAGCGAGTTGAATCCCGAAACCCCAGGAATCGGGACACAGAATTGGTTTTAAGAGGGAGATGAGTCCTGATTAACAGTTAACCAAAATGAGAATCCCCACAAGGAATATTCTTTAACAATCTATATCCTTTTTTTCTTCCAATTCGTCAACTAAGTTTAAATGTTCTCGGTATACGTCACCTGTGGATTTCGTTACATCTTTCTTCCAAAATTGTTACAATTCTGAAGTTTGTGTAAAATGAATGTAATAGTAAAGAAAGAAGGAGCTTACCCAACACAAAATTGCTGCGGAAAAAAGTGTCTGTGTGCTGGTTTCAGCCCAAAGGGGATGTGAGAAAGATGTTAAAGTTTTTACTTAAGCAAGCGGCGATGTGGGTTTTGGTTATGACGCTATTTTTGGCTCTTTTGTTTTTACCCAGGGATATCATCTACCAGGAAGGCCGAGCTGTTAAATTTCTTGGGGCGAAATACGAATATTCGCTTGAGAAACATATTGATCAATTTCAGGAGTTTATTACATATATCAAGGAAAACAAAGGCCTCGGGGATGTAATGGAGGGCCATTCGCGGGTTGAAAGCATTATGCACACCTTTATAAAGAGCATGAAAATTGCAATCCCTGCCTTATTCATCGGCCTATTCGTTGGAGTGGCCAAAGGGGTGCTCGACTATCGAATCAGAAACAAGAAGACTAATATTTTTGGTGAAACATTAACAAGGTTCTTTCTTTCAATTCCGGACCTGTTTTTAATTATCATGATACAGATTGGAGTCATGACGGCGTACAGTTGGGGCCTTCTCCCTTACATGCGGGTTTACGGAAGCGACACAATGAGCACGACGATTCTCGGAATTATTTATCTCTCCATTTACCCAGTATTTTATATTGCCAATATCACGTTTTTAAGCATCCGCGATGAGCAGGCAATGGATTACATCAAGACGGCTTTTTCGAAAGGGACTTCTTCATTAAGGGTTCTCTACACGCATGTTCTAAAAAACTGCTATCCGAAAATACTCAGCCATACGAACACCATTACACTTTATACTTTATCAAACTTGTTCATTGTTGAATTCTTGACGAATTACCGCGGTGCGGCCTATTTCTTTTATCAGTCCGTTGCATCGCCATTCATATTTGCTGTAGGGCAGGAACAATACCCAATCAATATTTATAGCGCGGCGGGGTATATCTTTCTTTTTACATCAGTTATTTTCCTTTCAAAAATTAGTCAGCCAGATTGGAAAAAGCCTGCTGTATCCGCTTGAAAGGAATGAAGCATGATGAAGGATAACTGGAGGCTTTGGACTGGTGCTTTTTTTCTTATTCTCTTAGGTGTCGTCGCTGTGGTGGGGCCGTATTGGCCATTTGTTGATACGGAGCTGAAAGAAACTGGAGCGATTAGAACGGATGAGGGGAAAATCATCCTAGTACCATTTCCGCCAATGGAAGGATATCCGCTTGGAAGCACCCATAAAGGGGTGGATATCCTGAGCCTGCTCATAATGGGAACGGGAGAAACGCTTAAAATTGTCCTGAGCGTCGTAGCGCTGCGTTACGTATTTGCAGTTCCGCTAGCTGTAGCCGGCTTTTACTCCAAATTTATGGAGGGGGTCATGAACGGCTGGCAGCAGCTTTTTTCATTTATGCCGCCAATTTTCTTCGTATCGTTTTTTTCCGGCCTGCCACTCATCTTTTTCTCTGATTGGAGGCCATTTTATATGATTTTAATCCTTGCTTTGCTAGAAACAGGGAGGGTCGCCGAAATCATTCACACACATTTGCGGGATACAGAGAAACGGCCATATATTGAGGCGGGAATTGTCTCTGGCTGCTCGCCGTACACATTGTTCAGGAATTATTACATGCCTGTCGTCATACCAAATATTATTGTAATGATTATAAATGATATCGGCAGGACGCTATTCCTTCTTGCGCAGCTTGGCATCGTCTTTATTTTCATCAGCCAGAAATTCATGATGAACGAATGGGGATCGGCGTATGAAGTTGTCAACACTTCTCCATCGTGGCCAATGATTTTTACTACGATCCTTCATGATGTCCGAATTTACAAATGGATTCCGTTTGCCGGGATAGGCGCAATCGGCATCACCCTTCTGTTCATCAATCTGTTTGCGGGAGGGCTTCAACGTTATTTTGAAAGCAAGCACCGGACTGCAAGGTATGATTTGTAAAAAAAACAACACATCCTGAAACTTTTCAGGAAAAGGCCCGTAAAAACAGGGGAAGGAGGCTGGTGTTATGGATACAAGGAAAATCCTATCAGGATTATGCTATTTCAGCATTTTTTTTGCACCGTTCCTATTTCCAATTGTCGTTTATTTTGTAGTAGATGATTTCATCACGAAGGAACACGCCAAAAAGGCATTGTTATCCCACCTTATACCATTCGTGGCGATTCCGTTTGCGATGCTTGGTGCGATAGCGGGTGCCGGGTCTGATGCAGGATTTGGGATTGCGATACTCGGCATGGGGATATACGGAATCCTGTCGATTGGCGTAATCATCTGGAATGTTGTGAAAGGAATAAAAACGATCCAGGAGCTGTAAGCTGTACAAACTTGCAAAATTGGCAAGGAATGAAACGAACATCCCTGTTTAGGCTAATTTCTGATATACATGAAGGAAAAAGTAGAGGAAGGGGAGTATTTTTGTGAAGGAAGAACGTAGAAGGATTTTGGAAATGGTTGAGCGTGGCAGTTTATCAGCGGTGGAAGCCATCACCCTGCTTGAGGAATTGGAAAAGTCGTCCAAGATTGCCGGCGAGAAGGAGCAGGAGCTGAGGAACGAGCTTTCGGTAGTCGTGCAGGAGGAGCCCGAAAGCAGTAGGGGAAGCGATGAGCCATACAGGTCTCATACAACGAAGGATAAGCTATTTGAACTTCTTGATACCGCGATTAAAAAAATCAAGGAGCTGGATCTGGATTTCAATTTTGGCCAATCCGTGGAAATTTCACACATTTTCCACCAGAACGCAGTGAGCCTGACTGACATTGATGTAAGCATTGCAAACGGCTCGCTGAAGATTGTCCCATGGGACCAGCAAAACGTCCGGGCTGATTGCCAGGCCCGTGTTTACCGGGTCGAGAACCAGGATGAGGCAAGGAAAACGCTACTTGAAACGGTTGTTTTCGATGTTAACGACGGAAGGCTTAGATTTTTAACGAATCATAAATGGATGAAGGTGGACACAGTCCTGTATGTCCCGGACTCGTCGTACGAGAAGGTTCGCGCTAAATTGTTCAACGGGCCGGTAACCGGGGAAAATCTCCGCGCGGCAGATGTAAAGGCAAAGACGGGGAGCGGAAAAATTTCCTTTAAAAGAATTTCCGGCAAAAAGCTTGAGGCCGAGACCGGAAATGGGCACATTAAGCTGAAAGGCTGCGCTGTGGAAAAGGTTGAGGCCGAAACGATCAATGGCGGCATCAAGCTGGAGGGCTCCTTCCAATCGGCGGATCTTAGGACCTTTACCGGTGGCATCACCTGTGACATTCAGGGGGCATGCGAGTTCATTTCGGCAAAAGCGGCGACCGGAGGAATCGATATATATGTGCCGGACGGCCAAGCGGTCGATGGCGAACTAAGGTCCAATTTAGGCGGATTCCAGGTTGACCTCGACAGGATCCAGCTTCTTGAAGAAAAGAGCGAGATGATCCAGAAAATGCTCCGCTTTAAAACGATCCAGCCAGATGGACGGACTGCCCGGATCATCGCCGAAACAAAAACCGGCGGCATCACTGTCAAAAAGGCCGGTACTTATAAGAAGGATGAATTTTAATTGATAGTTGCGGCTACGTCATTCGAATTTGATTTAGATAGGTATTCCGTATGAATTTTTAAAAAAAGAGAAGGTTGCTGTAAACGAAAGGGTGAGCTACAAATGAGATGGCTAATTGGGATTGGAATCAATGCAATATTGTTCATGGCAATCGCGGGGTATTTTGATGATGCTTTCCGGCTTTCGGGCTTTGGCGCCGCCATTGTTGCAAGTTTCCTGCTGTCCATCCTGAACGTGCTCGTCAGGCCTGTACTCATTTTGCTCACCTTGCCTGCTACTATTTTGACTCTAGGGCTGTTTTTGTTTGTAATCAACGCGATAACACTGCTATTGACAGATGCACTCATGGGGCCGGCATTTGATATCTCAGGCTTCGGGATGGCGCTGCTCGCGGCAATCATCCTCTCGTTGGTGAATATCATCATCCAAAAATTCGTGATGGATAAAAAGAAAAAATAGAGCTCAATGAAAAAAGCGCGGCGAATCGCGCTTTTTTTCGTTGCCTGCCAGGTTGGAAGATAGTTTTCAACGGGAAAAACATCATCTACCACGGAACTTTTTCGGAATCTTGTACCTTATTCAAGATAGACAAAGGCTGTAAATCCATCGGCCTTCAGCTTTATTACAAGTGCTTCGGCATTTTCTTTTTTGGAAAAGGCGCCTGCCTGTACTTTATGTAGGCCATCTTTCCCCATTGTGGTATAAGCGTGGTAGCCTTTAATCGACAGTTTCTTTATCAAATCATCGGCATTGGCTTTATCACGGAAAGCCCCCGCCTGAACATGATAAAGATTCCCTCCGCCAGAATCAGGTGCCGCTGGTGTTTTCTTTAATGCGTAATGTTCGGCAATCCCGGCGGCAATCGCCTTTCCGCAAATCTGCCTGTAGGAGTCGGAACGCAGAAGGGACTCTTCTTCCAGGTTGGTCATGAACCCGCATTCCGTAAGAATGGCGGTCATATTTGTTTCCCTCAAGACGTGAAAATCGGCGGTCTTGACGCCCCGGTCACGGCGGCCGGTTTTTTCGACCAGATTTTTCTGAACCTTTAAGGCAAGCTCATAGGCATCCTTTGGTTTTGTCACGTAAACGAACGTATCGACCCCGTTCGCGCTGTTCCATGTATTTTGGTACGCATTTGCGTGAATCGCCACATAGGCATCCACCTTTAATTGGTTTGCCTTGTCTGTCCGTTCCTTGAGAGGGACATCCCTGTCGTCCGAGTGGGCGAAGTATACCAAAACATCCTGATATGTTTCGAGTTCCTTTTTTGCATAGCCTGCAACAGCCCTGTTAAATTCGTATTCCCGCATCCCCGAAGGACTCCGCTTGCCCGCAGTAGAATAGCCATGGCCCGCATCCAGCATTAACTTCATCTAACTAACCCCCTTTATAAACTCTTTCTCTTACTAAATATGAAAAAGTTTCGATAGTGGATAGGGACAAGCTGGTATTTATTTAAATTACATTCTAAATGTAGAGGGGGGTAAAACAAAAAAGAGCCATTTGGCTCTTTTTCATAATCGTATTGTTCAAATTTTTCCTGCTAAATTATCGAACTGCAAGTACCTAACGGCCCTTTTGGTCAAATATCATTAATCAGGCTGAGCGCATCCTCATCGGCAATGATTGTCACATTTCCATGCCGCTGCAGCGCAGATGCTGGGAAGTCTTCGGTAACTTCTCCTTTTATGAGGCTGTGCAGCGCTTCAGCTTTTGACTTTCCGTTAGCTAGGAGGATAATTTCTTTGCTTTCAAGGATAGTCGCGATTCCCATTGAAATCGCCTTTGTCGGTACTTCCTCAGGAGAGGAGAAAAAGCGGGCATTATCCGTGATTGTCTCCTCCGCGAGCGAGACTATTTGGGTCCTGCTATCGAATGAAGTGCCTGGTTCATTAAAGGCGATATGGCCGTTGCGCCCAATTCCAAGAAGCTGGAGGTCGACTCCGCCAAGCTCGGCGATTCTCTTTTCATAATTGGTACACTCCGCCTCGAGGTCGTCCGCCGTTCCATCAGGAATGAAGGTTCTCTCCGGACTGATGTCGAGATGGTCAAACAAATTTGTTTTCATAAAGAAATAATAACTATTGGGATCTGTTTTCGGCAGACCGATATATTCATCGAGGTTAACGGAAGATGCCTTGCTGTAAGAAGTCCCGTTTTCCTTGTGATCTTCAATCAAATATTGATATGTGCCAATTGGCGTACCGCCCGTCGCGAGCCCAAGTACAATCTCCGGGTTGGCGCGCACCTTTTCCGCAATCATTTCCCCGGCGGTTTTTGCCATTTCTGTACTATTTGATACTTTGATAATTTTCATCCTTCATCCCTCTTTCCTAACCAATACTTATTACCGTTTATTATTATGACGGAATTTACCGTATCATCCAAATGAAAAATTTGCAGTCTTATTCATTTTTATGCGCCAGCACCCCTCGGCACCATGTGGCAGCGACTTCCATGTTGGAGTCCAGAACGGCCAAATCCGCGTCCTTGCCTGGAGCGATACTGCCTTTTTTATCAAAAATGCTAATTTGCTTAGCCGGGTTCACGCTTGCCATCCGGACCGCATCCAGGAGGCCAATGCCGGAAAAATCGGATGCATTCCGGACCGCGTCGTTCATTTTTAGTATGCTTCCTGCTAGCGTGCCATCAGCCAAAACAGCTCGGCCATCCCCAACGGTTACATCCTGGCCTCCGAGGTCATAAATGCCTGCATTCAGGCACTTCGCCCTCATTGAGTCGGTGACGAGCACCATCCCATCGGGCCCTTTCGCAGAAAGGGACAGCTTGACCATTTCAGGGGCGATATGGATGCCGTCGACTATCATTTCAACGAGAAGCTCCTTGAACAATAGCGCCGATCCGGCTGTACCGGGCTCCCGGTGGTGCATGCCGCGCATGCCGTTGTATAAATGGGTCACATGCCTTGCTCCTGCATTCACCGCTTTTTTGACTTCATCATAGACGGCGTCTGTATGGCCGATGGAGGCGACGACGCCTGTGCTCGCCAAATATTCAATGAACTTTGTTCCGTTTTCAAGCTCAGGCGCCGTTGTGACGAGCTTAATTAGGCCCGCTGCGCTTGATTGCCAATGTTTGAAAAGATCGATATCCGGATCGATAATGTATTCCCTTGGCTGCGCCCCCGCCCTTTTTGCATTGATGAATGGCCCTTCAAGATGGACGCCGACCACTTCCGCCTTCCCAGGGCGGTTATCAACTTCGCAGTAACTTGCCGCATTTTTCAGCGCATTCTCGATATTCCCATGTTCCTGGGTGATTGTCGTTGCGAGGAATGCGGTTGTTCCTTCCGCGGGCAAAGCGCTGGCAATCGTCCGAAGCGCTTCATGTGTGCCGTCCATTGTATCCGCTCCGGCCGCTCCGTGAATATGGAGGTCAATGAATCCTGGTACGACCGTTTCGGATTCCCCGATTTCATGCACCTCAGCATCGGGGTATTTTCCATTGGCTTCAGCTAAAGGGCCTACTGCGGAGATTTTTCCATCCTCTATAAAGATGTACTGATTTGTTTTGACTTCATTTTCAAAAACACTTCTGCCTTTTATTTTTAGTAAAATGGCCAAATTAACCAGCTCCATTCGCCTAAATACGTCTTGGTGCTTCACTTAAGTATACGGTTTTTCTCGTTTGGCTGTCCAGACAACAGGTATGTACGATGATTAAATGGGCCGGCTTGATTTTGTTCCAATGAAAAAAGTGCTAAAATAGATAGAATCAATTGAATGCGCCAGAAGAGAAGGAGGAAGGGCTTTGTTGAAAGTACGTACGAGAGATATATACGAAAAGTTTGGCCTTGAACTCATTTGTGGCGGTGAAGGAATAGACAGGCCGATTACGACAAGCGATTTATCCAGGCCGGGCATCGAACTCGCGGGCTTTATTGATTATTATCCAGCTGAACGCATCCAACTGCTTGGAATGACCGAGCTTTCTTTTTTTAAAAAATTGAATGAAAGCGATCGCGTCTTAAGGATGGAGCAGTTATGCACGGATATTACTCCTGCAATCATCATTACACGAGGCCTTGACGTTCCGGAAGAATTAATAGAAGCAGCCGAGCGGGAATCCGTTCCAGTGCTGCGCACGAAATACAAGACAACCCGCTTCTCCGGGAACTTGACTAATTTTCTTGAAAGCAGGCTCGCACCTACAACGGCGGTCCATGGAGTATTGGTAGACGTTTATGGAGTGGGGGTTCTCATTACCGGAAAGAGCGGCGTTGGTAAAAGTGAAACCGCGCTCGAGCTGGTGAAGCGCGGCCACAGGCTTGTTGCCGATGATTGTGTTGAAATTCGCCAGGAGGATCAGAATACGTTAATTGGAACGTCGCCTGAACTAATCGAACATCTCCTCGAGATCCGTGGACTCGGCATTATCAATGTGATGACACTGTTCGGCGCTGGAGCTGTCCGTACTCACAAACAAATTATTTTAAACATCCATCTTGAAATATGGGACCAGGAAAAACAATACGATCGCCTGGGCCTTGACGATGAAAAATTGAAAATTATCGACTCCGAAATTACGAAACTGACAGTTCCCGTCCGCCCAGGCCGAAACCTGGCTGTTATCATCGAGGTTGCCGCGATGAACTTCCGTCTGAAGCGTATGGGCGTCAACGCAGCAAAGCAGTTCACTGAAAAGCTGTCAGGTGTAATCGAGGAAGGCCGGTCTTAACTGTTGTAACCGCCTTTAGCTATAGTAAACTGTCCAAATTTTTATAGGTAGAGAGAACACTAAAAGGAGAATGAGAATGGAAGAAACGATTACCCCGCTTAATCCGGTTGCGATTGATTTAGGGCCGATCCAGGTCCACTGGTACGGCATCATTATCGGGACCGGGCTGGCACTGGCTTTATTTCTCGCCATGAGGGAAGGTGACCGGAGGGGGCTGCCAAAAGAGACCTTTTCCGACCTGCTCATTTGGGCAATCCCGATCGCCATAATTTCAGCACGCATTTATTACGTTATTTTCCAATGGGACTATTACGCCCAAAACCCTGGCGACATTATAAAAATCTGGAATGGCGGAATCGCCATCTACGGCGCCCTGATCGGTTCCGTTTTGACAGCGTACTTCTTTACAAAGGCACGCGGAATATCCTTTTGGAAAGTCGCCGATATCGCCGCTCCGAGCATCATCCTCGGCCAGGCAATCGGCCGCTGGGGGAACTTCATAAATCAGGAAGCTCATGGGGAAGAGGTTTCGCGGTCGTTCCTTGAAGGCTTGTACCTGCCTGATTGGATTATTAATCAAATGTACATTGGTGGACATTATTATCACCCGACCTTCCTGTACGAATCGCTTTGGAACTTTGCCGGCTTCGCGTTGTTGCTTTTCCTGCGACGCGTCAACCTTCACCGTGGGGAGAGTTTTTTGGCATACGTTATCTGGTATTCAATCGGCCGTTTCTTCATCGAAGGGATGCGCACTGACAGCCTAATGCTCGGTGATATCAGGGTCTCACAGCTGCTATCGATCTTCCTTATTCTGCTTGCAGCTGGATTGATCATTTACCGCCGCAAAAAAGGCCTCGCCGATGCCCGTTACCTGGATAATGACGGGAAAGGGAAGTAGGGCTATTGTAAAAACGTACATTGGATAGGCCGGGGAAGCCGCCATTTAATGTATGACAGTTTAAGTAGGTTTTTCCGTTTGAAAGTTTCTTTATCCGGGCAATGGAGGGGCAGTTTTGATAGAGTTTTACGCTTCCGCATCTTTGGATGCTAAATCAGTGAAATCTCTGGTCTCTGATCAAACACGAGGGCGGTTCTGTGCTCTCAGCTTCTGTGTTTGAATCAGGTGGGATTTTTGACTGCAAATGGATTTTTCTCGTCTAGGGTGTCCAAATAAATCCTGGATTCGGACACTGAATGGAGTTTTCCGAGCTTCAGTGTCCAAATAAAGCCTGGATTCGGACAGCGAATGGAGTTTTCTGAGCTCCGGTGTCCAAATGAAGTCCGGATTCGGACAGCGAATGGAGTTTTCCCAGCTTCGGTGTCCAAATGAAGCCCGGATTTGGACAGCGAATGGTGTTTTCGTAGCTTCGGTGTCCAAATGGCATCAAATGGAGTCATGCAATTCAGGTTTTCCTTAAGAAGACAGTTTTGATAGGGTTTCAGCAAACAACTGTCTTCATCGAGGTTATGAAGACAGTTTAGATGAATTTTCAACTTTAAAGTGTCTTCAAATTTATTTTCCGAAACGCACCACAATACAAAAAACAAAACGCACAAAGGGGAAAAGAGAAGGAATGCTCGTCCAATCAATCAAAAAAGGCTTGCTCGTTGGCTTAAAAACAACCTGGTCGCTAGGAAAAGTCATTTTTCCTGTCACTCTCGCCGTCTCAATCCTGCAATATACGCCTCTTTTGGCATGGCTAATAAAAGTGGTCAGCCCATTGATGGAACTGATCGGACTGCCCGGCGACGCGGCAATCCCGCTCGTCCTTGGCAATGTGCTCAACCTGTACGCGGCAATCGGGGCGATTTTGACTCTTGATTTCAGCGTCAAGGAAGTTTTCATTCTCGCCGTCATGCTGAGTTTTTCACATAATCTAATCGTGGAATCAACCGTTGCCCTGAAGGCAGGAGTGAAAATTTGGATTGTGCTGACAGTCAGGCTTGGACTGGCCTTCGTGTCCGCTGCAGTTATCAATCTTGTTTGGCACGGAGGTGGCAGCCAGGCGGTTTACGGATTCATCCAAGCAAAGGCAGAACCGGCTTCTGGTGCTCTGAACATTATCCTTGAAGCCATTGGAAAAGCAGGCCTTGGCATCGTCCAGCTTGCCTTGATCGTCATCCCGCTCATGGCTGTCATCCAGATCATGAAAGACCTTCAATGGCTCGGTAAATTTTCAAAGACAATGGCCCCGATGACCCGGGCGCTCGGTATGAAGGAAAACACGTCCACGACAATGGCTGCAGGCCTTCTGTTCGGCCTTGCCTACGGGGCGGGCGTCATGATTCAGGCTGTCAAGGAGGATGGGGTCAGCCAAAAGGATGCGACGCTAGCATTCATCTTCCTCGTCGCCTGCCATGCGGTCGTCGAGGACACACTGATTTTTATCCCGCTCGGCATCCCGGTTTGGCCGCTGCTCATTATCAGAATCGGCGTTGCGGTCCTCCTGACTTTCATCGTCGGGACAATCTGGAAGCAACCCGGTGTTATACAAAGAAAGGAAGTTAATTTATGAAGCCAGCCTTAGGAATCGATACAATATTGTTTGACCTCGATGGAACATTGATTGATACAAATGATTTGATCATCAACTCGTTCCTGCACACCCTTAACCGCTATTATCCAAATAAATACACGCGTGACGATGTCCTGCCGTTCATGGGCCCGACACTCCGGGAGACATTCGAACCGATGAACCCGGAAGCTGTCGAAGAAATGATCGCCACGTACCGCGCCTTCAACCATGCCAACCATGACCTGCTCGTCAAGGAATTCACCGGCGTGTTTGAAACAGTAAGGACGCTAAAGGAAGGCGGCTACAAAATCGGAATCGTAACGACGAAAATGCACGATGTCGTCCTTAAGGGGCTAAAGCTCTCCAAGCTTGACCAGTTTTTCGATGTCATCGTCGCCCTCGACCATGTCTCCAAACCAAAGCCCGATCCGGAACCGATCCTGCTCGCTCTCGAACAGCTTGGATCGAAACCTGAGACGGCCATCATGGTTGGTGACAACTACCACGACATCCTCGGAGGGAAAAACGCCGGCACGAAAACAGCCGGGGTCGCCTGGTCGCTAAAGGGCCGCGAATTCCTTGAAAAATTTGAACCGGACTTCATGCTTGAGAGCATGGCCGACATCCTGGACATCGTCGGGGCAGGCAAGCAATGAGGCGCACAAAACGATACCCTGTGGAAGGCGCCAACTCGCTCTGGCAGGTATATAAAACAGTATCGTTTTGGAAAGTCGCCAAAAACTTCATCATCATCCAGATCGCACGTTACACCCCTTTTATCGCAATGAAAATCTGGCTTTACCGGACATTCCTCGGCATGAAGGTCGGCGACAGGACCTCATTCGCCCTGATGGTCATGCCCGACACCATGTTCCCCGAGCTAATCAGCGTCGGGCAGAATAGTGTCATCGGCTACAACACAACCATCCTCGCCCATGAATACCTGATCAAGGAATACCGGCTAGGCGAGGTCCATATCGGCAGCGAAGTCATGATCGGCGCAAACTCGACCATCTTGCCTGGCGTCACAATCGGCGACGGAGCCATCGTCTCGGCCGGCACCCTTGTCCATAAAGACGTCCCCGCCGGCAGCTTTGTTGGCGGAAACCCGATGCGCATCATCTACACCGCCGAACAACTTGCCGAGCGCTGGGCCGACGACCCGATCTATGGCACCGAGAAATCCGAATAAACGGTTCACTTCTTTTTTGGGAAAAAGGGACAAAGTATGCACGCCTACCAAATTTGGACACCCAGAACCGCGTTTCGCTTAGGCCGTTCCGGAACCTGCTCAGCGCAGCTTCCGGAACGGCCTTTTTGCATGCGGCCTGGACTCACGTCCCACAAGCGGCCGCTCTGCCACAAAATGTATTTCTGCTGCTGAATAGGGGAGGCGCTCAAGCCCGCTGCTAGCGACTACTTTTCATCCGCTTTTTTATGCTAGCAAACTGCTATTGGATTGGTAGCGATTCCCGGAGATTTTCCCGATTTATCCTGAAGTTCGGTTTTATTGGTTTATCCCGAAATTTTACTAATTTACCCTGAATTGCGTTTATTAATCCTGAAATCCACCATAGTTGAGAATGATTGTGTTCGTCCGTAACCTTATTTGAATTCTCCGAAAGTGATTATCTCTTTCTCCAAGCAGTCTGGAAGTTTCTGAGTTTCATCCCCGGGCCGCCAAATTTGTGATATACTACTTAAGTTATTACATTAGTGGAGGACTTCATGGGGAAAGATTCGAAAGCATTTAAAGGCAAGGGGAAGCTTCTCTCCTTTTTCCCGACAGGTGAGTATTATTTTACAAAGGGGCTGAAGGCCTACCACCGCAGGGATTTTGAAAAAGCGAAACGATATTTAGAGCGTGCATTCCAGCTGGAGCCGGGCGAACCGATGATTGCCTGCCAGCTTGCTTTGGTGTGGACGGAAATTGGCGGGTATGAAAACTCGAACCGGCTTCTCCACATGATCCTGGATGAACTTGATCCGGAAATGACTGAATGCCATTATTTTTTAGCGAACAATTACGCCCATTTGGGATTCTTTAAAGATGCCAACCATCATTCACGGCTCTATCTTGAGCTTGAAGAGGATGGGGAGTTTGCCGACGACGCAGAGGAGCTGCTAGAGCTGCTGGCCATGGAAGGCTTCGATGACGAGGATGAACTGTTTGAGGAAGATGACCTAATGGTACGGCAGGAGGAAGCGCGCAATCTGCTCGAGTCGGGTTATTTTCCGAAGGCAATCGAAATGCTGACGTCAATTGTCGAGGAATATCCCGAGTATTGGTCGGCATACAACAACCTGGCTTTGGCCCATTTTTACCTTGGTGAAACCGAACAGGCACACGCGGTCCTTTACGATGTGCTTGAGAAGAATCCCGGGAACTTGCACGCACTATGCAATTTGCTTGTGTTTGCCCATTACCGCCGGGATAAAAAAGAGACTTCAAGGTTGATAGAAATCCTGAAGAAAATTAAGCCGATCATGACGGAGCACCAGTTTAAGCTTGGCGCGACCTTCGCTTTGTCAGGCGAGTACGAGCTTGCGTTTGAATGGCTAAGGAAGCTGCATAAGCGCGGATATGAAGGCGATTCCCCGTTCTACTATTGGTTTTCGTATGCGGCCTACTATACAGGGAGGGAAGAGCTCGCACAAGCCCTTTGGAAAAAGGTTATTGCGATGTCACCCGACAAGGAAGGCAGCGAGCCGTGGAATAACGACGGCGCTTCAGGAGGGATTGAAACCCAGTCTCGTTCGATCATCCAAAAACTTGGCAGCGATTATCCAGAAGAACGGCTGTTTGGAATTTTCCTTTCTTCTGTTTCAAAGAACAGGCAGGAACTTTTCGAATCAAGCGTGCTTGATGAAAGCGGAAAGTTTGGGGCACTTGAACGGGCTTATCTTGCCTACCTTAAGGAAGGCAAGCGTTCACCGGCTGCTGATGCTCATGATGCAGCGGAGATCCTCTACCAGACGTATCGGCCGATTGGCGCTGTTGAAGCAGGTTTGTACCTGATGTGGTTCTCGGTGTTCGAGGAAGCCGAAAAGCAGGGGTATAGCCTGAAGAATGCTGCAGGCTGGGCGGCCGGAGTTGTGTATGTATGGCATAAATTGCGAAACGATAAGGTGCCTATGGACCAGCTTGTCGACCAGTATTGCGTTTCATCGGGAACAATCAGGAAATATGCCAAACTCATCATGGGCTGCATACAATAGGGCAGAGCGTGAATTGGTAAGCTTGACTGGCTCTTTTTCCAATGGCACCAGCGGTTTTACGCGGCAGGGGCAGGAAAATCGGGGATGGACCGGCAACGAACGAGTGAGCAGATGGTTGGACTCGAAGCCTGTTGTTTTATAGGATAGATGTGATAAGGAAAGACTATTCTTGGAATGCAACCATCGTTCGATATAAGGAGTGACAGGCATGTCGGAAGAAAAAATTTATGATGTGATCATCGCTGGCGCTGGGCCTGCCGGAATGACAGCAGCGGTGTACACATCTAGGGCCAATTTGTCCACGCTCATGATTGAGCGCGGGATTCCCGGAGGGCAAATGGCAAATACGGAAGAAGTGGAAAACTATCCTGGATTTGACCATATCCTGGGCCCGGAGCTCTCGACAAAAATGTTCGAGCATGCGAAGAAATTCGGCGCGGAATATGCATACGGAGATATAAAAGAAGTGATTGATCACGGTGACTACAAGACTGTTGTTGCCGGGGCGAAGGAATACAAGGCGTATTCTGTCATCATATCCGCAGGAGCGGAATACAAAAAGATTGGTGTGCCTGGCGAGAAAGAACTTGGCGGCCGCGGCGTATCTTACTGCGCCGTTTGCGATGGCGCCTTTTTCAAAAACAGGGAACTTGTCGTAGTCGGCGGCGGGGACTCCGCTGTAGAAGAAGGCGTGTATTTGACCAGGTTTGCGACAAAGGTGACGATTGTACACCGCCGTGATGAATTGCGCGCGCAGAAAATCCTCCAGGACCGCGCTTTTGCGAATGACAAAGTTGATTTCATTTGGAACCATACAGTAAAGGAAATCAATGCGAAGGATGGTAAGGTCGGCAGCGTTACGCTTGTTTCGACGGTTGACGGCAAGGAAACGGAATTCCCGGCGGATGGAGTTTTCATCTATATCGGCATGGTGCCGCTGTCCAAGCCGTTTGAAGGCCTAGGCATCACGAATGCAAATGGCTACATTGAAACGAATGAGCGAATGGAAACGCGGGTTCCTGGTATTTTCGCGGCTGGAGACATCCGTGAAAAAACGCTCCGCCAAATTGTCACCGCAACAGGAGATGGCAGCATCGCGGCCCAATCCGCCCAGCATTTTGTTGAAGAGTTAAAGGAATCCCTAAAGGAAAAGCAGGCATAACCTATTCCGGAAAAGTATGAGCCTGTCGAAGAATGGGTAAGCTTGTCTTTAAAAATTAATGTCATTTTAATTTAACTGTAACAAAAGTGAAATAATGGTAGGGTATCATAAAAATAGAAATTGACCCCCTTTTTATATACCCTTCAGCACGGGCTCTTGTCCGTGCCCTTTTTTTGTTGTTTTTTCAATACCAGCTAATAACAAAACTTATTTTCCCTTCATTGTGGGGGAATTTTAAAAATAGTATAATGTATAGAATCAGGGCAGGAATGTCGTTTTAAATTCCCGCTTTGCCATAATTGAGGTGGAAGCTATGCAAAGGGTCGCCAATTGCGTATTGATGAAGGATAGCGAAATACTCCTCCTGCAAAAGCCACGGCGGGGTTGGTGGTCGGCTCCGGGCGGGAAAATGGAGCAGGGTGAATCCGTCCGCGACGCCTGCATCCGCGAATACAGGGAGGAAACGGGCATATACCTGAAGCATCCGAAGCTAAAAGGGGTATTTACAATCATTATCCAGGAAAACGGCCAAACCGTAAATGAGTGGATGATGTTCACTTTTTTTGCGAAGGAATACGAGGGGAAGCTAAGCGAAAGCTGTGAGGAAGGGATTCTTCAATGGCATTCTGCTGACAGGATTTCCGGCCTGCCAATGGCTCCCGGGGATTACCATATCCTTGAATATACGATTCATGGTAACGATATCATTTTTGGAACATTCACATATACACGGGAGTTTGAATTGATTGGTTACCGGCTTGATCCAGGTTGAAAAGGGGGAATCACGAATGAGCACGGGTTCGGTACATGGTACACAAATGGTCATCATTACAGGCATGTCGGGTGCCGGCAAAACTGTCGCTATCCAGAGCTTCGAGGACCTTGGTTTTTTTTGCGTTGATAATCTGCCGCCAACTCTTCTTCCCAAGTTCCTCGAATTGATGAAGGAATCCGGGAACAAGATGAACAAGGTTGCCCTTGTCATGGATTTGAGGGGCAGGGAGTTTTTTGATCACTTATTCAAAGCGCTTGATGAACTCGCCGACGCAGATTGGGTGACACCGAAAATTCTATTCCTGAACGCCGATGATGCCGCTCTCGTCAGAAGATACAAAGAAACACGAAGGTCGCACCCGCTGGCAAGCTCCGGCCTGCCTCTTGAGGGCATCAGGCTTGAGCGTGAACTGCTTGAGGATTTAAAGGGCAGGGCCCAGGTAATCTACAATACAAGCGATATGAAGCCAAGGGAGCTTCGCGAAAAAATCCTGAACGAATTTTCGGAAGACAACGAAACGATTTTCACTGTAAATGTCGTGTCATTCGGCTTCAAGCATGGCTTGCCGATCGACGCGGACCTCGTCTTTGATGTAAGGTTTTTGCCAAATCCCCATTATATTGAGCATATGCGCCCGAAAACAGGCCTTGAAACCGAGGTTTCGGAATACGTCCTGAAGTGGAGCGAAACGCAGAAATTCCTGGCGAAAATAACCGACCTGCTAAGCTTTATGCTTCCCCATTATAAAAGGGAAGGGAAGTCCCAGCTTGTCATCGCGATTGGCTGCACAGGAGGCCAGCACCGTTCGGTAACCCTTGCTGAATACATTGGCCATTATTTCGAAAAAGATTATAAAACTGTCATTTCCCATCGGGATATTGCCAGGCGAAAGGAAATAACGACATGAATGGCGCCGCGCAACCAAGAGTCGTAATCATAGGAGGCGGAACCGGCCTTCCCGTCCTGCTTAGGGGATTGAAACGTTATCCCGTCGATATAACAGCAATCGTAACCGTGGCGGATGACGGGGGAAGTTCCGGACGGCTGCGTGAAGATTTGAACATACCGCCTCCTGGGGATGTCCGGAACGTACTTGCCGCGCTCTCAGACGTCGAACCCCTAGTGGAGGAGATGTTCCAGCACCGCTTCGCTACATCCAATGAACTGTCCGGACATTCACTCGGAAATTTGATACTCGCCGCAATGGCTTCAATTACAGGGAATTTCACACATGCAATCCAGGAAATGAGCAAGGTCCTGAATGTAAGGGGAAAAGTGTTGCCTGCCGCAACGCGCAGTGTCGTCCTGCATGCTGAAATGGAAGACGGCTCGGTTGTGTCCGGGGAATCGAAAATCCCATATTCGGGCAAAAAAATAAAAAGGGTTTATTTGACTCCTTCCGATGTCCAGCCGCTTCCGGAAACACTCCAGGCCATCAGGCAGGCCGACATGATCATCATCGGGCCAGGAAGCCTTTATACGAGCATCCTTCCAAATCTCCTTGTGAAAAAGCTTGGACAGGAAGTATGCCGGTCGAAAGCCAGGAAGGTATATATTTGCAACCTGATGACACAGGCGGGAGAAACGTTCGGCTATACGGCGAGCGACCATGTGGAGGCAATTTACAAACATATGGACCGCCCCTTCATAGATACAATTCTCGTCAACAATGAGGAAATTGACGAACATATCCAGCTTCGCTATAAGGAAGAACTGGCCCATCCGGTTAAATATGACACGGAACGTCTGGAAGAGCTTGGCATCCAGGTAGTCCATGAGGAAATTGCCGTCCAGGATGGCACCGCCCTTCGCCACGACACCAAGAAAGTATCTGCGATTCTTTATTCCATGATTGTAGAGGAAACGAACAAGCGCGGAAACAGTTGAAATTGCATCGCTATTGGACAGCCCCCGCTATAAATCCTGACGGGCAAAAGTTCCTTTAAATGCCTATTGTAGGCACTTGGTATTTGGGGTATGATCGGATATTGGCAGTTTTTTTGCTAAATCCCAGTATAAGTGAAACCAAGCTGAGGCTTGCCCGTACAATAAAAGCGAACCTTCTAAGTGGGGGTTTGGTTTATTCCCCATTGAGTGCCCATTAGAAAATGAGTTAGAAAGAGTATCGTTCTGGAGGTGAGGAATTGTCTTTTGCATCAGAAACAAAAAAGGAATTGACGGCAATTGAAGGAAAGCCCTGCTGCAATTTAGCAGAACTTTCCGCCCTGATCCGGATGAACGGCTCGCTTTCCTTTTCAAACAGGAAGCTGATGGTGGATGTCCAGACAGAAAATGCGGCGATTGCCAGGCGTATTTACACACTGATCAAAAAGAATTATCCCATCCAGGTCGAGCTGCTTGTCAGAAAAAAGATGCGCCTTAAGAAAAACAATGTGTACATCGTACGCCTGGCCCAGGATACAAAGGAAATCCTTGAGGATTTAAAGATTCTTGGCGAAGGCTTTACAATTATCCACGACATTTCGCCGGATTTGATCAAAAAGAAGTGCTGCAGGCGTGCATACTTACGCGGTGCATTTTTAGCAGGCGGTTCTGTCAACAATCCTGAAACATCATCATACCATCTTGAAATAGCTTCACTTTATAAGGAGCATAACGATTCGCTTTGCGAATTGATGAATACATTCGGGTTGAACAGCAAAACGCTTGAACGGAAAAAAGGGTTTATCACCTATTTGAAGGAAGCCGAAAAAATTACCGAATTCTTGAATATAATCGGAGCCCACAATGCCCTGCTCCGCTTTGAGGACGTCAGGATTGTCAGGGATATGAGAAACTCTGTAAACCGGCTTGTGAACTGCGAGACGGCCAATTTGAACAAAACAATTGGTGCATCGCTCAGGCAGGTAGAGAATATCCGCTACATCGATCGGACTGTAGGCCTTGAAGTTTTGCCAGGAAGGCTTCGGGAAATAGCGGAATTGAGAGTGGCTTACCAGGATGTGACACTAAAGGAGCTTGGTGAAATGGTTTCCGGAGGGACCATCAGCAAATCGGGCATCAACCACCGCCTTCGCAAAATCGATGAAATCGCCGAGAAACTAAGGGCAGCTGAACAGGCGCCGAAATAACAGCCAACGATGCGGAAGGTGTTTCGCATGGAGTTTAATTGGGAAGGGTAACAGCAACAGGCAGCTGCCGTAAAAGAGATATAGAGGAGGAAGAATGATGGTAGAAAAAGAAGTGGAAGTAAAATTGAAAACCGGCCTCCAGGCGCGGCCGGCTGCCCAGTTCGTACAGGAGGCTAACCGTTTTTCAGCGGATGTCTTTTTACTGAAGGACGGCAAGAAAGTGAATGCAAAGAGCATTATGGGCCTAATGAGCCTGGCTGTCGGCTCGGGAGCGGTTATCACCATTGCGGCCGATGGCCCCGATGATAACGCCGCCGTCGAAGCTCTCACACAGTATGTTTCGAAAGAAGATTGAATTTTTTGAAAGCGGATTCGTTCAGAGGTGAACGAATCCGTTTTTTTATGGATATGTGATGGTGGCAGCCCGGGGTGTAATTGAAAGGTGATTAAGGACGTCTAATTCTTAAAAGCGGAGAAAGGAGCACCCGCCTTGAGGATAAGGATGGTTTCGATTATTGTTGTATTTTTGATTTTAGCAGGCTGTAATGACAGTAAAGAAGCAGCTAAAGGCCAGTTCGATTTAAAAGGAGTAATTCAAGAAGTAGATAGTGATGAAAACCGAATTTTAATTGAGGATGGAGATGTAGGTCTCGTATGGGTTACGCTTTCCATCCATGGGAAAATTGATCGCTACAGTAAAGGGAAGGAAGTCGTTGTCTGGGTTGACGGTGGAATTGATACATCGCTTCCAGCACAGGCAAAGGCGCTAAATGTTGAAATTGTAAAGTAGAAGCTGCTGAAAGGTAGTATTAGTGAAATTGGGTTCTTGATAAAGGGTCGGCGTTGATTCATCCTTAAATGATGGTTGTAAAGACCGTTTCGAGCTTAGCCAAGAGGTGAAACGGTCTTTACGTGGGTTCTAAAGACCGTTTCGAGCTGAGCCGAGAGGTGAAACGGTCTTTACGTGGGCTCTAAAGACCGTTTCGAGCTTAGCCCAGAGGTGAACCGGTCTTTACGTGGGTTCTAAAGACCGTTTCGAGCTGAGCCGAGAGGTGAAACGGTCTTTACGTGGGCTCTAAAGACCGTTTCGAGCTTAGCCCAGAGGTGAACCGGTCTTTACGTGGGTTCTAAAGACCGTTTCGAGCTGAGCCGAGAGGTGAAACGGTCTTTACGTGGGCTCTAAAGACCGTTTCGAGCTTAGCCGAGAGGTGAAACGGTCTTTACATGGGTTCTAAAGACCGTTTCGAACTTAGTAGCGAGGTGAAACGGTCTTTTTTGAAGGGACTTACACCCAGCCCACACCAAAACAGCCCGCCTCCAAATGGAAACGGGCTGAATCGCCAACTATTATTGCTTATCTTTTTTCTCTTCAACAATATTACGAGTGATGATATGATCGACGAGGCCGTATTCTTTCGCACGCTCAGCAGTCATGAAGTTGTCGCGGTCTGTATCCCTTGCAATTACTTCAAGCGGCTGGCCAGTGCGCTCGGAAAGGATAGTGTTCAGCTTTTCACGAAGGAACAGGATCCGTTTTGCGGCGATTTCGATTTCGGTTGCCTGGCCTTGTGCGCCTCCAAGCGGCTGGTGAATCATTACTTCAGCATTCGGAAGGGCGTAACGCTTGCCTTTTGTTCCGGCTGCAAGAAGGAATGCACCCATGGATGCCGCCATGCCGATGCAGATGGTTTGGACATCCGGCTTGATGAACTGCATCGTATCGTAAATGGCCATCCCGGCCGTGATGCTTCCGCCTGGGGAGTTGATGTAGATGGAGATGTCCTTTTCAGGGTTTTCCGCCTCTAGGAACAGGAGCTGGGCGACGATCGAGTTGGCAACATGGTCGTCAATTCCGCTCCCAAGCATGATAATCCGGTCTTTTAAAAGGCGTGAATATATATCATATGCTCGCTCGCCCCGATTTGTTTGTTCAATGACTGTAGGGATCAAATTCATAAGACTGCCTCCTTAAGAAACATTTTAAGATTTCCTTATGTAAGTATCATACAATGATGGTCAATAAAGGTCAAACGAATCGCTCAGCCAGTAAGGTTATTGATCGAACTTTTTTCCATGTTAGCCATCTTACCCAACGTTGCCCATTTTAAACATAATCTACACTTGCAAAGATGAACGGTTTCCCCTATAATATGAAATTGTGATGCAAAAATATGCCCTCGTGGTGCAACGGATAGCACGCAAGATTCCGGTTCTTGAAATTCGGGTTCGAGTCCTGACGAGGGCGCTACTTTTTAAAAAAATCAACGGTTCCTGACTCGGGCCGTTGATTTTTTTTGTGAAATTTCCTCGCTATCGCATTACGTACCACCGGCCCAGGGGAGCGAAGACAATTCTTTTCCCAAAAACCTTGCCAAGTTTTTCTGTCTATAACCCAAACCGCCGATTTTCATGTAAAATAGAAGGCGGGGGGTAAGCAGATGAACATGAGGATTGGACTTTTGCAACAGCAGCAGACAAGATTGTCAATGACGCAGGAATTGTCCCAGGCAATTGCCCTGCTCCAATACAGTGCCCAGGAGCTGGCGAGCTTTCTGGAAGCAAGGGCGCTTGAAAATCCCCTGCTTGAAGTCATGCCTTCCGGGCAGTCAAAAGGCCGTTCAAGGAAAACAACCTACAGAAAAAAAGAAAACGATATAAATGGAATTGCATCAGAGACGGGGACGACGCTTGAGGAACATCTTCTTTCCCAGCTGAAGCCCGGGCATTTTCCAAAAGATGAACAAAAACTTTTACGTCAGGTAATATTGAATATAGATGAAAATGGTTATTTCCGCGGAGATATAAATGAAATCGCTGTCATTTCGAATGCAAGCCCAGCAAAAGTGGAAGAGTGCCTGCGGGAAATTCAGGAGTTGGACCCGCCAGGAATAGGCGCACGAAACCTGCAGGAATGCCTCCTCCTTCAACTTGATCGAAATGGTCAAGGGTCTCCTTTGGCTCATGTGATCGTAAAAGGATTTTTTTCCGAATTTGCGGAAAAAAAGTGGAAGAAGCTTGCGAAGGAATTAAAGGTGAGCCCTAAGGAAATACAGGAAATATATGACCTATTGCAAAAGTTAAACCCAAGGCCAGGAGCAGATTTTCACCAGGAAAGAGCAGCTTATCTTGTACCCGACGTGGTGGCGGATTGCGTGAATGGGCAATGGCGCGTCCATCTTGTTGAAGGGAATCTTCCGGCAATCGGCTTTAACGACGATATGTACCATTCACTGACGTCTAGCGGCGATGAGCAGGCAATCAAATTCCTGCAGGAAAAATACCAGGATTACCAATGGCTTGCAAAAAGTATCAGGCAACGGAACGATACACTTTTAAAAGTGGCTGGGAAAATTATTGAAAAACAGCCGTACTTTTTTGCGGAGGCGAAGGGGCAGCTGATGCCGCTTACAATGAAGGAAGTTGCCGATTGCCTGGATATCCATGAATCGACCGTCAGCCGGGCAGTCCGTGAAAAATACCTTGGGACGCCATTTGGCACCTTTGAACTGAAGTCGTTTTTCTCCTCCGGAATCGGTACTGTCTCGGACAGCAGTGCATCCTCGGACCAGGTGAAAAAATTGATCGCCGCGATTATCGGGCATGAGGACAAGAGGCAGCCAGTTTCAGACCAGGAGATCACCAATATGCTAAAGAAGAACGAGGGGCTTGTCATTTCGAGAAGGACTGTGGCCAAGTATCGGGAACAACTGGGAATCGCCTCTTCTTCAAAGCGGAAACGATTTTAATAAAGGATGATTGAATTGAAACCGAAAGTTACCTTCTATACTAGGAGCCGCTGCCCGCTTTGCGAAAAGGCGAAGGAGGATTTGCTTGAAATCCGTGAGTCTATCGCATTTGAGCTAGAGGAAATCGATATTGCGTCCAGCGACAAGTTGACTGAGGAATATGGGCTGATGATACCGGTCATCCTGGTTGATGGAATCGAAGCTGGATACGGAAGCATTGATAAGCAGTATTTAGTTTCGTATATTAAAAATAGATAATCCAATCATATTAGTTGAATGTGAAAATCACTCCTGTTAAAATAAGTGCGAACAGGGTGATTTTTTTTGCGACAGGTGGGACATAATTTGTCATAGCGGGACAGAAAACGTCCCAGCGCCTTGGGAAAGGTTCAGTTATGTCTCGCTAATTTGCAAGAAGGAGTTGCGACTCATGCACTCGTTATTAGATATCCAAAAAAGATTATTGCCGGACCTTCTCGACGTTATGCAGGAAAGGTATTCCATTCTTCGGACAATCAATTTTTTGCAGCCAGTGGGAAGAAGGACCCTTGCCGCAAATCTTGGCTATACGGAGAGGGTTCTGCGGACAGAGACCGACTTTCTGAAGGAACAGAACCTGATTGTTTCGCAACCGTTGGGCCTGATGCTTTCAGAAGGAGGAAAAAATCTCCTGGAAGATCTTGATGGCTTAATGCGGGAGCTAAAGGGTATAGACGTAATGGAGCTGGAATTGAAGCATCGCCTTGGCATCCGGAACGTTATCATCGTACCCGGAGATAGCGACCAATCGCCCCTTGCCAAAAAGGAATTGGGGCGGGCGACCGCGAACAGGATGAAAAAGCTGATTGACGGAAAAAATATCATCGCGGTCACAGGTGGATCTACTATGGCGGCAGTAGCCGAGGAACTGGGCCCGGGCCTTGGGAAGGAAGATTTGTTGTTCGTTCCTGCCCGAGGCGGAATAGGCGAGGATGTCCAAAACCAGGCGAATACGATTTGCGCCATTATGGCTGCCAATACAAAATCCCGCCATCGAGTCTTTTACGTTCCCGAACAGGTGAGTATGGATATTTACGAATCTTTTATTAAGGAACCCGGAGTGCATGAAGTGTTGTCCCAGATTAAATCGGCCGGAATTGTGCTCCATGGGATAGGGGATGCTATTACAATGGCTACTCGGCGCAAAACCCCACAACCTGATATGGAAAAAATCATTCAAACCAAAGCTGTTGCTGAGGCATTTGGCTATTATTTTAATGAACAGGGTGACATTGTCCATAAAGTAATGACTATCGGCTTACAGCTTGGCGACCTGGCGGGCATCCCAAAAGTCCTTGCTGTTGCGGGAGGGAGCTCAAAAGCCAAAGCCATTCAATCGTATTTAAAAATAGCGCCGCCCCAAACAATCCTCATAACCGACGAAGGGGCAGCCAAACTAATACTAAGAAGCAATGCAATCTAATCAAAACTGGACACATGTTATTAAAAGGGTATTTACCCTTTGATATAAAATTTTAAGCCTTACCGAATCAAAGGAGGAACTAATCATGGCATTAAAAGTTGGTATTAACGGTTTTGGACGTATTGGACGAAATGTTTTCCGCGCTGCTCTTGACAATCCGAACATTGAAATCGTAGCAGTAAATGACCTTACAGATGCAAATATGCTTGCCCACCTTTTGAAATATGACACCGTTCATGGAACACTTTCAGCAGATGTGACAGTTGACGGATCCAATCTTGTTGTTGGCGGAAAAACTGTTAAAGTTCTGGCTGAGCGTGACCCTGCGCAGCTTGGATGGGGAGACCTTGGCGTTGAAGTGGTTGTTGAATCAACAGGCCGCTTTACAAAGCGTGCTGACGCTGCGAAACATCTTGAAGCAGGTGCCAAGAAAGTTATTATTTCTGCCCCGGCTTCCGATGAAGATATCACAATCGTAATGGGTGTTAACCATGACAAGTACGAGGCAGCAAACCACCATGTGATCTCGAATGCATCTTGTACAACAAACTGCCTTGCACCTTTTGCAAAAGTACTTAACGACAACTTCGGCATTAAGCGCGGCATGATGACGACTGTCCATTCTTATACAAATGACCAGCAAATCCTTGATTTGCCGCATAAAGACTACCGCCGCGCACGTGCAGCAGCTGAAAACATCATTCCTACAACAACTGGTGCTGCAAAAGCGGTTGCCCTTGTCCTTCCTGAATTGAAAGGTAAGCTGAACGGTATGGCGATGCGTGTTCCAACTCCTAACGTATCCGTTGTTGACCTTGTTGCGGAGCTTGAGAAAAACGTAACGGCTGAAGAAGTGAATCAGGCACTGAAAGAAGCGGCTGAAGGCCCGCTGAAGGGAATTCTTAAGTATACAGATCTTCCGCTTGTCTCTTCTGACTATAACGGCAGCACCGAATCTTCCATTGTTGATGGCCTGTCCACAATGGTCCTTGAAGGCAATTTGGTGAAAGTCCTTTCCTGGTACGACAACGAATACGCCTACTCAAACCGAGTAGTTGACCTGTGCGAATATATTGCTGAAAAAGGCGTTTAATCCATACTTATTGGTAAAATTGGCTAACTTTTAAAAAAACAACTATAATGAAATTGGCTTTTAACGGGGAGCGGGGAGGATTCCCCTCTCCTTTTTTAATGGCAAAATCGAAAAAATTCGATGTTCCAGGAGGGATTCCATGAACAAGAAGACGTTGAAGGATGTAGATGTAAAAGGAAAGCGCGTTTTCTGCCGGGTCGATTTCAACGTCCCGATGCAGGACGGTAAAATTACGGATGAAACTAGAATCCGCGCTGCACTGCCAACCATCCAGTATTTAATCGATCAAGGAGCCAAGGTCATCCTTGCAAGCCATTTTGGCCGTCCGAAAGGCAAGGTTGTCGAAGAAATGCGCCTTGCTCCAGTTGGCGACCGCCTTGGCGAGCTGCTTGGGAAGAATGTCCTGAAAGCTGAAGAGGCCTATGGTGACACGGTAAAGGCGCAAATTAGCGGCATGGCTGATGGCGATGTGCTCCTTTTGGAAAACGTCCGTTTTTATCCCGGCGAGGAAAAAAATGATTCGGAACTCGCAAAGGAATTTGCCGCACTTGCCGATATTTATGTGAATGACGCGTTTGGCGCGGCCCACAGGGCGCATGCATCGACCGAGGGCATCGCACATCATCTTCCAGCTGTGGCCGGATTTTTAATGGAGAAAGAGCTTGAGGTTCTCGGAAAAGCACTTTCCAACCCTGAACGCCCATTTACAGCCATTATTGGCGGCGCGAAGGTCAAGGATAAAATTGGTGTAATCGAAAACCTTCTTGAAAAAGTCGACCATTTGATCATTGGCGGAGGCCTCGCTTACACCTTTGTAAAGGCAAAGGGCCATGAAATCGGCAAATCCCTTCTTGAAGAGGATAAAATCGATTTAGCTAATTCGTTCATAGAAAAAGCGAAGGAAAAAGGCGTCTCCTTCCATATGCCAGTCGATGTTGTCATCGCGGATGACTTTTCTCCGGATGCCAATTCTAAAGTCGTCGGAATCGAGGAAATCCCTGCTGACTGGGAAGCGCTCGATATCGGCCCGAAAACCGCGGAGCTTTACAGGGATGTAATCCAGAATTCAAAGCTTGTTATCTGGAATGGCCCGATGGGTGTGTTTGAATTTGATAAATTTGCAAACGGAACAAAAGCAGTTGCCGAGGCACTTGCTGAATCCGAATCTACATATTCGGTCATCGGCGGCGGTGATTCTGCTGCGGCGGTTGAAAAGTTCAACCTGGCAGATAAAATGAGCCATATTTCAACTGGAGGCGGGGCTTCCCTTGAATTTATGGAAGGAAAAGACCTTCCGGGCGTATCCGCGCTGAACCATAAGGAATAAAACAGGAAAGAAAGGACGTGCCGGAATGCGTAAACCGATTATCGCGGGAAACTGGAAAATGCACAAGACGTTATCGGAAGCAAAAAGCTTTGTAGAAGAAGTAAAGGGCCTCGTGCCGGACAGCGGGGAAATCGAATCGGCCATCTGTGCCCCGGCACTATTTTTATCATCATTGGTCACTGAAACGGACAGCTCCCCTGTTAAAATTGGGGCGCAAAACATGCACTTCGAAGAAAAAGGGGCGTTTACAGGTGAAATCAGCCCGGCGGCATTGGCGGATCTTGGTGTCGCTTATGTAATCCTCGGCCACTCCGAACGCCGTGAAATGTTCAATGAAACGGATGAAATGGTGAACAAGAAAACGCTGGCGGCGTTCAAGCATGGGCTTGTGCCAATCGTTTGCTGCGGTGAAACCCTTGAGCAGCGTGAGAACGGCGAAACAAACGGGTTTGTTGCAGGCCAGATTGAAAAGGCTCTCGAAGGACTGACGGAGGAACAGGTGAAGCAAACCGTCATCGCTTACGAACCGATTTGGGCAATCGGCACCGGAAAATCATCGACTGCGGAAGATGCGAATGAAGTATGCTCCCATATCCGGAAAGTTGTTGCCGAGAAGTTTTCACAGGAAGCGGCTGACGCAGTCCGCATCCAATACGGCGGCAGCGTCAAGCCTGATAACATTGCGGAGTACATGGCCCAGCCTGATATCGACGGTGCGCTCGTTGGCGGCGCAAGCCTGGAACCACAATCGTTCCTTCAGCTTTTGGAGGCTGGTAAATAATGAGCAAATCTCCTGTAGCTCTAATCATTCTTGACGGCTTCGGCCTGAGGGGTGAACGATTTGGAAACGCCGTTGCGCAGGCCAAAAAAACAAACTTTGAACGGTACTGGAATGAATACCCACATGCGCAGCTCCTGGCGTCCGGCGAGGCGGTCGGCCTTCCAGAGGGGCAGATGGGCAACTCTGAAGTCGGCCATCTGAACATCGGCGCGGGCCGGATTGTGTACCAAAGCCTGACGAGGGTGAATATCGCCATTCGGGAAGGGGAATTCCAAAAGAATGAAACCATCCTGGGTGCCATTGAGCACGCGAAAAAGAACGGGACCGCCCTTCATCTGTTCGGGCTCCTGTCCGATGGCGGTGTCCATAGCCATATCAGCCATATGTTTGCTTTACTAAAGCTTGCTGCTGAAGCAGGCCTGGAAAAGGTTTATATCCATGCCTTCCTTGACGGCCGGGATGTCGGCCCGCAGACAGCTGGCACCTTTATTGAGGAAACACTCGAAAAAATTAAGGAATATGGCGTCGGCCAGTTTGCAACCATTTCCGGACGTTATTACTCAATGGATCGCGACAAACGTTGGGACAGGGTTGAAAAGTCATACCGTTCCATGGTCTATGGCGAAGGCCCGTCGTACTCCGAGCCGATGCAGGTAATCGAGGACTCTTACCAGCACGGGATTTTCGACGAATTCGTACTTCCTTCCGTTCTGACGGACGAAGATGGCCAGCCGGTAGGGAAAATCCGGGACAATGATGCGGTTATTTTCTTTAACTTCCGTCCGGACCGCGCCATCCAGATCTCAAATACATTTACCAATGAAGATTTCCGGGCTTTTGACCGCGGATCAGGACATCCAGAGCATTTGTATTTTGTCTGCCTGACTCATTTCAGCGAATCGGTTGACGGATATGTGGCATTCAAGCCAACCAATCTCGACAACACGCTTGGCGAGGTGCTTTCCCAAAACGGACTGAAGCAGCTGCGGATTGCCGAAACAGAAAAATACCCGCATGTCACTTTCTTTATGAGCGGCGGGCGGGAAGACAGGTTTCCGGGCGAGGAAAGAATCCTCATCAACTCCCCGAAGGTTGCGACCTATGACATGAAACCGGAAATGAGCGCCTACGAAGTAACGGATGCGCTTTTAAAAGAAATCGAGGCTGAAAAGTTCGATTGCATCATTCTCAACTTTGCAAACCCGGATATGGTCGGCCATTCAGGAATGCTTGAACCGACCATAAAGGCTGTTGAAACAGTTGACGAATGCCTTGGAAAAATTGTCGACCTACTTTTACAAAAAGGCGGCACTGCCATCATTACCGCTGACCACGGTAATGCAGATGAGGTTGTTACGATTGAAGGAAACCCGATGACTGCCCACACGACAAACCCGGTTCCTGTCATCATCACAAAACCGGATGTTGCATTAAGGGAAGACGGCATACTCGGCGACCTTGCTCCAACCGTCCTCGACCTGCTTAAGGTCGAACAGCCGAAGGAAATGACAGGAAAAACGCTTCTGAAAAAATAAAACAGATATTATTAACAAGTTCTACTACCGGAATAAAACCGGTAAACTACTACTACTTTTTAAGGAGAGATACTGCATGCCATTTATTACTGATGTTTACGCACGCGAAGTACTTGATTCCCGCGGCAACCCAACAATCGAGGTAGAAGTTTTCACTGAATCCGGCGCATTCGGCCGCGCCCTAGTTCCAAGCGGCGCTTCTACAGGTGAACACGAAGCAGTTGAGCTTCGCGATGGCGACAAAGAACGTTACCTTGGAAAAGGTGTCCTGAAAGCTGTTGAAAACGTAAATGACGTGATTGCGCCTGAATTGATTGGTGAATACAGCGTCCTTGACCAGGTTGGTGTCGACCAGGCCCTAATCGAGCTTGACGGTACGGAAAACAAAGGGAAGCTTGGTGCCAATGCCATCCTCGGCGTATCGATGGCGGTCGCACATGCCGCGGCAGACTATCTGGATATCCCATTGTACCAATACCTGGGCGGCTTCAACTCCAAGCAGCTTCCTGTTCCAATGATGAACATCGTTAACGGCGGCGCGCATGCCGATAACAATGTCGACATCCAGGAATTCATGATCATGCCTGTTGGCGCTCCTAATTTCAGGGAAGCCCTTCGCATGGGTACGGAAATTTTTCACAGCCTGAAAGCTGTCCTGAAAGGCAAGGGCCTCAACACGGCTGTTGGTGACGAAGGCGGTTTCGCTCCGAACCTTGGTTCAAATGAGGAAGCGCTCCAAACAATTGTTTCCGCGATTGAAAAAGCCGGCTACAAGCCAGGTGAAGAAGTTATGCTTGCAATGGATGCGGCATCTTCTGAGTTTTACAACAGAGAAGATGGAAAATATCATTTGGCCGGTGAAGGCGTTGTAAAAACGTCCGCCGAAATGGTCGACTGGTATGAAGAAATGGTATCCAAGTACCCAATCATTTCGATTGAAGATGGACTTGATGAGAACGACTGGGAAGGGCATAAGCTATTGACTGAGCGCATTGGCAATAAAGTCCAGCTTGTTGGTGACGACCTATTCGTAACAAATACGAAGAAATTGGCACAAGGAATCGAGCAGGGTGTCGGCAACTCCATCCTAATCAAGGTGAACCAAATCGGTACACTGACTGAAACATTCGATGCAATCGAAATGGCGAAACGCGCGGGTTACACTGCTGTTATTTCCCACCGCTCCGGTGAAACAGAAGATGCAACAATCGCTGATATCGCTGTTGCAACAAATGCGGGCCAAATCAAAACAGGCGCGCCATCCCGTACTGACCGTGTGGCAAAATACAACCAGCTGCTCCGTATTGAAGACCAGCTCGGCGAAACTGCCCAATACCTAGGCCTTAAGAGCTTCTACAACCTTAAGAAGTAAATGTGAAGCAGAGGACTCTTCTGTTGCTTCACCAGAAGTTTAAATAGTGAAGCTGAGTGTTTCATTGCAAATGAAAAAACTCCTCCAATGTGCAGCATCACATTCGGAGGAGTTTTTATTTATGAAACGGCCCCAATCAAATTACTTAAATTGGAATTCCCATTTTAGGGACTTTTCAAGAGGTTTTTGGCCGGTAGAGGCCTTGGCGTATTCAATGCAGTATGGAAAAATAGTATTAACCATTTTAAATCTATAACCCCGTGTAACAGATTCCCCTGGCTTCAGCGTTTTTGGACTGCCTATTTTAACTTCTTCATAAGTATCATTGGTATAGTAGATTTTTGGCCGGAGCTCTGGAATAGGTTCATTTGTATTATTCTTTTGGGTGTAGGACACACTGTATTCATAAAATTCACCAAGATTTTTTTTGGTCATCGTTCCCATCTTTACAGTCATGCCGTTATCCGGCGAGATGTAATCCACGTTAAATTCGAGATAGCCACTTGGCCCTTCTTTCACGGTTACGGTACGCTTATATTCAGCCTTGTTTCCGGCCTTATCCTTTACGCTATAGATTATCGTGTTGACTCCTAATATCCTTGTGTTGATATAACCGGATACCTTAATGATCCGGGTTAAGTCGCCATCATTATTATCGAAAGCGGTAACTCCCTTAAGAGGGTGAAAGGATTCACCGATAAACAACTCTATGTCTCCTACTCCTGAAAAAACCGGCTTGATATTATCGATAACAGTAACAATCCGTTCTCTTGAGGCGATATTCCCGGCTTTGTCACTAACAGAATAAGTAAGCTTGTACTTTCCGGCTTTCTTTTCGTTGACCCTTCCGGAAACTTCAATTTTCGAAGTCACGTCTCCATCAGCATTATCCATCGCCGTCACGTCAAACAAAGGATCGAAAGCTTTGGAAATGTAAATCGACTTGTTTGCAACCCCTGAAAGTTCTGGGTCAACCGTATCTTTTATGACGGTTATCGTCCGTACCGCCATTGCTTTATTTTTTGCCTTATCATATACAGTATAGGTCAGGACATATTTCCCGGCCTTTTTCGTATTCACCTTCCCTGATACCACTATTTTTCGTGTGATGTTTCCATCTACATTATCTTTTGCTATAACGCCCTCTAACGGGGTGAACGCCTGGCCGATGAAAATAATTTCATGGGTGATTCCCGCCAGCACCGGCTTTTCCTTATCTTGGATGCCAGCGCCAGCCGCATAGCTTGAAGATGAGAAAAAGAAAAAAATGGAGATGAAGAACATCCATCCGAAAACATGCTTGTTCTCTCTCACTTGCATAATACCCCCTATTAGAAAATGCCATCTCGATAATTTTACATTATTAAATTAATATGGTATATATTTGAATTTTAGTTTTCCGGAATAAAATATAATTAAGCAAGGAGTCGCAATCTTTCGACACATATTATTTTACGAATACAAATATAGTGTTTAATATAAAGGTAGGCAGGCTATCCGCCTGCTTGTAAGCGCTTCAAAAATTTGGAGAGGAAGAGGTGTGGAAAGATGTTAGGTTTTTTGGTACGGATAGGAAGGGCGCTCATGCTCCCAATCGCCGTATTGCCAGCAGCTGCCTTATTGCTTCGCTTGGGCCAGCCGGACTTATTGGATATTGAATTTATTTCTTCTGCTGGTAACGCGATTTTCGCCAACCTTGCACTCCTTTTTGCAATCGGGGTCGCTGTTGGGATAGCCAAGGATGGCAACGGGGCCGCCGGGCTTGCCGGAGCGATTGGCTATTTCATTTTGACGGAGGGTACAAAAGCGATCAATGAAGAAATAAACATGGCGGTCCTCGGAGGAATCCTTGCCGGGGTTATTGCCGGGCTATTGTACAATAAATACCATGATATCAAACTTCCAGATTGGCTCGGTTTCTTTGGAGGGCGGCGCTTCGTTCCGATTATCACAGCTTTAACCATGCTCATCCTTGCCGCGGTCTTTGGATATGTATGGCCGCCAATTCAGCATGTAATCAACTCTGTCGGCAACTGGATCGTTGGAGCGGGGGCTCTGGGGGTCGGTGCATTCGGCTTCCTGAACCGTTTGCTTATCCCGCTTGGCCTGCATCATGTCCTGAACACGCTCGTTTGGTTTGAATTCGGTGAATTTACGAATGCAGCTGGCGAAGTCGTCAAGGGTGACTTGACCCGTTTCTTCGCGAAAGATCCAGATGCTGGAATCTTTATGACAGGCTTCTTCCCGGTCATGATGTTCGGCCTCCCAGCCGCAGCCGCTGCGATGGTAGCCGCGGCCAAAAAAGAAAGGCGTAAAGCTGTAGCCGGGGTAATGATCGGGCTTGCGTTTACCTCGTTCCTGACAGGTATTACAGAACCAATCGAATTCTTGTTCATGTTCCTGTCCCCGGTTCTATACTTTGTCCATGCACTTTTGACGGGGATTGCGCTCGCGGTCACCTATCTAATGGGCATACGGCACGGATTCGGATTCTCGGCAGGTGCGATTGACTACTTCCTGAATTACGGCATCGCCACCAAGCCGCTCCTTCTCGCGCTGGTCGGCCTAGTGTACGCAGCCATTTACTTTGTTGTGTTCTACTTCCTCATTAAGAAACTCGACCTGAAAACCCCAGGCCGTGAAGACGATGTCGAAGGAGAGTTTGACGAGGATTCTGCGATTAAGGGCGACTACCATACAGCCGCCGTCCAATATGTCGATGCCCTTGGCGGAAAGGATAACCTCGTTAGCATCGACAACTGCGTCACCCGCCTTCGCCTCCGTGTGAAGGACACAGACAACGTAGATGAAAACCGCCTTAAGCAGCTCGGCTCCAAAGGAGTCATCAAGCTTAGCAAGCAGGATATCCAAGTTGTCGTCGGTACCGACGTTGAGTTCCTGTCCAACGAAATGAAGAAACTATAGAAAGTTTGGATATGCTTGGCGGCCCTGTGCCGCCAGGTATTTTTTTCGTTCCCTTTGAAAAAATAACCATGTTGATGGCATTAAAAGAGGAGCTGGATTATAAGGCAGTTTCGAGGGGGATTTTAACATGAAAGTGTCTTCATCGGGTTTATGAAGACAGTTAGGAATGCGATTTTTAACATGAAAGTATCTTCATTAAGGTTTAAAGACTTGGAACGAATTTAATTTAAACGCCAACGAAAAAAATTCCCTTGGGAGGTAGCTAAGTTGAAACGAATTCTTGATTGCACCGCGTCCGATTTTGCGAAGATGACCGGGCAGGATATTAAAAAGTCGATCCTCGCCTCGGAAGGTAGGACGATTTTAGCAGAGGTTATCGGGGCGTTTACCCCGCTTTACCCCGCTGTGACAAATCCCGAGATGGTGGCCGCATTTGGCGCAGACTTGATCCTGCTGAACTTCTTTGACGTTTTCAACCCTGAAATTCAAGGGATGCCGGCAACCGAACCGGAGGAGATTGTCCGCAAGCTTAAACAGCTTGTCGGCCGGCCGGTTGGATTGAACCTTGAACCTGTAGACCTTTCAGCGGAAAAGCTTGAAGCACTCACTAAACTACCTGAAGGGCGCATTGCAACCGAGCAGTCCCTTCGCCGGGCAAAGGAGCTAGGCTTTGACTTCGTATGCCTGACGGGAAACCCGAAAACAGGGGTCTCAAATGCCGAGATTACGAAAGCGATAGCCATTGCCCGGGATGTCTTTGGACCTGAAGGACTGATTATTGCCGGAAAAATGCACGGAGCCGGAGTCGCGGGTGAAACTGGAAGCAGCCTGATGGGCGAGGGAACATTGCACGGGTTCATTGAAGCGGGTGCGGATATTATCCTCATTCCGTCCCCGGGAACTGTTCCAGGCTTTACGGTATCAAAAACAGCCCGCCTCGTCGATCTAGTCCATGAAAAGGGCGCCCTAGCCATCCTTACGACCGGGACAAGCCAGGAGGGAGCCGATGAAGCGACCATAAGGCAAATTGCTTTGAACAGCAAGATGGCCGGCGCGGACCTTTACCATATCGGAGATGCTGGTGCAAATGGAATCGCGCTCCCGGAAAATATCCTGGCCTATTCCATTGTCGTCCGCGGCAAGCGGCATACGTATGTCCGGATGGCGGCATCGGTCATGCGTTGAGAAGCTTGGCTTCAGCTCCCACGCGCAAACCTTTTTAGAGAGCAAAGGCTGAAGCCGCCTCGAAGAACTGTCAAAATCTCCATGAATCCCGCTATTGTGAAAAACGGGATTATATGTTAAATTAAGAATACTGTGAATGAACGTCTAACAGGAGGTGGCCTTCATGCATGCATTTTTCGTAACATTATTGGTAATCGTATCAATTGGACTTATCGTCGTTGTTTTACTACAATCTGGCCGTAGCGCGGGTCTTTCAGGCGCAATTTCCGGCGGAGCGGAACAGCTTTTCGGAAAGCAGAAAGCACGCGGTATCGATCTTATCCTTCACCGGATTACGGTTGTCCTTTCGGTATTGTTCTTTATCCTTACAATCGCCGTAACATACTTAAATCTTTAATAATGAAAATTGACCCGGCCGCGTGCCGGGTTTATTTTTTGCGAAAAAAAGGAAGAACGGCTGCTCCTCTCGAATAGGTGAGTGGGATTGGAATAAAAGGAGCGATTGTATGTTAAAGTGGGCCGGCGCAGCGGGTATATGTATAAATGAACAAGGCAATATCTTAATGGTTTTGCAGGGAAAACCTGAGGAAGTGAAAAAATGGTCCGTGCCCTCCGGAGGCATTGAGGAAGGTGAAACATTTCGGGAGTGCTGCAGGCGGGAGTTCCAGGAAGAAACGGGTTTTCTTGTTGAAGTGCTGGATGAAGTTAAGGTGAAAACAGGTACATATGAAGGTTTTTTGGTCGAAGTCCGTTATTTTATTGTAAAAATCGTCGGTGGCAGCCGGAAAATCGAGGATCCGGATAACCTGATTTGGGATATTGCTTGGAAATCAAAAGAGGATTTGGCCACTTTGGACCTTTCCTTCCCGGAAGATAGGGATTTTTTGCTAAATTGCATGGAACTTGAGTGTAATTTTACATAAAAAGGAACCTGGAAAAAGGACTTTCTGAATGGAGAAAAAGGATTCGCCCAGTTATTGGACTTATTTACCCTGTTTTTAAAAGTATTCGCCCCATTTTTCTTGCGATTCGTACCTATCTAAATTTTCAGAAAATAGTTCCTCTATGCTGTAAAGGCTTATTTCTGGAATGTGCTGCCTGCCTTTGTTAAAACTAAGGGAGATGGACATGAGAAGGAGTTAACTGAAATGAAAGTACAACCACCTAAGCCGTTTACGTTTGAAGCCGGGCCGCGAGCGGTGCTTCTCCTGCACGGATTCACCGGAAACTCCGCAGATGTCCGCATGCTGGGCCGCTTCCTTGAGAAAAAAGGATACACTAGCCATGCGCCTCACTATAAAGGCCATGCGGTCCCGCCGGAAGAACTTTTGAAAACCGGACCTGAAGATTGGTGGCAGGACGTCATGCGCGGCTATCAATTTTTAAAAGAAAAGGGCTATGAGGAAATCGCGGTCGCCGGCCTGTCGCTTGGCGGAGTATTCTCTCTCAAGCTGGGTTACACGGTGCCTGTGAAGGGTATTATTCCGATGTGCGCCCCAATGGATTTCCGAAGCGAGGAAACCATGTATAAAGGGGTTCTCCAGTATGCACGTGAATACAAGGAGCATGAAGGGAAAACCCCTGAGGAGATCAACGAGGAAATGGAAGAATTCAAGAAAATCCCGATGACGACGCTAAAAGCACTTCAGGAACTAATAACTGATGTTCGGGACCAGGTCGACCTTATCTATGCACCTCTGTTCGTCGTCCAAGCCCGCCATGACCGAATGATCAACCCGGATAGCGCGAATATTATATACCGCGAAACGGAGTCAATTGACAAGAAAATCAAGTGGTATGAGGAATCGGGGCACGTTATAACGCTTGATAAGGAGAAAGAGCAGCTCCATGAAGATGTTTATACGTTTCTAGAAAGCCTGGATTGGAAAGAATAATAAGAAACACCCTGTTAGGGAGGGATAATTTTGGCAGAAAACATTCAAGCGCATATAGACAGGCTTTTGCAATATATGAGAGATGAAGCCTACAAGCCGCTTACCGTCCAGGAGCTTGAGGAAGCATTCGGGATTGAGGATTCGGCCGATTTTAAGGAATTCGTAAAGGCGCTCGTCCAGATGGAGGAAAAGGGCCTTGTCGTCAGGACCCGTTCAAACCGCTACGGCCTGCCGCAAAAAATGAATCTGATTCGCGGAAAGGTTGCCGGCCATGCGAAGGGCTTTGCATTCGTTATGCCCGAAGAACCGGGAATGGATGATATTTTCATACCGCCGAATGAAACAAACAACGCCATGCACGGGGATACGGTACTGGTCCGTGTATCATCGGAAACATCTGGCGAGCGCAGGGAAGGGACGGTTGTCCGCATCCTGGAACGCGGAATCACCCAGATGGTGGGAACATATGTTGAAAGCAAAAGCTTTGGATTCGTCATTCCGGACGAGAAAAAGTTTGCAGGCGACATCTTTATACCGAAGGCCGCTAACGGAGGAGCCGTTGAAGGCCATAAGGTTGTTGTGAAAATCGTTAATTACCCAGAAGGCCGAACGAGTGCAGAAGGCGAAGTCATTCAAATCCTCGGCCATAAAAATGACCCGGGTGTAGATATCCTGTCGGTTATTTATAAACACGGCCTGCCGCTCGCTTTTCCGGAAGAGGTCTTGGATCAGGCAAATTCGGTACCGGATGAAATTGACGAACGCGACATTGAAGGGCGCCGCGACCTGCGCGACCAGGTGATCGTCACAATCGACGGCGAGGATGCAAAGGACCTTGATGACGCTGTAACCGTAACGAAGCTCGACAACGGCAACTACAAGCTCGGCGTGCATATTGCCGACGTCAGCTATTATGTGACGGAGGGTTCTCCGATTGATATAGAAGCGGAAGAGCGCGCCACCAGCGTGTATCTCGTCGACCGGGTCATCCCGATGATTCCACACAGGTTATCGAATGGAATCTGTTCCCTGAATCCAAAAGTAAACCGCCTGACACTTTCGTGCGAAATGGAACTTGATTCGAGCGGCCATGTGGTCAAACACGAGATTTTCCAAAGTGTCATTAAGACGACCGAACGGATGACATACAGCGATGTGAACAAAATCCTCGTCGAGAAAGATGAGGAAACACGCAGCCGCTATGAAGCGCTCGTTCCAATGTTCGAGTTAATGGAGGAACTGGCTTCCATTTTGCGTAAAAAAAGAATGGGCCGCGGCGCAATTGATTTTGATTTTAAAGAATCAAAGGTGCTGGTGGAAGAGGACGGCAAGCCGACCGACGTCGTAATCCGTGAACGCTCGGTTGCCGAGAGGCTCATTGAGGAGTTTATGCTTGCAGCCAACGAAACTGTCGCTGAACATTTTCACTGGCTGGATGTTCCGTTTATTTACCGGATTCATGAAGATCCGAAAGAGGAAAAGCTGCGCAGGTTTTTTGAATTCATTACAAACTTTGGCTACCTCGTTCGGGGGACGGCCAATCAGGTCCACCCGCGAGCCCTTCAGGAAATCATCGAAGAGGTACAGGGAAAGCCGGAAGAAATGGTCGTATCAACCGTAATGCTTCGTTCCATGCAACAGGCGAAGTATTATCCTGAAAGCCTTGGCCACTTCGGCCTTTCAACTGAATTTTACACTCATTTCACTTCCCCAATCCGCCGTTATCCGGACTTAATCGTTCACAGGCTAATCAGGACGTACTTGATAAAAGGGAAGCTGGATGAAGCGACTCGAGAAAAATGGAATGCGAGGCTGCCGGAAATCGCAGAACACTCCTCCAAAATGGAGCGCCGCGCAGTTGACGCCGAGCGGGAAACCGACGAACTGAAAAAAGCCGAATTCATGGCCGACAAAATTGGTGAGGAATATGATGGCATTATTTCCTCGGTTACGAACTTCGGAATGTTTGTTGAATTGCCGAATACGATTGAGGGGCTAGTCCATGTCAGCTATATGACGGATGACTATTACCGCTACGACGAGCGCCATTTTGCGATGATTGGCGAACGGACAGGCAATGTGTTCCGGATTGGCGATGTAATCACAGTCCGCGTCATCAACGTCAACAAGGACGAGCGGTCGATCGACTTTGAAATCGTCGGCATGAAAGGGACAAGGCGCGAACGGAGCGGAGAAGGAAAAGTTTTCAGGACGAACAGCTCCGATAAAAAGCCGACCAAAGGCAAGGAAGGCGGACGCGGTTCCGTATCCAAAAGCATTGGCCGCGCCGAGCCTGGTTCTTCTGGCGATGGCGATAAGGCAAAGAAGAAAAAGAAACGTAAATTTTACGAAAACGTCCCGAAAAATAAGAGTGCGAAACGAAAAAAGCGGTAAAGTGCCAGTGCTTCGGCTAGAATGCCTATAACGCTTTTCCGAAAAGATGGAGGGCCTCCTGGAGGCTCTCTTTCTTTCCTTGCCCATTCGTTGTGGGAATAGAGATATTTTGCTACAATTAAGGAATGTTAGGGGGAGTCAGCATGCCTAAAGGTGTTGGAAAAACAGTCGCGCAAAATAAAAAAGCGTACCATGACTATTTTATAGAAGAGACATATGAAGCCGGAATCGTGCTGCAGGGAACTGAAATCAAGTCGATCCGAGCCGGCAAGGTGCAATTGAAGGATTCATATGCAAGGATCCACAATGGCGAGATGTTCCTGTACAGTGTCCATATTTCCCCGTATGAACAAGGGAACCGCTACAACCATGATCCGCTAAGGACACGGAAGCTCCTCTTGCACAAACGGGAAATCATGAAGCTGCTTGGCGAAACGAAGGAATCAGGCTATGCGCTCGTTCCATTGAAGATGTATTTGAAAAACGGTTACGCCAAAGTACTCATCGGCCTAGCGAAAGGGAAGAAGAAGTACGACAAACGCGAAGATCTCAAGCAGAAAGAAGCAAAGCGTGATATCGAAAGGGCATTCCGCGAGCGCCAGAAAATGTAAGGTCCGACAGGGAAACCAAGTCCTTCCTATTGAAAAATTCGCTGTTTGTGATATAATAAGAACTGTCGCAGGGTCACTGCGGCACATAATCTAAGCTCATACTCTGAGCTTTTCCGACGTCCGGCAATGTAATAATTGCCGCTCATACTACAATGGGGACGCTACGGATTCGACAGGGGTAGTTCGAGCTTAGGTTGCGAGTCGAGGGGATCGGCCTCGTTAAAACGTCAACGCCAATAACTGGCAAAACTAACAACAACCTCGCTTTCGCAGCTTAATACTGCGTAGCGGTTCCTCCCTCCATTGCCCATGTGGTAGGGTAAGGGACTCACTCTAAGTGGGCTACGCCGGATTCCACCGTCTGAGGATGAAGGAAGAGAACAACCAGGCTAGCTGACCAAACGCCTGTCGACAGGCAGATGGCTCAGCGAATCGCGAATATGTCGACTACACTCGTAGAAGCCTAAGTGCCGATATCTTTGGACGTGGGTTCGATTAAGTATTAGTCGCCTTGCATAGCAATATGCAAGTGAAAATCTGGCTTTATCGGTGAAACCTAAGTCGCGCTATCGCGATAAGGCAATGCCGAGCGGTATGTGGAGCAATTCAACAGCCGTGTATCGACTTATAGGCTGCCCAAGCGGCAGTACTAGGATGCATAATCTGTCCGGGAACCGGGCAAATCTACATTATGCATAATACGCCAGACGGCCTTCGTTATAGAAGAAGGTCGAAGATATAGTCAGTGCCATGACGAAAGCATGGAATAGCACGTCCCACCGTCTCCACCAATACATAATTGGTGGTTTTTTCTTTTTATACGCAAAAATCCGTGATGATCCGCCATAGTTTTTTTATTAAAATCTTTGTTTGATGAACATGAGGTGAATGAGTGAATGATACGAATGGCATGATTATAAAAGAAAGAAACTTTTTTCAAATTCCATTTTTCGCTCCATCATTTGTTGATCATACTTACCGTTTCTAGGAGTAACATTGTTATAATGTAGAAGAATCCAGTTACACCGCTGTCTTTTTCTTTCAACTCTTAAACATTTGGCAATTTGATGCAATGCGGAGAAGAATTCATTCTTTTTATTTATATTTAAGCAGTAAGAGTTTTTGTGCTTTCCAGGCTTGTAGTTTTTCTTGTTAATAATAGTGCCTCCGGTAATACTCTTAATATAATCCAAGAGCTCTATATCTGTAGATGCAATACTAATACAAGGGCGTCAAAACTCTATTTGATGCATTCTTGTTAAGGTTATACTTCCTTCACCATCAATTATTCCAGCTCGATAAGATGCCTCCCACTCTTCCAAAATTTATCCCCCCAACACGATTTGTAATCCTTTACTCTAATTTTAAAATTTTCAACTAAAGAATTCTACATTAACAGAAGCAATGGCAGTGTTTTAGTTATGTGGTTATAATAAATGGCAAAATAGATAACATGAAAACGAAGTGGAACGGCCTTCAAATTAGCAAATAAATAAAAGGCATCGGGAAAAAATCATTCCCAATGCCTTTTATTTTTGGCCTTTAAACTTTAAAGGTTGCTGCGCTCCGCTCTAGTTAGGTCTTTTCGCGATCATTTCGATCTCAACGCCCGCTCCAAGTGGGAGTTTTTCTTGCAATTGTTATTCCTCCAAAAAAATCGGATGTTTATTCTTGATGTATTTTTTCAATAAACGGTGAAATAACGCCGATAGTGATAAATTGTTTTAAAGCCAATTTTCAGCCCATGATTCTAAACCTTTAAGTGCTTTCCCTAATTCGGTTCCTTTTCTTGTTAAGGAATATTCAATGCGAACAGGTCGGCCCGTAATGACATGTCGAAAGATAATCCCCGATTCCTCTAATTCTTTCAGACGTTCATTAAGGACGCGCTTACTTAGATCAGGAATATTAGCGTGAATCTCACTAAACCGTTTTGGTTCCTCAATAAGTGAACGAACAATAAGTCCTACCCATTTCCTTCCTATTAACTGATAAGAATGTTCTATTTTATCGCATAGTGGTGGTTGGGGTACTTCTTTGCTCAACTGTTTCACCTCTGCCATTATTTGTTTTCTTTCTACTTTTAATAACCATTTATTGAAAATAAAATAATATATCATGTTTTATTGTAACACACAAAATGGCTGGTACATAGGAATTTAAGCGTTTCCATCAGTATTAGGGAGTTTTGCCAAAATAGTTCACAAATGTACTTTGGTTACTTATTGTGATAGTTTTCACAAATACCTTTAATTAAAATATCTTTAATTCAAGACAAATTCGTTGACGGATAAAACCTAAGGAATTATTATGTGAATATAAAGTTTGTTTGATACAAAAAGTAACCTATTGATTAAAACAAAGGAGGTGATTTTTATACATTTTTAAAAAGTATGTATGTAAGAGTTTGATTAAGAAAAATATCATAACCAAACTCTGGTATGAATGCTAAGGCATTAACAAAAATTAATTCTAAAAAGCCTAAAAGAAATTCAAATCTGGAAATCGGTCCTTTATTTGAATCAACTATTTAATACGAAAATGAAATTATAAATTTAGATCGATCAAATGTTCAAGTGTGGGATAGGCTCTGCTTAGTGATCGAAACAAAAAAGGGGTGATTCGATTGAAGCAAATCAATCGTGAACAATTAAAAAAAGCGGGGTTTAGCGAAGATATTTTGCCGACGAAGCTAGAAGATAAGAATTGGAACGTCGGAAATTATACATCAATTTGGATGGGTTCAGTTCATAATATCCCAAACTATATTGCCATTGGCGGACTTTTTGCAATAGGGATGTCTGTTGGACAAGTTTTCGCCGTCATTATGGCTGCGTCAATTATATTAGCGGCCGCAATGGTTCTTAACGGGCATGCAGGATCTAAATATGGTTTACCTTTTGCTATGCTCATACGCTCATCTTTCGGAACTAAAGGTGCAATGATTCCAGGAGTGTTAAGAGGGGTAATTGCTGCAATCATGTGGTTTGGATTTCAAACCTTCGCAGGTAGCCAAGCGTTATCAATCCTAATCGGAAAGCTTTGGCCAACATATTTAACGTTAGGCGGAGATTGGAATCTTTTGGGGTTATCATTACCCGGGTTAATTTCGTTTCTATTATTCTGGTTATTTAATGTTGCTCTAATTTTTGGAGGAATGGGACTTGTAGGTAAATTTGCAAATATCCTTTCTCCACTTGTCTATATTGTTTTTGGTGGTATGGCAATTTGGGCAATTAAATTAGCTGGAGGTATTGGCCCAATTTTAGCTTATACAGGAGCAGGAGTCAGCGGAAATAAAGTAATCGTCTTTTTGGCAGCTGTAACAGCAATCATTGCTGCTTGGGCAGCCCCTATCGTAAACGTGTCGGACTTTACAAGACTGGCTCGCTCGACGAAGGATCAAGCGATTGGACAAACAGTAGGTTTAGTCGTGACTTATTTATTGTTTGCCATTGCAAGTATTTCGATCATTGTAGGCTCCGAGATTGCCTTTGGGACACCAATTTGGAATGTACTTGATGTCGTTGCACGGTTTGACAGTACTTTTGCGATAGCAATATCAGTTCTTACACTCTGTTTAACAACATTATCGGTGAATGTGACAGGTAATATTGTGCCTGCTGGTTACCAATTGGCATCCCTATTCCCGAAAAAATTAACGTTTAAATCAGGTGCAATGATTGCAGCTGTAATTGGGATTCTTGTAATGCCTTGGAAACTTATGGAGAATGCGACAAGTATTTTTACATTCTTAAATATAGTTGGCGGCTTATTAGCTCCAATAGCAGGTGTTATGCTGGCTCATTATTTTGTGGTATCAAAAACAGAAATTGACTTGGGAGAACTATATTCCAAGGAAGGTAAATACAACTATAAAAATGGATTTAATGTAAATGCCCTCATAACAGCTACTATTGCAGGGGTGCTTTGCTTAATCGGTAATTTCGTTCCGTTGTTTAAGCCGCTTTATGAAATTTCGTGGTTTGTTGGGGTTATTTCAGCGTTTATTATCTACATTATCCTTGAGATGCGTAGTACAAAAAGTGTTTAGTTAACAAAGTTGAGCAAATGAATTTAGAAAAGTAGCTAGAAAAAAGATTTATCAATATTAATTGGGGTGTCAGGCGGCAATTTTTTAAGAAATGCTGCTAGGGGAATGTCAAACAAAGGCAATTTTGACGGTGGGCATTAATCTTTTTTATCGAAAGGGGTTTTAATAATGGCACTAGATTTACTTATTAAAGGCGGCAATGTTGTATTCCGGGATGGTGTTCGAAAGGTTGATATTGGAATAAAAAACGAAAAAATCACCTGCATTGCTGAGCAAATTACTGAGGATGCAAAAGAAATCATTGATGCGAATGGGCAATATGTCATGCCAGGAATGATCGACACACATGTCCACATCAGTGAACCTGGCCGGACAGAATGGGAAGGCTTTGAAACAGGATCGAAAGCATTGGCAGCCGGCGGAACGACGAGTTATGTGGAAATGCCATTGAACGCGCTCCCAGCAACAATCAATAAAAATGCGCTGGATCTTAAACTTGAAGCGGCAAAAACACAAAACTATGTTGATTATGCCTTTTACGGGGGTCTAGTGCCAGATAATCTGGACAAGCTGGAGGAACTGGCTGATGCGGGAGTCCTTGCCTTTAAATGCTTCATGTCTGATATCACAAGCGATATCCCTGGAGATTTCACAAATGTCGATGATTAT